>JAZUMA010000029.1:0-174343 GCA_045603405.1 Alphaproteobacteria bacterium | reverse complement strand
CAAAGAATCTCCTATCAATAATGGAGCTATAGATGATTCGGCAGCGGTACTGCGTACCGAAGCAAAGATCCCTTGATGCACGGACGCACAGCGCCGCGCAAGGGATGACGATTATAAAGTGGGGATGGGAAGAGCGGCGAGTAAAAAAGGGATGGCGGAGAGAGCGCGAGCAAAAAAGGGATGACAAGGAAATGACGAGAGATGATAATAAATGTGGACGAAATTTTTTGTTGCAAAGCGGTTTGAAATGTGGTATAAAGGTGCAGTTTAATCAAATTATTAATATATGGATAGAAAAAAAATCAAAAAAAACAAAAGATTATGGTGTATAATCTTTTGTATGCTGTGGCTCCTTTTTTTTGTTGCCGCAGTCAGCCTGATTTCTATGTATGGATTGGGCGTAGAAGAGAATTTGTGGGATTTAGGCTACAAATTCGGTTTTTTTGCCATCGCGGCTTTCATATTGTGTGTAGCCGTATCCGGATATGGATATGGCGATATCTCTATGACAGTCAGTGCCGGTTCGTTGGGTGTTTTTGTTTATTGGTTGCTGTGTGGTAACCAGGTGACACCTGATTATGTGAAGCCGACGTTGGTTGGCATGGCATTAATCTTTTTTATTTTGACTGTTATCAGCTGGTTACAGTTTATTAAAGATAAAGATAGAATATACGATATACTTATTACCGTAGTTGTTTTTTTCTTTATTTTTTTTACGAAATAAGAACGAGCGTGATATAAGAAAATGGCGAGCATGTGCTCGCCATTTCTTATGCTTAAAACTCGGCTAAAACCTCAGCGGTTTCATGTACCTTATGAATATTTATCATCGCTATTTTATTATAGCCGTTATCTACATGGATAACCTCACCGGTGATGGCTTCTCCTAACGGTGATAATAAGGCAAGCGCGGCACGACCAACCTGTTCTTGGGTAACATTGGCTTCTAAAGGTGCGTTTAATTCATTCCAACGTAAAATTTTTCTAAAATCACCGATGCCGGAAGCGGCTAACGTTTTAATCGGACCGGCAGAAATTGCATTAACGCGAACCTTTTGTTGCCCCATGTCTACAGCAGCATAGCGCACAGATGCTTCTAATGCGGCTTTGGCTACGCCCATAATGTTATAATTCGGTAAAACACGCTCGGCACCTAAATAAGTTAAGGTAAGAATCGCTCCGTTTTCATTCATATAAGGAGATGCGCAACGGCAAGCTTCAATAAATGAATAACATGAAATGTGCATGGTGTTGGTAAAATTGGCAAGTGTTGTATCAATCGTGCGTCCTTTTAATTGGTCTTTATCCGAAAAGGCAATCGCGTGAACTACAAAGTCTATTTTGCCCCATTTTTTACCTAATTCGGCAAAACAAGCTTCAACCGATGCCGAATCGGAAACATCACATTTAATTAATGTCGGCTCAAAAGAAAGTTGTTCGGCTAATGGTACAACTCTTTTTTCTAATGTTTCATTTTGATAAGAAATTGCAATCTGTGCACCTTGTGCATCTAAGGCTTGAGCAATACCCCAGGCAATCGATTTGTCATTAGCAAGTCCCATAATAAGGCCTTTTTTGCCGGCCATTAATTTTTCAGTCATATAATTACCTCATAGTTAATCGTTATAGTATGCTTAAAGATACTAATTGTGTTTGCTTAATAACAAAACAAAATTTGTTTGTAAACATTTATTTTGACTTGTGTGTATGTATTGCGGTTTTAAAAAATTCTAAGCTATGATAATTTATTGATATTACAATGTTTTATTAAAAATTTCAGCAAAAACGAAAAAAGTGCTTGCAAAAAGAACAAAAAAAGAACATAATCAGACCGAAAACAAAATTTGATGACTTTTTTATGAGGTAAAAGGATGGAAAAAGATAAGGCATTGGAAGCGGCTTTGAGCCAAATCGAAAGGGCTTTCGGTAAAGGTTCTATTATGCGCTACGGGCAAGATACAAAAATTGATATCGAAGCAATTTCGACAGGCTCTTTGGGAACAGATATCGCACTCGGTATCGGCGGACTGCCGAAAGGCCGTATTGTGGAGATTTACGGACCGGAAAGTTCAGGTAAAACAACTTTGGCTTTAAGCGTTATTGCACAAGCACAGAAAAAAGGCGGAACATGCGCTTTTATTGATGCCGAGCATGCGCTTGATCCGTCCTATGCCAAAAAAATCGGTGTGGATATCAACAATCTTTTAATCTCGCAACCGGATGCCGGTGAACAGGCTTTGGAAATTGCTGATACACTTGTTCGCTCCGGTGCTATTGATGTGTTAGTTGTCGACTCGGTGGCGGCGCTGGTTCCAAAGGCTGAACTTGAAGGTGAAATGGGCGACTCGCATATGGGGTTGCAAGCAAGGTTGATGAGTCAGGCTTTGCGTAAATTGACATCAACAGTTTCTCGTTCTAATACACTTATCATCTTTATTAACCAAATTCGTATGAAAATCGGTGTTATGTTTGGTAATCCGGAAACAACGACAGGTGGTAATGCGCTTAAATTTTATGCTTCTATTCGTATGGATATTCGTCGTGTGGGGGCTATTAAAGATAAAGATGATGTTATCGGTAGTCAGACACGCGTTAAGATTGTGAAGAATAAAGTTGCGCCCCCATTTAAGACAGTTGATTTTGATATTATGTATGGGGAAGGTATCTCTAAAGTCGGCGAGTTGGTTGACTTGGGGGTTAAGGCCGGTATTGTTGAGAAATCCGGTGCATGGTTCTCTTATAACGGCGAAAAGCTCGGGCAAGGGCGTGAAAATGCAAAACAAGCATTGCGTGATAATCCTAAATTAGCAGATGAAATTGAAAAGAAAATTCGTGCCGATGCAGGGCATTTGACGTCAGAACTTATAGGTGATGATGCAGAAGAGCCTACCGAAGATTAGTGGGTGGGGGCTTGGAGAGTACTGATCATGTCATTGATTTGCTTCCTTATGTACCCATTTTCGTACACCGCGGTCGCAAATCAATTTCCAGCATCGGCACTCTCCAAGCCCTCGGCAAAAAACTCTCGTTTACGAGAGTTTTTTCGGTTTAAATAAAGGGGGCTTGTATGGCATCGGTCAAAAAGGGAAAGTTAAAACTTTATGTACCCATTTTCGTACACCGCGGTCGCAAATCAATTTCCAGCATCGGCACTCTCTAAGCCCTCAGAAAAAATCACTCTTTTCAGAGTGATTTTTAAGTTTAAATAAAAAGGGGGGTAATACTTGGCACGGTCGTACCTTATTTTCTTTATATATTAAAGCTCTTATCTGCCATTGTTACCACGCAAAGATAGGTTATTTTGTTTTTTAAACGCTTTTTAAACGCTCGGGTGTTATTTTGAGCTATATTTTAATTTTATCTTTGTGAGGTTGCAGATGAAAAAGATAACAGTTCTTCTCGGTGGTGTATGTGTGGTAGCATTGCTTGCCGGCGGTGTATGGATGATGAACGGGCGTAAAAATGCTTCAGAGGTGGTATCTGTAGCACCGATTGCGACATATTGGGATAAGAATACGGATATTAATCAGCCTAATGCGGCAGGGCAGTTACCATTGATTATGGCTGCTAAGGTTAAAGATGCAGCGGCAGTGAAGTATTTGCTGGAAAAAGGTGCTCGTCTTGAAGCAACAAATAAAGAAGGAGAAAATGCAGTAGAAGAAGCTTTGCGAGGTGGAGATATGACGATTATCGGATTAATGCTTGAAAAATCTTCGGTGCTGCTTAATCAACCGCAATATATGTCAGCAGCTATTGAGAGCGGAAATGTAGAGGCGGTTAAAACAGTCTTGCAACATGGCGGATTGGTTAATGCTGTTTTAGAGGTAAAAGGAAAAGCACGTCCGGATGAGGAACTCGATTATATGGATCCGCGGGTGACTACACCTTTGAAAAAAGCGGTGAATGAGGGAAAAAGTGAAATAGTTGGTGCCCTTTTGGAAAAAGGGGCTGAAGGAGCAAGTTACTTTTTGTTGCAAGAACTTAATGCCGGTCATGTAGAGATGGTACAAGCTTTGGCGAAAAAATCAGGCAGTTTGCGGCAAATGTCTGCTAAAGGGACAGATTTACTGACTTCTGCCGCGGCGGAGAGTAATCCGCAAATGCTGGAATTCTTGTTAAATGAAAATGTCGGTGATGTTAATTCGGCAATGTTGCGCTCACTTGTTTATAGAAAAGCAGATAATGATTATGAAAAAGCAGCGGAAATGTTTTTAGATGCCGGTGCAGTGCCGACATCTGAAATTTTAGAAGTGTTGCTTAAAAAGAACCAAGAGCAGTTGTTTGAAAAGGCGGCTGATTGTTTAACGGAAGCTAATGTTATTGTTAGTGAAAATAAATTTTCGCTATTAAGATATGCTGTTGAACAAAAAAAGAAGAATGTTGCCAGCTACTTGTTAAAACGCGGTGCGGATATGTGGGCAGTAGAGAGTGATGGGTATTCTGCTTTTGAGAAAGTCGTGACTATGGCTAATAATGAGCCTGAATTGTTTCAACTTTTTAAGTCAAAATTAAAAAATATTGATGAAAGCGGATATAAAGGGCAGACATTGTTAATGCTGTTGGCGCAAAATGGTTTTTATGAGCTCTTTAAACAGGCAATTGATGAAGGCGCTGATGTGTGGAAAAAGGATAATAACGGTAAAAGTGTTTTAATGTATGCGGCTGAAGGGGGTAATTTTGATATTGTACGTTTGTTGATAGCAAAAGGAGATAATTTGGATAAAGGCGATAAAAACGGAACAAATCCATTGATGTATGCGGCGCAAAGCGGGAATGTAGATATATGTCGGGAGTTATTGTATCATAATGCTTCACTTAAAGCTAAGGATAATAGCGGACGAACTGCAATTATGTATGCGGCTGGACGTGGTAAAGCTGATGTTGTTGAATTCTTAATTAATTCCGGAGAAAGTGTACAATTAGCTGATGATAACCGCAAAACGGTGCTTATGTATGCGGTGGAAAGCGGTGATTTAGCTACTTTTGAATTATTAAAGGCAAAGGGAATTGATGTTACTTTACAAGATAGAGATGGTGTAGGTGTTGTCAGTTATGCCGTGAGAGGTAATAATGCGGAAATTGTACGTCAGCTTATTAATATGAGGGCAGATAAAATGTCTCCTGATCATAATGGATATCAGCCTTATGTATATGCTTTGAAAAATGGTAATAAGGAAATTGCCGATATTTTGGGAGTGAGAATAGATGGCTTGAAAAAACAGACTTTGGATAATGGTTGGACTTTGCCGATGTATGCATTAACAGGAGGTAATTTAGATTTGACATGGCAAGTTATGCGCCAGGCAGAAAATCTGATTAATAAACAAGATAATCAAGGTGTTTCTTTTATGATGCTGTTGGCACGCGATGGGCGTCCGGAGATGTTGCGAGAGGCTATGAATCTTAGAAGAGGTAATGTTTATGCAACTGATGTAAATGGTAAATCGGTATTGATGTATGCGGCAGAAAGTGAAATAGCGGTTAATCTGATTAGTATTATAGGAGATTTAGCAAGAGATGCGAGTGTTGATAGGGCAGATAAAAATGGGAAAACGGCTTTGATGTATGCTGTTGACGGGCCATATAATGCTATGATAAAACAACAACGCTTAATGCAAAGCGGAGCTAATCCGATGAAATCAGATATTAATGGTAAAACAGTGTTAATGTATGCTGTGGGTAATTCTTTTGCTCGCGTTGATGCTCAGGCTGTTCGGTCGTTGATACATAATGGTGCTGATGTTTCTGTGGCAGATAAAAACGGAAAGACAGCGTTAATGTATGCGGCGGCTAATAAGAATGTTAATATTGCTGTTATTGAAACTTTGTTAGCTGCTAAAGCAGATGTTAATGCCAAGGATAATGAAGGGAAAACAGTGTTGATGTATGCCGCAGCAGGTGGTGACATTTCTAAGTTTCGTTTGCTGTATGAAGCAGGCGCTGAGGCAGAGGGTAAGACAAAAGATGGAAAAACAGTGCAAGATTTTGCTGATGCTGTAGGCTCTTGTTTCGCAAAAGCGGTTAAAGATATAATTAAATAAGTATGGTTTATGGCAGAGGCTTTTGCCTTTTAATCCATTCCATAATGGTAGAAACCAGGTATTGTTGTTCGCTTACCGTGAGTTCTTTTTCTTTAGGGATATGATGCCACTTTTCTATGCAACCGCGGCAACAAGTGGCAGTGGCATGTTGGGCAATGAAGACAGGGTGCCCGCGCATAGGTGTTTGTCTGCCGTCATTTGCTATTTGAGCCGGAGCTATTCTTTTTTTTATAAAATCTTCTGCGTGAGACTGTATCGTATCTAAACCTTTTTGACGGATGTAATTGATGTCATTTTCTTTGAGTTTAAACTTGCTTCTGAAAGGTGATTTTGCTAATTTTTCAAAAATATTTTGCATTATAACGGTCTTTTTAACATATCTAAAGTAAAGCGGTTGGTGTAATTGAGATTTTGCAGTAATTGTTCTGTTTGATTAAAATGGCGACCGATATGTTCGGTAAAATGTGAGTCATCACTGATAATAACAGGGACAAGACCGCCGTCTTTTGCCATTTCTTTTATCATCCAAATATCCGGATGCGGACGATTGATACGGTCATAGCCGCTGGTGTTGATTTCAAACGGGGTATGCGTTTCTTTTAATGCTTCTAAAATTCGGTATTTATATTCATCATAGCGCTTATTTTCACCTAAGCCGAAAATGGTGCAATAGTCTAAATGAGCTATAAAACTGAAATAACCGCTTTTGATTGCAGCGATAATGTTTTCAAAATGGTTGATGGTCAATTCGTGCAAAGTTTCGGCATCAGGTTTGGGATTTAAAAGTTTTAAGTGGAAGATATTGCAGAGAAAACTCTCGTCTTTGTTTTTTAAGAAGTGGCTTCCGCTAATGAGGTAATCAACAGGCAGGCGTGTCAGCATTTTTTCAAAATAATTGCGCCATTCTTTTTGTTGGAAAAAGTCTACTTCAAAACCGATTTTGATGTTTATCTTAAATTCTGATTTGAGGTTTTGTAAGATTTCAATATGTTTTTGGTAGGTGTTTTCAGCCTTTTTGAAATCATCAAAAAACATCGGTTCATGTTCTAAATAAGGGGTTAATCTCGGGTGCATAATCATGTGATTGGAAACACCAATGGTTGTGAAACCCAAATCTTGCGCTTTTTGTATCATTTCTCGGGCAGAATAACGACCATCGAAATGTAATTCGTTATTATGGGTGTGGAGAGTGAAATTTTGTTTGAACATTATGGTTCTTTCTGGTTTTCTGATGATTCTTTATGTGCCGAGCATGGCTTTTTATTCACTAAAAAAGTTTTTTAAGTTTTGCTCGGCACACAAGCAATGTTTCATTTGTCGTCTGAACGGTTGGGGTCGCTATGCGCAGTGCAGTAGCGGCGCTACTGGCTTTAGGCAAAATATTCGCGTAAATAATTAGGTAAGTCTGCAATATTTACACGGATTTGCTCCATTGTATCTCTATCGCGCAATGTTACGCTTTCCGGTTTTTGCTCTAATGTTTCAAAATCTACGGTTAAGCACAACGGCGTACCGATTTCATCATGACGGCGATAGGCTTTACCTATATTACCGGTATTTTCCAATGCAACACGACCAATGCCTAATTTCATTAAATTTTTCTTTAGTTCATAGCATTTAGCCATAATTTCCGGACTGTTCTTTTTCAGCGGTACAATTGCTACCTTAATCGGAGCAAGGTGTTTCTTTAATTTTAGGACAATACGGCTGTTACCATTACCTAAATCTTCTTCATTATAAGCATCTACCAAAATGGCTAACATTGCTCTGTCAACCCCCATAGACGGCTCAATTACAAACGGAATAATCCATTTGTTTTCTTCCTCATCTCTAATGCAAAGCTTGGTGGTAGAATCATGGTTTTCATGACAATGCGCTTCAAGATTAAATTCTTCCTGATTTTTGGTGTGATTGCCTAAATCATAATCTCGACGGTTGGCAACGCCTTCTAATTCATCAAATCCCCATGGAAATTTGTATTCAATATCAGTGCAGGCTTTGGCATAGTGAGCCAGTTCATCCGGTTGTTGGTCATAGATTTTTAAATTTTCAGGGTTAACACCTTGGTCATACCACCATTTGATACGAGTTTGTTTCCATTCTTCATGCCATTTCTCATCTTCTCCAGGTTTTACAAAAAACTCCAATTCGGCTTGCTCAAATTCGCGCACGCGGAAAATGAAGTTCTTCGGTGTAATTTCGTTGCGGAAAGATTTACCGATTTGGGCAATACCAAATGGTAATTTACGAGAGGTGGCGTCAATAACATTCTTAAATTGGGTAAAAATTGCTTGCGCTGTTTCAGGGCGTAGATATGCTATTGCATCTTCGTTTACAACCGGACCTAATTGTGTCTTCAACATTAAATTAAACGGACGAGGTTCGGTTAAATCTGTAGAGCCGCAATTGGGGCAGACGCCGTTAATATGGTCCGCTCTAAACCTGCCTTTACATTTACGGC
Organism: Alphaproteobacteria bacterium; assembly: GCA_045603405.1. GTDB lineage: Bacteria > Pseudomonadota > Alphaproteobacteria > RF32 > CAG-239 > CAG-267. Next base: position 165,841 of record JAZUMA010000029.1, on the reverse strand, counting down.
AGTCCACCATAGGATCTGAAAAAGTATCTTCATGGCCGGAATAATGTAATACTTTGCGATTGGTAACAATGGCAGCATCCAGGCCTTCAACATCGTCGCGTTCGTAAACCATTGAGCGCCACCATGAAGCCTTAATGTTGTTTTTTAATTCAACCCCTAACGGACCAAAGTCATATAAGCCTTGTAACCCACCATAAATATCCGAATTCTGAAAAATAAAACCTCTTCTTTTGCATAGGGAAACTAATTGTTCCATTTGTGTCGCAGCCATTTTTACCTCTTTTATTAAATAATGTTTATAAACTGCGGGCAGTATAATGAGATTTATCTTAAATTGCAATGTCTTTTTTACAGATAAATTAACAAAATGATAACTTTTGAAATGTAAAATATATGCCTGATAATGTGTGAGGTTTATAATGAAAAATACAGTTGTTGCGCTTGTTTATGATTTTGATGAAACACTTTCTACAACATATATGCAAGATTATGTGCTTATTCCGGAATTAGGAATGTCACCGCAGACATTTTGGAAAAAAGCTAATGCATGGTCGGTTGAAAATTGTGCCGATCAAATTACCGGTAGTATGTATTATTTTATGAAAACTGCAAAGGAAAAAGGAATACGTTTGACCAGGGAAAATTTTCAGTATTGCGGAACACTTGTTCAATACTATAAAGGTGTTGAAACTTGGTTTGAACGAATTAATGATTATGGAAAAAAATTAGGTCTGAAAATTGAGCATTACATTATTTCTTCCGGTTATGAGGAGATTTTATGCGGAACTTCTATCTGTAAATATATTACGGGAATGTATGGTTGTGCTTATGCCTTTGGTGATGATGGTACACCGGTGTGGCCGGCACGCGTCATTAATTATTCAACAAAAGTACAATATCTTTCAAAGATTAATAAAGGATTGGGGAAACTTGATGATAAATTAGTAAATGAATATATGGATGATGCAAAACGGCGAGTTCCCTTTTCACGGATTATTTATTTTGGAGACGGGATGACGGATATTCCATCAATGAAATTTGTGAAGAACCGCGGTGGAAATGCTATTGCTGTTTATAAGCCTAAAAGTGTACATAAAGAAAAAGCAGTTAAGCTCTTAAAAGATGATCGGGTTAATTTTGCGCTTCCTGCTGACTATTCTGAGGGAAAGACTATTGATACTGTTATTAAAACTATTTTGGAAAAAATTGCGACGGAGCGTAATTTGGAGGTGTTAAAGAAAAAAGAAGAACAGAAGAAAAAGTAGACCTGTTTATCTTTTTGCAAAATAGCTGAGTTTTTATTTTAAACTACCATTCATTAAGGATCCGGTTGTGGTTTACTTTTTCCATAGCTTCGTTAAAAAATTGGTTGCCTTGCAGTATATCGTACATAGTGTAACCGTATTTGTCTTTTAGGTTCGGGTTTGCACCTCTTTCTAATAAGGCTTTAACAATATCTGCAGAATAATCATTTTTAACTGCATATAAAAGCGGGGTATCTCCGTTTTCATCACGAAGGTTAACATCGGCACCGCCATGAATTAAAACTTGTGTGATTGTGTCGTTACCATTATTGTGCAGTTGATACCATAGCGGTGTTTCTCCATTAATATCTTTACTGTCCGGTGAAGCGCCGTGGTCTAAGAGTATTTTTAACGTTTCAGGAGCAAGTTGTCGGCGAATGGTTAGCCAAAGGGCTGTTTCTTGTTGTTTGTTGGCAATGTTTATATCTGCATCTTTTTTTATAAGACTCAAGATAAAACTGGTATGTGCCCGATTGGCAACAGCATGCATTAAGGCGGTATTACCATTTTCGTCTTGGGCATTTACATCTAAACCGTTGTCGATGAAATAAAGTGCTTTCGCAGTTTGATTTTCGGCATCAGCAGCAGTTTCGGCAAGTGATGCTAGAAACATTAAAGCATTGCGTCCATCTAAGCATGCGGCGTTAATATTTGCTTTAGCATCGACTAATTTTTCAATAAATGATAGCGGTAAGTTTTGTCTGGTTGCGTTTAGCAATGTGGTGCATCCATTTTCATCTTTTGCATCCGGGTAAGCTAAGTGTTCTAATGCTTCTGTTAGAGCTGCATCCGGATTAGGTGCATAGAGGCTTTTTTTCAAGTCTTCGTTATAAAGTTTATTTTTTTCTGTGATGTATTGAAATTCTTGGAATAAGCGTTCGGACGGGGAGGTCGGTTTCGGTTTTTCTTTATATTCCGGATCTTCTAAGTAAACACGCTGATTATAATAGCTTAAAACGTTGATATTATTGTTATCTTCAGCTTTGTAATCAGCGCCTCTTTGAATTAAATATTTCATTACATCGTCTCGGCCTCTTATGGCTGCAGCCATGAGGGGGGTATGTCCTTCTAGGTCTCTGGAATTGACATCAGCTTCATTGTCAAGCAGCGTTTGAATAATTGGAATACGACCGTTTTCATAAGCGGCGAGCATTAGTGCATCATAACCGTATTTGTTGGTAGTGTTTGTTTTTAAGCCATAATCTAACAGGGTATTAATTACATCTGCAGAGGGATTGAATGCCGCGGCCAAAATTAAGGCGGTATTTTTTTCAAAATCACGATCAACCACATTAGCTCCACTATTTATCAAAGTTTCGGTAACGGCGGCAGACGGATTATTTATGGCAGCGATAAATAATGATTCAAAACGAGGAGTGCAGTGTGTCTGAATATCAGCACCATTTTCAATAAGCATGCGCAATGCTTCGACGTCTGTGTAACGTGCAATGACATAGAGGAGCATCGTCTGACCATTTTCATAACACTTATTGATGTCAGGTGTATTGTATATCCAATATTCCATTTCATCAGTGGTAAAAGGTGTGCCGGCGCGGACTTTTGTTAATAAATCGACTTGCGGCTTTTTTAATTTTGGACGAGCAATCGGTGCTATTTGCGGATTGTTCGGGTCTTGTATCATTTGTTCTTCGGCAATTTGTTCGGTAATAGATTTTTCTTTTAGAACTTTTTCTTGTGCGGCTTTTTTTTCTTTTTGGGCGGTTTGTTCTTTTTTCCTTTTTTGCGGAGATTTAAAATCATCGCCCAGAATAAAGCTTAGATCTATATCATCTTCTATATCAGAAATATTGGCCGCATATGATTGTATCGGGGTGAATGATATTAAATAAGTAAGCAATAAAAGACATAGTTTTAAGTGCATAATAACCTCCGTAAAGTTGTTTTATTATAGCAATTTATCTAAGGATTTCAAGCGCTTCATATACAAAATCCACATTATATTTTGACTTCATATAAGTGTGCGAGGGGAACAGAAACGGGAATCTCTTTTAAAAACGGAGGTATATTTTCTCGTTTGATTAATTTATAGTATAATTTATTTTTATTTTTGTCTGATAGCGGGTAGTATCCATTGTCATATTTTTCAAAAACAATAATTTGGGTGATTTGATGTTTCAATAATTGAGGAATTATTTGATGGTCATTTTCCGCATTGAATATCTTGTGCGTATCCGCTATTCCTTGTGTGTTCTTATGATAAGGCGTACCGACAGTGTTTACGTTACAATACCAGACGTATTGCGGTGAGCGGAAAATATCTGTGAGCAGAGTGCCGCCGATTTGCTTTATTTGTTGGCAAAGTTGCGGGGTAAGAAAAGGTGGGTGTTTCTGTTTTGAAATGCGTAAATATTCAGCCATAGGCGCGAATTTTTCTATTGATATAATCAATAAAATAATCAGCCATATAGAACAAGGGAAATCTGTATTTTTGTTTTTACAGATAGGCGATTTTCGATAAATGTAATCTATCAGAATTAAAAAAGGGATAATGCAATATGTTGGACTGTATGCGTTAAAACGAATTGCGTATAGTGTTAAAATAAATAACGGTAAAGCTAAACATAAATTGAGCGCTAATAAGCGTTGGTAAGGTTTCTTTTTTAACAGACAGATATTTATGATAATTGCCAGTAGAGAAAATAAATGGTCGGCAAATACTCTGGATAGAGGAAATATTTTGAATGAACGCATTTCATCTATTCGGGGAAGAAAAATCTTTTTTATTTCCTGATTGAATGGGAAAGTCAAAATATCAGGGCCGAAAATGACTAATAACGCTAAGATAAAACCTAATATTATACAGAGCAGGCTTAGAATTTTTAAGCGGATGGAATGCAGGTGGTTATATTGTAGTAAAGAAAAACCTAAATAGGCTAGAGCAGAGGCGATAACATATAAAATTGAAAGTCTTCCCGTATCCGGATAAAAGAGGCCTTCATACGGCGGATTCAACAGCCAAAAAACGATCAAACTTAAAGCAAAATATTTGCTGATTTCTACAGTTGGTGTTAAAGAAATATTCTTAAAAATATAGAGCCAGAGGAAAAAACATATGAATATAGTATATAATATAAATCCCTCTATGGTTGTAAATGCGGCTAGGGATAAACTTATGCCTAACCAGTGAAGATAACGATTTTGCCTTTTTTTGAGCCAGCAGAGAACAAGCGAGAAACTGTAGGTAAATAATAAAAGCATAAGGCTGTGATGATCCGGTCTGTCGGGAGAAAAAACGGATAGTATTTTGGGATTACAAAGAAAAATTATGGCGCCAAGTAAAGTAAGATAAATGTTGAAGCGACGCCTTAAACCATAGGTTATGGCAATAACGCATAAAACACCCAGTACAGGGGATAAAAATGCTCCACAGATAAAGAGTGTTTCCTTGACGGGCCAACTTAAAATCCAAAAGGGAACGGAGATTAAAAGCCAAATTATATCCATCGGTCTGGTCCAATGTAATATTTCACCGAACGGGTAATTGCTTTCATAGATTCTTTGTTCAATAAAAGAAGGATTTTGTAACCAATGGCTAATTCTTAAAGCCCGCATATAGCCGTCCGCATCTTTATAAAAACCATTCCATTGACTTAGAGGTGTATAAAATAAACCAATGCAAGCCATAGCAATGACGAGCAAAAAAATATGATGCTTAAGAAATCCGGTTATCTTTTTTAGGGCTTTATAATAACGGATGGACTTTTCATCAAATTTGTAAGTGCTTGGGCGCATGATGTAGTTTACCTCATTTTTTGTCAGAATAGGCGCAAAAGGTAAAAAGAGGTTTAATTTTGTAAATATGAGTGAGAATATTTATAAAAAAATAAAGCCGGCTTGTTTGCCGACTTTTTGATGGTAGGGGTGGAGAGACTTGAACTCTCACTTCCGAAGGAAACAAGATTTTGAGTCTAGCGCGTCTACCAGTTCCGCCACACCCCCATTTGCATAACAGCTGAGTTTTTAGCGTATATTTTTTTGATAGTCAATAGTTTTTTTTGTTTTTTTGCGGATTAAATTGATGGAAGAATAAAAATATATATGTTAGAATATGTCTAATAGGTTATTTTATTGAACAGCTTGTTAAAGGGGCTTTTATGGACGAACAAGAACAGTTGGCTCTTGATTTGCTTAAAAATAAGGAGTTTGAAAAAGCTGCAAAGTTGTATTTGCAATTGGCAGTGCAAGCACCGGAAGAGGAAAAATACCTTATTTCTGCAGCAAATTGTTATGATAGCCTTAAAGATAAAAAAATAGCTCTCAGCTTATATAAAAAAGCTTTGACACTTAATGAGCAATCTGTGCCGGCACTGTTAAACATCTCGACGATTTATTATGAGACAAAAAAATATGATCAATCTATTGAATTTGCCGAGCGTGTACTCTTGTTGCAAGCGGATAATTTTGCAGCAATAATGAATAAGGGGAATTCGCTTTATGCACTCGGCAAATATGATAAGGCGCGCGAATGCTATGAAAAGATGTATCAGCTTAATCAAAATTCTTATAATGCGGTACTAAATTTGGCAAATACATGTTATAATTTGGGGTTGTTTGAACAGGCAGTACAATATGGGCAAATTGCTGTTGATAAACGTCCGATGAGTGCTGATCCTTATATTGTTCTAGGCAATTCTTGTGTCGAGTTAGGGAAAAACGATGCGGCGGTTGCAGCTTTAAAAAAAGCCTATGAAATTGCTCCTATTTCTGATTGGCTTTGCAGTTCTATCGCTAATTTGTTTCAAAGAATAGGAAATTGGCGGCAATGTCTGCATTATGCGTGGAAAGTTTTTAAACTTAAAGGTTCACATGTGACAATTGATGATCATATTAACTTTGCGTATTTTTTGTATGAGGCACAGGATGGTGCCAAAAATGATGAAGATATGCAGTTAGTTGAGATGTATCTTAAAAGATGGGAAGATACATATGCAGATAATCCGGTTGTGCATCATGCCAGTTGCGCTATTCGAAATGTTCAAGAAGTGCCGGCAATGGACTTAACTTATGTTAAGGCGCTTTTTGATGGTTTTGCTTTATCGTTTGACAGCATCTTAAAAGAAATCCGTTATCAAGTGCCGGAACTTATTGCTAATAGCCTTAAAGAAAATCTGAAAACAAAGCTTTTTAAAAAACGTCGCATTTTGGATTTGGGGTGTGGTACCGGTCTTTGTGTGCAGGCTCTGAAACAGTATTTTCCTAATGAAGAATTTTATGGTGTCGATATTTCAGAAAAAATGTTGGAAGTTGCAGAACAAAAGCAGCTCTATAACGCGTTGTATGCAGATGATATTATTAATTTTTTGGAAAATAATCAGGAAGTTTTTCATGCAGTTGTTGCCGGTGATGTTCTGACATATATGGGGGAGCTTAAAAATCTTTTCAGGTTATTTGCCAAAACGGTTAAATTTAACGGTTATTTGGTGTTTTCAATTACAAAAAATATATTTAACAATCAGGATTATTTTCTTGTACCTTCAGGGCGGTTTGTACATACGCTTGCTTATGTGCAACGGCTTCTAAAGTATTGCGGATTTAAAACAATTAATGTTGAAGAAGCCGTTTTGCGCGATGAAGGGGCACACGAAGTAGAAGGATATGTTATTACAGCGCAAAAAGAGCTTGAAGTCGTATTTGAATAAAAAGGGTAAAATTTGAGTGTCTAATTGTAAATGGAAGCCTGATTGGCAAAAATCCATGTACTATTATGTACACTAGGATTTTTACCACAGGACATTTACTTCTATCCATCTCAAATTTTCCACCTTTTTTATGTATACTCGTGCGCTTCGGTGGGCTTGCTAAGTTCACTTGCAAAATTTTCCGCCTTTTGCGGTATGGGGCTGATGACGCAAAAAAATCCCTCTCGGTTGAGAGGGATTTTGGAAGAGAAAGATAGGTTTAGCGGCCACGACGTCCTTGTCTGATGACAACTTTGTTGTTACCATTTTGTCCATTGTGAATGACACTACCTCTTTTGCTATATATACTCCAATTTCCTTTATTATCAACAGAGGCCCTGCCGTTTATTCCTTGATAAGTAAACTTATTTGTCGGAAATCTACCTGGTTCCGGACGATAAACTCCATTCTCCATTGTCTGTTGATTGACAGCTGCTTGTACAGATAATCTTTTGGGTTGCATTGCTCGTTGGCTGTTTCTCGGATCACGTTCGTAATAAGGTAAATAAATTATTTTTCCAGGTTGTCTGATATCTGTTACGGCGCAAGAATAGAGAATGTATCTTTTGTTTGCGCTGTTTGGCGTTAATGCATTATTTAATTTTAAGCTGTATTCAACGTTTAATTGATAGCCCATTGTAATTATTTCATTTTGTACATGTGGCGGTAAAGAAGCCCACAGTCTTTGTTCCGGAGAGTTTACTTGGCGTTGTGCTTGTTGGAATGATATGGTCTTGCCGTCTTGATTTGACTGTTGTGGAGCTTGTTGTATAGGTGTTTGGATCGGTTCTAATTTGAAACCTGTACTTTGTGCGTTAGCTTCAGTTGTAGGGGCTCCGGCGCCGACAACGACAGCGGCTGCGGTGGCAACGGTGGCAGTAGCGACCTTCTTTCTTCTTTTTATCCGATCTTTTGCTTGCTCAATTTTTTCTTTTAATGTGGACATTTTCGTTTCTCCTATGTATTAATTTATTTTAATATATCATAAAATTAAGGGTTTGGCAAGATATTTTTTTATGACGGTTTTGTTGCAGTTTTTATGATATTTTAATAAATGTGGAGTAGTCTGATTGTATATTTAAGAGAGGTATAATGCTTGAAAAAGAAACGATAGCTGTTGAATTTTGGCGCAAAAGATATTGGCGACAAGCGGTTTTTATAACAATTCTGTTAGGCGGATTGGCAACGGCGGCAGTATGCTATTTTGAGTTTTTGTTTACTAAATTGGTATGTGCGATAATTGCAACATTGCTTATTTATTTGATGGTAAGGGAGCTACGAGAAGATTTACAAACACGGGGTGAAACTATATGTACGGCACCGCAAATCGGGTTATATGAAAATTTACATTTTGATGTAGGGCGCGGAATTGATGAAAAAATACTTGAAAATTTGCAAAGTGTGGCAGATTACCAAACCAGAGAATGCAGAAATGAGATGTATCAGGAAGTGGTATCTCTAGAAGAAGATGTGTTTTATAATGGCGGCTCAGCTAGGTTCGGGCGATTGCAACAAATGGTTTTTGAAGGTGTGATTTTAACTGCCGCATTAAAAGAAAGCTTGCCCTATTGCAAAGGAGAAATATTGCAAAATGGCGATAAAATAATAAGTATTGGAGATACATCTGATTTATTAAAAAAGCATCAAATACTTGAAATACTCGAAAAGATTATGAAAAATTTTTCAGCGCAGCGTATTATGGCGGAGGTTTATCAAGATAAGATATACTTCTTTATACCGACTGCAAAGAAGATTTTTGCGCAGTTTTCTCTATTCAGCTATAATCGTACAGATAAATTTGTGCGACGTGTGTTGACATTAAAAACTCAGATGGAAGATTTATACAAATCGTTAAACGGTTGACATTAAAAAGAATAGCGCTATATTTATTCCAGTTTTTTAAGGAGAATGACGATGAAAAAAATCGGTATTTTGGTGTGTACGCTTTCAATATTAGCTTTTAATGCAATTGCTGAAACAGAAATTACAATCTATAATCAGAATTTGGCCTTGATTAAAAAAAATCAGACTCTGCGATTAAAAGAAGGAGTTAATGATATTGTATTTGATGAAGTGGCAGAGCAGATGAGGCCCGAATCTGCATTTATTTATGGTAATGGTATTCGTGTTTTAGAGCAAAATTATGATTATGCTGGTATAAATTACTCGACATTGCTTAATGCTAATATTGGTAAAACAGTTAAAACCGTGCGCCAAAATCCGCAGACAGGAGCTAATATTTTTGAAAAAGCGGTATTGGTAGCGGCAGATGGAATGTCGCCGGTGCTTAAGTTTGATTGGGGAATAGAGACGCAATATCCGGGGCGTGTTTTGTTTGATGAGGTGCCACCGGTTTTGAACAGTACACCGGTTTTGATGGCAAAAGTGGAAACAAAAGAAAGCGGAGCTAAAGATTTGAATTTGGCTTATTTGACATCAGGATTTTCTTGGGAGGCAAATTATATTGCTAAAATTGATGATGAAAAAACGCTTTCTCTTTTGGGACGTGCGGCTGTTTCCAATAATTCTGGCAGCGGCTATGAGAAAGTTAAAGTTAATTTGATTGCAGGGGATGTGAATGTTGTTCATAATTTTATGCAGCCGCGGTTGGCAAAAGCAACACGCGGTGTAATGCTTTATGCGGCAAATGCGGATAGTTTTGAAGAAAAGGCGGTTATAGATGCTCCTGTTTCAATGGATAGCTATTATTTGTATGAAATTCCGGAAAAAACAGAGCTTAAAAATGGGCAAATTAAGCAGGTTTCATTTATTACAGCACCGAAGGTGAATTATCAAAAAGAAGGCGTTCTTCATTCATCTCTTTATTTTAATGCGGATAAGAACAGCTATAAAGATGTACATCCGCAAGTGGTGTATCATTTTATGAACAATAAAGAAGATGGTTTGGGGATGCCTTTACCACAAGGAAAGATGAGTTTTTATGCGCCGGATGATAAAGGGTCTTTGCAATTTATCGGCGAAAATATGATGGATAATAAGGCTGAAGGGCAAAAAATTTCTGCACAATTAGGGCGTTTTTTTGATGTGTATGGTGAAGGGCAAATTGTGGCAGTTAAAAAAATTGAAGAAAAACAATTGCCTAAAAGACAAAATAAATGTCCGATTATAGCTTCTACATATCGTTATACAGTTGCCTATAAAACAATTAATAAAGGTGATAAAATTGTGCATATGATATTGAAGCAGTCGATTCCGGCCAGTGCTAAAATTTTGCAGGAAAGTTTTAAAGGGCAAAATGGTGAAGGTAATATTTATGAATGGAAATTTGATTTAAACAGCAGTGAGAGTAAAGAAATCAATCTCGAGCTTGAAAATGTGATTGAAAAAGCAGATTGCAGTGCAATTAATCTTTAGTTATTAACGACCGCCGAAACCGCCACCACCGAAACCGCCGCCGCCAAAGCCGCCGCCGAAACCGCCTCGACCGAGTGAAATCGGTAAGGATTTGTGGTTTGGTTTTATCGGATGTGTGGCTACACCGTACGTTATACGATTCAGACTGACGGTAAAGTCATTTTGATAGTGTGGGTCTGTGTATACAAGATTTTGCCATTCGCTTATGCCAAAAATGGCTTTGAATTTTTGCTCCCATGCCTTTTCTAGACCAAATGCAACGGCATACGGAAACAGGTTTTCCATATCTTCTGGAGTTAAGCGTTTTTCCATAGACATATTAATAGTATCTTTGCTGCGGATAATGTTTTTCTGTCCGATGTTGGAACCATTAATTGTCTTTAAAAACATTTTCAAACCGGCAATTTTTTCTTTACTGCGTTGACCTATAATTGAAGGCTGAAAGAGCAGGTATTTAAATATAAGGATTAGGGCAATGTATGGGATAATTAGTGTTAAAAGCCAGATATTGCCGAAATTTATGCATAGTAGAAGAGGGTAGATATTGCAGGCTAAAATGTAACAAATATGAATATTTCGGCTACGAATAGCAATAAATAAAAATATACTAGAAGCAAGGATTATCGGTAAAAAATCCGGAAAAAATGCTATCCATGCTAATGGTAGAAATAAAGCACCTAAGAAAGTGTAAAAAGTTCGTTTATGATAATATCTTTTTTCCATTCTTTCAGTGGTTTTTTGATTGAGTTTGGCGGCATAATAGGCAATTTCATTGTCCGGTTCATTGGCGTAGATGGTTGTACCTTTAGGAAAATTGGAAATAAATAATTTTATTTCAGGATTAGTTTTGTCTGCTGTGGGTAGTGAGGTGATTTCAAAACCTTTAGTTTTAGCAAATTGGCCTTTTTGTATTTCACGAATGGAAATAGCCTTTTGATGAATAAGCCATAGGAGATGAATTAAAAAACTGTTTTTCGGCATCTTACCATCATTAATAATGTTTGCTGCGTCAAGTGCGGATAATCCATGCGGAATTTCCCAATCCGGTACGATAGCATGCGGTGTGGGATCACGTCCGACAAAGAACCATGCTAAAAGATAATAAATAAATGTTGCAAGTAGGGCATAAAGTAAAATGCGCCAAATTGTCGGAATACCAATATCTACCGTACCACGAGAGAATATTTGCGCAATAGTTGCTTCATCGCCAGGGAGTAAGTTGTAGAAATCAAAACTTGCGCCGGGGGTGTATTGTTGTTTGGTGTCGTTATTGAGGTAACCATATTGGCTTAAAATATTTGTCCCTTCCGGATAGCGAACGGAAACATGCATGTGCTTGATTGGCAGAGTACTGCCGCTTGTCAGGTTAAGATAAAGTTCGTTATAAGGTTTATTAAAAACGCGGCGCAAAGCATCGTACATAGTATAGCGAATCGTAAAAACAGATGTATCTGGTGTCTGTAATAAGGTATCTGTTCCTGTGCTGAGTATATATATTCCGTTTTTATATGTAGTATTCCAAGGTTCATGGATGCCATTGCGTAAAACTTCATGTATTTGATAAAATTCTCCTTGGCCGGCGGGGAGTATTTTGGTGATACCGCGGCGTATCTTTATTCCCTCGTGGCGAACGGTCAGATTTTCTTCTATACTCAGGCTGCCGTCTTTGTTGACGATTATTAAACTTTCAAAGTTCTCAATTCCTTCTTCGGCAAGGGCCGGCATAATGTTGAGTGCAACAAAGAAGAATAAAATAAGGATTTTACAGATTGATTTTAACATTCTCTCTCTCTGAAGCATTAATTTCAAAAAAGGCGCGTTCTTTATATCCCATCGCATTAGCAACAATAATTTCCGGAAACATATAAATGGCAACGTTGTAATTTCTGACAGCAGCGTTGTAATAACGGCGCGCGTAAGATAAATCTTTTTCAATAACAGCTAAATTATCTTGTAATTTAACAAATTGCGAATCGGATTTTAATTCCGGATAGGCTTCGGCAATGGCAAAGATTTTTTGCAAACCGGTGCTGATTTCTGTTTCGGCAGTGGCAAGCTTTTCTACATCCGTAGCTTTTTCTGCTTGAGAACGCAACTCTGTGACGCGTGAAAATGTATCTTTCTCATGTTTGGCATAAAAGGCAGCAATTTTAACAAGTTCAGGAATTAAATCACGGCGGCGTTTTAATTGAACATCTATACCACTCCAGCCTTCGTTGACTTGTTGGTTCATTTTTATAAGTTTGTTGTAATCGTAAATAAAGATGAGGCAGAGCGCTAAAAAAGTGAGCCAAACATAGGTCATAATATAGTCCTTTCAATTAATTGTCGGTTTCAAGCAAGCCGGCTATTACATTTTCAATTTCTTTCGTGTTTTGTTTTTTTTCGGCAGTTATTTGTTGCTTATCACTTTTTTCTTTTTTTTCGGTTAATTTTTGCAATGTTGCTAAATTTTCTGTCAGTTGTTTTATATCACCATTGAATGCCTGATTGAGTAAATCTGACGTACTCATTCCAGAAGCTAACATTTGAGATACGGCTTTTTGAGCGACACTTTGGACAAGTGTTTTTCTGAATTCCAGTTCCAGAGTATCATTTTGCTGTTCTTGTTTTTTGTTGCGTTTTTCTTGCAGTTTTCTTTCAAAACGGGAAAATTCTGCGCTCGGGGTACCGCCACGTTTGAAGTTAGGTAAATCAAGAAGATTATTTTTAATATCCATTAAGGTCCGAATACCGTTACTATCATAAGCGCGATATATCAACCAATCTGTTATGATTTCTTCAGTAATGGCGGCATTTAATATCTCTGCCGGAATAAAGGTTGGAAATTTTACAAGGCTGTGTCCGTCAGGACCTTTGTGGGTTAGTATGGCTTGATTGATGAAATTCTCACTCCAAGAATACGGACATTCCGGATGAATTAAGCGATAGGAAACAAGAATGCCGACCAGTGCTATATGCATTTCTTCTAGTGATCTGTACCCCAGTATGAGCGGATTATGGCGAATTTCCGGATTGTGTACGGCTTGTTGGCAACAAAATAGGTGTAAGCGATAAAGTTGTTTTTCTGCATCAGGGGAAAGTTTGGGAATAATTTCTAACGGTTGGCTGATTGCTTTATTGACAAAGTCTGAAATAAACATGTGTTTCTTTTTTTGCCGTGGCTCGGGGAGATTTTCTTGAGGTTCGTATATTGTTATTTCATTTTTCATTTGCTGCCAAACAGTCGGCGAGAGAGTTGTTTCAATCTCTTCGAGCTTTTCAATCAGCTTTATTTCGGGGATAATTAAATCGGTTCCCATTTTGATTTTTTTCCTTATCTTAATAATGTTTTTATGCACGTTATGTTAGCATAATATTGCGGTTAAGTCAAGGGAGCATAAAATAATTTTTTAAGACTATATACGATGATAAGGATGACCGGAAATAATTGTTTCCGCACGATAGATTTGTTCGGTTAAAACAGCGCGCATTAGTATGTGCGGTAAAGTCAGTTTGCCAAAAGAAAGAATTAAATCTGCTTTTTTGCGTGTTTCTTCTAAATGTCCATCTGCGCCACCGATTAAAAAACAGATCTCGGAAGTACCGGTTGTCATCCAGTTTTCTAAAACAGAGGCAAACTCAGGGCTTGTCATGTTTTCACCGCGTTCGTCTAAAACGATAACTTTGGCAAGCGGGGAAATGCAGGATTGTAAAAATTTGGCTTCTTCAATTTGGGTTGCATTATCTTTTTCTTTGATTTGTAAATTCCATTTCATTCGTTCTTGGTAACGTTCAATGATTTTCGCTTCAGGACTTCCCTGTTTGCATTTACCAATGACACCTAGAGTTATTTTCATGTGTATTATCCTTTAATTAGTTTTCGAGCCATGGAACGACCGGATGCTAGCGCTTGAACAATGGAGCCGCTGTGGCTGCTCATATCTCCTGCTAAGAAGAAACCTTGAGGAATGTCTTCTTTAGGGAAATAAGAGCCGAGAGCTTGAATTAATACATCATAACCTTCTAAAGAGTATTTTTTATCATCAAGCGCTTCAGCTTTTCCTTCACTGTTAATGCGATTTTTGATGGTGGTTAAATTTAATTTTTGAGAGGATTTCTTTATTTCTGTTATTGAAGATAATTCGTGAACAATAATGCCGAAACGATCCAGTTCAAGTTGGTTACCGGCATTGATGCGCATATCTTCTCGGCGTCTCCGAACAAAAATCTCGACATTTTCGCAGCCGTGTTTTTTTGCGGTGAATGCACAGTCTAATGCTACTTCTCCGCCGCCGGTTACTGCAATTTTTTGCCCTTTGTATTGCTCCGGATGGCTTAAATATTGTGTGTATGGAATGCAATATTCTTCGCCTTTGATGTTGAGGGTTCTGGGGTTTGGTTCTCCCAAAGCTAAAATAATACTGTCGTATTTTGATTTAAGTTGTTCAAAATCTGTTATTTTTTGGTTGAGAAAAAGCTCAACACGATTATTTGCAGTCAGGCGGTTTATCTCATAATCTAATACAGATTTAGGTAAACGATATTCAGGAATTAGGCGTGCGGCGCCACCTAAAGAAGATGATTGTTCGTATAAATCGATAGACCATCCGGCTAAAAGAAATTCATACAAAGCACCAAGTCCGGCCGGACCGCCACCGATAACTGCAGCTTTTTTATTTATTTTAGGTGGAATGATAAAAGCAGGATAATCTCCACGGCGCATAATTTCTGCTTGTAAACAAGGGATTTCTATTGCTTTATCTATGCGTGTGCGAACACAGGACTTTTGGCAGAAGTGATCGGGGCAAACTAAACCGCATGTTTGCGGAAGCGGATTTTTTTCTGCAATACGGGCAGCTGCTGAAACAAAATCTCCGGCTTTTGCCAAAGCAATAAACTCTTGTGGTGAAACGTGCAGCGGACAAGCTGTTTCGCATGGTTTTAATTTACATCCCAAACAACGGGAAAGTTCTTGATTTAATTTTGTTATTTCCATGTGTACTCCTTATTTTCTTCTTTATCAAGATTGCTCTATTTCAGCAAGTAAAAAGTGTCTGCAGTGGATATTTTTTATATGATGAGGTTTTTCTCTTAAATCAATGATGATTATCATAAAAAAATATTTACATTTATGATGAGTGTGGTATGAATATATTGTTTGTCAGATGAGGATAAATTTTTGAGCACCAAAAGCAGAAAATTAAGACTTTTATCGTTGTTTTGGGACTATGCCAGTGCGCTTTCGTTGATTGCGCTGCTTGTATTGTTATGGAATCTCGGTAAAGGACCTATTCGGGTTAATTTTTTGAAGCCTTATATTGTTCAAGCTTTAACTAATGATACTTCCAGTTATGATTTATCTGTCGGAACGGTAAATTTGGAATTGGTGCATTCTGTGCAACCGGTACAGGTGATAGTGCGAGATGTTGCATTTAGGGCAAAAAATGATGATTATTTAATAGAGGCACCAAGACTTTCTCTTTCTTTTTCGGCGCGAGCATTGCTTAAAGGTTTGTTGGCTCCCAGTTCAATTAGTATTGAAAAACCGTCTATCTTTTTAAAAAATGTGTATGGTTTAAAAAAAGAGCAGGTGGAAACAACTTCTTTGGAGGCTAAAAGAGAGGTTAATCTGAAGAAACTGGAGTTCTTTTTTGAACAATTTGAAGAGTTTATGGAACGTTTCAATTCATCTGAACGGCTTTATATGGAGAGTTTTATTAATAACATTGATGTTTTGGACGGAACGCTTGTTGTTAATGAAGTAGAAACGGGGCAGCAATTTCATTTTCAAAATATGAATTTTTCATTTGAACGCGGTGTTACAGATATTGTCTTAAAAGCAGACAGTGCCGTTAAGTTTGAAAATCGTTCATCAGGAGTAGATATGTTGCTCAGGTATCGTTTTGCGCATGATGAGATGATTTATACGCTGAATTTTTCTGATTTGGTGGTAACGGATTTGTACGATCTGTTAGTGCCTGTGAGAGAAAGTATTCAAGCGGTGGATATTCCTGTTAATGGTCAGTTGACCGCGGTAATTGATTTTGGTAATGTATTGAAAAACAAGGCGCAATTTGCAAATACAATCGGAAATAACATTAAAAGAGTCAGCTTTGCCATAGAAGGTGGAAAAGGTAAGATAGGTTTTGGGAATAATGAGGATTTTGATTATGATGTTTCATCATTTAATTTAGCCGGTAATCTGCATGGAGGGTTAGATAAGGTTGATATTGAACATGCTCTTTTTGATTTTAATGGGCAACAGGCAGAGCTTGGCCTTTCAGCAGAAGGGTTTAAAGATTATATTTTAAAAGGTGATTTGGAAAATTTTAAGGTTAAATTTAAGGTTAAAATTGATGGATTTCCGATGGACCAACTTTCTCATTTTTGGCCGAGATATTTTGCTGAAAAAGCATGGACATGGTGTAAACAAGGTTTGTTTGGCGGACAAGTTTCTAACGGAAATTTTTTGTTTGATTTCGGATGGGATAAGAATACGAAAAAATTCCGCTTATTGCAACTTGAAGGAACGGCAGATGTTGCGGATACGAATTTATTTTATTTAGAAGGAATGCCTGTTATTCATAATGTATACGGTACGGCAGAATTTTCTCAGGACAAGATATCTATAGATGTTGATAAAGGTGTTTCAGATGGGGTTATTCTTACCGGCGGAAAAGTCGTGTTGTATGATTTAAATAAAGAGGATAATTTTATTTCAATAGATTTAACCGGTAATTCAACCATTACCGATGCGTTAAAATTGATTGACAATGAACCGCTCGGTTTTACAAAAGAAATGGGGGTAAATCCTGATTTAGTAGCAGGTGATGTGGATATTGGTTTGAAACTTGATTTTGAGTTAAAAACAGATTTAAAACCGGATGAAATTAAAGTGCAAGTTGATGGTGTGTTAAAGCAGGTTGAATATTTGGGCTTGGAAAATAAGAAAACTTTTGTGGCTGATCAAATGAAATTACAGGTAACGGAGAAAGGGTTTGATTTATCCGGTGTGGCAAAATATGAAGGTATTCCGCTTAATATTACTCTTAAAGAAATTTTTAAGGAGAAAAACTATAAGAGTAGAATAGTTGCAGATATGAAAATTGATGATGCCGTATTGAAAAAATTAGGGGTGGATATTGAAATTTTGAAGGCACCTTATTTTACCGGTCAGTCAGATGTAAATGCAACGATTACATTTTTGAATAACGGAGATATGCAGTTATTTGTTGACGGCTCTTTAAAAGATGTGGCGATGGATTATGCATTTTTGGGATTTGCTAAGGCTAAGGGGATTCCTTGTCGGGCGAAGGCAAATTTGTTGGTGACAAAGGATAAGCTAAAGGAAGTGAGCGATTTTTCGCTTTTGAAAGCGCAGTTTTCGGCAAGAGGAAAAATGTCTACTGATGATAAAGGGCGTTTGAAAACAATTGATATTTCTGAAATTAAAACACCTAAAACTTTTGCCAAAGCTAAAGTAGATTTGACCTATGAACCAAAGTTGAAATTGAAAGTTACGGTTACTGGTGATGCATATGATTTAACAGAGTTTTTTGATACCAAAAAGAATTTGACAGTAGCAGAGAAAGAAAAAAAGAAGAAAAGCTTAAAAGATCCGCTTGAAGATGTAATGGATACAGATATTGTAGTCGGGGTGAATAAATTGTGGACTAATAACAAAGTTCCGGTAACTAACTTTGCGGGTCGGGTTGAATTGAGAAACGGAATTGGCGTGCATCGAATTAATATGGTCGGAAATTATGGTGGGAGTAAAGATGTTAAAATGAAGCTTGTGTTTGAACCGCGCGGCGAAGACTATGTGCTTAATGTTGATTCAAACAATGCAGGCAGTACATTAAAAGTTTTGCGATTGTATGAACATATGAAAGGCGGTAATCTGCAAATAGAAGCTAAGCGTGATAAATATAAAAACTTCAAAGGATTGGTTAAAGCACGCGATTTCTTATTGGCAGATACACCGGTTTTTGCTAAAGTTTTGTCTTTATCTTCACTGACGGGGATTGTTGATACTCTTACCGGTGAAGGATTGCGTTTTACACATTTTAACGCTCCTTTTAATTATGTTTTTTCAACTAAAAATTTGGTGACGGAAGATGCGCGTATGCATGGACCTGTTTTGGGCGTGACAGCTAAAGGGAGTTATAATCTTGTTGATGAAAAAATTGATTTGCGCGGAATGGTTATACCGGCGTACGGATTAAATAAATTTATCGGAAATATTCCGCTTGTAGGTAAAATTTTGGCCGGTAAAGATGGTTCTGTTTTTGGTACGAGTTATGCTGTCGGCGGTGATTTAACTAAGCCTGAGGTGACAATTAATCCTCTTTCAACTTTGGCACCAAATTCTATAAAAGAGTTATTTTCAGCGGAGTGAAAAATGGTTTATAAAATAGGTTTAGATTTTCATGGTGTTATATCCGCACAACCGCAGAAATTCGCGACATTTTGTCGTGAAATTCGAACGCATGGAATAAAAGTATATATTATAAGCGGGGGGCCTAAAAATACCGTCATCTCTTTTTTGGACAGATATAATATAGAATATGATTATGTTTGGGCTATTTTGGATTATTGTGTGGAACAAGGAATCTCAGTTGAATATGATGTTGAGGGGTTTCATATTCCGACAGAAATCTGGGATAAAGCTAAGGCAGATTATTGTGCTAATGAAGGGATACAATTTCATATTGATGACTCTAATGTTTATGGAAAACATTTTGTTACGCCTTATTGTCAGTATAATATCTGCGATAGTTATTGCCAACTCGATAATAAACTTAAAGTTGATTTTACGCGACCTAAGGTTGCAGCCGATATAGTTGCTCAATACATTATGCAGGATACTTAAATTAAGGCCAAAGTTAAATATAATAAACAAATCGTCCCAATGAATAAGAAATAAAAACAACTGAATTTGAGGGCTATCTCTTCATGCCTTTCAGTGTTATATTGCGGTTTTCCAAAGCGATTGATTTCTGCATCTCCTTGGTAGAATAAAGTAGGGATGAGGAATTTTAAAATATAGTAGCCGACAGCATATAAGGTTGTTGTAAAACATATGCCCATTGCCAAAACAACCCAACTGTATTCGTCTTCCCAATTATTAATGTAAATTATGCCAAGAAATAATGCCCATAAAACAACCATGCCCATAAATGCAGGTTCAAGATAATTTTTCCATGCAAGTTTGCCTATATCATGCATGCGTCTAACCAACATGGAACCGAGAGGGAATAACGGAATGATGATAATCAGGTAGAAAGCTATTTCTGCAAAGGATATATAGCTATCAATTTTTTCTAAACTGTAGCCTTGGCTTTTGGCATCAACAAGAAAGCGGGAAGATAGTATATAACTGCATTTTAGTTGTAATATTGTAGTTAATACACTGTTAATAAGTACAAAAATCCAAAGTTCAAATCGTGATGAACGACCGCGAAGTATAAATGTTTTTTTCCATCCTTCCAGCCATAATTTTAGCATAATCAGCGGAGAAATTACCTCTTTCGGCTCTTGTATGGTTTTAGTTGCAGCAGCAACGTTTTTACCGGTTGTTTTGACTGTTTTCTTTTTTGTGACAGTTTTTTTCGGTTGAGTTGATTTTTCAGAAGTTTTAGGCATGATAAAATCTCCGATTAATTAGCATTAACTGCTGATATGTTAACAATTAAGATTTAATTTTTAGTAAAAAAGTTTACGAAATATTGCCTAAAAAAGTGCTTGCCAAAAGAACAAAAATGGTATATCAAAATTTTTCGGAGGTATATACAGGCAATGGCGGAAAATAAGTTTATTGAAATTAAAGGCGGCAGAGAACATAATCTTAAAAATATAAATATCTCTATTCCGAAAGATAAGTTGACGGTGATTACGGGGTTATCAGGCTCTGGTAAATCATCACTTGCGTTTGATACGATTTATGCCGAAGGTCAGCGTCGTTATGTAGAAAGCTTATCCGCTTATGCCAGGCAATTTTTAGATTTAATGAAAAAGCCTGATGTGGATTCAATTGAAGGTTTAGCACCGGCAATTTCGATCGAGCAAAAAACAACCTCACATAATCCGCGTTCAACGGTTGGGACAATTACGGAAATTTATGATTATATGCGGCTGTTGTGGGCGCGCGCCGGAACACCTTATTCGCCGGCAACAGGCTTGCCGATTGAGGCACAAACCGTTTCGCAAATGGTAGATAAAATTTTGGCACTGCCTATTGGTACAAAAATTATCTTAGCAGCCCCGATTGCCAGAGGACGGAAAGGCGAGTATAAAAAAGAATTTGAAAGTTTGCTTAAACAGGGTTTTCAACGTGTAAAAGTTGATGGTGAAATTTATGATTTGGAAGATGCTCCGAGCTTAGAAAAAAATATAAAACACGATATTGAAGTGGTGGTGGATCGTTTGGTAGTAAAATCTGCTGACGAGATGGCTGAGCGGGTGGCTCAATCTATAGAAACAGCATTAAAGATTGGTGACGGTATTTTATATGTGGAGAATTTAAGCGATAATTCGCGCTTTACTTGTTCGGCTAAATATGCTTGTCCAGTTTCCGGATTTACGATTGAAGAAATTGAACCGAGGCTCTTTTCATTTAATAATCCGCAAGGGGCGTGTCCGCATTGTGACGGTATCGGCGCAAAACTTTACATGGATGAGAATTTGGTGGTGCCGAATGTGGAACGCTCAATTAATCAAGGTGCAGTGGCACCGTGGTATGGGTTTAAATCCGCTTTTTATAAACAGACGTTGATTTCACTTTGTGACTATTTGGGGATTTCTATTGATACGCCATGGAAGAATTTGCCAGAAAAAGCAAAAAAAGTTATTCTTTACGGTTCGGGAAATGTGTGTGTGCCGATTTATTATTCAGGATGGGTGGCGGATAAACCGTTTGAAGGGGTTATTCCGAATATGGAAAGACGCTTCTTAGAGACTGATTCTGCTGCTTCACGAGAAGAACTCTCACATTATCAATCGGCGGCACCCTGTACATATTGCAACGGGAAACGTTTAAAACCGGAAGCATTGGCGGTTAAAGTGTGCGGAAAAGATATTATGGAGGTTTCGGATTTATCTGTTAAAGAGGCTTTGAAATGGTTTTCTAAAGTAGAAGAGCAACTTAGTCCGCAAAAGCAACAAATTGCGCATAAAATCTTGAAAGAGATTATTGAGCGGTTGCAATTTTTAAATAACGTCGGCTTAGAGTATCTGACACTTTCAAGACAATCCGGCGGGCTTTCCGGCGGTGAATCGCAGCGTATCCGTTTGGCATCGCAAATCGGTTCGGGGTTGACAGGTGTGTTGTATGTTTTAGATGAGCCGTCTATCGGTTTGCATCAGCGTGATAATGACAGGTTATTGGAAACGCTTAATCGGTTGCGGGATATCGGCAATACGGTGATTGTGGTGGAACATGATGAAGATGCCATCCGCGCTGCAGATTATCTGGTGGATATGGGACCGGGGGCCGGTGAACAGGGCGGTAATGTGGTCGCGGAAGGTACGGTTGCCGAAGTGCTTAAAAATAAAAAAAGTTTAACGGCACAATATTTAAACGGGCAGAAAGAAATTGCTGTTCCAAAGCGGCGGCGTAAAGGGAGCGGTAAATTTTTGGAATTAAGCGGTGCAAAGACGCATAATTTGAAAAATGTGAAGCTGAAAGTGCCTTTGGGTACATTAACTTTAGTGACAGGTGTTTCCGGCGGGGGTAAATCTTCACTTATTTTGGAAACGCTGTTTAAGGCACTAAACAAAGAGCTTAATGGTTCGCGTGAGCCGGCAGGTGTTTACACTTCGCTTAAAGGGGTTGAAAATGTGGATAAGGTGATTGATATTGACCAATCACCTATCGGGCGGACACCTCGTTCTAACCCGGCAACATATACCGGACTGTTTACTTATATTCGGGATTGGTTTGCTGAGTTGCCGCTTTCTAAAGCGCGCGGTTATACGGCGGGGCGGTTCTCTTTTAATGTTGCCGGTGGGCGTTGTGAAGCATGTAAAGGTGACGGCGTCGTGAAAATCGAGATGAACTTTTTGCCGGATGTGTATGTGGAATGTGAGCAATGTCATGGTAAACGGTTTAATAGGGAAACGTTAGAAGTGACTTACAAAGGGAAATCTATTGCTGATGTGCTCGATATGACGGTTGATGAAGCGCATGAGTTTTTTGCTAATATTCCATCTATTGCATCACGCTTGGAATTATTGCAAAAAGTAGGGCTCGGCTATATTCATCTCGGGCAGCCGGCAACGACACTTTCCGGCGGTGAGGCACAACGAATTAAGCTTTCTAAAGAACTCTCTAAACGGGCAACCGGTAAAACGGTTTATATCCTTGATGAGCCGACAACGGGACTGCATTTTGAAGATATCAACCGGCTCTTAAAAGTATTACAGACGCTTGTTGACCAAGGAAATACCGTGATTGTGATTGAGCATAACTTAGACGTTATTAAAGTGGCGGACTGGATTGTGGATATGGGGCCGGAAGGCGGTGACGGCGGTGGTAAAATTATCGCCGAAGGAACGCCGGAAGAGATAGTAAAGAAAGCCAAAGGCTACACCTACAAATACTTAAAGGGTAAAATTTTGTGAATTGATTCGCAGATGGATGCCTGTCCCTAATTGCTCACGTACTTCTATGTACGCTCCGCTTTAGGGCAGGACATCAGCGGTCACTTCGCAAAATTTTCCGCCTTTAAGTGCGAAGGGCATTTACTACTTTGTAAACTAAAATTTTGTTTTCCCTCAAGCCAATCTCTATCCATCGCAAATTTTCCGCCTTTAGTCGAGGAGGCTCGACACCCATCACTTTTTAGGCTTTCTCGTGCTGTCAGGTATGCTCATATGACCGCTGTTTATTGTTTGTGGATAATAAAATTATACATAGGTTTTCGGGGCTACTCATTTAAGCCCGACGAAAATCCTGTGTGTAATTTTATAGGGAAATTTTTGGCCTTTTTTATTTAGCGGAGATCCCTTGATTTTTGCCTATGGCAAAAAAGGGATGACGTTCCGTCAATTTTCCGCCTTTAATATAGGGGAAAGGAGGAATGCCGGCGGTACCTACATAATAGCAAAATTTCGCCTTTAATGCGGGATAATCTATTATAATTCACCTCTTGCTTTTTTTTCTCTATTTTCTTTAGTAATAGGAATACAGCCAATTTTATCACTCCAAGTAAGACAATCATCACGGCATATTTTTTGTATCGGGTCGTAAATTTTACCGATATCTAAACAATGTGCTTTGTCATCAGAAAGATAAAATAAAAAGATGCCTATTATTGCCAGACCAATTGTAATAAAAATACAAAAAATAAATTTTAATGATATTTTTAATATTTTTTTGAATTTAGTATTAATCATTTATTTCTCTGTGCTCTAATCAAAGCAATACTCAATGATAAAATGGCTAAACTGATATCAAAAATACCTAAATGCCATAGTTGTTGTTTTAATTGAGTTGCTGATAACCCGAAATAATAAAAACTTACTGTCAATCCTAAAACAATAATCCAAGTCAAATATGGAATCCAACCAATTGAAGATAGGTAATAGCTAGTCTTGGGGTAATTATGTATTGTATAGGATAGAAATTGAGGTGTTTTATTAAAACAAAGCAGTATAGCACAAATAATAAAAATTATAAATAATATATCTGCGATAATTTCTAATCCAATATAAGTGAAAGGAGCATCAATAACTCCATATATTCCTCCTAATACTAAGGCTTCTTTTGCTAATAATTTCATAAGTTTTGCTCCTTTTAATTTAATATATTTTATATG
Organism: Alphaproteobacteria bacterium; assembly: GCA_045603405.1. Lineage (GTDB taxonomy): Bacteria > Pseudomonadota > Alphaproteobacteria > RF32 > CAG-239 > CAG-267. The sequence goes on along the minus strand of JAZUMA010000029.1, from coordinate 141,664 downwards.
ATAATAGTAATTTCTTTATTTTTTCTTACGATAACCACAACTTTCCCGATAGGCATTGATACCATGTGCTATGTGTGCGCCTACTTGCGGGGGTATATTAATGCTTTTTACTGCTTTACCAATATAAGGTATTTTAGTTAATACAAAATCACCTGCAGCGTTACCTGTTGAAATCGGTTTTCCTACATTGGCGTCTTGTCGTATTTTTATAAAATTTGTTGCCACTCCTATAGGGGAGCAATCATTATTATATCGAGATACACTTTTTTCTGATTCATATAGTTTCCTTGGCATTTTTTTTCTTTCATTTATAAGTAAAATTACATTAAATTTAGTTATATATCATATTTAATATATGATATATAATATATATAGAGGATAAATTTGAAAATTGCAATATATATATCTAATTTTATTAGAATGTTGTTAATAATTCAATTAATGTTATATTTTTTAATACTTTAATGAAAGAATATATCATAGGTAAAAAAAAATTTTCTTTTATGGTTGCGAGGGTTACGGGGGAAAATTCTGGTTTACAATTAAAAAAAATGTTGGAATTTATTTATAAAAGTGTAATTTATAAGTGATGTGCGAGGGTTCGCATGCGCAAATTTATGAAAGGAGAAGATATGTTAAATACTATTTGTTATTGGTTGGTTGTTATCGGGGCATTGAACTATGGTTTGATGGCTTTCGGCTATAACTTTTTAGAAAAATTGCCGGCAGGTATCGGGCAGATTGTTTCTATTGCAGTTGCTATCGCTGCGATTGTTACGATTGTCGCAAATTTGAAGAAATAGTTTAGAGAATTAGATTTTATGTTAGAAAAGCTCGGCATTAAGTCGGGCTTTTTTGTCGAGGAGGCTCGACACCCATCACTTTTATAAAATTATGCATATGGCGGGTTGTATGAAAAATACGGCTTTAATTTTTTGCAGATGATGACTAACCGCGAAGGCAAACCGACGAGAGTTTATGTAAGAGAGTTGAAGGGGGAAAAGGTTATTTGAATACTCTTTCATCGCCAAGCATATTATGTATATTTTCAATATGTTTTCCTTCAATATTAAATCTATCCCCATTAGCAACTGCTTTTTTTAATACCTTTATGACATTATGTTTGTTCTTATAGTTAGCAATAGGATTATTGTGTAAAATGGTTTCAACAACATCAGTTATTCTGTAATATTTAGTGATGAAAGTATTTTGAGGTATAAAACTAATATCCCGTAGTTCACAATCACCATAAAAAACGATAACAGAATAAAAAGGTACATCTTCTTTTAATATTCTTTTTAATTGAGTTATGTGCGCTTTATTTTGCAATACGGGATTATAAAAACGGTTTTTTTCTCTGCCATATGCTAATACCTGAGTCCATTTTTGTTGATTACCTTTTCCATAAATCCAACCACTAAAATCTTTAACTTCAAAAACAATAATTCCAACACTCGTAGCAACTACTACATCTATTTGAGATGTTTTACTATCTGGTTTGAAAATGTAAAGGTCGTGAAATATAGCACCAGAATTTATGCCATATTTTAATAGAGTTAAAATTAAAAAACGCTCACTCTGGGTTCCTCTATTTATAGGAGTAACACTGCGAATTAAATTAATACTTTTTTGTATTTGTATTGCTCGTTTTTGGGCTTTAATGTATGATATATAGCCAATGATAATGATAAAAGTTATTATTCCAATTATAAAATTCATTTCAATTTACTTAATAACAACAGCAGGAACAGTTTTCATCAGGTCAGCTTTTGTTTTATATTGATATGTTCCAATCTGTTTAGCACATTTATCTTTTGGAACAGGGATTATTTCTCCATCGTAAAATGATTTATCATTTTCATCTATTAATAAAACGAGAGTACCATTAGGTAAACCTCCAATATTGGCTAATGCACCGCCTTTTCCCAGTGCTTGGAATACTTTTATTGAATTTGTATGAAAACATTTTCCCTCTTCATCAAAAACAGTAAGTCCAGTAATGCCCGTATATGAAAATAAACCAAGTACAGCAATAAATACTGCTCCACAGAAGAAACCTCCAATAAATATTAAAAAATTTTTCATATCATCACCTTTAGATATTACAGTATGATGCTATAATAAATCGTAATTGTTAAAAATCAACAAATATAAAAGTCTTTTAGGGCGGTAAATTAAAATGTTGTAGCTTATTGTATATGCATAATTTTAATATAAAACTGTGAAGCTTCTAATACTCTCTCATGCGGCGGGAGATGTCACGCTCTTTCATCGTTTCGCGTTTGTCGTAGAGTTTTTTACCTTTACCTAAACCAACTTCTAATTTGGCACGACCATGATTATCAAAAAATAAACGTTTGGCAACTAAAGAATAGCCTTTTTTAGACATCGCACCAATAATCTTATCAATTTCATGTCTGGTCAATAACAGCTTTTTCTTGCGGTTGGGATCATGCTTTTCATAACCTTTGTTGCTGTATTCTTCTATCTTCAAATTTTCAATAAAAAGCTCACCGTTGGCAAAGGAACCATAGGTATCCGTCAAACTGGCTTTGCCTAAACGTAAAGATTTTACTTCTGTGCCTTTAAGCTCAAGACCGGCAATAAATGTTTCTTCAATGGCATAATCAAACGTGGCGCGCCGATTAACAGCAATCTGCCCGCTTGCAATAAAATCTGATTTCTTTATTTTTTTGGCCATTGTTTTTCCTCTTTTTTAAGCAGACGATAGTGAGCTTTGCTTTGCTTGTCAAGGAAAATGTGTTTAAGCATCCGGCTGTTGGCTGTTACGAACTAAACAGGCGTTTGGTATATCCAATGGTTTTATCGGGCATTCCAAGGCAATCTCTAAAACCTCGGAAGCGTTTTCTACCATAACGATTTTCAGTTCTTTTTTAACAATTTCCGGCAATTCGGCTAAATCTTTTTCGTTATCCTTCGGGATAATTACCGTCTTAATGCCGCCGCGAATAGCAGATAAAAGCTTTTCTTTTAAGCCGCCAATCGGTAAAACACGACCTTGCAGGGTAATCTCTCCGGTCATCGCTACATCACTCTTAACCGGTATTTTGGTAAAGACGGAAACAAGGGTGGTGTACATCGTAATACCGGCAGAAGGACCGTCTTTCGGGGTGGCACCTTCCGGCACATGAACGTGAATATCAGTCTTTTCAAAGACTTCCGGATTAATGCCTAAAGACGGGGCATGCGAGCGAACAACCGAGTAGGCGGTGTCTATTGATTCTTTCATCACATCACCTAACTTACCGGTTTGCTTAATCTGCCCTTTACCCGGCATATCTACCGCTTCAATAAACAACATATCGCCGCCAACCTCTGTCCACGCCAGACCGGTTGTGACACCAATATGGTTCTTTTCTTCCTTAATACCATAGTGGAAGATCTTCACACCTAAGTATTTGGTTAAATCTTTGCTATCAACTTTTATCGGCAGTTTTTGCTTGGTGTTGAGCAACATCTCTTTGGCACTCTTGCGGGCAATGGAAGCCAGCTTGCGCTCTAAATTACGAACACCGGATTCAGAAGTATAGTAACGGACGATATCAATAATCGCGTTATCGGTAATCATCAATTCATCCGGCTTAACGGCATTTTCTTGGAATACCTTGGGTATCAGGTGACGCTTGGCAATCTCTACTTTTTCTTGCTCGGTGTAACCGTCAATATGGATAATTTCCATACGGTCTAATAACGGGCGCGGCATATCCATTGAATTGGCGGTGGTGACAAACATAACCTTGGATAGGTCATAATCAACATCTAAATAATGGTCATTAAATGTAGAGTTTTGTTCAGGATCTAAAACTTCCAACAACGCAGAACTCGGATCACCACGCCAATCTGAACCGAGTTTATCAATCTCATCTAACAAAAATAACGGATTAGATGTGCCGGCTTTTTTAATGTTTTGGATAATCTTTCCGGGCATGGCACCGATATATGTGCGGCGATGACCGCGAATCTCCGCTTCATCACGCATACCACCTAGTGAAGCACGAACGAATTTACGGCCGGTAGCGCGGGCAATAGAACGCCCTAAAGAGGTTTTACCAACACCTGGTGCACCGACTAAACATAAAATCGGACTTTTTAAGGATTTGGAACGCGTTTGTACGGCTAAATATTCAATAATGCGCTCTTTGACTTTTTCTAACCCGTAATGGTCTTCATCTAAAATATTAATCGCTTTTTGTAAGTTGTGATTAATCGGTGAATATTTGCCCCAAGGTAAATTAACTAACCAGTCAAGATAATTGCGAATGACAGTTGCTTCCGGACTCATCGGACCGGCAGCTTTCAATTTGTGCAACTCTTGTTGCGCTTTGGCTTTGGCTTCTTTGGAAAGTTTAGTTTCGTTTATCTTTTTTTGATAAGTTGTGATTTCATCTTCTTCTTCATTTTCAGTACCGGAAAGTTCTTTTTGAATCGCTTTCATTTGCTCGTTTAAATAATATTCACGTTGATTTTTTTCCATTTGATTGCGAACGCGTTCTTTGATTTTATTTTCAACTTCCAATCTGGTTCCTTCACGGCTTAAAATGGCAATCAGTTTTTCCAGCATTTCCGTTTCGGTTTTACTCTCAAGCAAATCTTGTTTGTCGGCTGTTTTGATTTCTATGTGACTGGTTACCATGGCCATGAGCTGTTTTGTATCTGCGGCAGAACTTGTTAAAGCGAGCAGACTTTCCTTAGGTAATTTGGAATAATCCAAAGCTTGCTTTTTGAATTTTTCTGCAGCTAAAGAAATGAGAGCATTAATTTCTTCAGGGCTGGAGTTATTTGCATTCATATCATAAGGTTCAATGTGTGCAGTGTAATATTTTTCAAAGGTATTGAGCTTGGTAACACGAATACGGTGGATTCCTTGCACGGCTAAATTCAGTGTGCCGTCAGGCATCACGACATAGCGACGGATTTTGGCAAGAGTACCGATATGATATAAGTCTTCATCTTTAGGAGTTTCAACAGAGGCATTTTTTTGAGTTAGTAAGATGAGCGGTGTATCAAACTGGTAGGCGGCTTGTGCGGCTTTTAAAGAAATACTGCGGCCGATAAAAAGCGAAGCGGAGTTTTCAGGAAAAACCACCATGTCTCGTAAAGCTAAGACCGGATATTCTTTATCTTTATTAATTTGTTCTGCGGAATTACGGTCAAGTTCATCTGAAACGTTATTTATATCGTTTTCGCTGCTCATTGAATTTTCCTTATTAAAAAATATTTTCTTAAAAATCATATAAGTAGATTTATATATAGTGTCGGTGTTAACGTTCTGCAATACTTGAATTGGAATTTTCCCCATTATTTACAATTTTTACTTTATTTTCTTATTGACAATAATATCTTTGGGAGTAAAAGTAGGGCAGTGTTTTTATTATTGTTTAATTAAAATGTTACTATTATGACAGAAAATAATCTGGATAAAAGTAGAAAAAAAATACAGCAAATTGTTGATGCGTATTTTACAAAGGATGGGGACGTTGCCTATCGGATTCATTTATATGCAAATGAATTTTTAGTGCTTTTAGAAAAGGCCAGTTTCGATGGCAAAAAATTTATTTGCAATAGGGAAAAATATCATCATCTATATGGAGATGTTATGGCATTTTCAGAATCATATTCGATGGTGAACTATTCTACAGATGAGGACAGGAATGCTTTGCAAGAAGTTATTGATGAATTGACTAATGTGAAATATGCTCTGTCGGGTGGGTAGAGTTAGTCTATTTTTCCTATCGCTGGTTGTATATAGAGGAAATGTTATTGGTGAGCTAATGGCTTATCAAGGTGCTCCTATTGATTACTAATCAAGTTAATTGGTAATCAATAGGAGTTTCTTTTTACTCCAAAGTTAAACGAGCAGTCTCTAAGCGTTTGATTTCATCACGGCATCTCATTGCTTTTTCAAATTCTAAATCTGCTGCATAAGCTTTCATTTCTTTAGTTAAACGTTTTATTTCTTTATCTATGTTCTTCAAATCTTTGATGTGTAGAGTATTCGTGGTAGAATCTTTATCTTCCTCGGTCTCAGTCATTGTGAGCAGAGTATTGGAAATGGCTTTTTTGATTGTTTGCGGTGTAATACCGTGTTTTAGGTTATATTCAAATTGTTTTTTACGGCGGCGATCGGTTTCATCTAAAGCCAGTTTTATCGAATCGGTCATTTTATCGGCATATAAAATAACGCGACCTTCGGCATTGCGAGCGGCACGACCGATGGTTTGGATAAGGGAGCGGGTGGAGCGTAAGAAACCTTCTTTATCAGCGTCTAAAATAGCAACTAAAGAGCATTCAGGAATATCTAGTCCTTCGCGCAAAAGATTAATACCGACTAAAACATCAAAAACACCTTGGCGTAAATCACGAATGATTTCTATGCGTTCCATTGTATCTATATCTGAGTGCAAATAGCGGACTTTGATGCCGTTTTCATGTAGGTACTCGGTTAAATCTTCTGCCATCTTTTTGGTAAGGGTGGTAACGAGAACGCGATAGCCTTTGGCAATGGTTTGACGACATTCTGCCATTAAATCATCAACTTGGTTTTCTACTGGTTTAACTAAGCAAATCGGATCCATTAGGCCGGTCGGGCGAATAACCTGTTCGGCAAAAACACCGTGACTTTGTTCTAATTCCCAGTCTCCTGGGGTAGCAGAAACAAAGATTGTCGGGGCACGAAATTTATCCCATTCTTCAAACTTTAACGGGCGGTTATCTACACAGGAAGGTAAGCGAAAACCGTAGTCTGACAAAGTGGTCTTGCGATTTCTGTCACCACGATACATGCCACCGATTTGGGGAACTGAAATATGGCTTTCATCAATAAATACCAAGGCATCTTTGGGAAAATATTCAAATAAAGTCGGCGGCGGTTCACCAGGGGCTCGACCGGTTAAATAACGCGAATAGTTTTCAATGCCTTTACAATGACCGGTTGTTTCCATCATTTCTAAATCAAAATTAGTACGCTGCTCTAATCGTTGTGCTTCCAGTAATTTATTTTCATTGCGAAATTCTTCTAAACGGGCAGCTAAGTCTTTTTTGATATTGGTAATGGCTTGTGATAATGCGGGGCGAGGGGTTACATAGTGATTGGCAGGATAAACGGTTATTTCTTCTAAGTCGGCAGTTTTTTTACCGGTTAAGACGTCAAATTCGCTGATTTTTTCTATTTCATCACCAAAAAAGGAAATCCGCCAACCGCGATCTTCATAGTGGGCGGGGAAAATATCTAGAGTATCGCCTTTGACCCGAAAAGTGGAACGGACAAAATTGGCTTGATTGCGTTCGTATTGCAGGGCTGCTAACTGTTGGTATATTTCGCGAGGTTCAATGCATTCGCCTTTTTTAAGTGAAAAGGCCATTGATGAATACGATTCCATACTACCTAAGCCGTAAATGCAGGAAACGGAGGCAACTATGATAACATCTTTTTCTTCTAAAACATTGCGTGTAGCGCCATGCCGCATACGATCTATTTGTTCATTAATTGCCGAATCTTTTTCAATGTATGTATCTGTTTTGGGGATATATGCTTCCGGCTGATAATAATCATAGTAAGATACAAAATATTCTACATGATTGTGTGGAAAAAATTCTTTCATTTCGGCATATAACTGTGCGGCAAGAATCTTGTTGGGAGCCATAATCAACGTTGGTTTCTTCATTTCTTCTATGATTTTAGCCATAGTAAACGTTTTGCCGGAACCGGTGACGCCCAGCAAAACCTGATTCCGTTCGCCTCTTTTTAACCCTTCGCAAAGTTCTTTTATGGCTTCAGGTTGGTCACCAGATGGTTCAAACGGGGATATGACTTTAAATTCATTACTCATGTGTTGAAATATATTTTTTTATATGTGTGTTTGTCAAGTTTTATGATAAGAAGTTTTGATTAAAATTTATACTTTACTTTTTTTATAAGTTGCGCTAAAAACGAGGAAATATGGTCTTATTGTTTTAACTGGAGTTTTAGGAAGATGACGGCAAGAACGCGTTTTGCACCAAGCCCAACCGGATATATGCATATCGGTAATTTAAGAACGGCTCTGTATGAATATTTAATCGCTAAAGCTAATGGCGGTAGTTTTATTTTGCGGATTGAGGATACAGATCAAAAGCGCTATGTGGAAGGGGCTACCGATATTATTTATAATACGCTTAAAACGGTTGGTATGAACTGGGATGAAGGACCGGATATCGGCGGAAATTACGGACCATATATTCAATCTGAAAGATTGCCCCTTTATCAGGAATATGCGCATAAATTGGTTGAATTGGGCGGGGCGCATTATTGTTTTTGTTCTAAAGATGAGGCAGATGAACAAAAGGATGAAGAATCCAATATAAAGTTTAAGGATCCCTGTAAAATGCTTTCATTAGAAGAAGCTAAAGCGCGGATAGCTAAGGGAGAATCGTATGTTATTCGGCAAAACATCAATAAAAAAGGTAAATCAATGTTTCATGATGTTGTGTATGGCGATATCGAAATTGATTATGATGAGTTGGATGAAGGCGTTCTTTTGAAATCTGATGGTTTTCCGACGTATAATTTTGCGAATGTGGTGGATGATCATTTGATGGAAATTACACATGTGGTACGAGGAAATGAATATATATCATCAACACCTAAGTATAATTTGATTTATGAAGCTTTCGGTTGGACACCGCCTACATATGTGCATGTAGCACAAGTGATGAAAGATGCACAACATAAGCTTTCTAAACGGAACGGGGATGCATCTTTCCAAGATTTGGTGGCAAAAGGGTATTTGCCGGAAGCAATTTTGAATTACATCGCTCTTTTGGGATGGAATCCGGGAACAGAACAGGAAATCTTTTCATTAAAAGAGCTGGAACAGGTTTTTGATGAAAAGCGCTTAAATAAATCTCCGGCTATTTTTGATATTACTAAACTTAAATGGATGAACGGTTGTTATATCAGGGCTTTGTCGTTTGAAGAATTTCATAAATTGGCAAATAAAGAATATGATACATTTTTGACAAGAGAAGTTAACAGAGAGGCGCTTTCTAAAGTGTTGCAACCGCGTATTGAAACATTAAAAGATATTGCAGAAACTGCAGCTTTTATTGAAACTTTGCCGGCTTATAGCGAAGAGCTGTTTGTTAATAAAAAAATGAAGACAGATGTGGAAATTGCAAAAAAATCTTTGGCTTTGGCTTATCCTGCTTTAGAAAAACTGACTATCTGGACAAATGAAAGTCTGTTTGAATGTTTAAAGACTGTTGCAGTTGAAAACGGGTTGAAAAACGGGCAAGTTCTCTATCCGGTGAGAATTGCTCTGACTGGATTGGAGACAACGCCGGGAGGTGCCAGTGAAATTGCTGAAGTTTTGGGAAAAGATGAAACATTAAGACGTTTACAAAAAGCGATGTAATATGACAGGTTTTTCCTTAAAGAAAAAGTTTAAGCATTTGGTGAAAGGAATCGGGCGTACAGCTCCGGTGTTGTATGTTATTGGAACATTGGCGTATGTTTATAGTTGGTTGGTCGGAAAAACGAGCCGTTTTGATTTACATGGCCAACAAGAGTTTGAAGATATGATTGCCAAATATAATGGCGGAATTTTTGTTGCATGGCATGGACGTGCTTTGATGTTACCGTTTTTTTGGCGTAATACCAGACAAATGAAAGCACTTGTTTCACCGCATGCGGACGGACGAATTATAGCAAGATTACTTAAAAATTATCATATTTTGAGTATTGACGGTTCTTCAGACAGGCAGGCAACAAGTGCAGCGCTGGATATTATTACTGAACTTAACAAAGGAACGGTTGTCTCTTTGATTTCAGACGGGCCACGCGGACCACGAATGCGACTTAATAAGAGTGTGATTTATTTTGCACAAAAAACAGGAAAACCAATTATGGGATTTACCTATAGTGCTGAAAAAGCTAAAGTATTAAAAAAAAGCTGGGATGCAATGCTATTGCCAAAGCTCGGGCAAAAAGGGGTTGTTTATGGAACAAAACCTTTGTTTGTACCTGCTGACGCAGATGATGATGAAAAAGAAACTTTGCGTTTTCAGTTTGAAGAGGAACTTAATGCTTTAACATTTTTAGCTGATGAAAAATGCGGTATCGAAAAAGTTTTACCGGAAGATGCAAGGCGTAAAAAGAAATATCAGCAAAAAAGTTGATTCTAGCGGAGAAAGCGATGTTCATCAAAACTTATAAATTTTTAATCAGCTTACTATTTCCAGTGCTTTATGTAACATATATTCGCATTAGAAGAAAAAAAGGTAAAGAACACACATTAAGATTTAATGAACGATTAGGAAAATATATGCATTCGCGTCCAAGTGGAAAGTTGGTTTGGATGCATGGCGCATCTGTCGGAGAGGCGATATCAATGTTGCCGTTGATAGATAAGATGCTTAAAGAAGATGAAAATCTTTCAATAATGGTAACGACGGGAACGCTTACTTCTGCTGAAATTATGGAGAAGAGATTGCCCGAGCGGGCTTTCCATCAATTTATTCCGTTTGATGTACCGAAATTTGCTAAACGTCTGCTTGATCATTATCATCCGGATGCGGTATTATGGTTCGAGTCCGAATTTTGGCCATCATTGTTGTCAGAAACCCATGCACGGGATATCCCGCTTATTTTGGTAAACGGGCGTATTTCCGATAAGTCTTTCGCAAAATGGAAGAAATTTAAATTTGCGGTGAAAGAAATTTTGGATTGTTTTACGCTTTGTCTGGGACAGTCTGAACAAGATAAGAGAAGATTGCTTTTTCTCGGTGCAAAAAGAGCAGAGTGTTTTGGTAATATAAAGTTTGCCGGTGTGCCGTTACCTGTTGATGAAAAAAAATTAGCGAAACTAAAAGATGAAATAGGAAATAGATCGGTTTTTCTTATCAGCTCAACTCATCATAATGAAGAAGAGCAACTAGCTGCTCATTTTGATTTTTTGCTCAAAAGCATATCCCGTCTTTTGATTATTGTGGTACCGCGCCATCCTAATCGCGGACCGGAAATAACGGAGATGTTTCGCAAAAAAGGTTTTAAGACAGCTCAGCGCTCTAAAGCGGAAACGATAGAGAATGATACAGTTGTTTATGTGGCAGATACAATTGGTGAAATGGGGTTGTGGTATAAGCTCGCAACGGTTACGTTTGTCGGTGGTTCTCTGATTCAGCACGGCGGGCAGAATTTTATGGAACCGGCACGCGATAAAAATGCAGTCATTGTCGGGCCTTATATGTATAATTTTGTTGAGATGTTGGCAAGAGCGCAGGCTAATCATGCTGTGTGGCAAGTGCAGAGTTGTTCTGATGTAATAGATGAGGTTGTGCGCTTGTTCGATGATGCCTCATTGCTTGCCAAAAGACAAAATGATGCTTATATGTGGACGATTAAAGAGGCGCAAGTGCTTGCCGGAATATGTGATGCATTAAAAGAGGTATTGAAATAATGAAAACACCAAAGTTTTGGCGATATAATGGTTTAGTAACATATTTTTTTGTACCATTTTCTTTTATATATGGGGCAGTGACACAATGGAGAATTAAATTTTCTAAACCATATAAGAGTAAAGCATATGTTATTTGCATCGGTAATATAACGGCAGGAGGTGTCGGTAAGACACCGGTTGCAATAGCAATGGCCGAAAAATATCTGAAACAGGGAAAAAAGGTATTTTTTGTAACACGAGGTTATAAGGGAAAGCTTAAAAATATTTTAGTTGATTTGCAAAAACATTCAGTCACAGATACCGGCGATGAGGCCAGGCTTTTAGCATATGTTGCTCCGACTATTGTTGCCCCTAAAAGAGATGTTGGAGCTAAGATGGCAGAAAAACTAGGCGCAGAAGTTATTATTATGGATGATGGTTTTCAGAATCCGAGACTTTATAAAGATGAAAGTTGGCTTGTTTTTGATGGCGCAATAGGAATCGGCAACGGGAAGATTATCCCTTCCGGTCCATTGAGAGAAACACTGATTGATGGGGAAAAACGCGCACAAAATGTTTTGATTATGGGGGAAGATAAAACACATTTGGCAGATAAAGTGCATTTGCCGGTTTATTATGGTAAACTTGTGGCTGAGCCTTTAGCATTGGAAAATAAAAAAGTTGTTGCTTTTGCGGGTATCGGGCATCCGGCGAAGTTTTATCAGACATTGCGTGATTTGGGTTTTGATGTGGTAAAAACGCATGATTTTGAAGATCATCACGCGTATAATGATGCGGAAATTGAAAAAATTATAAAAGAGGCAGAAAATTTGCCGGTGGTAACAACTGAAAAAGATTTTGTGAAATTGAGTTTTGCTGTGCGCAATATGGTTCATGTCCTCAAGGTGCATGCTGTATGGGAATAAATGCTTCTTAATGCATTTAATCGACCGGTTGAGAATATGTCAATTATTTCTTTCGGCAGTTGTAATTTTAATTGTGTTTATTGCAAAAGAGATGGGCAATTTCGGGATAATAATAATGAAATTATAAATTCTGTGGAATGTTCTTTTGAAGAATTGAAGGATATTGTTAAAAAGGAAATAGAAAAAGGTCGGCGTATTAGACTTTCCGGAGGCGATCCTTGTATGTATGTAAAGGAGGCTTTGGGTATAGCGCAGTACGTTAAAAATAATTTTAATCAAAAAATCTCGATTGCGCATAATGGTAGTTGTCCTAATATTGTCAAGTTTTTAAGTTCTTATTTGGATTATGTGGCGATTGATTTAAAGTCGCCGTATCCGGAGGAGTTTTCGCAAATTACCGGTATGGAAAATGGTATGGATATGATAAAACGTAGTTTGCAAACGCAAAAAATTTGTACTACACAAGGTATTTTGACAGATGTTCGGACTTGCGTTTTCAAGCACACAACTTTACAGGAACTTAAAGATATTGCACAGATGGTTGTACAAAATAATGATATAAATAATTTGTTTTGGACAGTAAGATGCTATAGCCCTATAGAAAGTTGTTCGTTTGAAGCTCCTGAAAAAGAAGTTTTTTTACAATATATGCAGGAAATAAAAAAAGAATTTCCACAGCTAAAAATAGGTATGAGAGCACGTTGGGAAGGCGGGTTTGTTTTCTTTTAATTTTGGAGTATTTGCAGGTTTGCTTTCCTTGTTTGTGGTATGTAAGGGAGAAAGTGGAGCGGGTAACGGGAATTGAACCCGCATTAAAAGCTTGGGAAGCTCTCATTCTACCATTGAATTATACCCGCGCCATGTGAAATAATGAACTTCTCTCTATCTATGCTGTTTTATGCATAATTGCAAGTTAATTCCTTAAAATGTGGATAAGTGCGTCCGTTTCTTGCTAAAAAAAGACTTGCATTTGCTGATTTAAAGACTTATTTTAAGTCAACTTGTAAGGATAAATATATGAAAACATTAGAACAAAATATCGGTTATACTTTTAAGAATAAAGCATTATTGCAACAAGCTCTAACACACTCAAGTGTGACAGCTGATATTCATCGTAATTATGAACGATTGGAATTCTTGGGTGATCGTATCTTGGGTGTTACCATAGCAGATATCTTATGCCGAACTTTTACTGATGAGCCGGAGGGGAGTTTGGCACAACGTTTTGTGGTGCTTGTTTGTAAAGAAACCGTGGCAGAAGTTGTGCGGCAATTAGGTGTATTGCCCTATATTGTTGCCGCTAATGATGATGTGCGGGAAAAAGATAATGTGCTGTGTGATATCGGAGAAGCGCTGATAGCGGCAATTTATCTTGATAGCAATGATTTACAAATTGCACAAAATTTTGTTCGGTCACATTGGTTATCGCTGATTGATAAAAAATCTCAACCGAAAAAAGATTATAAAACACTTTTACAGGAAAAGGCAGCGATATTAAAATTACCGGCACCGACCTACGAAGTGGTTGATAAAAGCGGACCGGAACATGAACCGGTGTTTGTAGTGAAAGCTTATCTTGATGAAAATAATGCGTCATTCGGACATGGTTCTTCTAAAAAACATGCCGAACAAGAGGCGGCAGAGGCGTTGCTAAAACAAATGGAAGAGGCTAATGTCTGATAATAAAAATACAACAAATACGCGATGCGGGTTTGTGGCGCTCTTAGGTGCACCGAATGCCGGTAAATCGACGATTACCAATCATTTTGTCGGTTCAAAAGTAAGTATTGTTTCGCCGAAAGCACAAACCACGCGTACTACGGTTAAAGGTATCGGTATTTGGCATAATGCGCAAATCATCTTTTTAGATACACCGGGGATATTTAAACCGAAACGGCGGCTTGATAGAGCTATGGTTGCTTCGGCATGGGGCGGTGTGGCTGATGCGGATATGACGGTTTTGGTGGTAGATGCCAAGCGCGGGTTTGATGATGAAACGAGGGCAATTATTGAAAAGTTGAAACAAAATAATCCGGAAGTGCTGTTAGTGCTAAATAAAATCGATTTGGTAAAAAAAGAAAAACTTTTGGAGCTCGCTGACGCGTTGAATAAGGCGTATCCTTTCAGAGAAACATTTATGGTTTCGGCGCTTGAGGGTGAAGGAATTGGGGTGTTTTATGATTATTTGGCGGAGCATTTACCGGAAAGTCCTTGGTATTATCCGGAAGAGCAAATGTCTGATTTGCCTTTAAAACTATTGGCAGCAGAAATTGTGCGAGAAAAACTTTTTCTTTATCTCAGGCAAGAGCTTCCTTATGCTTTAACCGTAGAGCCTGAACTTTGGGAACGGCGTGAAGATAACTCGGTACGCGCAGAAATGACGATTTATGTGGAGCGTGACGGGCAAAAGCAAATTATTCTCGGACGTGGTGGGGCAATGATTAAGAAAATTGGGCAATCAGCACGGCATGAGTTGGAAGATTTATTAGAAGACAGAGTACATCTGTTTTTGTTTGTGAAAGTGCGTGAGAACTGGGGAGAGGATAAGGCGCGTTATTCTGACTGGAATCTCGATTACAATGCATAGGGGGGCTTGTATAGCACTGATCAAAAAGTGAAAGTTAAAACCTTATGTACGCCTTTTATGTACACCGCGGTTTTAACTTTCTCTTTAGCATCGGCACTCTCCAAGCCCTAGGCAAAAATCACTCTTTTTAGAGCGATTTTTAAGTTTAAATACTGGGGGCTTGTATGGCACTGATCAAAAAGTGAAAGTTAAAACCTTATGTACGCCTTTTATGTAAACCGCAGTCGCAAATCAATTTCCAGCATTGGTACTATCCAAGTCCATGGCAAAAATTGTTCTGGATAAGCGATTTTTCGGTTTTAAATGTTTTATACAATAGCACAGCACTTTTAAAACCATTTTTAGGGGCATGATTACCGGTTATGTTTGTGGAATGTGAAAAAGAAAGAAGGCATCAGCTTGGTGCCGATGCCTTCTTTCTGTTCTTTTACAGATTTTTAATCTGTTGTCAATCTTTTTTATTGTAAGGGGAAAGGTTTTTAGCGAGTAGGTTGGGTTTTCTGTGGTACCGGTAAATTCTGCGAACGACCATAGTTGCTAATAAAAGCATTAAGGTTTTCATTGTTTAATATTATGCCGTTATGAGAAATGGTAAATTTACCCTCTGAAACGTTTATCTCTGTGCCTTCTGAAAAAATTATATATGAACCCATACTGCTGTATTTCATTTGAGTTATGAGTTTTTGCGGGCCTTCTCCAGAAATACAGCTTTCTATTAAACGACAACTCCTATCTGTTTTGATCTTATGCTTTGGGAAAGCAATAAATGCTTCATTGCGCGCAAAGGGTACATTGTTGTTACGCTCAAGATATTTGCTGATTAAAAATGTTTTATCTGTAAAGATTTTGTTCTTATTGGGAAATTGAAATACATTATAGTGTTCAGCGCTAAAATAAATACACGCATCATCAGGAAATAAGACTTTTTTTCTATGTAAATCAATGGTGATACCGTTTTTGAGGCGACAACCGGTGACTGTTCCTTGTTTATTATAGTTAATTTTAAACAATGTATCCGTTTTTTCCGGCTTGGGGAAACGGAAACTTGTGTGCCGTTGGAGGATATCATTGCCGGCTTTATCATAATGTGCTATGATTTTATTGTTGCTTAAATCTATTTTAACTACGGAACCATCCGCGTGTTTTGCCAGAAAAAAGCCGTCTTCCGCACGAGTTAATTGAGGAGTATTTTCAAATAAGAACTTTCGTAATTTATTGAAATCATCTTTGCAAGTATTATTTATAAGAGTAGCCATATCTTCTCTTAACCCCTCATCAAGATGAGTATGACTCAAGTTATTGCGCAGTTGATGATATTTTATCCAACGATCATATTCTTTTTGGGTGAAAAATTTTTTCTTTAAATGCTCCCACATATCAATGTATTTTATATTTAATCCGTTGGTGAGACAATAAAGAGCAAAATCTCTTTCGATCTGGCTGTATGCCTTAAGATATGCAGAGCGTGTAAAATAACCATTTTCTCGTCTTTCATTCTTGTGAAAATCTTCTTTTTTCAAATCATCATAAATGATGGCTTGCGGAATAACTTTTTTCAGGTTGCTGATTAATGCAGAATGTTTGCCTTCAGACAGCAGATAATTGCTACTGATGAGAGGGGCTTTATTCGGATTGTCTTTTTGCCACTGCTTTACTCTTTGTACAAATTTAGAATTGCTTTCTCCTTTTTCGCGTGCTAAAAATTTCGGATGAAGAATTTGTATTAAAGGCTGAAAATTGCAACAGAATTGTTGATACAATTTAGTGCGCATGGTTAAAGTGTTTTGTTGGAAAATCCAATGATATGATTTCAGATAAGCCGCACGCATTTCTTCATTTCGGCAACTCCCATCTGAAGAGTATTTGCTTAAATTATCTAAGCTGTCCCATTGGTGGCGTATTAAGTGCCGGATGTTTAAAAAGTGTGACATATTTTCAGCAGAAGCAATTAGCCCATCTTTCTCTGCTGCAAGCCATAAATCTTTTGAAGGTTTATCCGGATACATCGTGCGTAGGATTTCTTTGGTTTTATCCGCACAAGAACCAAGTAAATCAAGTAATATATTTTCATAAAAGGCTATCGTCTCATCTGCGGCAATTCTTTTCATTATACCGTTAAATACAGCATTTGATTTAGGGGTATCGTAAAATTTATGGATATTTTTACTGTATATTTCAACTAAATAAAGTAAGGTTCTGAACTGTTGCTGTATTACTGTATCGCTTAAAGCATCAGCAACAGTCATATCAATATTATCATTGCTTCGATAAGTCGTCTTAAATGAACCGTCAATAATCAGTTTAGCATCTTTAATCTTTTGGTTTTGCGGAAAAGCTATGGCGTATCTCTCGATCAGACAGGGTAAGTCTAAATCAATGGTTGTAAAATCGTAATTTTCCGGGTGTTCGGAGATTTTAGGGTGAGGGACATCTTGTTCTTTATTGGTATGATATAGTGATATATAAGTGTATTCGTCCGCATTTTTGGTATCTCCACTAACAAACCGAATATAGGCATCACGTTCTCTTTTATCAGTAGGGCTCATATGCCATGGCATTTTATCGGTATCTCTAGCCAGACCGGCTTGTTTTATATACTCATAGGCAAGCCCATCAATGGATTTTGCCTGTAAAATTATTTCCAGCCCACGCTCAAAATAGAGATAATCTTGATAGATTCCCAATAAATCTTTTTTTTGTTCTGATGTTACTGTGTGTGTAGAAATATTTATTTGATGAGGCATGTTTTTTCCATTTATTGTTTTAATCTGCGCATCATAGTATATTTTTTTAATAGTTGTCAATGCTTGTTTTATAGAGTTTTTTCTTTATTGTGGGAAAAAATTTATTTTGTTGCGGATTTAGTTGGGGGGAATTATATCATTATTAATATTGTAATATGGGAGATTGATTGTGGCAAAAGCTATTATCTTGATGTTGGATTCTTTTGGTGTCGGCGGGGCAAAAGATGCTGCAGTTTATGGAGATGAAGACGCAAATACCTTTTTGCATATTGCTGAAAATTATGCAGGGTTTTCTGTTCCGAATTTACAAGCATTGGGGTTGGTTAATGCCGGAGAGGTTGCTTCTGGTAAACGCGCACCGGTTAAAGAGGGAAAAGCAAACATAAACCTTTTTTCTAAATACGGGGCGATGGAGGAGATAAGCGGCGACAAAGATACAATCTCCGGTCACTGGGAAATGGCCGGTGTGCCGGTTAAAGAAAAGTTCGGGCACTTTAAACTTCAGTATCCGAGTTTTCCGAAAGAGTTGGTGGAGAGAATTTGTAAGCGTGCCGGTTTAAGCGGAGTTTTGGGAAATAAAGGTGCTTCGGGTACGGTGATTATTCAGGAATTCGGTGAAGAACATATTGTTACGGGAAAGCCTATTTTTTATACCTCGGCGGATAGTAATATTCAAATTGCGGCACATGAAAAATATTTTGGCTTAGATAGGCTCTATAAACTGTGTGAAATTGCTTTTGAAGAAGTGAAACCGTATAATATCGGACGCATTATTGCAAGGCCATTTATTGGTGAGAAAAAAGACGAATTTGTGCGTACAAAAAACAGACACGACTATGCTGTTTCGCCATTTGCTCCAACGATTTTGGATAAGGCAAAAGAAAAAGGACTGGCAGTAACGGCAGTCGGTAAAATAAAAGATATTTATGCCGGTTCTGGGATAACGCGGACGGCTAAGGCAAGCGGACTTGAAGAGTTGTGGAATGTAACACTTGCGGAAATTGAAGCAATGGGAAAGCATGACGGCATAGTGTTTACAAATTTTGTGGATTTTGATATGGAATGGGGACATAGGCGTGATGTAAAAGGTTATGCAGAGGGATTGATGTATTTTGATTCTCGTCTGCCGGAAATTGTGCGGTTGCTTGATGAGGATGATATTGTCTTTATTACCGCAGACCATGGTTGTGACCCGACTTATAAAGGAACTGATCATACGCGCGAGTGCGTGCCGGTGTTGATGTTCGGTAAAAAAGTTGCAGCGGAAAATATCGGACGGCGGAAAACGTATGCCGATGTTGCGGCAACTATTGCCGAGAAATTTGATTTACAGCCCTTTGAAGTAGGAAAGAGCTTTTTATAATTGCGATGGTGGAAAAAAGTAAATAATATTTGCAGAGTGAAAATTTTAGGATATACTCGGCTCATTGAATGAATTTTTGTAAGGAGTAGCGGACTTTGATAAGAGGTTTAATTGCCGCATTAGTTGTTGTGTTAGCAGATCAGGTTTCTAAAGCTTTGGTTTTTGGGTATCTTTCGGAAAGTCAACCGACGGTTTTGGTAACGGACTTTTTTAATTTGGTAACTGCTTGGAATACAGGTGTCAGTTTTTCAATGTTTAATAATCTCGGGGATTACGGCATCTATATTTTATCCGGTTTTTCTTTATTGGTTATTTGCTTTTTAATGTATTGGATGTGCAAAGAAAAAAATAAAGTTATGCAGATGGCTTTAGGGTTTATTATCGGCGGAGCACTCGGTAATGTGATTGACCGTGTGCGGATAGGTGCGGTATTTGACTTCTTGGATATGCATATCGGCGTGCATCATTGGCCGGCATTTAATGTGGCTGACAGTTTTATTTGTATAGGCGCGGTATTGCTTATTTTCGGTAATGTTCGATTTTCGATTAAACGTAAAAGAAGAGGGTAAGATGAGAAAAATTTGTATTTTGTTGTGTGCAGTGCTTTTATTAGGTGCTTGTGGTCTGACTAAAAAAGATTTGGGTATGGCTAAAACAACACCGGATGACGGAAATACAGCGCGTAAAGAGCGGTTGGTTATTCCGCCGGATTTTGATGTACGTCCGCAATAGTTGAGTGGCTATGAAAAAGTTTGCTTTTATATTTGTTTTGCTTTTGTCTGTATCGGCAGAGGCAAAACTTTTGGAGTTGGCTCATTTTAAACTTGATAATGGTTTGGATGTGGCTGTGATTGAAAATCATAAAGCGCCGGTTATCTTACAAATGCTTTATTATAAAACAGGTTCAATTAATGATCCGGTAGGTAAAGGGGGTGTTGCTCATCTGTTGGAACATCTGATGTTTCGCGGAACGAAAAAAGTACCGGATCAGGAATTTAATCGCTTAACAGATGTTTACGGTGCAACAAATAATGCATATACAACTTATGATGAAACCGGATATTATGAATTTAGTGATGTTTCTAAATTGGAATTGATGATGGCGCTTGAGGCCGATAGAATGAGGAATTTAAAAATCTCTGATGAGGCTTTTTTAAAGGAACGTGATATCGTTTTACAAGAGAGATATCAGCGTTTTGAGACCAGGCCTACATCTTTGTTTTATGAAATGCTGCAAAAAATGTTATGGCAGGAGCATCCATTTGCGCGTTCTGTCAGCGGTAGTGTGGCGGAAATAAGAGCTTTAGAGAAAAAAGATGCCGTTGATTTTTATCAAAAATGGTATCGACCGGATAATGCTCTACTGGTTTTGGCCGGAGATATAACCAAAGATGAGGCAAGAAAGTTAGCCGAAAAATATTACGGAAAGGTGGCTGTAACAGGTGCTTTGCCGCAAAAAGAAGAAATTGCCGCGCCACGAGCAATGGATACCATTGTTCGCTCACAGCTAGAAAATGTGGAACAACCGCGTTGGGTTATGTCGATTCGAATAGAAAAAGAAGTCCTTTCTAAAAAAGATAAGATGGCCTTGAGTATTTTAGCCGAATATTTGGCCGGCGATGATACATCATATTTGTATGATAAACTCGTTTATAAGAATAAAAAGTTGCTGTCTGTTGATATGGGAATTTCTTATAATGAAAAGATGGGCGGAACTGTCTCTTTTTATATTGTTCCGGCAGATAACAAGCTGACAGTAGAAGATATTAAAAAAATGCTGGAGGAAGCTGTTGTTGAAGGTGTAAGAAAATTAAATGAAGAAGAAATTATAAAAATTAAAAACCAAGTTCTTTCGGATACAGTTTACTTGATGGAAAATCCGGAAAGTACGGCACGTTTTATCGGGTCAATGTTGTTAGATGGATATAGTGATGAAGAAATAGAAAAATATGATGAAAATCTGCAAGATGTTTTGCTTACTGATATTCAGACGGCATGGCAAAAGGTTTTACAATCCGAGGTTCGGCTGATAGGGTATTTGAGCGCTAAGGAGAAATAAATATGAAAAAAATTTGTTGGTTAGCGTTGTTGTTATGTTTCTGCGGTGGTGTATATGCATGGCGAAGTGGGATGAATTTTAATGCAGAAAAAATTTTACAAGGTTCTCTTTTAGGGGAACGGACATTCCGCGGTGAAGCTAAAGAAATTTCGGTGTTAAACGGAAAAGTTAAGGCATTTTTTATGGAAGAACATAGCGTACCGCTTGTTGCGATTTCTTTTGGTTTTAGTCATGCCGGACGTGCTTATGAGCCCAAAGATGGAGTGAGCTTATTGGCGGAAAATACACTGTTAGACGGTGCCGGAGCCTATTCACGATATAAACTCAGAGAACTAATGAAAGAAAAAGGGATTAAAATAGTTGTTTCAGCTGAAGACGATACGCTTGATTTTTCGTTATCATATGTGAAAAAATTTGTCGGAGATGCTAAAGATGTTATAAAAGCCGTTTTGTATGAGCCGAAGTTGGCAGAAGAAGATTTGGATTTAGCACGGCGGCAGTTAGAGGCAGTTCGGCAACAACAGGCAGAAAATCCGCAGTATCATTTAGGGCGTTTGGTTGAACAGAAATTTTACGGAAGCCATCCTTATGGGAAGGATGATATTCCTCAATCGAAAATGTTGGCAAAATTGTCAGCATCTGATATTCGGAGTTATTTGAAACAGGCAATGGGAGCAAATAATTTGAGTGTTGGTGTTTCCGGCGATATTACAGAGGCAGAGGCAAAAGCAATATTGGAAGACATATTTGCGCCGTTGACAGATAATAAAGGTGGGTTTGAGATGCCTTTATTTGAGCCGAATTTGACAGCTGAACCAGAAATGACAGACATTGATTTTTCAGCACAGAGTTTTGTTTTGATTTTAGGTTTAGGAGTAAAAAGGTTAGATAAAGATTTTTATCCGTTATATGTTGCAGATTATGTTTTGGGCGGTTCAGGTTTGACTTCAAGGTTGAATAAGGCTGTACGCGAAAAAGAGGGATTGACTTATGGAATTTACAGTTACTTATCCAATTCAGATGCTTTTGACGGGTGGTATATTACTTTTTCTGCAACTTCTGATAAAATCGAAAAGGCGTTATCTATTGTAAAAAATGTGTATGCTGATTTTTATCAAAATGGTTTATCAAAAGAAGAGTTTGAACAAGCTAAAAAATCTATGTTATCTTCATTTAATCTGCGTTTTTCAAGCTTGTTTAATGTAGCTGAAATGCTTAAAGAAATGCAACGACAGAATTTAGGGATAGATTTTTTGCAAAAGCGGCAAGGGTATATTAAAGAACTAACACTAGAGCAAGTAAATGATACAATTCGTCGCCGGATGCCGGCACAACTTGATTTTAATAATAAAGTGCGTTTGTTTAAGGTTAACGGAAAAAGAAAATAAAAAATTTTTAAGGGTTACGAAATATTAACTTTCGTAATGTTTAATGTATGCATATGAGTTTTTTAACAGTTAATGTCGCGTGGTAGGTAAGAGGTTTAGTGATGAATGCCCTGAATGATATATTGAATAAATTGAAAAAATCAGGTTTTTTAATTGTTTTCGGGGTGTGTTCTTTTTATTTTGTGGTAAATGCCATTAAAGGAGACAGGGGGATTTTTCGTTATCTGTATTTGAAAGGAAAAGTGGAGGCGGCGCTGTTGGAAAGAGAACGCTATGAAGCGCAAAAGAAAGATTTGGAGCGTAAAGTAGCAATGCTTTCGGAACAATCATTGGATTTGGATTATTTAGAAGAACGGGCAAGGATTGTTTTGAATATGGTTAAAGATGACGAGTATGTCATTTTAGAGAGTGATATTGATAAAAACTAAAAAATCGTTGTAATTTAAAATATTTTTTGTTATAAAGAAAGTGCTGAAGGTGAGGTATCTTTAGCGCGTATTTTGTAATGAGGTTTTTTATTGAGATATAAACAACGCTTAAGGCGGCATAAACCTATTAAATATCAACAAACGGAGAGCAGAAGTTTCTTTTCCGAAAAGGAAGTTATTATTCGAAACGGAGCGCATACAAAGGTTATAAAAATATCTCCTAAATTACAGTGGCTATGTTTTTGTGTTTTACTCATTATCGGTGTGTGGACCTGCTATTCTTATCAGATGTATGCTGTTTCAGGAAAGATTATTTCTTATCAGGAAAAACAGTTGGATGAGACAAGAAATGCTTATGTTGATTTGATGAGTGATTTTGTAGCTGTACATAATAACATATCTTCAATGGTTGATAGCTTGGGAAATGATAAAGAGCCTCAAGTCGAGAATGTCGAAGATTACTTAAAGAAAGCTGAAATTATTGAGGATAAAATCCGGCGCATTACAGCACAGGAAGATTGGATTGATGAAAAAGATTTGGATAAAAAGAGCGCTTTAAGAGAAGCTTTGTTGCATCGCGATATGGTTGAAGAAGAGAAAAAGCTTTTAGAAGAAAAAGTGGTACAACTGGAAGCAGTTATCAGCTCATTGCAGTCATTTGAAATGGATATTTTAAGTAAAGTAGAGAGCATTAGTAACAGGGAAATGGATAAAGTAAAAGGTTCGTTAAATACAGTTAATAATGAGCTGAAAAAACGCGGTAAATATTTTAATCCATTGGCAAATTCTAAAAAAGACAATAAGGGCGGCTTGTTTGTACCTGACCATCTGAACAGTACGCTTGATAAGGAGCTGTTAGCAAAGGCGCAAAAAACGTATGATTCTTTAAGTGATAATGCATATTATAAAAATGTTTTAAAAAGAATTCCGCTTGGTAAACCGGTGTGGACATATTGGTTGACTTCACCTTTCGGTAAACGTGCAGATCCGTTTAATACAAAAAGTGCGGTACATAAAGGGGTTGATTTGGCAGCTAACAAAGGTAATAAGATAAAAACAATGGCAGACGGGCGCGTTGTTAGAGCCGGTGTTATGAATGGTTATGGCAAGGTGGTCGAGATAGACCATGGGAATGGTTTTAAAACTAAATATGCGCATATGAATGCAATTTATGTAAAAGAGGGGGCTAAGGTTACACAGGGGCAGGCTATCGGCGAGGTCGGTTCCAGCGGACGGTCTACCGGTCCTCATCTTCATTATGAAATTTTGTATGAAGGGGTTAATGTTGATCCGATGGTTTTTATTAAGGCATTATGATATAATAAAATGAAGGGAGACAGATTATGATGAGAAAATTCAGACGGATTATGTATATAAAGTTGGCGCGACTTATTCGCGGAGAAAAAAATGTTGTTCCGTGTATTATTAGTAACAGTACAAAAATTACCGGTAATATTTTGGATGGGGATATTATACATATTGACGGAAAATTGGAAGGGGATGTCAGTTGTAAAGAATTAATCGTCGGAACCGGTGGTTTGGTTAAAGGAAATGTTCAGGCAAAAAGTTTGGAGTTATATGGAGAACTAAACGGTTCGATTAAAGTGGATAATTTGTTTATTGCAGGGACGGCAAAATTTATCGGTGATTCGGTTTATAAGACTATTGCTATCGAACCGGGGGCTGTTTTGGTAGGAAATTGTGCAAAATCACAAGAAGAAGCAAAAAATAAAGATGAAAATCTGCACTTAGTGGCATAGTGTTATCAAAGCAGATTTAGTGTTGAAGGGAGAACACTTTGCGACACGAGGATGATGAAAATAAAAAAGATAGGTTGGCCGCTGTTGATTTAGGGACAAATTCTAATCGATTGCTGATTGCTGATGCTAATGGTGTTCCGCTTTATCGAGATGTGCGGCATGTAGCCTTAGGGGACGGATTGGCTGAAACAGGATATTTTTCTGAGGCTTCAATAGAAAGAGCAATCTGTTCTTTTATGGATTTTAAATCTATGATGGAACTTTATGGGGTGGTGAAGTACCGCGCTATTGCTACGGCGGCTTGTCGAATGTGTGAAAATGCAGAACCTTTTGTTAAAGAAGTTAAAAAGGCCAGTGGTATTGATTTGGAGATTATCAGCGAATTTGAAGAGGCGCGGTTAACTTTATTAGGTGCAAAATTGAATGCGCCACAAGATAAACCATATTTGTTTGTGTATGATCTGGGAGGAGGATCTACGGAAATTACCTTAGCAACGAATGAAGCACAACCGCGGATTTTGGAAACAGTCTCCGTGCCTTTAGGAGCGCGCAATGCTACGGAAATTTTCCATTTAAGAGATTACCATGCAAAAGGCGCGGAAGAACTTGAAAAAGCTGTAAAAAAATATGTAGATGGATTCTTGGATAAAATTAAACTTGTTGATTATAAAGGGCGAGCATCATTAGTCGCAACTTCATCAACACCTTTGCGTTTGGCTGCATTCGTGGCTAAAGATGCAGCTTATGATAAATTTGCTTCAGATGGGCGCTTAATGACAATTGATGATTTGAATAAAACTATTGCTCAAATTTTAACTATGGATTTTGCTCAACGAGCTGCTTCTCCTTATATCGGGCATCGTGCTGATATTTTTGTTGCGGCATTGATTATTTTTAGAACAATATATCTGGCATTGGGCTGTGAGGCTATGACAGCGTCTCTTAAAGGTGCGCAAGAGGCGATTATTGCGGAATTAAGCGCATAATCTTAAATAAATTTTGCTATATAAGTGTGTTATGCTGTAATATTTTATTTAATATATTTTTTTTAATATACAATTCTAGCCTCTGAAACCTTGGGCAACAACATAGGTTTCAGGTGATTTGTCTCGACTGGCATCTGGTTTATAATGACTGACTTTAGAAAAATTCTTTTTCATATCTGATAGTAACTCACCTTCCGCACCGCCTTGAAAAACTTTGGCAATAAAGATGCCATTTGGGGCTAATACGGTTTTGGCAAATTCATAGGCGGCTTCTACTAAACCTATTGTGCGCAGGTGATCAGTTTGCTGGTGGCCTGTGGTGTTGGCCGCCATATCGCTCATAACAACATCTGCGTGTTCTCCTTCAAGCAAAGCCAAAAGCTTTTCCGTGGCATCGTCGGTGGTAAAATCCTGACAGATAAATGTAGCACCATCAAGCGGCTCTGTTGGCAATATATCAAGTCCAACCAATTTGCCGGTACCTTTTAATTTTTGAATGGCAATTTGCGACCAACCGCCGGGAGCACATCCTAAATCTACAATAACTTTGTTTTTGGTAAGAAATTTGTATTTTTCATCCAATTGTATAAGCTTAAAGGCGGCGCGGGAACGGTAGCCGCGTTGTTTGGCTTCAGCGACATACGGATCATTTAACTGTCTTTCCAGCCAGCGATTTGATGATGATGTGTGATAACGTCCGTCTTTTAAGCGAACAGATAACATTTTTCTGCCTCGGACTTCTTTTGCTGATTTGGTTAATTTTGCCATATATTGTTCCGTTATAAAATTCTAATGTGGCAATTATATATTCTTTTTATGAATAGGCAAGATTTTTTTTGAAACCGATTTTAAGAGCGTTGTTGCGCTAAAAGCATATAATTTTTTGTTGCATAATTTAACTCGCCTGTTTCTGTGTTAATAAAGAAACCTTTTTGATTAAGTATTTTGAGGTTGTTTTGGATTTGAAATTTAATATCTTCTGTTGCATCTTTGTATTCTTGCGCGGACATATTGCCTTTTTCTTGTTCAATATAGGATGCAATACTTTGACAAACAAAATAATTTGAAATTTCCATAGCGAGCTTTTCATCGTTGGTTTTAATTCCTCTTTTTTCCAAAAATTTCCGACCTATTTTATCTGATTCCAATGAGGAATTTGCCAGATCAATATAGTATTCATCTAAACCGCTGCTATATACTGTGGCTTTACCATAAGGGGTTTCTATTTTGTAACTTTCATTTATTGAACTGTATTTGGGTTTGGTCGGTTTATTATTTAATGCGGTTTCAAATTTGGTTTGAGCAATTTCAATTTGTTCTTCTATGCTGAGTTTTATTTCCGCTTTATTATCTGTGGTAGTATGTCGTAATTCACTTGTTTGAATTTCCAATTCATTCTTGTAATCAGAATATTGATTCGTTAAATCATCTTTGAGGCTTGCCATTTAAATATCCTTTCTATTACGCTGATATTCTATCCTTTTTAAAGTTTTAGGTCAAGATATTTTAGCACGAATATTTTAATCATAGAAGAAAAATTCAAAAAAGTTCTTGCAAATAATAATTTTATATATTATTTAGCTATCTTAGTTTTTGAGAGTATTTTTGATGGATGAAAGATTATCTGATGGAGGAAGTACTCGTTTGTGGTAGGACTGTTTTAGTTCTTTAGTTATATTTATGTCGGGAGTTAGCTCAGCCTGGTAGAGCGCTTGCTTTGGGAGCAAGATGCCGTTGGTTCGAATCCAATACTCCCGACCACACATGACGAAAGCCTCCGGAGAGGATGTTCTCTAGAGGTTTTCTTATTGAAAATAAAGGATTTTTTTCTTCTAACAAAAAGTTCGAATAGAGCAATTTTAAAACCTTCCGTTTTTCTTCTGTTTTCGAACTTTCATAAATTTGCTGAAGCTTAATTTTTTAAAATATAATATGTGCCTTTGGTGGAGCCTTGTTTTTCAAGCATATTTTTCTTAACCAGATTTTGCACGGTCTTTTTGACGGTCTCGCTGTTTTTGCTTAAAATCTCTGCCATTTCTGAAACAGACCAATTTGTTTTATCTGCAAAGAGGTCTAAAACGGCTTGCTCGCCTTTGGTAATTCTGGTATTATCGGTTTTAGCGGCAAAGGCAATTTTATCTTCTAAATGCCGTTTTTGCTTTGCAAGTGAGGTAATAAAAAATGTCAGCCACGGCTCATAATTTACCTTATCGCTCCAAATTGTCTTTTGCGTAGCGCGTAAAGCCCTGTAATAAGCGTCTTTACTGGCTTCAATAATTGATTCCAATGATGAATAAGGCATATAATTATAGCCGTTTTGCAACATAAGCAAGGTTGTTAAAGCACGCGAAAGCCTGCCGTTTCCGTCTGTAAAAGGGTGTATTGATAAAAAATGCACCACAAAAACGCCAATAGTGATAATCGGATGGAAGTAGCCGTCGTTAAAATTGGCATTCGTCCAATTGACAAGCTCTTGCATTAAACGCGGTGTGTCAAACGGCGTTGCCGTTTCAAAAATTGTGCCGATTTTATTACCGTTGGCATCAAATGCCGCCACGCGATTGGAATCTTTTTTATATTCGCCGCGGTGACGCTCGTCTTTTTCTGAATATGAAAGCAAGATTTTATGCAACTGCCGAATGTAGTTTTCCGATAAATTTATTTCTTTGTAATTCTCAAAAATCGTCGAAAGCAAATCGGCATAGCCGGCGACTTCTTGCTCATCACGCGTTTGAAAAGACTTTTTGCTGATATGATTAAAAACAGTTTCAACCTCTGTATCGTTTAGCTTATTTCCCTCAATACGATTAGAAGAGCCGATAGATTCAATCGTAGCAATACGTTTCATGGCTTTTAATTGCTCCGGCTTAATCTTTATACCGCCGCTATTGAATGCTCCGTTAAAAGCATCTATTTCTGCTATTTTCTTTAGCATATCCGGGGTAATTATAATATCTGTCATATTGGGCATTTTATGTTCCTTTTCTCTATTCTTTACCGAAATATTACCGAATAATTCCCGAAAAAGCAAGTAAAATTTCCTTAAATATTGACATTTTTTTCTACAATTTATATAAAACCTATTTGGATTATACGGAATATTATTTTATTTATCCCAGTCGATTATGACTTGATCCTAAAAAAATTACGAGAGAAATAGATAAACATAATATAAAATATGGGTATGAAGAATTTAGTTTACTTTCAAATAATTGTTCTATGAATATTGTGAAAATGCTAGAAAAACTAGGCATTGATGACATTAATTTATTGGGAATAAACAAGCTGGGACTGAGGTATGCATCACCCGGGAACAATCCTTTTAATTTCGGCTTGAAAGCTTGGTGCTTTAAACATGGAGTTCATATTCATTCGGATGAGGTTAAAGTTTTGCATGCACGTTATCCTGTTTTAGATAATGAGGAACATCGTGCAAAACAAGAATGTATTCGCAAGAGATATAAAACGATAACAGGAACAAATATTATAACAGGTGAAGATGCTCAGCGAAAGAAGTTGAGAAAATCGGCAAATAACAAGAAACCACCAGTAAGCGGGCATGCTTTGAAAAAAAATCGCGAGATGTAGTTCTTTTCAAATAAAAATCAGCTACGCGAGAGATTTTGCTTTTGACCAAATACCTTAGTTTCAATTTGATTATAATCGGTGTTTTCTGCTATATAGCAAGCTCCATCTTTAACACCGCCAATACTTGTTGTGACGGAAATATTTTTGAGAGGAAATTTTTGTGCTTGAAGTTCAAAAAGCAGTCTTTGAAAAATGCAACAATGATTTTTAAATCCTTCAAAATCTTGATCTTTCAGCCAATATTTTTGTGTGGAGAAGTCGCCATTGTTAATGTTATTTAGAATATTATCTAACTCGACACGAAAGCGGGACATGTTCATTCTTGCTTGTTTCAGCATAGTTGTTTTGGGGTTAAAATATGGCGGATTATATTGCGCGGCAATAATTCTTGCGGCAGATGTTGAGTTAATGACGCAGGATGTAGGTCTATAAATGTTAAAGTCTTTTTGTTTAAACTGCTCTGAAAATTCTTTGACAGCGTTGCTAAAATCTTTATTTTCTTTATCAGTGTTCAGCCGTTTGCTGCCGAAAGGCAGTGAAACCGTGGCAATTATTTTTAAGTGCTTGGAACTTCCGTCTGCTAAAGACATTTCGGTGCTGCCACCACCGCTTTCAATATATAAAATATTTTGGGTGGGACGCTTATCTTTAGGAATTTCCGTTATTGCGCCGAGAAGAGAAAGAATATTTTCTCTTTTTTTTGAAAAGATATGAATTCTACGTCCCATTTTTTCAGAGACTAAAGTGCGGATTTCTTCTTGATTTGTAGATGTTCTGAACCCTTCCGTGGCACAGATGTAGACGTTTTTTATGTTAACATTATGGGTTGATGCTTCGGTCGCGAATTCTTGTAAATATTGTAAAACTTCTTCTTTTTTCAGATTATCATAGCCTGATGTTGTCAAGTATTTATTAAAAGGGGTAAAATATTGTCCATCGCTGAAAATTTTGCATTTAACCGCATTGGTGCCGATGTCGATAATGGCGAATTGTTTAGACATGTTATTATCCTTACATGGGATTATTGTTCTGATACTACCATATTTTTCGACTATTGTCAACGAAATAGATGTTTTCTTTTGAGGAAAGCGAAAGCGTGGAAAATATAAAAAGCCTCACGATGATGTGAGGCTTCTCATAGGAAAGATGGTATTTATTTGCACTTTTTCAATTCTGTCATGCCACCCATGTAAGGTTGTAATGCTTTGGGAATGGAAATAGAGCCATCGGTTCGTAAATTGTTCTCTAAAAAGGCAATCAACATACGCGGAGGGGCAACAACGGTGTTGTTTAAGGTGTATGCAAAATACTTTTTGCCGTTTTTACCATTAACGCGGATTTTTAAGCGTCTGGCTTGGGCATCACCCAAAGTAGAGCAAGAACCGACTTCAAAATATTTCTTTTGACGCGGAGACCATGCTTCGACATCACAAGATTTAACTTTTAGGTCTGCTAAATCGCCAGAGCAACACTCTAATGTGCGAACCGGAATATCTAGAGTGCGGAAGAAATCAACTGTGTTTTTCCATAATCTGTTATACCAATCCATATGTTCTTCCGGTTTGCAAATGACAATCATTTCCTGTTTTTCAAACTGGTGAATGCGGTAAACGCCACGTTCTTCTATGCCATGGGCTCCTTTTTCTTTACGAAAACAAGGGGAATAACTGGTTAAAGTATAAGGTAATTCTTCTTCCGGAATAATCTGGTCTATAAATTTACCTATCATTGAGTGTTCCGAAGTGCCGATAAGGTATAAATCTTCGCCTTCAATTTTATACATCATCGCATCCATTTCGGCAAAACTCATTACGCCGTCAACTACTTGCGAGCGAATCATATAAGGCGGAATGCAATAAGTAAAACCGCGATCAATCATAAAATCTCTGGCGTAAGATAAAATGGCGGAATGGAGACGCGCAATATTACCTTTTAAGTAATAAAAGCCATTGCCAGCAACACGGCGGGCACTATCTAAATCTATACCGTCTAAAGATTCCATAATATCTGTATGGTATGGAACTTCAAAATCAGGTACTTTAGGTTCGCCGAAACGTTCTAACTCTACATTTTGAGAATCGTCTTTGCCAACAGGAACAGAAGCATCAATGATGTTCGGAATAATCATCATACGTTGTTTGATTTCAGCTTGTAACTTTTCTTGTGAGGCTTCCAACTCGATGATTTTGTCACCGATTTGCTGGCTTTCTTGTTTAATTGTTTCTGCAGCGTCTTTTTGTCCGGAACTCATTAGTGTGCCGATTTGTTTGGAGAGATTGGTTCTTTTGGCACGCAGAGCTTCTATTTCAGTAATAGCTGCACGATTTTCTTTATCTAATGAAATAACTTCATCCACTAAAGGAAGTTTTTTATCTTGAAATTTCTTTTTTATATTTTCTCGTACAAGGTCAGGGTTTTCACGAATTAATTTGATGTCTATCATTGTATTCTCTCCTTTTTTAACTTGATAGTCAGACAATTCATATACTAAATAAAATAAAAAGTCTATATTTTTCTCTTAGTGTATCAGACGATTAGTTTTTTAAGAATCTTATCTGTAGAGATAATTTCTTTAGCACGAGTTAAACTATTCGGCTCAGAGAGAATGGTGTAATAGTTTTGTTTTATAGTTGGTGCCAACTCTATGGCTTTAATGAATTCTTCTTTTTTGAGCGGATTTTTCGCAACGAAATCAAAGAAACCGATTTCTTTAAGGATTTTTCGTAGGGCATCAGTGGCGGTGTTTTCTTGTAATATGGCACAAAGGTAACTTGAAACACCAACTTGAACACCATGTATTTGCGGGTGTTCGGAAATGCTATCCAGAGCGTGTGAAATTAGGTGTTCCGAACCGCTGGCAGGGCGCGATGTTCCGGCAATTTCCATAGCAATACCGCTATATAAAAGGGAATTAACTAAACTGCGTTGAAATTGGGCGGTGGTGATATCCTTGCTGTGACCAATGTATAGCAAATCCAGGGAATTGTATGAAAGCATAGCGGCAAAGTCATTATATTTTTCTTGTGTTTTGAGGTTGGCTTGCTTCCAATCCCATAGAGCGCTTACTTTAGAAAACATATCACCGATACCGGAATATATAAAGGAAATCGGACAGCCGTGGATAACATCTAAATCTATTACAACACCGTAAGGGATAGATGATTTGACACTTTTACGCGCACCGGCGACGGTTAATGAGGCTGATGGCGAGCAAAAGCCGTCATTTGAAGTTGAGGTTGGGACACTGATAAAAGGAAGCCGTAAAAGATAAGCGACATATTTAGCAAAGTCTAAAGCTTTACCGCCGCCGATGCCGATAACGGCATTTGTATCCGGCGGAAGAGAAAAGGCGGTTTTGGTAATATCTTCAATGGCTATGGTGTTAACAGCCTCATCTCGCACCAGTTCAATCTTGTATTCTTTAATGCCGGCATAAAAATCTTTGCCAAGCATTTTAGCAATACCATCTCCCCAAAAAACAGCGGCTTTGAGCATATCTTTATCGTACAAATAGCGTCCGATTTTACGGATTTTGCCGTTACCGATTTTCATTAAATAAGGGATGTTAATTTGACGATTGGGCGTGATCGGATGTTTCATCTAAGTTTTCCTTTATATAATTCTTGACTTTAGTGAAAGTGGTTAAAAAATCTGCTGTGATGTTTTGCTTAATACATTCTTGATAAAGTATTTTACGGGCAAAAACTTTATCTGCCAATTTGGCCGGTTCAATATCCGGCGGACCATCACCACAAAATATTACACGATAGCCTTGTTTTTTTAGGTTTTTAACTAAATTTACTTTGGATATGCCTAAATTTTCATCCGGATATTGATTGTTTGGTTGCATTAACAGACCGGTTTTAGGGGAATAGCTACCACTGTTAGTGACTAGCGTTATTTGATATTGGTTTATTTTTTCATTTAACAGAACTTTTATATAATAATCACAGCCTGCACTGCAAATATATACGGGAATGTTCTGTTTTTGGCAGAAGGAGGCTAAGGTAAAAAATGTTTTATCCAATTTTATAGTGAGGATAAATTCTTGCAATTCTTTTTCCGGTATCTTTAAGCCGGAGAACATTTCGCTTAAAGCAACAAAATGTTTTTTGGTGCCGGCTAAATATTCATGCCACGGGGTGAGCGCTTTTTCATCAAAATAGCGATCGGCTATGTAATAGAAAAAGTCATTGTGGCTGATAGTGCCGTCAAAATCTGAAACCAGAGCAAAACGAGGCATGTTTGTTTCCTATATACTTTTTCCTAATTCATAGGCTTTTTGCGGGTAATCTGTGGAATTAACGGCTCCTGCCGGCCATACGCCGTATGCAATAACTTTTCCTGCATCTTGCCAACCGAGAAGATCAATGATTGCTTCATAATTTAAAATCGCCAGTTCGGGCGTTTTCGGATCAATATCGGCTAAACTAACTAGTAAAACTGTTTTTTTTGTTTTCATCATATCTTCTATGCTGTAAAATCGGTCTATTACGGTTTTTATTTGTGCAGACATGTTGAAATAATATATCGGTGTTGCAAATACAACAATGTCTGCATTGATTATATCTTCACGCACAGATTCAAAGTCATCTTTGAAAATACACGCTTTTTCATTGTTGCGACAGGTATCACAGGCAATACAAGGATGAACATTCTTGAGAGCGGCATCAAAACGTACTACTTGATGTCCGGCTTCTTTTGCACCTTTGATAAAATTATCTGCTAAAATAGAAGAATTACTATCTTTACGGGCGCTTCCGGTTATAACAAAAATTTTCTTCAAGTTCTTCTCCTTATTTATAGTGTTTCCTTTGCTGATTACTATAATTATTTCCGAGTGTTTTGTTTTATGCAAGAAATATTTAGGATTTATAAAACTGAATTTTAATAATTTTAGCTTGATTTTTTTTGAAAACGAGTCATTTTAAGGTTATCTTTTTATGAGGAAAAACTATGCAGGACTATACAATTAAAACCAGTGGCGTATGCCCGAAAGAAATATCGTTCAGTTTAGAGAACGGGAAAATTTATAATGTAAAATTTTGGGGCGGATGTCCGGGAAATACAAAAGCTGTCAGCAAACTTTTGGAAGGGACGGAGGCACAAAGGGCCGTTGATATATTGAAGGGAAATGATTGCGGCGGTAAAGGAACATCTTGTGCTGATCAGTTAGCCAGAGGAATAGAACAAGCATTGACGGCAAAATAAAGTGTTATGCCAGAAAACTTTTGATTCGTTTGGAGAAAATGATATCATCTTCCGATAAACTTCGTTTTATCAGCATATCTTCTTTTTTACGAGTGCGTGAAAGAGCTACATACAGTTGTCCATGAGCAAAGGCACCGCGGTCTATATCTATGATGACACGATCAAGTGTTTTGCCTTGGGCTTTGTGTATGGTTAAAGCATAGCCTAATTGGAGCGGAAATTGGATAAAAGAACCGGTTTCTTTTTCTTTTATATCACCTGATTCTTCATCTATATCGTAAGCAAAAGATTTCCATTCTTCACGACGGACAGTGATGTATTTGTTATCTTGCAGACAACGGACAATAATGGCGCGTTCATCTAGTTTTTCTACAATACCGGAAGTACCATTAATATAATCAGGATAATTGTTTTTGTTAAAAATAACCAAGGCACCTTCTTTGAGAGTCAAAGTCTTTGGAGAGGGGGTGTCTTGCATTTTTTCAAAAGTGCCGCTTAATTGTGCTTCATAACTTCTTTCTGTTGTATTTAATTCATTGAGTCGATTACGGTTAATGCTATCGGCAACTTGTCGATAAGGGGTAATGGTGATGGCCGTTTTGATGAAATCAACTGGATAATCTTCTTGCCGGTTAAAATAAGAAATTGTTTCCGGCAAATTTTCATCATGGCGGAGATTTTGCAAATAACTTAATAGCTCTTGATCACTTTGGCGATAAACTTCGGTCAATTCTATTTTTTCAAAACCGCCTTTCTGATAAGATTTGGCGTCAAAGAAATAAGGTTCATCCGTGCCGTATTCCTGTTTGAAAATCGGGGCAACATCTTGTTTGATAATCGGGGGAAGCTGGCATAAATCTCCGATTAAAATAATTTGAATTCCGCCAAATAATGATAAATTGCCGCGTGCCTGACAGCATAATGCTTCAATCATATCTAAGATATCAGGTCTGAGCATTGAAACTTCATCTATAATTAGAATGTCGGTTTTTTTTAAGATAGATTTTAATTTGCGACGGCGTGTTGATAAGACTTCACGCGCAATTAAAAAATCCCCCAGCGGTAAAGTGAACATGGAGTGGATTGTTGAGCCCTCAATGTTTAAGGCGGCAATGGCAGTGGGGGCGACTAGCCGAATCCGTTTTTTGGAGTGTTTTTTTAAGTATTTAATGAATGTCGATTTGCCGGTGCCGGCTTGGCCTTGGATAAATAAATTTTGGTGTGTGTGCTCGATTTTATCAAATAATTTGCGCTGCACAAGATTGAGCTGGCTAATATCTTTAACCGCTTTGGAAATGGCTTTGAGCGCGCTTATTTCTGTTGTTTCAGTCATAACAGGTTAAGTATAGTGTGATGATAAAGGTTGTCAAGCACGGCAAAAACAGTGCGCATAAAAAATATTTGACAAAAAAGAGAAATCAGTGTATGCTTTGGCTCTAATATCAATTATTGTTTAATTTTAAGCTTATGAAAAAAAATTACTTTGGCGGAGCTGCAGCTGCAATGTGTGCTGTTGTCTCCATTTTCTGTGTAGTGTTCTTTGGGCTTCTTTGGCTGATGCCGGTGGAAGGTTCTAATGCTGATGTTTGGGGCGTGCGGTGGCTCATGTTTTGCTGCATGATTTCTGCCGGCTTCTGTGGGTGTTGGAGTAGGAATCTTTATAAACGGCTACTGGAGCCGTGGTAGGACCATGAGATCTCTAGGAAAACAGTTCTTCTCCTACTTTATTTTAGTAGCGGGAGGAGGGGCATTGATGTTCTGTTGTGCAATTGCCGGTAGAGCAGTATGCTGGCTGAGATTTCCAATGGAAGGTCTTGGTCTTATTTATTTCTTCGTTTATGTTGGGTTGGCCTATATGGTCGCTCCATGGCGAAAGAAAAATCAAGCAATTTAGGATAAGAAACGGTGCAAAAGAGACTACTTTTGCACCGTTTCTTATATCTATTGTGTGAAGATTTTTAACTATTCAGCTCTTTTAATTTTCAAATTAATCTTGCCCCAGCCTGTGCTCGGTTTTTCAGCTTCTTCTTTGGCGGCTTGTTCTTGTTTCTGTTGCCAATTCATTATCGGTTGACTTTCTTTTTGTTTTTTCTCTAAAGCTTCTTCTTCTTCAGATGAAGATGCTTCTGCATTAGCAACAGTCTTTTTTAATAGTGACGGGGAATGGAATGTTTCATTTTTGGAGGATAATTGGGCAATTATATCATCAATAATGTGTTGCTTTATGTTGAAAGAGTTGTATTTTCCGGCATAAAAGACAGTGAAGGAGTGACATGGGGATGATAACAGAACATCGGTATAGTCTACACCGCGAACGAATCGCAACATGATACGAGGTTCTATACGGCAATCTGATTTAACGGTTAATACGTTTGCACGATTTGTAAATAAAGCTTCATAGGATGTGGCTATTTGATTTTTATCCAGTTCTCCGCAGTAGCCGGTAATAGCAAATTTATTAAGCGTATAACCGGTATAATTTTGGGGACGACGAGTAACTTGATAGCAAAAAACTTGTTCGGGGTGACTGATATTGTAGCTCGCTTCATCTTTAATCTCAGATTGAATAAGAGGGATTATATCAAAATTTTGAGAGGTTCGTTCTGTTCCTCTGGAATTGCCATATTCATCTGTCGGCAAAATATCTGAAAAAGCTTCAAAATTTTGAAGTTCAATCGGTACACTGTACTCTTGGTCTTCTTGAGCAACAGATTGCGTTGTTTGAATCGTCAGCAATAATAACAAAATATATTTGAACATCATCATTCTCCCTTGTATAAAATCAGTATAGTGCAGAATTTGTAGAAAAACAATATTTTTTTGTAAAAGCTACAGAAAATAATGATGTGAGGTTTGACGATAATAGTGCCTTGTGCTTAAAAGTGTAAAAATATTTCAGAAAAATTGATTTTTTTAAGACTTCATTTATATATTGCTCTTTATATTTAATACTATCTATTTAGCAATCTGTTGTAACTTAAATGTAGGAAACTTTTTTATGTGGTCTTTTTTGTCTTATGCTCCTGAAACAGCTTTAATGCGCTCAGCTATGGCTTTCGGGCTTTCTTTACTGCTTTCTTTGATGTTAGGAAATAAATTGATATCATTTTTGCGAGGGCATGAAAAAGGTGGACAACCTATCCGCGATGATGGACCTCAGAGCCATATAACCGAAAAAAAAGGCACGCCGACAATGGGCGGATTACTCATCTTAGGGACAAGTCTCATCGCTGTTTTATTTTTTGCAAATGTAACGCAGCATTTTGTATGGATATCTGTTTTGGTGCTGCTTATTTTCGGGGCAACCGGTTTTGTAGATGATTATGTAAAGGTTAAAAAACAAACACCAAATGCGATGACCGCAAAAATGAAACTTTTTATCCAATTTATGGCGGCTGTGTTAGCGGTTAATGTGATTACAGCCGCAACACCGAATTCTGTAGATAGTATGCTTTATATTCCTTATTTTAATTGGAGCTTGCAACTTTCTTGGGTATATTTTCCTTTTGCGTTGATTGTTATCTCAGGAGCTTCAAATGCGGTTAATTTGAGTGATGGTTTAGATGGTCTGGCTGCCGGAATGTTGGCAATCGTTTTTTCAATCTTTATGGTAATCGCTTTAGTAACCGGTATGCCGATTTATAGTGAAATTGCAGTGCCATATATTCCTAAAAGTGCAGAGATAGCTGTTGTTTGTGCTGCATTAACCGGTGGTTGTGTCGGCTTTTTATACTTTAATTTGAAAAAAGCCCGTATTTTTATGGGTGATACAGGTTCTTTGGCGTTAGGCGCTGTTTTGGGGGTTATTGCGGTAATACTCAAGCATGAAATTGTATTGGCAATAGCAGGTATGGTTTTTGTGATGGAAACGGTATCGGTGATTATTCAAGTAGCTTATTTTAAGAAAACAGGAAAACGCTTTTTTAAAATGGCACCGATACATCATCATTTTGAGCAATTAGGTTGGAGCGAGGTTAAAGTTGTTTATAGCTTTTGGTGGATAACGTTGTTGGCGTCTATTTTGGCGTTATTGTCGGTAATTTAGAGGAATAACAAATGTTTGTATTGGCTAGACATAGTAAGAGTAAAATTGCAAATTGGTGGTGGACGGTTGATAAGGTTACTTTTGTCTTAACGCTTATTTTGATTTTAATCGGGTTTATGTTGGTGTCTTCAGCCAGTCCTTCAGCAGCGCATCGTGATAGATTAACCGATGAATTTTCTTTTATTAAAAAACAAGGTGTGTTTATTTGTATGGGACTTGTCTTTTTAGTTGGCATTTCAATGCAAAGCTTGCGCACAATACGGCGGATTGCTATATTTGGTTTTTTGGCGGCTCTTGTCGGTATATGGATGACTTATGTGGTAGGTGATGCAACTAAGGGTGCGGCACGATGGATTAAATTTGCCGGATTTTCTTTGCAACCTTCGGAATTTATTAAACCGATGTTAATCGTAAGTACAGCTTGGCTTTTGGATGCGCGTAAAAGAACGGATGAGTTTCCGGGGATGATGTTATCCTTTTTTTGCTATGCGGTTGTTGCAGCTTCCGTTTTAGGTCAGCCGGATTTGGGTATGACAATTTTGATTACGTTTGCTTTTTGTGTGCAGATTTTTATGGTCGGTATACCCTTTTGGGTGGTTGGCGGATTAGCCGTTTTAGGAGCATTAGGTATTGTTAGTGCGTATTTCTTATTTGCACATGTGCATGACCGAATTGATCGTTTTTTGGCTTCTGAAAATGAGATAGGTTCGCAAATTCAAAAATCTATGGATGCTTTTGCAAACGGTAATCTTTTGGGCAGAGGGCCGGGTGAGGGATATATTAAGATGAGTTTGCCTGATGTGCATACAGACTTTATTTTTTCATTGGCCGGTGAAGAATACGGTGTGTGGCTGACAAGTATTATTGTCATTTTATTTATGGTTATAGTGTGTCGCTCAATGATTATATCAAGAAAAGATAATAACCTGTTTCAGATGTATGCTGCAAGCGGATTAGCAGCATCTTTGGGGGGGCAAGCAATGGTTAATATGTGTTCTTCGTTACAACTTATGCCGGCTAAAGGTATGACTTTGCCTTTTATTTCTTATGGCGGTTCTTCTATGTGGACAAGCTGTATTGCAATGGGAATGCTCTTAGCAATTACCAGAAAAAATGCAGCAGCTGAAGATAAAGATAGTTAAAAAAGGAGGAAATATGTTTGAGAAATTATTTGGAGAAAAAAATGAATTGGTAAGAATTTTACCGGAAGTCAGGGGAAAATACATAGAAAAAGAAAAGCTTTCCAAACATACATGGTTTGGTGTCGGCGGACCGGCAGAAGTCTTGTTTTTGCCCGAAGATGCAGATGACTTAAGAAATTTTTTGTTGCGTAAACCGCAAGCTGTACCGGTAACGATTATCGGTGGCGGATCTAATTTATTGATTCGTGACGGTGGTATTCCGGGAGTAGTGATTAAATTAGATGCACCTGCTTTTAAGAAAGTTTCGTTTGATGGGGTTGAAGTTACGGTTGGCGCCGGTTTAA
The DNA here is from genome assembly GCA_045603405.1 of Alphaproteobacteria bacterium. Taxonomy (GTDB): domain Bacteria; phylum Pseudomonadota; class Alphaproteobacteria; order RF32; family CAG-239; genus CAG-267. Next base: position 101,658 of record JAZUMA010000029.1, on the reverse strand, counting down.
AAAACAGTGATTTAAAGAAAGATTTAATTAAACATAAAATCGGCGGTTTGGAATTTATATGTTCTGTTCCGGGGCGTATCGGTGGATTATTGCGCACAAATGCCGGATGTTTTAATCGGGCTGTTTCGGATGTTTTTGTAAAAGCTCATATTATGAATGAATGGGGTGAAATTTACGAAGTAGAAGCTGAAGATTTTAATTTTTCTTATCGGATGAGTTTGTTTCCTGAAAACTGGATTATTTTAGATGTGACATTGCGAGGGGTTATTTCTACAGCGGAAAATGTGAAAAAGACTATGGATGAACAGTTGGCGTATCGGAAAGCAAGACAGCCGATTAATAAGAAAACAGCCGGCTCGACTTTTAAGAATCCGGAAGGATTGGTCGCATGGAAATTGATTGATGAAGCAGGTTGCCGCGGGATGAAAGTCGGCGGTGCAGAGGTTTCTGATATGCATTGTAATTTTTTGATTAATAAAGGTAATGCAACGGCTGAAGATATAGAAAAATTGGGTGAAATGATTATTGAAAAAGTTAAAGAAAAAACGGCTATTACACTTGAATGGGAAATTCGTCGTATGGGGGTGAAAAAGTAAAGCATTATGGCAGTAATATCTTCTAACCAATTGAATATGCAAGAAGCAGCTGTTTATCCTGATCATGAAATAGGGTATCGGTTAATAGGGCTTATAGGGGCTTGTTTGCTGGTTGTATCACTTTGTTTAACAGCGGTTACTGTTCGCGATAATGTGTTGAGTGAGCAATTTCATAAAATGATGCAGACAATTTATAAGGCTTCAGCTAAATACGGGCTTTATGTTGAGGATATTATTGTTGAGGGAAATCAACGTACATCGTATGATGAGTTAATTGAAGTGCTTAATTTTTCTGATACCGAAAGCATTTTAGGAATTGATATTGCACAGTTGCAGAGTAAAATTGAGCAATTGACATGGGTTAAGCACTGCGTGGTTAAAAGAAGTTTCTTTCCGAATAATATTTTGATAAATATTGAGGAACGGAAAGTCAAGGCTATTTGGCAGTATGAAGGACGATATTATCCGGTAGATGAAGAAGGAAATGTGATTGAAGTGGAAGATTATGAGCCGGATGCTCCGATTTTGCTTTTGGCAGGTGATGGAGCCCCGCATCATTTATCTGAATTGTTAAGAGTACTGAAAACAGATGAAGAATTGCAAAAACGTGTGAAAGCGGCTGTGTTTATTTCCGGAAGAAGATGGAATCTGATTTTTGATCATCCGGGAAAAGGAATTGTAGTTAAGTTACCGGAAGAAAATTTTGAAGAAGCATATAAAAAAATTGCATTATTAAATAAAAGACGTGGAATTTTTAAGCGTAAATTAACTTCCTTTGATGTAAGATACCCTAAAAGAATAGTAGTGGATATTGATAAATCTGTTGAAGATTTAATGTTCAAAAGATAAGAAAAGGGGTTGGCATGAACCGTTCTTTTAACAGATCACCGGTGGTGGCAGCTTTGGATATCGGTACTTCCAAAGTGTGTTGTGTTATTGCAAAAGTTAAAGATCGCAGAATCTCCATATTAGGATATGGTTATAATGCAGCAAAAGGAATTAAAAACGGGGTAGTTATTGATATCAATCAGGCTACTATTTCGGTTTGTAATGCTGTGGAGGCCGCAGAACAGATGGCTAATGAACGGATTACAAATGTTATTGTTAATATTTCCGGCGAGCGTACGCGCAGTGTCGTGCGCAGTTCATCAATTGCTATTCATAAGAATCGTCCGGTAACGGATGAGGATGTTAAAAAAGTTACCGATAAAGGGTTGATGAAAGTCAATGTAGAAGGAAATGAACCAATCCACTTCTTAACGATGGGCTATCATGTGGATAATAATGAGGAGGTTAAAAACCCGATTAATATCTATGGTGAAAATTTAAGTGTTGATATTTTATTGGGACTTTATCCGCGTGCTATGTATAAGAATTTGGCAACAGTGGTGGAGAGTTCTCATTTAGATATTGAGATGAAGGCTTTTTCAGCATACGCTTCCGGCTTAGCTTGTTTGGTTGATGATGAACGTGAATTAGGTGCAACGGTGATTGATATCGGTGGAGGAACAACCAGTATTGCCAGCTTTAAAAACGGACATCCGGTTTATTTTTCATCTATTCCGGTTGGCGGAATTAATGTTACGAATGATATTGCACTCGGACTTACGACGTCATTTAATTATGCTGAAGAAATTAAAAATCGTCATGGGTGTGCTTTTTTAATCAGCCAGGATGAACATGAAATTATTAATGTTTATCCGGTTGGAGAAGAAGATGACAGCAGTATTAAGCAGATATATCGTTCCGATTTGATAAATATTATTTCGCCGCGTATTGAAGAGATTTTTGAAATTGTAGCTCGAAAATTAGATGAAGCAGGTTATAAGAATACGGTTTCGCACAGAGTTGTTTTGACCGGTGGGGCGGCGCAGTTGCCTGGTATGCGTGAAGTCGCCAGTATGGTTTTGGATAAACAGGTTCGAATAGGGCGTCCGCGTAATATTGAAAATATTCCGCAGGTTTTACATAATCCTACTTTTTCAACAGCTTTAGGTCTTTTGTTATTTGCGGTGAACAATATGGAACGCAAGATTGTTAAAAAAGTTAATGTCAGTACTGCATCAGACGGTGTTTTTGCAAAAATTTTTGAATTGTTTAAAAAAACTTGTTGATTATGAAAAAAATAGCTGTTTGGTAACTAAAACTTAATTTATTTAAAGCTAGAATTTTTTCAAAATGATTCTAGCTTTTTTTATGGAGAAAAAATATGGCAATTAAACTCGCTGTCGGTGAAACCAATTTTACACAACTAAAACCAAGAATAACTGTTATCGGTGTCGGCGGCGGCGGCGGTAATGCAATCAGTAATATGATGTCTAAAAAGTTAGAAGGCGTTGATTTTGTGGTTGCTAATACGGACGCACAAGCTTTGGCACTCAGTCCGGCAACTCGAAAAATACAGCTCGGTTTAGAAATTACACAAGGGCTCGGGGCCGGTGCCAGACCTGAAATCGGTAAATTGGCGGCAGAAGAAGCTAAAGATGATATTGAGCGTGAAATTTCAGATTCTAATATGGTGTTTATTACTGCAGGTATGGGTGGCGGAACAGGTTCCGGTGCCGCTCCGGTTGTTGCTAAAATTGCTAAAGAAAAAGGCGTGTTGACAGTAGGTGTTGTGACTAAGCCGTTTGCTTTTGAGGGTAAAAAGAGAATGGAAAATGCTGAAAATGCTCTTAAAACTTTTATTAACGAGGTTGACAGCATTATTGTTATTCCTAACCAAAATCTTTTCCGTATTGCAGATAAGAGCACAACATTAAAAGATGCTTTTGTGAAAGCTGATGAGGTACTTTATGACGGTGTACGTTCAATTACGGATTTGATGATTATGCCGGGGTTGATTAACCTTGACTTTGCTGATGTGAAAAAAATTATGGCTGATCGCGGTAAAGCAATTATGGGTACGGGTGAAGCCGAGGGTGAAGACAGAGCTCGTGTGGCAGCAGAGCAAGCACTTTCTAATCCGATTTTAGATGATTGCTCACTTAAGGGTGCAAAAGGGTGCTTGATTAATATTACCGGCGGTTCTGATATTACTTTGATGGAAATTGATGAAGCGGTTAATATCATTAAAGAAGAATTAGACGATAATGCTGAATTAATTTTCGGTTCAAGCTATGATGATACATTATCCGGTCGTATTCGTGTATCTGTTGTGGTTACCGGTATTGATGATAATGCTATGCCGATGCCTAAGAAAAATAATATGAATGCCTATGTTGAAGTTGAAACAGCACCGGTTATTGAAGAATTGGAACCGGTGATTGTGGAAGAAGAAGCTTCTGTAGCAGCGGAAGATGTTAATGAAGATAAGGCTGAAGAGAGTAGTAATGTTGTGGACTTAGCAACTGTTAAAAAAGAAGAAATGCCGAAGCAAGAAGATTTGCTGCAGGTGAATGAGCCTGAAAATGCAGAGCCTCATGTTTCTTCTGCATTGTTTAATGCGATTATTAATAAACCGATTGTTGCCAATACGGAAGATACAGCGGAGGCAAAAGCGGAAATGGCCGAGATTAAGGTTGAGAAACCATTTATGCCAACGACAAGCGTTCATGTGATTGAAGAAGAACCGCAACTGTTTCCGGAACAAGGCGAGGTGGAACAGCCTTTTGAACGTGATGCCAGAGAAGAGGCACAAGCGATGATTGAAGAAGAACCGGTGCAACCGGCGCGTCAACGCTTTATTGATAAGATTTTGGGGATTTCCAGAGCAAAAGCAAAGAAAACATCTCCTAAGCCTGTTTCTGTGCCGAAGTTTGATGAAATCGAAGATTTTGCGGAAAAAGAGAATCCGAGCAATGATGATGATTTGGAAATTCCATCATTTTTGCGCCGCAGATAGAATTTGATTTAACTGCAAAGCAAAAGCCCTGTCTTATCTAAGACGGGGCTTTTGCTTTTGGTTTTAGCCTTCTAAATTAAGAACCATGGATCGATTTCAGCGGCGATTTCCCAAATGAGAGTTACTGCACTCAGTAACATTGGGCTCATCGCTTCATCAATTGACCGACGATCACGAGCTTCCATCATAACATGTGGTAACATCTCGTAAAAATCATTAAGTTCATGACTGTGATCTACTTTCCTTCCCGACTTCTTTCGAGGTAGGATGGAGACCATTCCATCTTCGTCCATGACAATTTGCATTGTTGTCCCGGCGATTTTTTTTTCGGCTACTTCTACCATAATTTTTTTTAAGCTAAAATTAATAATATACAGATGTTTAATAAAACATCTATATTTATAACCTGAATGAGATTTTTTGTAAAGTATTTTTTTATAAAAAAAAAGAGAAGCCGAATAAGCTTCTCTTAATCAATTATTTAACGCTTTTAATTAAAAAGAGCGTCTTAAACCTAATGAAAATTCATTAGCATGGTTTACATAAGAATGGTGAATCCAGTTGTAATGATACATAGCTCTAACAGCTGTGTTTTCTGTTAAAGCATATTGCAAACCGCCACCAACGCGTTCGCCGTAACCATTGTCAGTTTCATACATGCCATGACCTTCAACCTTGTTCCAAGTTAAACCTGCAGAAGCAACAGCTTCCCAACGGCCAGAGCAACCTAATTGTTGAAATGCTAAAGCATCAACAGTATATTTAATGTTACGAGAAGCATCTCCATGTTTGTGCTCTCTTAAACCATGGTCATAAGAACCTTCTAAACCAAAGTGGTCTGTTCTAGCACCAACAACCGGTGCAAGAGACCAGTTCTTTGAGCTCAATCTAGAGCCACTGTCAGAATCAATCATGCCATAAGTAGCATCTAAACCAACATAAGGAGTTACGTTAATAGCTTCTGCATTTGCAGCAACCATTCCGGCAATACCTGCCAATAATAAAACTTTTTTCATTCTAAATTTCCTCTCATGAGTTAAGAAAATATCGTCATAATTTAACGATAGGCTGACTCTAGGCTAATTTTTTTTTATTTGCAAGCAAAAAGTGTAAATTCTTGTGTGAAACTATATCTTTTTATTTAAATCAAAGTGTTAGGATTCGTTTGAATGCGAAAAAATACAGCCGCAGTAGGTTTGATTGTAAAGATTAAGTTCTTTAATAAGGTGGTTACGCATCTCTTGCATGCCGTTTTTGCGGCCTTCTATTTCTATATAAGGAATACCGGCTTTAAGTGATGCCGCATGGCCGGCAGCGTTGACTTGAGCTAAGTTTTTCCACCTAGATACCCCTAAAACAGATGATACGGCACTGAAATGATGTTCTTTTGCATATTGCATTGCGCGAGTTAATCGATATTCAAAACAAAGAGAACATCTTAAACCTCTTTCCGGTTCGTTTTTATAAGGTGAGGCCATTTTAAGCCAATCTTCAGGATTATATTCAAGTTCAATAAATTCTATGTTCCATTTTCGGCATAAAGATTTTTGCTCATCACGGCGTTTTTCATATTCTTTTTGCGGGTGAATGTTTGGGTTATAAAAGAGCACGGCAAAATCTACACCATTATCTTTTAATTTACGAATAACGGCACAAGAACAAGGCGCACAGCACGAAAGCAATAAAATTTTTTCTTCTTTTTCCATAAGCGCTCACATTAGCTTATTTTATTTTTTTTGCAAGCAAAAGATTTGCCATCCTTCAGAGAAACTATGCTAGTCGGTTAAATCCGGCCGCTTTTTTTCATTTGCAACATAAAGGCAATTTGCTCCGGTGTCATCGAAGGCGTATTATTTTGAGTATTCGTATTAACAGGCGCTGTTTGCGCAGTTTGTGTCGCAGTTTGATACAGCGGTTGATAACTCTTGTCTTTTTTCAAGCCAAAAATTCGTTCTGTTAAATTGATTTCCGCCTCCAGCCGTTGTCTTTTCATTTCCATGGCAAGTTCAAGGATGCGCATAATCATGTCAACAAAAGGGTCTCCGGTTGATTGTTGTTGCTGAGTTTGAGACGGTTGACTTTCTTCTTGAGGAGAATGTTGTTCTTTAGAATTGGTTTTAGGTTCTGTTTGTAATAGATTTCCGTAAACATCGGTTGTGCCGGGGGCATATTGGGGGGATCTTTCTGTTGATTGCGGAGATTCATCATGAAGTGAAATGCCATATTTTTCTTCTATCTTACCTATTTCTTTTTCGTATTTTGTTTGAGCTTTAGCTAATTTTTGGGCTGCTTTTGTTATTTTTTTATCATTACCGCTTTCCAATGCTTTCTGATAAGCGGTTTCTTTTTTACCCAGCTTTTTGTTGGCTTTAGCTATTTTTTTTGCAATCTTCTCTTGCTCTTTTTCTTCTTTGCTTTTCTTCATCGTCCGTCTCCCCTAATAATTGTATATATGCAATTTTACTATATTTTTTTGTTGTTTGCAAGCGTTTTTGTGAGTTCATGTCTGTTTTTGCGCAAATTGTAAAGATTTTGCTTGCATTTATAATTTTATCTCGCTATAAACGTTTCTGTTGATGCTGTTTTGGGGTTGTAGCTCAGTTGGGAGAGCGCTTGAATGGCATTCAAGAGGTCAGGGGTTCGATTCCCCTCAGCTCCACCAGATTAAAAAAATAAGGGTACATAGAGTGCCCTTATTTTTTTAATGTTCGTAAACGAACAGGGGAATCTACCCCTTTCAGGGGTTCGGCTTGCTAAAGTAAGTTCGTGCTTATTGCACTCACTAACTACGCTTCGGACAATTTTGTTGTAATTGCCGGCTTTATTGCTTTTCAGCAAACAGCCGCCAAACAACAACTATAGCTTTCGGAAAAATACGTCCGCCGGACGTATTTTTCTCTGCAAGCCCCCTCAGCTCCACCAGATTAAAAAAATAAGGGTACACGGAGTGCCCTTATTTTTTTTTATGTTCGTAAACGAACAGGGGAATCTCCCCCTCTAAGGGGTTCGGCTTGCTAAAGTAAGTTCGTGCTTATTGCACTCACTAACTGCGCTTCGGACAAGGTTGAGGAGACTCGACACCCATAATTGTAAAGTTTGCTTTGTGACTTGCTTCGTATGGCTTGCACTTTAGCGCTTACCTACTGCGCTTCGGACAAGTTTAATTGCTTTATTTTAGCCGATGTTTAAATTGAGTAGTTTTGAATTTGAAAAGTAAAAATATATTCTATTGATCATATTAAAAAAATCTGAAAAAGTTATTGACTTTAAAAGTGTTCTATCTAATTATAAAATCAATTAAAATATTGTTATAGGTAATTATTTAATTTATTTTAAAAACAGGTGCGGTAGAAGTCCGTGCACATTTTTTATGAAAAAAATATTTTTTATTTTTGTGGTTGCTTGTTTTAGCGTGGCACTTGCAGCTAATGCAGAAGAACCACTCCGCTATGTTGATTATGGCGGCTGTGAGTTAATTGTTAAACATTGTACTAATTGGACAGGCGGTAGTTGGATGGAATACGGTCTTGCTAAACACGGCAGAATCATTGTGGAGCCAAAATGTGAAATGTGGTATAATGAAGGCTTACACATCTTTGTGTTTCGTTGCCACGAAGGTTTTTGGCGGTATCGTGTGGAGATGTTCTACTCAGATACCGGCGAACATCTTTATTCGTATAGGCGGGTATGTACAAATAGCAAGAAAAAGCCCTATATTACTTTTCAACGCGATAAGAAAGATGGTAAATGCATAAATGCATTAATGAATGAAGAAGGATACAGGCCTTATGTCATCGGCACATACTATCGTCGAGGCGGAAAAACTTATCGCCGTGAGGAGTGTATAGTTATTCAAGATGTGCCATTGTCATCACAGGCACAATGCACTTCAGGACAATGTGGACCAACAAAGTAACAAAAACGTTTCTTTATAAAAAAAAAGAATTGGATTGTCTTTGTTTTATGGCTTGCACTTTAGCGCTTACCTACTGCGCTTCGGACAAGGTTGTTGTAATTGCCGGCTTTATTGCTTTTCAGCAAACAGCCGCCAAACAACAACTATAGCTTTCGGAAAAATACGTCCGCCGGACGTATTTTTCTCTGCAAGCCCCCTCAGCTCCACCAGATTAAAAAAATAAGGGTACATAGAGTGCCCTTATTTTTTTAATGTTCGTAAACGAACAGGGGAATCTCCCCCTCTAAGGGGTTCGGCTTGCTAAAGTAAGTTCGTGCTTATTGCACTCACTAACTGCGCTTCGGACAAGTTTGTTGTAATTGTCGGCTTTATTGCAATGTTTTTTTTTATGACATAGTACTTAGTTAAGGATATTTGATAAGCGTCCCTTATAGGGGGGTATAAATAAATGTTGACAAAAAAACGAAAAAGGATTATGCAAGTTTGTGAAATTTATTATTTTATTTATTTAAATTAATTATTCTATGGAAGAAAATTATCAAATTATTAAGACGCCGGCTGGTCTTGCGTTGCAGGTTTTTGATCTGGTATCAGGCTGGGAGGTACGGATGACAGCTGATTCTGAGGTTCATCGTGAGTCGGTGAATGGTTGTCGCTTCTTTGTTTTGAAGAAAGAAGAAGAGCTTTATCTATTTTGGTATGTCAACAACAAGCTGTTTGAAAAAGCACAGGTGCAGGAGTTTTCCATTTTTGCGGAGCATGTCCTGTTTAATAAAGACGATTTGTGGTATGAATGGGAACTTATTGAAAAGAAAGGCATTCGTGAAATCTTGTTAGGTAAAGAGCTTGGTGGTCAAAGAATGTTTATCACTGAAGATGGTCGTTGTTTGAGTTACTATTACCGAGGAGAACGAAACAAAATGGCTATACAAAGCTATGATCTTAAGGTTAAGGAAGCCAATTTTTGGTTGTTTGAAGTTAATACCAGGGAAGAAACGTTGTATCTAAAAATAGGACTAGGTAATTCTGTCAAACTTATGAAAATGCGTAAGGGACAGCCAAGAGGAGTAAAAAGCTCAAACTCTCTTGTTGTTGAGTTTGTTTCTGGAGAGGATGCCGGTCGGTATATAGCTTTTTCTACTAGAAAAATTTTGACGCAAGAACAGACGATTTTACATATCTTTGATGAGAATTGTCTTTCCTATGGATGGGTAACGCGTGGTGGAAATATGCATTTTTTCCCGGGTTCGAACAGGGATGTTGAAATTATTGTCGATCCGAACTCGTGTGGAGAAGGAGAAAAGTTAATATTCCGTGTTTTGTGCCCTAAGTTGAATTTTGATGAGGAAGCTTCAGGCGCAAAGTATGATGTTGCTGAAAAAGTGGTGACAGTTACTTTGACAGATGGTGCTATTATAAAAATTGAACTTAATGGGAAGGTAGGGCCTGTAGGGGATAGAGGTCTCAAAATTTCATCTCCTGATGCATAGCCATATTTTATTTTAACCAATAGAAAAGGACGGGTATTGACCCCGTCCTTTTCTTTATTGGTGGAGCTGAGGAGGATTGAACTCCCGACCTACAGATTGCGAACCTGTCGCTCTCCCAACTGAGCTACAGCCCCATATAAATAACAATAATTTATGGTCGAGCGACAAGTCGCTTCTTGCTTCGTAAGTTTCGCCTTTAGGCTCAACAACTACGCTTCGGTCACTCGTTTTGTAATTGCGTTTCGCTTGCTTTCGCTTTGCTTACTTAATAACAAAACTTCGCCGCTTGCGGTAAAAACAGCACACTGTGCTTTTTTTATCCTCGCGCCCAACTGAGCTACAGCCCCATTTTTTCTCTTGTTTACACTCTAAAAAAAATAATTACAAGTGTTTTTTGTAATAAGAAAACAGCCTATATTGTTTTTTGGACAATATAGGCTGTGGATATATGTTGTCGAGGGAACACAGGCCAATTTGTGTTCTAACCTCGGAAAAGTCAAATAATAAAGATATATTTATAAATTTATTACTCTTATATAACTTTTTTTTGTGATTGTCAAGTATTTTTTTATAAAAAAAAAGCCCATCAGATGAAGGACTTTTTTATGTAAGAGCTGTTATTTATCCGCGTAATACTTCCGATCTGCTCATTTGTTGTGTCGGAGTGAGCGGTTTCTGCTCTTGGCCTTTGGCAATTTTATAAGGCTGAGGACTAGAATTTCCTTGCTGAGTGGCTACAATTTGTAAATATTTATCATACAATTTAGGATCGCCGACCATTAGAGATAATTCTCTTGCTGTAGCAATGGAATGTTCTTCGTTTAAATGAGTTTTTGCATAATTAATAGCATTTCTTTCATTCGGTTTTTTCGGATTATATACGGTTTTATATGTTTTTTGTATAGCATCTATCATTTCCGGGGAGTTAATTTGATCAACAGTTTTACCTTTGAGCAGACCTTTTAAGCCTGGTTTCCATTTTTTGCCATCAAAATCGATATTACCGCGTGCGTCACCGATTGCGAAAATAGCTCCCCAAACGGCAGGCTTAACCTCCAGCGGATCGATTCCTTGGGCTTTTAAATAGTCAGAAACTTGTTTTATACCATAGTTTCTAGCAGCAACTTCACAAGCATAGTCTCTTTGCAGTTGCACTAAAGAATTTTGGTATGCAGCGTTTTTGCCAAGCGCATTAAATTTAGATAAAAATTCAGGTTTTACATAGGTCGCTAATTTTGCTCTTGCAGCACTGGTGTATGCTGCATAGCCTTTTTTCTTTACTTCTGCTTGGAACTGCTTTAATGCTGCTTGGTAGCCTGATTTATTTTTATTAAAGAGTTGATCGGCAATTTTACCGTATTTGTCAGGATGTGTTGCTGCATATATTGCATAGTTTTTTACGCCGTCAGGTGTCGTTTGAAACATGCCGTAATAAGGATTATTTCCGTCATAGCCGTATCCACCGATTAAATCGTGTCTGTTGTCTATTTCACGCGTAGTGGAAGTTGTGGTAATAGAATCGTTTGCAGCTCCGGGTAAATCTTTTATCGGCCTACCATTACAGCGTATGGTTGTTGAAAAACCTTTTCCGCCCCGATTACATTGTGAAGATACAGAAATAGTATTTGGGTTAATTTTAGGTGTGCTTTTATTTTGGTTACGCGTAGTTACTTTGTTATTTAATTTTTCTTGTCTATTATTTATTTCCTGTATTTCTTGTTGTTGTTGCTGTTCTTTTCCTTTTGAATGCTCGTCAACACGGCTATCCATATGGTTAGCAGCTTCATCTGCTTTTTTTGCAATAGGAATCAAGATCGGTTCAGAAGATGCCTGAGTATAATTGCTTAATTCTTTAGTCACAGAGTTTGCAGAAGTACCGACAACTTTGGCAATTTCTGCCTCGGATAATGTATTATTTACAAAATATTTGATGCAGCCTGAGGAAGATCTGAAATTGCCGGACGTTTTTTGTTTAACAATCATTGGTTTTGCCATGGCATCTTGCATCATTTGATATGCATAAGGACCATATTTATCAAGCATTGTTTGTGCAGTAGATTTAGGTAATCCTACTTGGGCTGCCCATTTTTCCATTCTGGCTTTTTGGGCATCTTCAGATAAGACCTGGCGTGTTGTTCTTTTTTTTGTAGACATGGCACATCTCCTTTGAGACAGTTATATTATGCTTATAGTCTACTATTTTTGGGCATAGGTGTCAATCAAAAAGCAACAACAGAATAATTACATTTTTGTTACATTTTGCGTAAATTGCGGAGAAAATTAATAATCGGATTAACAGGAGCCTTGGTTGTAGAATCAGATTTTTGCGGCGGTGTGCCTTGTTTTAATTCCGGAAATTCTTTTTGATATCGAGTTGTAATCGTATCACCTTTAATCTCTTGGGCTTTTTTTGCCCAGTTATCGGGTAATGCACCTGTTTTTTTGTCTCGGATTGAGTTAATAGCACCGACAACAACTTCCAGGATATCCATATATTGAGTTGTTGTGTCATTGATTAATGTTCGAGGTGTAGGTCCGATAGTAATAGTACATTCACCGCTGATATGGGAAAATTCAGCCTTGCGACGTGCTACGGAAGAAGGGAGAACAACTTTTGTTTTCTGTCCTTTTTTATCTATTTTAGTGATTTTATTCCACAAGTTAAATAGCATTTCTGTTTTATGGAGATATGCTGTATCTTTAGTTTCAGAATAATTAGTGTATGCTTTAACTAGTGATGATGCGTATTTATTAAAAAGAGAGTCGGCCAGGGCTTTGTCTTCCGAGCGACCGTTTTCTTTAGCTAAAAGAGCTGCTTTAACTAGTGATGATGGGCGGCTACATGAGCCTAATGATGCAGGACCATTTTGCCAAACGAAACTGTGCCACCCGCATAATGCGCTTTTACATTGTAATAATTCTTTTTCATTTTGCGGCTGCATCAGTTCTATACTTTTGCCAAGGTAGGCCTCCATAATATCAAACCAACCGTTGGGACGTTCACATTCTTTATGCCATGTATCTGTGAGCGCTTTCATATTTTTGAAACGGAAATTACGGCTTATCTTTTTGCCGTCAATATAAACAAAGCCGGTTCCTGCGGTGAATTCTCTACCGGCATTATCCCAATAAGCATGAGCGCGTACATCTTCAAATTGAGTGATGAAAAGAAGCATTTGATCTGAACAAGAACGAAGTTTTTCGCGAACACTGAGTTTTCCCCATTCTTTAGCAACGGAATCAGCTTTAATTTTTGCTTTTAACAAAGAGTCGCTCAATGTTTTTTCTTTAAGTGTGTCAATCGGCTGCGGTGAAGTGTGCTGTTCAGTACGATTCTTTTCTTTCAGAGTATCTTGTTTTTGTTCAGATACTGTTTGAGCATAACCGGTTAGTGTTACTAAAGCAATTTTTATTGCGATGATTCCTCTTTTCCAATTCATTTTTTTCCTTTTATGTGATATTTATGGATGTTTTGTTTATTATAATTGTTGTTTAACAAGGTGAAAAGATGAATTTTCAGTTATACATAAAAATTTTATTGAGAAAATTAATTTAAAATTTTATAAGTGCATTGGTTTTGATTATTGTAGTAGTATAATTTTTTCATTGATGTTTCTGATGCGAGAGACAGAAACATAATTTTTTAAGTGATTATAAAAGAAATGCCGCCATCGTGAGATGTCGGCATTTCGCCGTTTTAAAATTATTTTTAATGCTCTGTGAATAAAAAGCTTGACTTTATGAAAAAAAGGTTTTAAAAGCAAATTCAATTTGAGGGATAGTGTGTGTTGCATGCTGTTTCTCAGGCTGTCCAAGACCACAGGCGGATAGAGGTATTGGTGAGGTGCTCGTTGCCTTTCAGAAGCTTCTTCCTTAATTTCCTGTGCAGACGGAGTAGATGATTTGAGAAGGGTGCATATTTAAGGCATTTTTATGCTGAAACTCTTTGATTTTGTTTTTTTCTCCCTCCGGACAGATTTGGTGCTGCCGGTTTTTTTATGCTTATTAAGAAAGATCTTTTTATGCAAAGAAAAATTGGCAGATGTTGTAACGATTTTAGCGGTGGCTCTAAAATATTTTTAAGAATATGGAAAAGTCGGCCGCAAAAATCATAAATTTGGAGACAAGTAAGTGAATCGCGAAGAAAAAGCTGAACTCCTCAGCGAGATGAATGGTTTGATTTCCGGCTCAGAAGCTGTTGTTTTGGCTCATTACAGAGGCTTGACAGTGGCAGAAATGTCTGATTTGAGAAAGAAAGCTCGTGAACTCGGCGCTGATTTAAGAGTTACAAAAAACCGCATCACGCGTCTTGCTCTTAAGGATACACCTTTTGAGGGATTAAATGATCTCTTCAAAGGTCCGGTTATTATGGCTTATTCCGCTGACCCGATTTCAGCATGCAAATTGTGTGTTGAATATGCAAAAGAAAATGAGAAATTCTTGGTTGTCGGCGGTGCGCTGAATACAGGTGTGCTTTCTATGGCAGAAATCGAACGCTTGGCTACTATTCCGTCTATGGACGAACTCAGAGCCAAAATTATCGGTCTGTTGCAAGCTCCTGGTGCAGCTTTGGCACGGGTTACCAAAGCTTACAGCGAAAAAGAAGCTGCTTAATCCTTTGGGTTTTACGCGGTTGTTTTCTTGGTAAGCAGGAATGGTTGATAAATGTGGTGCCATTTCAGTATTTAAAAGAAAACAGATGCTTAGAAAAGAATTTTAATTAACAAGTTTAAATTTTATTGGAGAAAAAAAATGGCCGATTTAGCCAAATTAGTTGAAGAATTATCAGCTCTTACAGTTATGGAAGCTGCTGATTTATCTAAAATGTTAGAAGAAAAATGGGGCGTTTCTGCAGCTGCTGCTGTTGCTGCTCCTGCTGCCGGCGGTGCTGCTGCTGCCGCTGAAGAAAAGACCGAATTCGACGTTGTTCTCGTTGAAGCCGGTGCAAACAAAATCAATGTTATTAAAGAAATCCGCGGCATCACAGCTCTTGGCTTGAAAGAAGCTAAGGACTTGGTTGATGGTGCACCAAAGACTGTTAAAGAAGGTGCTCCTAAGGCTGAAGCTGAAGAAATCAAGGCTAAACTTGAAGCAGCCGGTGCTAAGGTTGAATTAAAGTAATTGGGGGCTTATATAGCACCAATCAAAAAGGCGAATTTAAAGTCTTATGTACTTAATTTTGTACACCGCAACTTTGAATTCGCCTTTAGCATTGGCACTCTCTAAGCCCATTGTAAAGAACTCTCAATTTCGAGAGTTCTTTCGGTTTTAAAATGGGGTTTATATAGCACCAATCAAAAAGGCAAATTTAAAGTCTTATGTACTTAATTTTGTACACCGCAACTTTGAATTCGCCTTTAGCATTGGCACTCTCTAATCCCAATGTAAAGAACTCTCTGTTTCGAGAGTTCTTTCGGTTTTAAAGGGGGCTTATATAGCACCAATTATGCCCTCCTTTATGTACTTAGGTTTGTACACATCAGCATTAAAATCATTTCATGCACAGCATTTTATCCCACCCTATGTAAAAAGCACTTCTTCGGAAGTGCTTTTTCAGTTTAAATATGGGGGATGCGCTAAAATAAATATGTTTTTTCGTGCGGGAGTGGATTTTTTTTGTTGATTTTTTCTCTATTTGTCTATATACTGGAGCGGTAATTTATAACAAAAGAGGAATTTAATGTCTGTTTCTCAATATTTTGTAACGCTTGATGGTCGCGCGCAAGAAAAAGCTGAAAATTGCGGCGGAAAATTTTGTGGGTTGGTTCGGTGTAGAAAATTACTTGAAAAATATAATTTGCAATATGGGTTTAATTTTAAGATACCGGAAGCAGTTGCTATTAAAATAGATGCTTATGAAGATTATCATTTGGCTGAGAGAGAAGTGCCTAATGAGTTGATTAATGAGGCAATGCATTATGTGGCAAAACTTGGTGGAAATGTGGCTGTTCGTTCTTCGGCAGATGTGGAGGACATAAAAGGTAAAACGCATTCCGGAGAATTTGCTTCGGTCCTTTGTGTAAAAAATAAAGCGGAGATGGCTGCAGCTTTGAATGAGGTATATGCATCTGCTCAAAATGTGCCCGGAGCAAAGATGGGAATAGTGTTGCAAACAATGGTTAACGAGCCGGAAATGGCGGGTGTGGTTTACTCGGAAACGGTTACCGGCAAGCCGTATATTGTTTTTAATTATGTCGAAAATCGATTGGCAGAAGGCTTGCTCGCCGGTCGTGATACAGGTGTGGTGTTTGCTGCCAGTAAATATGTATTTAGCCCTGAAGGTAAAAAAGAAAGATTAAACTTGGATAACTTGGATAATCCGGCGTATGAGAAAATTTTTGTGTCGCTTTCTTCAGGGGACGAAGAAAAGGCTGCACCGGAGATGCTTAAAGAATTTAGAAAACAATTTGTTTTGGCGGCATTAATTAATACAATAGAAGAAGATTTAGGGTATCCTGTGGATGTGGAATTTGCTATTGCCAAAGGGGGTGAAATAAATATTTTGCAGCAAAGGTCTTATTGTCTGCCGGTTTTTTATGAAAAGGATATTGATAAAAATACGACAGTATGTTTTATGCCAGAGAGGCCTACTGCAGATGGAGAAGTTACGGTTTTAAAACGTTTGGAGATTGCGTTTACCTATTTTAACAATATTGTAGTGTATAAAGATCCTAAAAACGAGATGATAAATATTTATACCAAGAATTCTTATATAACTTATCTTAATAGTTTGAGAACAGTATTTGGTGCGGTGTTTTATACTCATCTTGGTAACTTGGAAAGAGAAAAAAGTGATTTTAGGCAAATAAAATTGCAAGGACCGGCGATTAAGAGTTTTGATGAATTAAAGGCAGGATATTATTATTTTATGAAGGTTGATTTTGAAAAAGCATGGTGGAAATATATACAAGCGAATAATAAAGATAAAATTCTATTTCCTAATAGAGAGAAATACAATTTAAGAAGATTGATTAATAAATATAATGAAACAAAAGGAGTGGATGTCGGAATTTTTGATGATACATTTAAGGCAAAGATAAAAGGTAAAGCCTGTTCGCGATCATGGTATGATAATGATTATGTTACCATGGAAGTTGATAATGAGATAGGTTTTTTGGCAGTCGATAAATATGTGTTTAATCCTGAAGGTAAAAAAGAAAGGTTAAACTTGGATAATTGGGATAATCCAAAATATGATAAATTTTTTGAAACCGAACGCATGGGCGGAATACGAAAAGCCTCTGCAAAAGATGTTCAAACCTATAGAGGACAGTTCTTCTTGGCAGCATTAATCAGTACAATAGAAGAAGATTTAGGGTATCCGATTGCGGTTAATTATGCAGTTTCCAAAGAAGGAAAAATTAATATTATAGCGTGTGATTCATATTATTTATCCCGTTCTTATTCAGAAGATTTTAATGGTACCGCTACCACTTTTACCGCGGATAAAACTATTATAGAAGGAGAGGTTATGGTTTTGAGAAAGCTTGAAATAGGTGGCAGTAAAAAAATGAAAGATATAATTGTATATAAAGACAAGAAAAACGGTGTAGTTAGAGTTTATAACAAAAATTCATATCTGACAGAGAGGCTTTTAGAAGGTTCTCAGGGCTGCAATGATGCTTTTAGCGAATATTTTTATCAAAGCCGAGAGGGTTATAATTTTAGGCGCAGTGATATGGATTTTTGTAAAGTGGTGACAGATAACATGAATGCTTTTGCAAACATAAAAGATGGAGATTATCTGCGGATTGACTTGAAGAGCGGGCAATTTGAGATAAATCCGCATGATAAGTGTTTACCGCTAATAGGAAAAGATAAGACGAGATAGGAGAGTGGCAGATAAAAAAAGCCGTCTAGAGAGGCGGCTTAATTTTTTTGAGTGTTTAAAGACTATTTGGTAAAAGCTTTCTTTAAGTTATTTAAGCTGTTTTGTGTGTCTTCAATCGCTTTCTTTTGTTCAGCGGTTTTGGCATCAGCAGCGGCTTTGTCTGCTTCTGCTTTGGCAGCAATTTCTGCCTTTTTAGCTTCTACAGCATTGTTGATTTCAGCTTTTTTAGCTTCAACAGCAGCTTTGGCTTCGGCTTTGGCTTGTTGGGTGGCTGCGGCAGAATCTGCCTTAGCTTGTGCATCAGCGGTTTTAGCTGCTTCTATTTGTTTGGCGGCGCTATCTGCGGTGGTAGCAACTTTGTTCAAACCACCGACTAAATCAACGGCGTTGGCGTTAAAAGCAAACAAAACAGCAAATAATGCAACCAATGTTCTTTTCATATTTTTTCTCCTAAAATGTTAATATTGCAAACGTATCTTATAATAAACTTTATAACGTGTTTTTCAATAACATACTTTTCTATCCCCAATTTGTTTAAGATGCGTTTTGCTGTTTTGCCAAAAGCTTTTTTAATTCGTACATTGTGCGGCAATCTTCTTTGTATTGTGGGCTTAAATAATAGCTGTCATTAGATAATTCCCGTAAATTTATTTGCTGTTGCAAATGTTTTATCTGCTGTTTGATGTTCATTTTATGCCTCATTAATATTCATATATTATTTTTAATATATAAGATAAAACTTTTTTAATTGCAATTGGTTAGATAAAAAAATTTGATGTTTGGGAATAAGTAAAAGAGTTGTTGATAAGCGCTCAAAACCAATTAAAATGCTTGAAAAAATCAAAAAAAAGTGGCAAATAAAAAATAATTCGGGATGTTTTTTGTGTGAAAGGAATGATTATGCCGAAAATTGCAGTAGCAGGGGTTAAAGAAAATGTCGGGCGCGAGTTTTTAACATTGTTGGCAGAAAATGATGTGCCGGTTGATGATGTATTTGCATTGGAGGCAAAATCTCCTTTAGGGACATTGGTTTCTTATGGCGAAGATGATGAGTTGGATGTTTATTCGTTGGATGAATTTGACTTTAAGAAAGTTGACGTGGTTGTGTTTGCTACAACTAAAGAACTGGGCAAACGGTATATCAAGAAAGCAGTCAGTGCCGGAGCAAAGGTGATTGATTTATCAGGAGCAACATTTACCGACTCTGATGTGCCGTATATCGTTGAGCAAATAAACGGAGAATTAATTGATGACGGCATAAAGGTTGTCGGCGTGCCGAATTCTATAGTTTATCAAACTTTGTTGCCGTTGGCTAAAACGCTTAAAGAGCATCAATTAAAAAGATTGGTGATTAATGTGTTTGCATCAACTTCATACTATGGGCATCAGGCAATGGATGAACTTTTTACACAATCTCGTAAAATCTATTTGAATGAGACTTTGGCAGATAATCAGGAAGTATTTAAAAAACAAATTGCATTTAATGTCTTGCCGCAAGTTGGTGAGTTTATCGGCGATGAGACGGCGCTTGAATGGTCGATTAATGCTGAAATTAAGAAAATTCTGCAGAGTGATGTGAAAGTACATGCTAACTGTGCGTTTGTACCGACATTTATCGGGGATGCGGCGTTTGTTAATGCGGAATTTAATGATGAAGTGGATGCAGATGAAATTCGTAACTCAATGAAAACGGTTAAAAATGTGGTCGTATTTGATAAGACAGTTGACGGCGGTTATGTGAGTGTAGATGATGTGCAGGGAGAAGACAGTGTTTATATATCCCGTGTCAGACAAGATGTATCGGTGGAAAATGGTATCAGTTATTGGACAGTGGCAGATAATCTTCGTGCCGGTGCAGCAAAAGTGGCATTTGCTCTCTTAATGAAAATGTTGAAAAGAGCATAATAGAAATTGTTGTTATAGAAAAGGGTAAATTATGAAACGTATTTTTAGAATATTTGTTTTGGTTTTAATGTTGGTTCTTCAGGCGCAAGCCGGTCATGCGGCAACAGCCAAAAAGGCGCAAGGAACTAAAGATGTTGTGACCGAAGAAAAAATAACGCAACAGGCGGAAGTAAATGCTTCTGAAGAACTCGATTTTAAGGTTGTTTCGCAAAAATTAACGGAAATCGAAACAAGTATTAAAAGTGATGATTTTACCAGACAAAGTTTGGAGAAATATGCAGACTATTTAAATGATACTGAACTTAAAATAGAGGCTGTGATTCGAAAGTTAGAGAAAGAATTAGCTTATGCACAGGAGTCTTTGGCAGCGTTCGGCGAAGAAAGTACAGATGCCGGCGAGGGGGATAAAGCAATCGCTGAAATGCGGGAAAAATACAGTACAGCGGTGGCCGGTTATAAAAATAAATTGATAGAGGCTAATTTGATAAAAGCGGAGGTAACACGGCTGACAGCGTTAGTCAGTGATATGCGCGGACAAATTTTGCTAGGTAATTTGGTTGCGGAAAAAAATGCACTGATTGTGCCTAAGACATTTTTTAAGTCTATTGCCGATGCAGCGGTTTTCTTTTGGAATGTGTGTCGGTCTCCGGTTGACTGGTATATGGGGTTAGATGAAGTGCAACGCCATAACCTTTATGCTAAAGGGTGGTATGTCTTTTTAATTTTAGGTTTTGCACTTTCTTGCGGACTTTTTGTGCGCAGTTATATTATTCGTCATTGGGGGTATCGTCGTACAGAAGATCAGCCACGGTATTGGCAAAAGGTGGTCGTGGCCATTGTAACGGCATTAGCATATGGGGTTATTCCCTCTCTCTTGATAGGCGGATGTTTGGCGTGGGAAATGACCAACGCCGATTTATTTGAAACTCGTTTCGGGCGGGTTTTATCCGGTGCATTTTTCCAAGCTTTAGTGATTACATTAACATGTGCGGTGGCACGGGTTGTTTTGGCACCATGGAATGGGCGGTGGCGCTTGTTTAATATTACGGATCAAAGAGCAGAACGCGTATTTAAGTCTATGACGCTATCTATTATTCTTTTGGGTGTTTGTGCTTATTTGTTGCATATTGCTCATTTCTTTGAGCCGACAGAGGAATTGTTGCTTTTATTGAGAGTTTCTTTTGATGCAGTGAAAGCGTGTGTGATTATTTTAGTTGCCGTTAGTGTTTTCGGAGAGATTAAGAATAAGGCGGAAGATAATGCCGATAAAAGTGCAACAGATGTGGCAGCAGAGGAGACACCGACTGCAAGTGATGAAAATGAGGGGACAAATGTCGGCATGCGAGTGATACTGTTTGCGATAATTTTTTCTTTGCTGACATTTTCCGTTTCGCTTTTCGGTTATCCTGATTTGGCAAGTTTTATTTTTAATCGCTTTTTTGCAACGGTCTTTTTAATCGGTATGTTTGTGGTTGTGCGCCGTATCGTATGGGATATTTTGTGTCGCGGTATCGTTTTTTGGGTGCGGACATTTAAAATGCGTAAAAGATTGCTTTCAAAAGTTGATTTTTTGATGTCATTGCTTATCACTCCGGTGTTGGTATTGGTTCTTGTGTATATGTTGCTACGGTTATGGGGTGTTTCTTCCAGCTTTATGACTTATGGTATTAAAAAGCTGATTTTTGGTTTTAAGGTCGGCGGAATTAATATTTCTTTGATTGCAATTTTAACCGGATTGGTTGTATTTGTGGTTTCTTTAACATTGGTTCGGATGTTTAAGCGCAGATTGTCGGAGAATTTGTTAACCAGAATTAATATGGATGAGGGAATTAAGCACTCTCTTGTTTCCGGTGTATCGTTTATCGGATTTATTATCTCGGTGATTTTAGCGATTTCGGCAATGGGTGTTGACCTTTCTAACCTTGCAGTTATCGCCGGTGCTCTTTCAGTTGGTATCGGTTTCGGTTTGCAGGATATTATTAAGAACCTTGTTTCCGGTATTATCATTCTTTTTGAACGGCCGTTTAAGGTTGGTGACTGGGTAATTCTGGGGGGCGAAGAAGGTAAAATTAAACAAATTAATATTCGCTCTACTGAATTGGAAACATGGACAAAGCGTAGTGTTATTATTCCAAATGCAACGCTTATTTCTTCTTCATTGGTTAATTTGACGCATGGTGATAATTGGCAAAGACAGAGTATTTTTGTCGGGGTTTCATATGATGCTGATGTAGAGAAGGTTACGGCCCTTTTGATTGAATGTGCAAAAAGTAATAAAAGAGTGACAAAAGTGCCGGCGCCGGTTGTTTTGTTTAAGGATTTCGGGGCTTCATCACTTGATTTTGAATTGCGCTTTCATGTTACTGATGTGCGTACGGATTATATTGCTTCAAGTGAAGTGCGCTATACAATTTTGCGCCGTTTCCGTGAAGAAGGTATTGAGATTGCTTATCCGCAGTTGGATATTCATAACAGATAATTTTAGGATGAATGGCTGTTAATGCGGTGTTGCAAAATGCCGCATTTTTTTGTTTAAGATTTTTGTTGCAATAAGATAAAATATATGTTATTGGTGTCTTGTAAATTTTATAATTATTAAATAAGTATGGAAAATGATTTATTGACGGCTATTGCAAAATTGTGCAATGTCAGAGTGGATACACTTAAGAATAAACTGCTGGATGAAATAATCAAGCAGTATATTTTACGGTTAAGTTTGCGTGAGCAAGGTGAAAAGTTTATTTCTTCTCGCTTTATGCAGTTTATGGCAGATTACGGCCAGGCTTGCAAAGAAATGGATGCTTACAGCTCAGAAATTTTGTTTGAGATTGCGATGCAGCGTATCAGTCAAGGAGTTGTCCCTCACAGGAATTATGATTTTAAAGGTGTTTTACCCGAAGAATATGAAAATTATTCTGCGGAAAATGATGATAAAAAGCCTATGGATCAGTCCTGTTGGAACTTCTTGCGAAAAAATTTGGAAACGTGCTGTAAGATATCTCTTCGCCATAAATGGAGAAGGCATGCGTATCAGATTTTATTTGGTCTATTGCGTTGTTTCGATTATGACGGCGGAACTGATGGGTCTGTACGAGATGGGTATGAGTTTGACTGCAACGCTGTTGATGCAACGCCGAGAGATATTTATCTTTTTGTGGTAGGTGTGGCAGTCAATTTATTTAATCCCAAAGAGATTGCTAAAGAGTTAGCGCCAATGTGGCCACAAAAAAAACATTTTTTCAAAAAGTATGAAAAATATTTGCGTGGTTCATATGCAGAAATTTTCAACTTAGATCTTATCGGTAAGAGCTATTTTTCACCAAAGCAGATGTTTTGGTTGAGAATAATTTGGTGTTATGATTTGGCTGTTGTGAGGAAAATTCGGCAGGAAATTGCTTTGTATCAGATCAAATAAGAACAAAAAAGGGATGCACAGTGTAAGCATCCCTTTTTTGTTTTTTGGGAGTTATGATATTTTTTTGTTGTCCCCTTGACAAAGTGACACGTCTATGCTATCAGAAGTACATAATGGGGTTTGTGTTATTTTTTGGATAAAAATGGTTTTAAAGGCGGTTGTTCCGCTTTTTTTTGTGTCTGAGAGAAAATATGAATCTTATTTGTTTTGTTAATCGCCGTCCTTTAAGGGCGGCTTTTTTTATGGAGAAATGTAATGACTGTTAGTAGTACTTATGATAAACAAACTTATGTTGCCAATGGTGTGGCAACTTCTTTTGCTTGGTCATCGGATTATGATGATACGTTTGGAAAATTGGTCGTAACGCAAGTTGATGAAACAGAAAGTGTTATTAAAACTTATGTTGATGGAACTGATTATTTTGTGCAAAATAAAAAGGTACATTTTTATGAGGCGCCGGCAGCAGGAACCAGAATACATCTTGATAGGCATACTTATCGGGGGCAGGAGGTAACCTTTATTGAAGGTGAGGATTTTCCGGCAAAAGATTATGAAACTTCGCTTGATCGCTTGTTTATGATTGAACAGGAACAAGATAAAGGTTTGGTAGATGAAACAGCAGCTCGGATTGCAGCGGATGCAGTATTGCAAGCGAATATTGATACCGAAGAGGCGGCGAGAATAGCTGCGGATACGGTATTGCAAAATAATATTGATGCCGAAGAAACAAGAGCAAAAGCTGCAGAAAAAATAATAAGCGATACATTGGGAACATACGGAGATATTGTAACGCATAACGCAAACGAGTTTGTAACTGTCGGAAGTGTTGGCAATGGGACAATTACATTAAAGCAAGGCGGAGTTACTAAAGGCACGTTTACAACCAATCAAAGCGGTGATACTACGATTGATTTGAATGCAGGAGGCGGAGATGGCGGAGTTATATATATTCATAATATTTTACCTACTTATTTAGGAACAACTGATGGTGAAATAGATGTTTCAAATTATGTCGATGAGAATGAGAATTATTTTCCGATTGTAACAACTGCACACGATATAAATATTTTTGCAGGTCGTAGCGGATTGACTGATTGCAGTTATGTTAAATCTGTACAGAAAGTTTCTTTGAGATATGATGATAACACCTATCAAAAAAGCAATAATGTTGTATATAATGTTGTTTTAATTCCTATTAGCGATGTTGAATCAGAAAATTCCTTTTCCGGTTTTAGAGGTCTATGTGATGGTTTTTCAAATTTGCAAACAAAAACAAACCTTGTAACATCTGTTTCTTCAAGTTCTACAGATATTGAATATCCGTCTGCTAAGTGTATGTATGATATAGTCGGCAACATCGAAACTTTGTTACAAAGCATATAGGAGGCAGATATGACAATAGCAAGTGAAATTATACGCATTAAAAACAATATTGCTGAGGCTTATGCAGCTTTGGCGGATAGAGGAGCAACTTTACCACTAGTACAAGATTCAGCTAATTTGGTCGATACGATAGAACAAATACCAATTATTTATGATAATTTTGTAATTGTTGGCACACCGAATGTTAATTTTAGAACTGGTGAAATATCAAACTTTTCGACAAGTAACTATTTATTACTACCTAATGCATTTAATCCTGCAAATAAGTCTTGGGAGCTTAGAATGAAGATAAAAACAGGTAGTAGTGCTGACGGATATCAAAAATTGTTCAGAAGTTGTATAAGTGTGCCTTCACAAGCAGGCAGAATGGGAATATTTTTTGATATTCATAACAAACATTTTGAATGTTATGTAACTTCTGATGGTACTAGTTGGTTATTTGGTCAAAATGGTTCATACACAGTACAAACTAATACAACATATTGGTTGAAATTAGGCTGGTCAGGAACAGAATATTATATTGATTATTCTTTGGATGGTGAAAATTATATAAGAGATGTATCTTTTAGTTCAACCAGTCCATTATATGACGGATTAACTATATCACAACTGGGCGTTTATACTTATGAAGGTGGTTATCATGAACCATTTTTAGGCACAATGTATTTAAATGAAACAAAGATAGATGTTGACCATGAATTATGGTGGTCGCCGGTGGGAACAAATATGTGATAAGGGGAGCTTAATGCTCCCTTCTTTAGGGAGAAAATGATGACTGCAAAAGATGTGTGGAATACCGTTAATCAAATTGACGGGAAAGATATGGATAAAGGAACAAGGGTGGTGCTGGAAGCGTTAGTAAAAGACGGGGAAGAAATGAGTAAACGGATGAGTTCATTGGAACAAAAGGTTGATGCTATTGATAAAAATGTTGTGGAATTAAAAACACTCCTTGAGTTGAATATGAAGCAACGGCAGAGCGGATGGAAATTTTTATCGGAGCTGATTAAAGAGCCTAAGTTTTGGCTTTGGTTTATTATTTTAACCGTTTTAGCTTATGGTGTTTCTATATCTGATTTGAAAGGGATTGTGCATGGTTAGAGGATTGATTATTGCGGTGATTGGGTTAGGGATAATTTTGATGATGTATGTGGTTAAAGATTATCATAATCAAACGAAGATAATGGTTCAGATGACAGAAAATAATGCGCTAAAGGGAAAAATCGGTTTTATGGAGGAAAAAATTGAAAAAGAACATCAAAATATATTGGCAATCAGTGAACGAAACAAGGAACTTGAGAAAGCGGCGGCAAAGGATAAAGCTTACTTTGATTGGAACGCTAATATTAGTGCTACTGCTGTTATTAAGCGGTTGCAAGCAGATTGAATATGTAGAGGTTGAACGGCAACCGATAACCTGTATTGACGAGATAAAAACCCCGCTGGATATGGCTAAATGTTTGAACGAATACAAAACGAGGTATTAGATGATAGTAAAAACTTAGCGGTTAATTACTGTTGTAGTAATTAACCGCTAAGTTTGTTTAGAAGAATTTCTCATCAGTGGTGTTCATCAGATAGTCAAGGAACGATTGTTTCCTTACATCATAGCCACCACCTAAGAAAGCTTTGTAGTCAGCAAGCATCTGCTTGAGACCGTTGTCGTAATCCTCCGGAGTGTAAGATGCTCTGGTTAAAATGTCAGATATGATGACATTTGCAACAGCTTTTTCGTGAGGTACTTGATAGAGAATCTCCTGGTAATTTGGCCAGCCCATATTACTATCATTTTCAATAGGAGTGCGGACTTTTTCCCAGTCGGCTGTTGTGACACCTGGCATCAGAAGACGCTCAGGATGGTTGCTTTCAGTTTGCCCCGCAAAGGTAATAGTGTCCTTTAGAAGCGGACCGATTGCAGCTGTTCTGTAACCCTTCTCTATAGGGCTTCCGGCTTGAGCTTCCGGAATGGCTGCTTTAGGATTGGGCGCAAACCACACCGGACAGTGTGCCAGAACCAAGTTGATTTTTACCTCGGCGAATTTATCTTGTCTTAGTTGATACATCCATTCGGCAAGCAGGCGCTTGTCGTAGTAAGGATTGCCGCTGACCATAACATAAGTTACCTCATCAAGTCCTTTGTCCTTAGCGAAGTTGTAGAGTTCAACGAGGTTGCCCTCGGTGTCATCGTCTTCGCATTCGGTGTAGTTGTCATATACCCAATCGCGATCAGCAAGCTCTGCCATGATGCGGTAGTACGAATCATACTCTGTATCACGGATTAAACCTCTATCACGGTAAAAGAGCTTTTTGAAAAGACCTTTGTTACCTTCTTTGCCTGTGGAGACAAAAGGGAGAATCTTTCCTGTTTGTTTGCAGTAGAAACGCAGAGCATCCATAGCATACAACGGAGCATGCATGATACCGCTGAAACAGTACAAGTAAGGATTCTTCATATCCTCTGGCAACTTGTAGAGACTGACGGCACGAGCGATAGAATGAGAACCTTGCGCATTTTGGTAAATAAAACTTTCATTCGGTTTTAGTCCGCCGATAAATTCTGTGTACTTAATCTCCTCCATTGATGATGAAGTTGGGAATGGCTCTAGTGCACGAAGCAGTTCATCTACGGGGACTTTTTCTGCCATAAAACTTCTACCTGAGGCGTTGCAACGCCCACCATTTTCATTGAAGAGAAGGTTCATAAACCACTCTTCGAATTTTTTGTCTTTAAAAATGTACATAAAAAATAGATTTTGGGGTAAATAATTTTTTTGTCTCTGTGATGATAGCGTTTTTTGTGTTTTTTGTCAATATTTATTTTTAAGGAAGAGGAAAGTATTTTTGTAAAGCAGATAAAAAAATGGTGCCGTTTAGTGGACTTGAACCACCGACCCACGCATTACGAATGCGTTGCTCTACCAACTGAGCTAAAACGGCAACAAAGTTATATATAACAAGCGTTTTTTTTTATTGCAAGTGTTTTTTTAAGCAGTTGGTGTGTCTTTTTATTGCATTTCAAAGATTGACATTTTGGCTTTTTTACGTTATTTTAAGGCAAATTTAATAATTGGAAAACTATGGCTCGTTATCGCTTAAATAATCTTAAAATGCCGCTTGAAGCAGATATGACGGCTGTAATTAAAGAAGCACAGCAAAAGCTAGCTGCTTTGGGGTATGCGGAAACTTCTGATTTAAAGGTGGTTAAAAAATCACTTGATGCCAGGCAAAAAAATCATCTTTTTTTTGTGTATGCGGTGGAATTTTATAGCAATACTGATTTAAAAAGTGTTGCAGATGTTGTGCCGGTGATACTTGAAGATAAACTTGAATTTAAAAATGTAATCTATTGTTTTAAAGAACGTCCTGTCGTTATAGGAACCGGGCCGGCGGGAATGATGGCTGCTCTTGCCTTGGCAGAAGCCGGTGCAAAACCGATTGTGATTGAACGTGGGGCACCGGTTCATGAAAGACAGATTGCAGTGCATAAATTTTGGCAGACAGGTAAACTTTCGGAAACAACAAATGTGCAATTCGGCGAAGGCGGAGCAGGGACTTTTTCTGACGGTAAACTTATGACCGGCATTAAAAAAGATAAATTTACGACAAAGGTTTTGCATGAATTTGTGGCAGCCGGTGCACCGGAAGAAATCATTTATCTTGCTAAACCGCACATCGGGACGGATAATCTCTTAACGATGACGGAAAATATTCGCCGAAAAATTGTTGCCTTAGGTGGGGAATATCGCTTTTATGAAAAACTGTGTGATTTGCAAATTGAACAAGATGCTCTTAATGCGGTAATTATTGAGCGTTCAGACGGAACACGCTATGAAATTAAAACACGACATCTTTTTTTGGCATTAGGGCATTCGGCACGCGATACTTTTGAGATGTTATTTAAGCGTGGTTTGAAAATGACGCAAAAGCCGTTTGCAGTCGGGGTGCGGATTGAGCACAAACAGGAAGATATTAATTTGGCACAATATGGAAAGCATTATTGTCATTCGCCCTATCTTGGTGCAGCAGACTATAAGCTTGCCGTTCATCTTGAAAATAATCGCTCGGTATATACGTTTTGTATGTGTCCCGGAGGTGTGGTTGTCGGGGCAACAAACCTTAGTGGTCATGTGGTAACAAACGGAATGAGCGAATTTAAGCGCGATAGGGAAAATGCCAATGCAGCTCTGTTAGTTAATGTGGACGAACGGGATTTCGGTTCATCTCATCCGCTGGCAGGTATGTATTTTCAAGAAGATTTGGAGAAAAAAGCGTTTCTTTTAGGTGGGGCTAATTATTTTGCGCCGGTGCAAACGGTGGGGGATTTTTTGGCATCTAAAAAAACTGTTTGTTTGGGTAAAGTAATCCCTTCTTATTTGCCGGGGGTAACGCCGGCTGATTTTCAACAGCTCTTTAGTACAGAAATCTATCAAGCACTGCAAAAAGGTATTCGGCAAATGGGGCAAAAATTACGCGGGTTTGATATGCCGGATGCAGTACTGACCGCAGTTGAATCGCGTTCTTCTTCACCGGTAAGAATTGTTAGAGATGCTGCTTATCAAAGCAACATTAAAGGAATTTTTCCTATCGGGGAAGGAGCCGGTTATGCGGGGGGAATTACTTCCGCTGCCGCCGATGCCCTTAAATGTGTGGTAAATTTAAGTATCTAGAGCCGTCTTATCGGGTAAAACAAAATTCATTTACTGTTTTGTAAACTATAATTTTGTTTTCCCTCAAGCCAATCTCTATCTATCTTAAATTTCCCGACACATTTATGTGTGAGTGTGTGTGGTAAATTTAAGTATCTAGAGCCGTCTTATCGGGTAAAACAAAATTCATTTACCTTTTTGTAAACTAAAATTTTGTTTTTCATCAAACCAATCTCTATCTATCTTAAATTTCCCGACACATTTATGTGTGGGCTGAGGGGAAAATTTAGTGAACTAATTCGCACAAGGAAGCCACTCATCGGCACGTCACGTACCATCATGTACGCTATGATTTTTTTACCACAGGACATTTACTTCTATCCATCTAAAATTTCCCGACACATTTAGGTGTGAAATCTAAGAGTTGCGAACTGTTTTGGTGAATTAAATATTTGCCCAGGGTAAAAACTTTTGTTTGATAAAATTCAGAACGATATTCATGACCAGAGATAAACAGGTCAGTAATATAATACCAACTAAAACGCCCGCAGTATTAAATAAAGATCCTTGTTTTAAGATGTAATATCCTAAACCTGCGGTTGAACTGACAAATTCTCCAATTATTTTTGTTTTTTAATCAGCTACTTGTTGGGCTTCTTGGCAGGTGTAGTTGGTATTATTTACCAAGTATCTGAATTTCCAACCCCTGGTGCAATTATAACCGCATTTTAACGGATATTTTGTGCAAACCAGTTCTTGTCCGTTATTTTTTGCGCCGGGACGGTCATATGAATATCCTTCACCACAGTATTTGGTACAGTCCATGTCTTTTTGTTGGCGGGGATCAATTTCTGGTTGTAAACTTATCTTTTTGGTGCTTTCGCGATAAATTCTTTTTACTTGAGCGTGATTACGGTCTAACAAAGAAAAGACATCATCTTGGGTATTAGGGGAATTGGTGACAACTGTGTTTTGAGAGCTACTGTTTGACTTTTGGTAATAAGGTTGAGCTGGTTGAGGTTTTGTTCTAGTAACGGTTACTTCCGGTTCTTCTACAACGTAAATATCTTCTTCGGGTAATGATGAAGAACACCCCATTAAAAACAGTAAAAACAGTAAATTCAGTTTTGGCATTGACATTATCCTTTTAATTTATTGATTGACAGCTTTTGCTTAAAAGCGGTAATAATATCTTGATGAACAAGCTCAATGTTTTGGGCGGCATTAATTATGGTAAAGCGGTTCGGTTCTTTTTTTGCCATTTCTAAATAGCCTTTGCGTAGGCGCTCGTGAAAATCTATCTCTGTTTTTTCAAACCGCAATTCTTTTGCTGTCATTGTGGTCGCTTTTTTGAAACTACGCGCTAAACCTTCCTTTACATCTATATCCAGTAAAAAGGTGATATCAGGCTTAAAATCTCCGGCAACAATATGATATAAGGTATCCATTATTCGGGTATCTTTGAATTTTGCCGAACCGTAATACTGATAGGCAATAGTTGAGTAATTGAAACGGTCGGAGAGGACGATTTTGCCGGCTTTTAACCCGGGCCAAATTACTTTGGTTAAGTTTATTCTTCTATCTGCATAGAATAACAGCGTTTCGGTTACTTCATCAAATTTATCTTTATCGCCTTCAACCAATAGGCGACGGATTTCTTTGCCAACTTCAGTGCCACCAGGCTCGCGTGTTAAAATGACATCGAGATTTTGCTGTTGCAAATAGGAGGCAAAAAGTTTCATCTGGGTTGATTTTCCAGAACCTTCACCTCCTTCAAATGTGATGAACAAACCGTTCTGCATTATTTGTTTCCGCTACCGAAAATGAAATATTTTAAGTTTTCAACAAAGCGACTGACAAAACCGACTTTAGCAACATCTTCTTTAGCAACCAGCGGAATAGTGTCTTTTAATTTGTCTTCATAAGTTAAGCGAATTTCACCGATTTTATCGCCTTTGTTAATCGGGGCTTTAATTGGTGTGTTATATATAACTTTGGCTGCGTATTTGTTTTTACTACTCTTTTTCGCCGTGCGAATGACATTGTCGGCAACAATAGCCTCAACAGTCGGTTGAGTGCCATACCAAACCGGAACTTCTGCTATGATTTGGTTCTTGTTAAAGAATTTATAGTTTTCAAAATTGGCAAACCCCCAAGTCATTAGATTTTCGCTTTCGGTTGATCTTTCTTTATTGCTGGATAAACCGGCAACAACTTCGATTAATCTTCTGTCACCGCGCTTAACCGACGCCGTTAAGCAATAACCGGCTTCATCTGTATGACCGGTCTTTAAGCCGTCTGCTCCTTTTAAGGTGTATAACAAAGGATTGCGGTTGCCTTGTTTAATGCCGTTGTAAGTAAATTCTTTTTGTTCGAATATAGGATAAAATTCCGGAAATTCGGCAATGATGTGGCGGGCTAAAATGGCTAAATCTTCCGGAGAAATACGATGATCCGGATGCGGTAAACCGGTAGCATTCTCAAAGTGAGCATTTTTTAGTCCCATCTTTTCCGCTGTTTCATTCAGCAAAGCAGCAAATTCTTCTTCCGAACCGGCAATATTTTCGGCAACAACAATACAGGCATCATTACCTGATTGAATAAGAATACCTTTAATTAAATCTTCAACTTTAACTTCCTGACCAATTTTTAAGAACATGGTCGAACCACCGGAAGCAGCACCGCCTTCACGCCATGCTTTTTGGCTGACTGTAAATGTATCTTCAAGAGATATTTCACCTTCTTTGATTTTTTTCAACAACACATAAACAGTCATTAATTTGCTCATTGATGCAGGCGCTATCATTTCTTGATGGTTTTTAGTGTATAAATATGTTCCGGTATCAAAATCCATTAAAATGGCATTTTTTGCTAATGTTTCAAAGGCATTTGCATTAGAAGTCAATGCCAGAAATGATAAACCGGCGGTAAAAGTGCATAAAGTTGTTTTTTTCATATTTTACAGGTCTCCTTTTAACCTTCTACAATAGTAACATCAGCGTGTCCGTAATCTAACACGCGGTCTAAAATTTGTAATGCTTCATCACGGGTGTGATATGCGCCTAAGCGTACGCGATAAACACCATCTTTGCTTAAGTATGCTTCATAAATACTTACTTGTCCGAAACGTTTCATATTTTCAGCCATTTCCTTTGCTTTGTCTAAGTCAGAATATGCGCCAACCTGAACATAAAATGTGCCGGTTTGAATCGGAGCCGGAACTGATACTGCGGATGGTTTCGGTTTGGCTGTTTGCGAAGCATTAGCCATGGTTACTTCAGAATATTTTATGGCTTTGTTGTATGTTTTTGATGAGTTGTCTTTAGATAACATGGCTTCTTTTAAGGCTTGGCTTTCTTTGGCTAATATTTCTACTTTTACTTTTGCCGTGCCTTGCATTTTATAGCCTAAAAGCTCGGCACCTTTTTGTGATAAATCAATGATGCGGTTTTTGACGTACGGACCGCGGTCATTAACGCGAGCAATAATGGAACGGCCGTTTTCAAGATTGGTAACGCGCACAATTGACGGTAACGGCAAAGTACGATGTGCGGCGGTTACAGCATTCATGTTATATAGCTCACCGTTGGCTGTGCGTTTGTTATGAAAATCAGCACCGTACCATGATGCCATACCTACTTCAGCATAGTGATAATCTTCACGCGGGGTGTAGCTTTGTCCTAACGCTTTATAAGGTGTGCCGACTTTATATATGCCGCCGTCGGATTTGATAGCTTCAACCTCTTCGGTTAGATTTTCAAATTCAAACGGGCGATTGGAAGAACAGCCAGCAAGCACTAATAAGGCGGCTAAGCTTAATAGAATTTTATTGTGTCTTATCATATTCATCTGTTTCGTTCCTCTTGTTGTTTTCAGTCTATTGGTATGTGAGGGATGTGCAAGCAAATTTATCAAGTTATCAGCTGTTTTGAGTATCCCACACAGAATAAAAATTTTTTTGACAATTATAAAGTTTTATTTATTATAAAGGAGAAATCCTTAATAAAAAGTAAGGGAATGGAGAAGATGCTGAATAAAAAACTGTTATTTTTGCTTTGCAGTGTAGCGGCTGTATTTGCATTTGATGCGCAGGCTGTTGATGTTTTGCAACCGGAAGATGAAGGAATCGTTTGGGAAGTGCAAACCGACGAGGGGAAAAAGGTAAGAGGTATTATTGATGAGGTTGTTTCAGGCGGCGGTACCGAAGAGATTGTTTATGTGGAACCGCTTAAACCTTTTAGAGGTCCAGGACTTCAGTCTATCCCTGTGCCGGAAGAAATTAATAAACGAGCCTATGAGTACAGAAATTCACAGGCAGATGATTCTTTGGTTTATCTTAATGCTAAATCTGCCGCACCGCGTTCTTTAAATTATCCTATCGGAGCAGAGAGACGTGCAGTTGACAGCTGGAGACATGGTGATTTTATGTCTAATTTCAGACGTGAAAGTGCCGCAACAACAGCTCATAAAAAAATGGTGGATGATTATAAGGTAAAAATTGCAGATTGTCGCAATAGCAAAAAAGAACAGATTGATATGGAAATGTCGATGCTTTATGATAAACAACTCTTGCGTAATGCGGCATATCTTTCTGAAACATTTGGTGATATTATGCAGTGTTATGATGATTTGGGACTCGAGATTGTAGATGTTTTTTATCATGGTGACAAAGATGTTTTAAGGCGTTATAATCAGACAACACAACAATTTGAAGTTAAAAGCAGTGCGCCGAATTTTGATACGAAATATTGTCAGGAAGGTTTTTGTTCTATGACGGCCGTGGCTGAATTGCAAATGGAAAAATTTGCAGACTTTGAGTATTATTTGAAACAACTTTTAGATGAAGCGCCGGAAGGTAGTTCTCCTCGTTTTGCTGATGAAGATGTGCCATATGTGGATGAGGTTGATTTTTAATGAGTGAACGCATCTATCCGGCAGAAAACTCGTATTTTATAGGGCATGACGATGAAGTTAAGATGTTTCTGAATGCCTATAATTCAGGAAATTTGCATCATGGTTGGCTGATTACCGGTGATGAAGGAATCGGTAAAGCAACGCTTGCTTATAAAATAGCACGTTTTTTACTTTCGGCAGAAGACGGAAAAAAGTATCTGTCTTTGGATATTGATACTAATAGTTCGGTTTTTGCACAGGTTATACAGAAATCACATCCTGATTTTAAAGTACTGGAGCGGGATTTTACCGAAACTGATAAAAAAAAGCTGATTAAGGCGATTAATGCCGGCGAAGAAGTTGATGAAGAAATGAAACAGGGGCTGAAACGTTCGGCGGTGATTAAAGTGGAAGATGTGCGTGAAGTTGTTTCGTTTTTGATGAAAAAATCTTTTAATGATAATTGGCGCGTGGTGATTGTTGACAGTACGGATGATTTAAATACATCTTCGGCTAATGCTTTGCTGAAAGTGTTGGAAGAGCCGCCGCTTAAAAGTATTTTGCTTTTGATATCGCATAATCCGGGGAGATTGTTGCCGACAATACGTTCGCGTTGTGCTAAATTGGCATTAAAGCCGCTAAAGACAGAGGAAGTGGCCTCCCTTTTGCGACGTTATTTGCCGGAGCTGAAGGAAGTTGAGGTACAGAAATTGGCAAACCTTTCAGGCGGAAGTATCGGACGGGCAATGCGTTATGCGGAAAATGATGCACTGGAGATGTATGATAAAATTCAAAAGGTTTGTTATGCCGGTGCAAAATGTGATGGGGAAATTTTATTGGATTTGGTTAACAGTGCAAGCATTGATGAAGATTGCTGGGCACTTTTTTGTGAATTGATATGTCGGTTTGTGAGGGAAGTTTTACCGGAGGCTAAAGAACCGCGAGAATTTTATAATGCTTATGAGGAGATGCTTAAAACATTAAGTGATGTGGAACGGCTTAATATGGATAAAAAACAAGCGGCATTAAAGGTTTTAACAGGACTTTCGGTGTAATTTATTTTAGCGTTTTTATTGGTTAGGATAAAGGACTTTCCTTTAGAGAGGAGATAAATTTTTATTGCGTTAAGGGAAATTTTGTGATATATTACCTAGTATAGTTGTGTTAGATTAAGGTAATCAATGTTGAGATAATGTTAAATATTTTATTTGAGGAGAAAAAAGATGAACAAGAAAAATAACGAGGTAGAAATTCATTACAATAAAGATGGAAAAACAATTGATTATACGATAGATGCGGATGGTAATGGATTTGCCTATCTAAACAATGGCAAAAAAGTTAAAATTACACGTGATGAGGAGGGGACTATAACTGTTTATCGAGGAGATGGTAAAACGGTTGAATTTACAGTAGATAAGTATGGTAATGAAACAGTATATGATGCTGATGGTATAACAGTTGCTTTTAAACAAGATAAGAATGGTAATGTAACTTGTTATCGAGAAGATGGTAAAACAATTTATTATACGATAGATGCAAATGGTAATAAAACTAAGTATAAATATCTAGAAGATGGTAAAACAATTGATTATACGGTAGATGCAAGTGGTAATAAAACTAAGTATAAATATCGAAAAGATGGTACTTTTAGTTATATGATAGGGCCAGATGTTAATAAAAAGGATGAAAAAGGTTTTACAACTTTGTGGTATGCTGTGTGTAATAACGATATAGATGAGGTAAAAGAACTTATAGAATCCGGAGTACATGTGAATGATAAAATAGAAGGGAATGTATCGGTGTTGATGTACGCTGCTTCTTTAGGTAATGTCGAGATAGTGAAAGCATTGGTTGAGGCCGGTGCGGATGTGAATGCACGTGATAAGAATGGAGTTGGTTTAATTGGGTATGCTAGATGCTCAGAAAATCCTGAAATGGTGGCATATTTCTTAGAGCAAGAACGGAAGTGCGTTGCTATGAAACTGGGACTTGAAAAAGTGAAATTGCCAGAATCTCTTAAAAAGGTAGAAAAGAAATTTGCTAAGATGATTACCGACAAAGAAAGAAGATAATTTGTGGCGTATTTAAAAAAAAGCCTCTCAAGTGAGAGGCTTTTTTTTATTAATGCCTTGTAGAAAACCACCACTTTAGTGGTGGATGAATAAAAAGTCGGCGATATAATACAAGCATGAGATTCGTAGAAAGTTCACATGGAGTATATAGTTTAAGTTACCATGTAGTATGGGTAACAAAATATCGCCGACGTATCCTAAATCCCGGTGTCGTTGATTATTTGAAGAAATTGTTTCCCAAATTAATACGAAGTATCCCGGGAGTAGAAATAGAAGAGATTGGCTTTGATAAAGACCATGTACATTTTGTGATGGTAATACCACCAAAATATAGTATATCTGATGTAATGGCACAAATGAAAAGCCAATCTGCTTCGGAGTTAAGGTCACGATATAAGTGGCTATCTAGAGTATATTTTAAGGAAAATATAGTATGGTCAACGGGATACTTCGTAAGTAGCGTTGGAGCTAATGAAGAAATAATAAAAAATTACGTGAAACATCAAGGACAACGGGATTTAGGTCAGCTCCGACTGGAGCTGTAAAGAAAGGCACCATATGGTGCCTTTCCAAAGAACCACGGGTTTACCCGTGGATATCTATGATTAATTACCGAGGAGTTTTTTCCACCAGGTTTTCTTTTTTTCGGTGGTCGGAGCAGGCTCCGCTTGTTGAGCTTGGTTCTCTCTTTTATCTTCTCGATTATAACGATTGTAACGGTGATTGTTACGACCTTTGCGGAAACGATTATTACGACGATTATTATAAGTTCTTTCTTCAGCATAATCTTCGTCTTCAATTGTTTCTTCTTCGGTATCTTGGTCTTCATCATCAGTCGTGTAGGCGGCAGCTGCAGCCTGTGTCGGCTTAATGCGTGTAATACGCGATTTTTCGAGTTTATAGTCATTGATATTGCGGATATTTAAATCTGCTGAAATAATGATTTCTAAATCGTATTTTTCTTCCAAATCAGCTAACTGACGGCGCTTGTTGTTTAAAATGTAGGTGGCGATATCATAAGGTACTTTGACTTCAATATGATTGTTTGTTCCCTTAATACCTTCTTCTTCAATCGCACGGATAACAAGCATCGCACTGCTTTCTGATGTTCTTAAAACACCTTGACCTTTGCAGAACGGACAGGTTGCATAATTGCTCTCAACAAATGAAGAATGCATACGCTGACGAGAAATTTCCAATAAACCGAAAATACTCATTTTGGCAATTTGAACGCGCGCGCGATCAGGTTTCATTGCTTCTTTCATACGTTTTTCAACGGCGTGATTGTTAGCAGGCTCATCCATATCAATAAAATCAACAACGACAAGACCGGCTAAGTTGCGCATTCTCAATTGTTTGGCAATTTCATCTGCGGCTTCTAAGTTGGTTTTTAATGCCGTTTCTTCAATGTCCATTTCATGAGTCGCCCGACCGGAGTTAACATCAATTGAAACCAATGCTTCTGTTGGGTTAATAACTAAATAACCGCCGGAAGGCAATTGAACGACAGGATTGTGTAGCTTATCTAATTCCTTTTCAACTTGATATTGTTGGAATAAGGGCTTATCTGTCGGTTTGCGGCATTTGATTTTACGAATCATGTTCGGTGAGAGAATCTTAGCAAAACTTTTTGCTGATTTATAGGCATCTTCACCATCAATAATTACTTCATCAATGTCTTTGGTGTACATATCACGCAAAGCACGTTTGATTAAGTCACCTTCTTCATAGATAAGGGTTGGTGCGGCATTGCTTAATGCACTGTGACGAATGTGATTCCAAGAGCGAATGAGATAATTGTAATCGCGAACAATATCTTCACGCTGTTTGTCTTCACCGGCAGTACGGATAATTAAAGACATATTATCATTTAACGGCAGTTCGTGCATGATGTCTTTAAGACGCTTTCTGTCTGTTGTAGAAGTTATTTTACGAGAAACGCCGCCGGATTTAATTCGGTTTGGCATCAAAACACAATAACGACCGGCTAAAGATAAATATGTTGTACAAGCGGCGCCTTTATTGCCACGCTCTTCTTTGACAATTTGAATCAGTAAGGTTTGACCTTCTTTGATAACATCTTGAATAGTGGAGCGATAATAAAGCTTGCGGGCATAAATCAGTTTACGTTGAATTTCAAGATAATGCTCAAAATCCGCCTCATCTTCATCATTATCAAATTCACGGCAAGTCTGCTCATCATCATCAAAATTGTCTTCGGTCTTATTTTCCGGCGATGGCATATCTTCTTCATCGATTTCTTCAGCAACAGAGGTATCTGCTATTCCTGCTGTTTCTGCCGAAACTTTGTATTTTTTGTTATTGCGGCGACGACCTAAAAACCGTGCACCGCGACGATGTGAATGATGATGTTTTTCTTCTGTTTCGTCTTCGTCTTCATCTTCATCTTCATCTTCATCTTCATCTTCATCAGAAGTTTCTTCATCGATGTTTGAATCAGAATATTCTTCATCTGAAGAATCATTTGTATTTTCTTCTGTGCTTTCTGAAGTATCTGCTGTATCAGAAGAATTTTCTTCTTCATCTTTTGCAGGTGTTTCTTTGTTTTTTTCTGTTTGATGACAAGGGCAATCTTCACCGCATTGACAATCATCTCCGCAAGTGCAAACGCCTGTCTCTTTGCAATGACATTCATTCTCGGTATCTTTTTGTTGATGACAAGGGCAATCTTCACCGCATTGACAATCATCTCCGCAAGTGCATACACCTGTTTCTTTACAATGACATTCATTTGCAGAAGATGGTTCTTGGGATGACTCATCAATCTCTTCGCTGATTGTTTCATCAGGTGTTGCGGCAGCAGCTTCTTCGGCTTGTTTTTTGGCTAAATATTCGGCACGCTTTTGTTCGCGTTCTAACCGACGGCGTTCCTGTTCGGCTTTGCGTTCGGCCTGATATTTGCGTTTGCGCTCAATAATTTCTTCAACTTCGGCAGCAACTTCTTGTTTAATTTCATCAGATACAGTATAATAGTCCGGATGAATTTCGCCAAAAGCTAAAAAGCCGTGGCGATTGCCGCCGTAATCAACAAAAGCTGCTTGCAAAGATGGTTCTATGCGAACGACTTTTGCAGTAAATATGTTGCCTTTGATTTGTTTTTTGGAGCTTGATTCAAACTCCACATCTTCAACCTTGTTCCCATCTAAAATGACTACTCGGGTTTCTTCCGGTTGAGTATCATCTATTAACATTTTTTTCATAACTTTGTATTTCCTAACTAATAATTATCGTCTCCAATGTTCAGACGATATATTTTATCTTTTTGCCGCGGCAAGGGGTTTGGGGATTATTTTTGTTCATTGCATACCAAATCTTTGCCGGATGTTTGTTCAAAAGGCTACAAAAGAGCCGATAATCCTCTCGCCGAAAGTCAGGACACGAGCGTTTAACGCTGATGATAATATGTAATGTGCCGATGCTTTCAGGCATCTCCTAATATTTGAACAAATATCGGTACTTTTATAATTGTTTTTTTTATGAATGGCAAGAGAAATATTTAGCTTAAATATTTTTTAGGGTAAAAATGAAAATGGGTTGACAAAGTGACAGT
The DNA here is from genome assembly GCA_045603405.1 of Alphaproteobacteria bacterium. Taxonomy (GTDB): domain Bacteria; phylum Pseudomonadota; class Alphaproteobacteria; order RF32; family CAG-239; genus CAG-267. Next base: position 62,096 of record JAZUMA010000029.1, on the reverse strand, counting down.
ATCTATCTTAAACTTTGTAATAATGGAGGCGTGTGTCTATTTAAGACAGCGCTTTTTTTGTTTTTATGAATAGGAGCATCTGAGAGAGTGCTCCTTTTTTTTATGGGGAGATTAAAAATGATAGAAAAGTGTATGGAGAAATGGGTTAATCGGTTGATTGAAATTGAAGGAATGAAGGTGATGCCGTACAAAAATGTGATGGGGGATTTATGTATCGGTGTCGGGCGTTGTTTAACTGAGCATCCTTTGTCTGTTGCGGAGAGAAAAGCTTTGGGTGATTATATGCACGGTATTACCGAAAACGGTGCAAAAATGCTGTTAAGAAATGATATTTTACGCTGTTATGCACTTTTGAAAAAGCATATAAAAGGATATGACAAACTAGGGGAGGAAAAACAATTTGTTGTACTTTATATGTGTTTTTCTATCGGGTGGAAAAAAATGCAGAAATTTTATAATATGTTGCGTTATATGGGACGCGGCAATTTTGAGATGGCTGTTTATGAATTTTTGCATTCTGACTATGCCAGGCAATTTCCAATAAAGTCGCATAAAATAGCTTTGATGCTGAAAGGTGAAGAAATAAAAAAATCAACTGTTCAAATAAAGTATTTCAAATAGAGATAGACAGCAGCAATTATGGTGCTCATAAGCATAATCGGTAAAGACCAGATAAGGAATCTTATAAAACTTATCGGGCGATTTTCACGGGCGGCAATACCGGCAACGATAACATTTGCAGAAGCACCGATTAAGGTTCCATTGCCGCCTAAACAAGCACCTAATGATAAAGCCCACCAGACCGGCATCATAGCTTCTCTGCCGCCTAAACTTTCTTCCATTGCTTTTAATGTCGGTATCATTGTGGCAACAAAAGGAATATTATCAACAATTGCAGAAAGAACTGCAGAAATGCTCAGAATGATAAAAACACTTTTTTTGATGCTGCCATCGGTTAGGCTGATGAAGTATTTGCCGACATCTTCTAAAAATCCGCTTGCTTCTAAGGCGCCGACAATAATAAACAAACCGGTGAAGAAAAAGATGGTTGTCCAATCAATTTTGTTTAGAATATCTTCTACTTTGTCATCACTTTCTTTATGAGAGGTTTTAATTGTATAAAGCAGGAGCATGAGTGCAGCGCCAAGTAAAGCTATAAAACCATTTTCCAAGCCGATATGTTCGGCTAAGATAAAACCGATGATAACTAAAGTCAAAATGCTTAAAGACTTTTTTAATAAGACGAAATCGGTGATAGCATCTTTTTCATTCATATTCATGACCAAGAGTTTGTTTTCAGGGGTAGCTTTCATTGATGGGGCCCAAAAGTAAATAAACATGCAGATTAAGGCTGCCATAATCAGAATAACAACCGGAGCTAAGTGAAACAGAAAATCTGTAAATCTTAAATTTAATGCTGAACCTATCAGTATATTTGGCGGATCGCCGATTAAGGTAGCCGTGCCACCGATATTGGAGGCAAAAATATTAATGAGTAAGTAAGGGTAGGGATTAACTTCTAACTTGCGGGTAATTTGCAAGGAAACCGGAACAATCAACAAAACGGTGGTAACATTATCCAAAAAAGCGGAAAAAACGGCAGTGACAATGCCCAGCATGACCATAATACCGATAGGGTCGGCTTTTACTTTTTTGGAACCCCAAACCGCTACATATTGAAACATACCTGAACGTTCGGCAATATTGATGATTATCATCATGCCGGTTAGTAATGAAATGGTGTTGAAATCAATCGCATTTATAGCTTCAGTTTGGGAAATGGTGCCACACATTATCAATAAGGTGGCTAACATTATCGTAATGACGGCGCGATTCAGCTTTTCTGTAAACAATAAGAGATAACAAACACCCATTGCTAAAAGTGAGATGGTTTGATTAGTATATGGTGGTAGAAAAACGTTCATTTATCAGTCCTTTACATGAAGTGTCTGACGTACAGATAAGCTGAGGCGATTATGATGCTGGTGAGCATAACAGGAATTGACCAGAGCAAGAATTTAAGAAAGTTAATCGGTTTGCCTTCGCGGGCGGCAATACCGGCAACAATAACGTTGGCTGAAGCGGCAATTAAAGAACCATTACCGCCAAAACAAGAACCGACAGATAATGCCCACCAAACCGGCATCATGGCTTCTCTGCCACCTAAACTCTCTTCCATTGTTTTTAAAAGAGGAATCATTGTGGCAACGAATGGAATATTATCAATAGCGGCGGAGAGTAAAGCTGATGACCATAATATCATATAAGTTGCTTTTTTGATGCTGCCATCAACCAAAGTTAGGGCTTGATGACCTAAATATTCCAGTACACCGGCAATTTCTAAACCATAGACTAAGGCAAATAAACCGGTGAAGAAAAATATGGTTGTCCAATCTACTAAGGCAAAGGCTTCTTCGGTTTTGTTGTCACGCTCTTGATGCGGTAAACCGAGAGTATAAAGTGCTAATAATAAAGCTGCGCCAAATAAGGCAATGGTGCCGTTGGCAAGGTGTATATGTTCGGCTAAAATAAAACCGGAGATAGTGAGAAAAAGGATAATGAGAGATTTCCATAGTAGAGTGCTGTCTGTTATGCAATCTTGTTCATTTATTTGCATAATTTCTTTTTGGGCGGTTTTATTGGCAGTTAATTTACGTCCGAAAGCAATATCAAAACATAGTAGTAGAATGGCTAAAGAAGCAACGACTAACGGGGTTAATTCTTTTAAAAAATCGGTAAATCCAAGATTTAATGCACTACCAATGATGATGTTTGGCGGATCGCCGATTAAGGTTGCCGTGCCACCGATATTGGAAGCAAAAATTTCCATTAATAAATACGGGTAGGCGTTTAGTTTTAATTTTCTGGTTAATTCTATTGTAATCGGAACAATTAATAAAACGGTGGTAACATTATCTAAAAAAGCGGATAAAACGGCAGTAACGATGCCTAAGACAGCCAATAAACCGCGCGGATCAGCTTTGACGAGTTTGGCTGAAAAAATTGCAGCAAATTGAAAAGCGCCGGATTTTTCGGTTATGCCGACAATAATCATCATACCGATTAAAAGGGCAATGGTGTTAAAATCTACACCAGAGATAGCTTGTTTGTAACTCAATACTCCTAATAGGATCATTGCGGCGGCACCGAGCATTACCGTTACGGCACGGTTTAATTTTTCCGTAAAAAGGAGCAGGTAACTTATAATAAGGATTATTCCTGCAATGACTGCTTTACTTAGCCCAAACGGCATAATTGTTCTCCTTTGGCATAATTTTTTTTATTATATAATACCAAAGGTTAAAAAAAGAATACTAAATGAGCAAAAAAAACGCTCTTAGAAGAGCGCTTTTATAAGAGTGTTTTAACGACCGCTGCGTCCGGTTGTTCGGCGGGCTTGTGTTTTGCGTGCAGTGGTTCTGCTCGTTTTTGTTTTTTTACGATAAGGTTTGCGGGTTTGAACACGGCGGTTAAAACGATTATTGTTAACGGCAGCTTTGGCTTTTTGTTCAGCGATTTGTTCATTTTGCCGGGCTGTTTTGGTTGCTTCATAGTTCTTTGTATTTTCTTCAACACTTAAGCATTGACCGGTGCGTTCTTGGGCTTTTTCTATCAGCATTTTTGCATATGCTTCCGATACTTCGGCATCTTTTGGAAAACAGGCGTGTGCGGTTTTTCCATAACGTGCAAAATTAATTTCTTCTTGGTCAAAATCGCATCCCCATGGATTTCCTCGACTTTTCCTTACTGCCGTATGTCCGTATGTTCCGCCGGCTGTATTTGCTTGAGGAATTGTTCTATCTTCGATTGAATCAACAGACATGGTTACACCGTCACGGCATGTTAAGAATAATTTGTTCATCTCTTTGTTTTCTGGACTATTTTTGGATTTTAGATAAGCTTTGTTTTCAACATTTAGTACGATGTAGTTGCCGCTTGCCAGTAATCCTTCGTCAACGTTTCCGCCGCCTTTTGATTTTTTCTGATATGAATGTTCTATTCTATCCTGTTCCATGGCTTGGGTTGCAACGCTTGTGTGAAGAGAATCAATCTTTAGGCCTGCGTTAATGTGTATTGTGTCAACACCTGCTTTACAATTTCCTGTTTTTGCTTTTCCGTTAACATACTCTGTTTTTACATTATTTGCTGATTTTGTTAAAGCTTCACAAGTCGGACCGCCACCAATGTTACCAAGAAATTCCGGTTTTTCATTAAGTAAGGCTTGGAAATCTTCCGGTTTAACTCCGGCGGCTAATAAAGAATCTATGGAAGTGGTCGGTTTATTTTCTCCTTTACAAATTGTCTTATATGTATCATCAATTTGTTTGCGTGCAGCTAAGCTGGCTTGGTGCTCATTTATGTTAGCGGCTACTTCCAATTCCGGTTTGCCGACGACAAGTGAAATTTGTTTAGCTGTTAAATCTTTCTCAAATAAATCTTTGACAGGATTTATATTTGAATAGTTCTGCATATATGTCTGTGTATCGTTTGTTTGAGCGGCATAAAAAGTCGGATTATAGACAGCTGTATTGAAGAGGGTATAAGTGTACGGACCGTATTTTTCATATAGTTTTGAAACGTCTTCTTTTGTGTAGCCTCGAACAGCAGCTTGGATTTCGATTGCTGCTCTTTGGGCGTCAGCTTGCATTTCAGCTGTTATTTGTATTCTATCTGACATTTTACCCTCCTTATAATAATGTGGTATCTATCAGTATATATATATTGTATATTTTTTTTGAGGGGTTGTCAAATAAATTCGATATGGAGAAGAAAGTGCTTGCAATTTAAAATTTGGAGAGTATATTCGCTTTGTCCTTGCTATGGGGGAAGTCCTTATAGCTATACATTAATATTGTTGAGAATCCATAAGGAGTTTTTTATATGACAAAATACGAAAGTATGTTAATTGCCCGTCAGGATCTCGGCCAATCTCAGGTTAATGACATTGTGGCAGCATTGTCCGATGCTATTAAAAAAGAAGGCGGAGAAGTTGTCAGCGTTGACAACTGGGGCTTAAAAAACCTGGCATATCGCATTAAGAAAAACCGTAAAGGTTATTATGTTGTTTTGAATATTTCCGCTCCGGCAAGTGCTATCTTTGAATATGAGCGTTTGGCTCGTTTAAATGAAGATATCATTCGCTTTATGACGGTTAAAGTTGATGAATTTACCAGCAGCAATAATGAAGAAGAAACTGTTGCTGAGGAAACAGCTAACTAAGGAGATGGATATTATGGCTAAACAAGGATTTTTTAAGAAAAAGAATTCAAGCGAGAATCAAGATTTTAGAATCGATTATAAAGATGTTAAATTTTTGTCTCGTTATATTTCGGAAAAAGGCAAAATTATGCCGAGCCGTATTACAAACGTAACTGCCAAGACACAGAGAGAAATTGCCCGCGCTATTAAACGTGCTCGCTTTGTTGCTCTGTTGCCGTATGTGGCTAACTAAGGAGTATGGCTGATGGAAATCATTCTTTTAGAACATGTTGATAAATTAGGTAAAATGGGCGACAAAGTAAACGTTAAAAACGGTTATGCTCGTAATTACCTGTTACCAGAAAAGAAAGCTTTGCGTGCTACAGAAGCAAATATTGCTTATTTTGAAAAGCAACGTGCTGAATTGGAAGCACATAACAAGGCTTTGTTTGATGAAGCTAATAAGAAAGCTCAAGAGCTTAAAGGTTTCAGTGCAGTGCTTATTCGTCAAGCTGCTGAAACAGGTCAACTCTATGGTTCTGTTACCATTCGTGATATTGCCACAGCAATTAATGAATCAGGTGTCGCTTTGGAACGCAGGTTTGTTGCTTTAGATAAACCGATTAAGTATCTTGGTATTTATCCGGTTAAACTTTCTTTGCATCCGGAAGTTTCACAAACGATTTTGGTTAATGTTGCCAGATCTGCTGATGAAGCTAAGAAGCAGACTAAGGCTTATAGCAATGAAACAGCTGAAGCTCCTAAAGAGACTGCAAAAGAAGTTTCTAAAGAAGAAGCTGTTGCAGAGAAGCCTAAAACCAGAAGAAAAAAGGCAGAGAAAGCTGAATAGGTTTTGTCTTAGAAAATGAAAGGAGCCGCATTGTGTAGTGCGGCTCCTTTGTTGTTTAATATAGCATAATTATGTATTTTTTGGTGTTGTCGTTCGAATTTCAATGAAAACTACATAGCAAAATACAGATAATGCACACATTAATGCACCCCAAATAAATGTTAGCCCGATGTTTTTCGCTTCTCCCCATAGCATACTGGCCGTAAGCCAACCAATTCCATAAATACAATAAAAAACTATAGCCGCGATAATTCCGATTGCCAAAAAAGATGTTACTTTCTCTCGGTGTGGTAATTGAGAATGATCATCTTTTAAAATCAACCAAGATTCGTTGACAGCACAAGCCCAAAGAAGAACAACCATTCCCAAGCCTATGCTGTGCTTAAATGCCCAGATCATCGGACATACGACTACTAAGGCACAGAATAGTCTTGAAAATGCGCTTTCAAGAAAGTTTTGGAGACTGTTTGGATGTTTATTTTTATTTTCCATAAACATAAAAATTAAATTAATTAATAATCAGATAAAAATTCTCTTACTGGGGGGAAAATAGAGTTTATTCTTTTTTTTGTCAATAGTTTTTGTGATAATTGAGGTTGCGTCTGGAAGGAGATATTACAAAAAAGAACTGCTCTTTATTGAGCAGCTCTTCTGTGTTTAGAATAGGGATGGAATGTAGGTTACAATAGCATAAACGATAGCTATACCAAATGCTATTAGTAGTAATCTTCTAAGCCAAAGTGCGGCGTAATCAATTATGTTGTTCCACTCTTTTTGTTTAAGTCCGTTTTGGTATTCTTTCTTAATACTTATGAGTGCACTTATCAAAATCCCCACCACAAATAAGGTCACGCATCCGATGGTGATGTATCCTGATTTTGTATGATTGATGGAGTTGGGTACAAAGTTGGGTATATAAAAAACCAATTTGCCGATTATCCAAAGAATAAAGAGGGCTATGACGCACCCAATTAAAGCTTTAATGACATCTCGCACTCTAACTCTCGAATATCCAACTGAATATATAAAGCAGAAGAAGAAAATAAAAAGAGCCAGGATGCTGGTTATTCCTGCAGTTATGCTGCGCATAAATGCCAAGATGATGGCACTTAAGATAATAGCGCCGATTGCTACATAAACAACCGTTTCTAAGAAAGCGCCGTTAAATGTTTCTCTAAAAGCTTGTTTTAGAATACTGACAAAGCTTTGCTTTTTTTCATTTTCCATATACAAAAAAATTAAGTGTTAATAATTAATTAAAAAAATATTTCACGGCTACAAGGCTATAGTAGGGTTGGATATTTGTCAAGTTTTTTGTGCGCATTTTGGAGTTGACTTTATTTAACTTTTTTTTATAAGCTGGAGAGAGAGGAATTATTGAGATGAGGTAAGCTATGGCTATTTTTCTGTTTCTTTTTTTGTTGCTTGTATTTTCTGTTTGTTTGAAAAGTTTTCAAGCGGGATTTATTGTTTCATTGATTGTCAGCGTAGTTGTTGCATGGATATCTTCTTTGCAGAATAAAGTTGAAGCATTACAACAAAAAGTATTAGCTTTAACTAATATTTGTGAAGAGGTACTGGGAAATAAAGTACAGAGAAAAAGTAGGCGAAAAATAGCAGAAGATGCAATGGAAGTTGTAACTCAAGCGGATGTAAAAGAAGAAATACTGCCTCTAGCTAAAAAAGCAGTGGCGGCAAAAGTAAATTATAATGTTGTAAAAGAAAAAACAACGGCAAAAATGGAAGCAGTTGTTGAGGAAGATAAAAAAGCAGTAGCAGTTGTTATACCTGCGAAAGTTAAGCTAAAACCAAAGGCGACGGTTGTAAAAAATAAGCAAGCAAAAGCGAATGTTTCAGGCAGAGGACATAGCCCGATTGTATGGATTGCGGGATTTGCGGCTGTTTTGGGAGCTTTTTATTTAGTGAAATATATGGTTTTGCATGGTTTTTTAGGACCTGTTGTTCGGTTGACTTTGCTTGCTTTTGCCGGAGCACTTTCAGTGATTTGTGGGGCAAAACTGTTTAATAAAAAAGATTTTGCTGATCATGAGAGAATTGCTCAAGTATTGATGGGAGTGGGGGTAACTGCTCTTTACTTTTGCTCTTATGCATTATCTAAACTTTACTTTTTTGCACCGGAATATGTTTCTTTTATTTTGATGTGTGCGGTCAGTGTTTTAGCGATTATTTTAACACTTAAATTTAATGGTATGTCAATTGCCATTCTCTCAATGTTAGGTGGCTTATTAACACCAATGCTTGTTTCCGGTATATCTCTACATATGCCTTTCTTCAGTGCATATATGCTGGTGTTTGTCGGCGCATTTTTGTATATGGCGGCAGCATTGTGTTCACCATTGCTGTTTGTTTTGGCTTTGGCCGCCGGTTATGTTTGGGCATTCGTAAGGCTTGTTTGCTTTGATTTTTACATGTATGATTCGATATGGACAATGCTTTTGATCGGCGGCATTGCCGTGATGACGAATTGTTTCTCAAAGCGTTTTGATAAGCAGCAATCTATGGGATTAAATGTTGTTTCGCTTGTGGTGAGCGGCGTATTTACCGTTGCTTGCTTGATTAAAGCAGATTTCGGAATATTGGAATGGGGAATCTGCGGCATTATGCTGGCGAGTATGGTTGTTTTGGCATTAAAAGATGCGCAAAAATATTTGGTATTAGCTTTAGGCGTGGCAATCTTTTTATTGGTACTGATGCTGTTTTCTATGAGTAATGTACCAAGTGAGATGGTGGGGACCATTACCAATAATATGATTATATATGTGGTTATCAGTATTGTGGCGTTGTTGCCGATTTATTGCGGAATGTTGGCAAGATTTCCGCATATCGAGTATTGTTTTTATAATGCTGTTGTCATGCCGATGTATTATGGTGTTTTTTATGTACTGTTTGGTAAAAAAGAGATACTTCCGCTTATCGGTTTGCTCGGTGCTGTGCTTTGTCTGTTGCCGGTTTTGATTAATAAACTGAAAAACAGAGATGAAAAAAAATGTGCTGGGATTTTGATGGTTGCTGCGACGATAATGGCCGTATTTTGTTTTGGTTCAGGGAATTTTGGTATGCGCGAATGGATAATTTGCGGATTGATGCAACTTTGGATAACCCTGTCGGCATTAAAAAATTCTCAAAATTATTTATCTTTGGCATGTGGTGTGGCACTGTTTTTATTGATTTTTATGTTGTTGGGCTTAAATGGTACTCCAAAAGATTTAATGGTATATTGCGGAATTGCCGCAGTAACATTGTTACCGATTTATTATGGTCTGTTAGGGAGATTTCCGCATATTGAGTATAGCTTTTATAATGGAATTTTTATGCCGCTGTTTTTTGGTGGAGCTTATTGGCTGTTTGGCAAAGGAAATGCGCTTCTGCTTTATGGATTGCTTGGTGGGGTGTTATGTCTGTTGCCGGTGTTGGGTAATGAAATTAAGAGTGTGGCAGAAAGAAGCTGTGCGGGGATTTTGGTACTAACCGCGGCAGTAATGATAACATTTGGTCTTTGCCTTGTACTTGATACGGAAGTGTTTGTAGTTATGGCAGCCATTGAAGTTTTAATCTTTTCTGCGGTAAAACGTACTTCTATTAATTATCTTTCCTATGGTTTAAGCGCAGCAGTTATATGGTTTTTATGTATGGTACCTAAGGCTATTATGCGTATGTTTTTCTTGTTGTTGCCGAAGGGTGGGGATTTTATCGAATTTTACGCAAGTGAATTATCTTTTAATGTCCTTTTTTCATATGGAATTATTCCGATGTTTTGTTTTGCCGGGGCATGGTTGTTACAGAAAGATCGTTACTGGCGGTTAATTTTGAAAATTATGACTTACATAATCGCAGTAAGTACTTTGTTTGTGTTTATAATAAAGATGAAAATGACAGGTACTGTTTATGAAATCAATATGGTTGATTATGCGCTGATTACGGATGCGTTGCTTGTTGCTTTGCTATTGATTGGCAACAGAATGAACGAAGTGATAAAAATTTTAGGCGGATTACTGCTTCTTATGCGATTGCTTGTGATGACATCTATTATTTCTGTTTCTTCATATGGTTCAAGCGATTTATCTTATAGCGGGGTTACTTTTGTTTTAGGGTTACCAACGTTGTTTTTTGTTTGGAGTACATTTAAGAATAAAGATATTGCTAAGGTTTCATCATATGCGTTGATTGTATATTCTTTTGCTTTAGTGACTGCTTTGCTTAATGTTTCAGCATTCGGACATGCCGAGTTCGGGAATTTTCATAGATTAAGCGGAGGGGACGTATTTGCTTATTCCTGCGGATGGTTCTTGCTTGGTGTAGTTTGGATGATTTTTGCGTTTTATAATAAAATCTTAATTAAGCCGGCATTTGGAATGATTTATTTTGTGATTGCAAAAGTGTTCTTGTATGATGTGGCGGCTCTTGATGATTTTTGGCGGATTGTTTCATTGTTTGCACTTGCCGGAGCATTACTTGCAGTTAGTCATTTTTATACTAAATGTTTTAAAGAGGCTTAAATTTTTATTCATACCAAAGTTTGATTTGGCGTTCTTTTTGGTAAGCAAGGGCAGTGTACCGCAGGGTGTTTATGTAGGTTTCTTGGTCTTTGGGGGTGAAATCTTTGGGATACGGATTATCGACGAGGTGTTGAAGGTCATGCTCTATGATAACTTCTTCTTTAAGCCAGCGGCGGCAAAAAGCATAGCGCGCGGCAGAGAGATTGCTGATATCGTAACCGATATAGTTAAGCAGAAAAGCTTCATCAAGAGAGGGATGTAAGTAATTACGTTGACGAGGTATACCAAAGCCTTCTTTGTATAATTTTTGCCACGGAAAATAAGCACCAGGGTCAGGCTTTCGGGTTGGGGCAATATCTGAATGTCCTAAAATATTTTCACGGCGGATTTTATATTTTATTGTGAGGTAACGCAGTAATGAACACAGTTTTGAAATTTGACGCGGAGTGTAGCTTCTTTTGCTTTGTCCCATATCAGGAGATTCAAGTTCTATGCCAATGGAAGTACCGTTAAGAGATTGTTCCGGACTGTTGCGCCAAGAACTGGTGCCGGCATGATAAGCGACTTTATCTATTTCTAATGTTTCATATAGTTTGGCATCACGACCGATGATATAATGTGCACTTAACCCCAAACGCTCTAATGTGGCAATTTGTTGTTTCGGTTTGCTTCTTGAGCAATGGATAATGATGTACTTTATCGGCTCGGTACGATCTCTGTAATCAGGTAAATGATAAATGTAATCTGCTTTTAGGTTTTCAAGCATAATAACCTCCTTTTTTAAACTATTATGTGCCAGTTAAAAAAATCTTTACAAAATGATGTTAACACGATATTTATACGAAAAATGTGACAGGAGTATCTGATGAAAGCAGAATTTTATAATCTCTTAAATGAAATTAAAGTTTCCGCTGAAACTTTTCGGAGGTTTCTTTGACTATGATAATGCCAAAATAAGACAGGATGAACTTGCTTCTTTAACCGCTGATCCGGCTCTATGGGATGATCAGGAAAAAGCAATGAAACTGACAGCAGAAAAAAATGTGTTAGATGAAAATGTTGCCTATTATGAAGATTTACTAAATTCCATTAATAACAGCGAAGAAATGGTTGAACTTGCCGAAGCTGAGAATGATGAGGTAATGCTTTCCGAGCTTTATGCTCATTTGGAAAATTTGAAAAAAGAGGCAAAGGCGCGCGAGATATTAACTCTGCTTTCGGGTGAGTTTGATAAAAACGATGCTTATTTGGAAGTGCATGCCGGTTCGGGCGGAACTGAAGCGCAAGATTGGGCAGAAATGCTGCTTAGAATGTATGCACGTTGGGCAGAAAAACATAAATATAAGCTAAGTTATGTGGAGGAAACCGAAGGAGAGGTGGCAGGGCTAAAATCGGCAACAATTAAAATTTCCGGTGTTAATGCCTACGGGTGGCTTAAGGGAGAATCAGGAGTGCATCGATTGGTGAGAATTTCTCCGTTTGATAGTAATGCGAGAAGGCATACCAGTTTTGCATCTATTAATGTATATCCGGTGGTTGATGATACTATTAATATAGAGATTAATCCGGCAGATATTAAAATGGATACATATCGTTCATCAGGAGCAGGCGGACAACATATTAATAAAACAGAATCGGCTGTGCGTTTAACCCATATACCGACAGGAGTCGTTGTTTCTTGTCAAACTGAGCGTTCACAGTTTGCAAACCGTGATCAGGCGATGAATATGCTCAAAGCGAAACTTTATGAAATAGAACAACGTAAAAAAGATGCGGCGGCATCGCAAAAATGGGAAGAACAAGGGGATAACGGATGGGGATATCAAATTCGCTCGTATGTTTTACAACCATATAAGATGATTAAAGATTTGCGAACAGGCGCAGAAACTTCAGATGACCGAGGGGTGTTGGATGGGGAAATTGATATGTTTCTTTCGGCATATTTATCTTCTGAAAAGCAATAATAATTGATGTTTTTATATGTTGTTATCGTGTAAAAATTAAAAGCGGATAAAATGACACGAGGTCAGATTATCCGCTTTTTCGTTAGTTTATCCAAAGAGATGAATGACTGGAAGGGGGTAAGTCTCTTCGTAGCCAGTTAATGTTCTCTTCGGAAAGAATGAAAGTTATTTCCTTCACGTTTTGTACTTGGACTGAGAGTAGGAATGTACGGAAAGCTGTTTGCAACTCCTTTCTAGTCATATCCTTAATTTCTGGTATGACTATACTTTGGAGCCCAAGTTCGTCCGCTTTTTGCACTGTTTTCAGAATCGCCGTCTCAATATAATTTGAAACTTTATCCTGAGGGCTATCTAAAACAGCAATGTGTGCCAAATAGCGATAATGGCCATGGCATTGTGCAAAAAACACATTCCCGAGCGGTAATATTTTGTGCTTTTTTAAGTAATCCAAGTACAAACGAATACCGCTTTGTGACCTCGAATGGATCAACGTTGCAGATGTTCCTTTCAGTGAAACACCGGTTGATCTTTGCGGGACAACCAACACGTCGGCTGTTTGGTCAACAACAGGCCACGGTTGCAACGTTATAGTAAAATTGTTTGTTATTATTTTCATAATTTTTTTTAATAATAAGTTGAATAATATGTTGAAATTTTTGTGTGTAACTAAGGTGTTTTTATTTTTTTTATAAGCGTTCCGGTATGCGCAGGTTACGCATAGCTCTATCCGCTTGTCTTTTAGTTACCGGAGGACGGATTTCATCACCGTCTAGAATTCTTGTATCAGTATCTATCATCATGATAAAATGGCGTCCGTCAGGGCGCTCCGGTGTAACGAAATAACTCAGTGTTTTTTGGGAAACATCGTCTCTTGAATTAAAATCGCCACCATGCAAGATGTCTTGGTGAAAATTGAATGTAGGCAGATTACTCTTTTGAGCCTGATAAGTGGCCATGATTTTTTCAAATTCACTATTTGGGGTGAGATGTTCGATGCTTCTGAGTAATTGTGTATATATAGCATTAAATCCTAAATCTTTATTTGGGTTTATAGTTAAAATCATTTCAGAACGTTGGTTCGGATTTGGACTAAAGGCGATGCGCTCGCGGTCGTGATGCATTTCGGCGTGAAATAAAGCTTTGTGACTTCTGCCTCGGTCATCTTTAAAAGGTGTTTTGAATAGATATCTATACATCTCATCATAATAAGATTGGGTTAGGTTTCCCTGTGTATCATATTTTTTGTGTAGGCCGAAAACGGCTTTAACAACATCGCTGTTTAGTCCGTTCTTATCACAAAAATCAATCAAATACCACTCGATTTCATTACAAATTGCGTTTCGGAAATTGGTGTTGCTTAAAAGTTCCTGTTTATGAAGATGTTTCAAACCAGGCCCCATTTTTTTATAAGGCAATCTTTTTCTCAGGCAATAATTTTCCCATACGTCGTTGGCTACATATTTGGGCATACGGTTGCTGTCTAAAATCTGTTTTCCATATAAATCTGTGCTAACAACTAGAAATGGGATAGTGTCACTTCCTCTTGCAAGTTCATGATAAACTTTGTTAATTAAGAGAGGAAAAGGTTTGTATTCCATATGGTTTTCGGTCATCACATGATTAAAAATAGTCAGTAAATTTTGGGCATTTTGATATTCAGGAACATCAGGATTATTGTATTTTTCTTGTAATTTTTGCAGACATTTTATACTGCTTTCAGGAGCTATTTTTGCAGCAAATGATGCTGAAATCGGTGTTTTCTTTTTGGTGGGAGATGTTTCTTCAATCTGGCAGAGACTGCCGTGAAACAGTAAACGGTCAAAATAACGTTCGGCCCAACTCTTGTTTTTATTCTCAACTTTTTCTATTTTGTAATCATCAATAACGAAGTTAATGGCTTTTCTTGCACGTTCAATTGTTTCTGTTTTTTCTTGCGCTAATTCTTTAAAACAGGAAAAAAGTGTTGCTAAGGTGATATTGTAATCAAAAGTATCTTCTTCCTTTAGTGTTTCGATAAATTCTCTAGCATCTTTTAACTTGTCTGTATCTCCTTTAAGTATGATGGAAAAATAATCTTTATCATATTTTTGTCTTTCCAGATGAATACTTTTTCTTAATATCTCAGCATGATCTTCAGTGGGAAGAGATTTATTTGAAATTTGTTTTTCGGCTTGAAGAAGTATAGATAATATGTTTTGCGGACATTTGGAATTTGAAAAAGAAGTATTTTTCAGAAAATCTTTAACTACTTTGCTTATATCATCGCCATGACATATGTCTAATAATACTCCTTCCAGTAAAAACAGGGCTGTATGATATTCAAGAATTTCTTCTTCTGATAAAAGAGGTTTGATATCTTCGTTTTCGCCAGACAATTTCTGTTCCTTTCACTCAATTTTGTTTAGAATATCACTTTTGCGAAGGTTTGTCAATAATATTTCCACTTTCTTTTAGCTTGACATGAGGCACTTTTTAGCTTATAACGGCGCATTATTTGAAAGGATAAAAAAATGATTTGTGTTTATCATGCTGCGGATCATGACGGTAAAGGCTCAGCCGCAATTGTAAAATATGTGCATAAAGATTGTGAGCTTTTGGGATTTAGTTATGATCAGGAAATACCTTATGAGGAAATTGAAAAACATGATGATGTAATTGTTTGTGATATTTCGTTTCCGATGGAGTATATGTTTCAGTTGCATACAGAAAAAAATCTGATTTGGATTGATCATCATGCTTCGGCAATTGATAAATATGATGCATATATGAAAGAGCATAATTTAGGCTTGGGAATAAAAGGGTTGCGTGCTGTCGGTACGGCGGCAATAGAACTTACCTGGCAATACTTTTTTCCGGATAAAACAGTGCCGGAAGGGGTGAAACTGTTAGCCTTAAACGATTTATTTGATTTGCGGGATAAACGAGTGCGCCCGTTTGAGTTTGCTTTTCTTTCTTTAGGGGTAAACAGACCTTATGAAAAAGTTTGGCGTGATTTGTTTGAAGAAAAAATTGATGTGCCACTGATGGTTGAGAAAGGAAATGCTATTCTTTCTTATATCAAAAACAGAGATTATCGATTAGTGCGTAATATGGCATTTGAGGGAACTTTTCAAAATATGCGTTTCATTGCAGCAAATATGGCACAAGCCGGTTCGGACTTTTTTGAATCGTTGGATAATATTAAGAATTATCATTTTACGGTTAGTTTTTCACTTAATAAACGCAATAAATGGAATTTTTCGTTTCGGACAACGCGCGACGATGTTGATGTTTCGGCTATTGCGGCGACGCTTGGCGGCGGCGGACATAAAAAAGCGGCAGGGGCTTCCGGTTTAAGTGAGTTGCCGGAGTGGTTGCAAACAAACATTAAAGAATGGACAAAGTTTAACTGATGACAACACTGAGTGATGAAGATTATATGCGGATAGCCTTTAAAGAGGCGCGTTTGGCTTATGCGGAAGATGAAGTGCCGGTGGGGGCGGTGTTGGTTGATGCAAATGGTGATGTTTTAGCAACGGCGCATAACAGCGGTGAACATGGTTTGCATGCAATGGCACATGCAGAAGTGCAGGTGATGTCTATGGCGGCGATTTCTTCGGAGCAAAAAAGACTTTGGGACTGTACGCTTTATGTAACACTTGAACCTTGTGCCATGTGTGCGGCGGCTATTTCTCTGATGCGGGTTAAACGGGTAGTTTTCGGGGCAGAAAATCCGAAAGGCGGCGCGGTTATTAACGGAGTTCGTTATTTTGAACATCAAACCTGCAATCATCGTCTCGAAGTTGTTTCGGGCATTTTGGCAGATGAATGTGGAGAGTTGTTGTCGTTATTTTTTCAGCAAAAACGGTAATTTTTTTGGGGGGAGCTTGTATAGTACCAATCATGTCATTGATTTGCTAAACCATAACAAAAAAATAGCGTGGAGATTCAATCTCTGCGCTGTTTTTTTATGTCTTAATCAAAACGGCGCGCAGGAATTTTTATTACAAAAAAATTCCTTCTTATCTTCGCGCGCCAGAACAGCCTCACGGCTGTGTGCTGTGCGCACGGCATCGCTACGCGCGACGCGGCAGGGGTGTCCCTGCACTCATTACTTTTTTTATGCTTGACAGTACATTTTCATTTTGCTACTTTGGGGACAATTTGAGTTTGTTAGGAGTTTATCGTGAAGACCGCAATTGAAGTTTTAAATGATGTTTTTATGGAGGCTTTTTCCTCCGCCGGTTATGATGCAGACCTCGGACGCGTGGTCGTTTCCGCTCGTCCTGACCTCTGCCAATATCAGGTCAACGGGGCTATGGGCGGCGCAAAAATCTATCATAAAGCACCAATGATGATTGCTCAAGATGTCATTTCACATTTACCGCAAAATGCAGTGGTGGAAACGGTTAATGTCGTTAATCCGGGATTTATCAATATTACAGTCAAAGATGAATTTCTCTCCGCTTATATGCAGGATATGTTGAATACAAAAGATTGCGGCTTTGAAAAAACAAAAAATCCCCAAACTATTGTTATCGATTACGGCGGACCGAATGTGGCGAAAACACTGCACGTCGGACACTTGCGCTCGGCAGTTATCGGCGAAGCTCTCAAACGGATGAATCGCTTTTACGGCCATAAAGTAATCGCTGATGCACACTTAGGTGACTTCGGTTTGCAAATGGGACTGATTATTTATGAACTTTCTTTGCGCCAACCTAATCTCCCTTATTTTGATGAAAATTATAACGGAGAATACCCTAAGGAACCGCCGTTTAATTTGACAGATTTGGGGGAAATTTATCCGTATGCATCCGCTAAATCTAAAGAAGATGAAAACTATTTGAATGCAGCACGACAAGCAACCGTCGAATTACAAAAAGGTCGCAGAGGATATAGGGCGCTGTGGCAGCATATTATGAATGTATCTTTACCGGATTTGAAACGAAATTATCAGCGGCTCGATGTAGATTTTGATTATTGGTATGGGGAATCTGATGTGGAAGATCTTATTCCTGCAATGGTCGAAAAAATGAAAAAAGACGGTTATGCTTATCTAAGCGACGGGGCATTGGTTGTTGATGTGGTGGAAGAAAGCGATACACAACCGATACCACCATGTATTGTCTTAAAATCTGACGGATCGGCGATTTATGAAACAACCGATTTGGCAACTTTGATGCAGCGTGAACGGGATTTTAAGCCGGACAGAGTGATGTATGTGGTGGATAAACGGCAATTTTTGCATTTTATCCGCGTGTTCAGATGTGCAAAGAAAACAGGAATTGTGCCTCAAAAAACAGAGCTTTCATTTATCGGTTTCGGAACCGTGAACGGTAAAGACGGGAAACCGTTTAAAACGCGTTCCGGCGGAACAATGAAACTTGCTGATATGATTGATATGGTTGAAGATGCGGTAAAAATTAAAGATGAAGAGCAAATGGTGGCAGATGAAGTTAAAAATTTAGCAAAAATTATCGGGCAGGCGGCAATTAAATACGGCGATTTGATGAATCCTTCCGAGAGCAGTTATATTTTTGATTTGGAAAAGTTTGCCTCGTTTGAAGGAAATACAGGTCCATATATTCTCTATACCATGGTGCGGATTAAATCTATTTTAGCTAAACTTAAAGAGAAAAATTCCGATGTGATGCAAAAAATGAAATTTACAGAATTTACTTGTCAATCCGAACGTGATTTGGCGCTTACTTTAACGCGTTTTTCACATACGATTAATGATGCGGTAAAGAAAGATGCGCCATCAATCATTTGTTCTTATATTTATGAGATTGCCAACAAATTTAATGTGTTTTATCATGATAAAAAAATATTGTCTGAAGAAAATGAAGCAGTGTTGGCTTCTTTGATAGCATTAATTTCTTTGACATTAAATGTGCTTGATATTTGCATTAATCTGCTCGGTTTTAAAGCACCGGAGAAAATGTAGACGATGTTTATTGACAGCCATTGTCATATTGAAGACGAAGCAACAGCTATGCGAGCATATGCCGTTGGGGTGAGTGGCCTTTTAAATGCCGGAAAAGATGTTGATGAGGCAAAAGCGCAACTTATGATGTGTGCTCGTTTTGCGGATTTGCGACACAAGGGAGAAAAAGTGCCGTTGATGTGGACTTCTGTCGGTGTGCATCCGGATAGTGCTAAAGAAAAGTTAGATAAAATAAATGTTGAAGATTTAGTGGCAGCGGCGGAAAATCCTTTTGTAATAGCTATCGGCGAATGCGGGTTGGATTATCATTACGGGGCGGATTGTAAAGAAGAACAAAAGGAAATGTTTATCCGTCATATTGAGGCCGCTGGAAAAGGTGGGTTACCGATTATGATACATCAACGTGAAGCAGAAGAAGATATGCTTGAAATTTTACAAAAAGGGAAGAAGAAATATCCGCAACTTAAAGGCGTTATTCATTGTTTTACATCAACGATTGATTTTGCTAAAGCTGTTGATGAGCTCGGATTTTATATTTCAGCCTCGGGGATTATTACATTTAAAAATGCAGTTGAAGTGGCGGAAGTATTTAAAACTTATAATAGGGATAAAGTATTGATTGAGACGGATAGTCCGTATTTGGCGCCGGTGCCGTTTAGAGGGAAAATAAATGAGCCGGCATATGTGGTGAAAACTGCAGAAAAATTGGCAGAGCTGTGGGGAATTTCGTTAGAAGATACAGCTAAAAAAACGAGAGAAAATTTTTATAATTTATATCAAAAGGCAGAAAAGTAAGATGGGAAAAATCATTATATCAGGAGCAGGAGCGGCACCTGGCGTGCCGTGTTTATCACAAGGGTTTGGTGCGTGTAATCCTAGTAATCCTAAAAATTACAGGTTGCGATCAGGAACGTATATAGAGCTTTCCGGCGTTAAATTTTTGATTGATACATCGCCGGATTTAAGAACACAGTTGTTGAAACATAATATTAAAGAGCTTGATGCGGTTTTTTACACACATGCGCACGCAGACCATTTGCACGGAATTGATGATTTACGCGAGATTAATCGTATCAGTGAAGAAGCGTTGGATATTTATGCTTCGGCGTTTAATATGGATGTGATTAAGCAACGTTTCGGGTATTTGGTGATTGATGATAAAAAAGCAATTAATCCGGTTTATCGGGCAGCTTTGCGTCCACATGTTTTTTGTTATGATGAGAGTTTTAATATAGGACAATTAAAAGTGACACCAATCCATTTAAACGGACATAATTTGGAATGTACCGGTTATGTTTTTAATGAAGGCGAGTTGGTGTATATAGCAGATTTTAAGTCTATTCCGGAAGAAGAATTAAGGCATATTAAAAAAAGACCGGAGATAATGGTTATGCCGTTAACAACACCGGATGGAACGCGATTTCATGCCGGTTTTGATGATTTGATGCATTATGCTAAGGAAATTAAACCAAAGCGGTTGATTATTAATCATATGGCGGCAGAAAGTGACTATGATGAGGTTAAGAAAGCTTGTGTGGCAATACATTTGACAGATGTGGCGGCCGAGCCAGCTTATGACGGATTGATAGTGGAATTTTAAGGAAAATAATTGTCAGGTATGCTGTTTTTAT
The DNA here is from genome assembly GCA_045603405.1 of Alphaproteobacteria bacterium. Taxonomy (GTDB): domain Bacteria; phylum Pseudomonadota; class Alphaproteobacteria; order RF32; family CAG-239; genus CAG-267. The sequence continues at coordinate 42,006 of JAZUMA010000029.1, read as the reverse complement.
ATTGACCAGATGAATAAAATTTTGTATAATACTTCTAATGAGTTTATTTAAGTATGTTTTGGAGGGTGCTATGAATGAAAATGTAGAGTTAACGAATGCCGAAAAAGAGTTTGCAAAGCAGCACGGCCTTTATGATTTGGAAGCGCATGAATGGTATTCTAAAATAGAAGAAGTTTACGGCAAAGGTAAGGTTCCGTTTAATATTGATTTAGGTTACGAAGAAGATGAAAAAGGGCGAAAAATAGGGAAATTTGAAGGGCCTGATGGTGCAGAGCACAGTTTTTTGCCGAAAATAGATTCTAATGTTTGTGCCTTTGCTGAAAAACATGGCTTTAGTTATGACGAAGCAAAGGTGTGGTATATCGAAATGGAAAAAGTTTGTGGTAAAGGTAATGTTCCGCTTGATGCTGAGTTAGGGTACGTTTTGGAAAATGACGGTAAAAAGGTTTATCAGTTTAAAGGACCTGATGGCAAAGAGTATCATATAGACGAGACGGTGATCAGGGATGACGTGCATGGTGCATTGTCTGCACAAAGAAAAATTTCTGATATGAAGCATGTAGATCTTGAAGGCGGAGATTCTCGTTTTGATAAAAAGCCTGAGCATGCAGTAAATCGTGATGCGAAGGATATGGCTCGCAGAGATGAGGTTGAAAGATAAATCAAGCTGATTTAGTGAAAAGGACACTCCGGTTTTAGCGGCGTGTCTTTTTTTATGAAAAATTTTGCTTGCGTGATGCGAAAAAATGTGATATAGTGCAATCTGTAATGTATTTTTCTGTTTATTGTTTTGGTGATTATTTTTGGGTTCAGGCTTAAGAATGCATGACATAAGACAATAACGGATAAGGAAATTTTTTTTATATTTTAAAAAAGTCCGCTGAGTAAAGTAGGCGGCAGTTTTGTTTTATGCTTAAAAATTTTTTTTCTAGCGTATGGCCGACGATAGTCGTGCTGTGCTTAGGATTAGTGACATTCGTCGTTGGTAACTTCTTCGGTTATTTGTTGCCGGAAGGATGGCTCGTGCCGTTGGCGTGGGTGTCATCGATGGCGTTTTGTGTCGGGTTGGTGCTTGCTGTGGTGGCTTGTGCCTACAATGGTTCCAATTGGTTTTTTGCAAGGGGCGGAGTGTTGTTCTGTATGGCAGCTTTTCTTTTGGCTATTTGGAGGCTGATGCTATGGGGTGATGTGATTAATAAGGAGTTTGTTGACATTGACATCTTCCGTCATCCGGTGGCAGGTGGAATTAGCATTGGACTTCTCTTATTGGCATTTGGTCCGATAAGTATTGTAAATATCACCAATAAGTGGCGGACTATCTATGCGATATTGTTTGCTTTTTTTATTGGTGGATTAGCCGTTATTTTGGCTACGGAGTGGTGGATACTGCCGCTTGATCAAAAAGTCGTTGATATTATAGGTACAATCTCCATACTCTCCATGTTCGGGATGATTATTGAGATAATTATAGCATTGTGTGCCGGAAAAATCAATGAAATATGATGAGTATTTTGCTGTGAGAAAAAAGCAGGGGAATGAGCAATCGTTTTCCTGCTTTTTTTTGCTTGCGTGAGGTGAAAAAATGTGATATAACATTTTGCAAATAAGTTATTATTCACATTTATTAATTAAAAAAATACAATTATGAAAAAAATTATTGAAAAAGAGTGGCTATTGATAGTAATGCTCGCATTAGCTATCGCTCTGTTTACGGTAGGTGAATTCTATGGGGCGAGATTATCTGCAAAGACCATAAAGGTACTGGCTATTTCAACCGTCTTGATGTATATGGTTGGCAGCTCTGGAGTAGTAGTCAAAACTATTGGTTTGATTGATGATGTCGATGTACCAGCATTTGTAAAAGCGATGTTGCTTCTTATTTTAGGGGCAGGTGTATTTTTTGTGGTTATAAGTGTTGCAGAGGCACCATGGTTCGTGAATAGTGTGTTTGCAAATGTACCGGCGTTCAAAACAATGTTATCCGGCGTAGTAATAGGACATTTAATAATAATTGCTGACGAAATCTTAAACTATCGGAATAAAGATGATGCGGTGTCGGTGTATGTGTATGTAGTAGCTGCATTTTTTATGGCAATGTTGGGAATATCGTTTGGATTATATTGTTTTACAGATATTGGCCAAATGTTGAATATTCTGTTGCCAGCAGGATTACTCTGCGAAGTAATTCTAATTATTTTTGCCATAGCAAAAATAATGGAATGAGACGGAAGGAATTATTAATATAAAAAAGGAACCAGCCGGCTAGGACGACTGGTTCCTTTTTTTTTGTAGGTGATAATTTTTTATACAGAAGTTTGATTTAAAACAAAAAAAGAGGTTGAAAAGTTTTTTTATTTGAGATAGAGTACGCGCGACTTTAAATGATTTAAATTTTGTCATGACAGAATTATTTTGCTATGTGTTAAGATATTGTGTAAACATTTGAAAATATTTTATTTTTGAAGTGCTTTCTCGTTCTTAATTATAAAAATTAAACTTGAGTTTTTTGTATTTAACCTTCTGCGGTCGGGGTTGAAAGCCATGCGAATCGGTGGAAAAGAACGGAATCCGTTTAAACCATTGAAAAACAAAGGCGTTGTTCATAAGTATTGTCGCAGAATTCTAACTTTTGAGGATATTTAACATGAAAGAATCTTATACGAGCAAGAAGCGTGTAAGAAAGAATTTCGGGCGAATCGATTCAGTGATTGATATGCCCAGTCTAATCGAAGTACAAACCGGCTCTTATAACAGCTTTATCAATAATGTTGATATGTACGGCAACCATTGTGAGTTTGGTTTGGAAGAAGTGTTCAAATCTATTTTTCCTATTCGTGATTTTGCAGGAAACGGTGTTTTGGAGTTTGTAAAATATACTCTGGAACAGCCGAAATATGACGTTGCGGAATGTATGAAGCGCGATTTGACTTATGCCGCGCCGGTTAAGGCAACGTTACGCTTGGTGGTTTATGATGTAGATGAAGCAACAGGTGCTAAAGAAATTCACGATATTAAAGAGCAAGACGTGTTTATGGGCGATATTCCGCTGATGACCGAAAAAGGTACGTTTATCGTTAATGGTACGGAGCGCGTGGTTGTTTCACAAATGCATCGTTCTCCGGGGGTGTTTTTTGACAGTGATAAAGGTAAAACTTTATCTAACGGCAGAAAGCTTTTTGCAGCGCGGATTATTCCGTATCGCGGTTCTTGGCTTGATTTTGAATTTGATGCCAAAGATTTGGTTTATGCTCGTATCGACCGCCGTCGTAAATTGCCGGTAACAACCATTTTCTATTCTTTGTATTCTAAAGAAACAGAAGCGAAAATGGCTCAATTAAAGAAAAAAGGCAAGAAGATTGATCCGGCTGAAATTACAGGTATGAGCAAAGAAGAAATTTTGGCTTATTTCTATGAAATTATTCATGCCGAAAAAGTTAAAAAAGGTTGGAAAGTCGAATTTGATGCCGTGAAGATGAAGGGCACAAAATTTGATTATGATTTGGTTGATGCAGATACAGGTAAAGTTGTTTGGGAAAAAGGTAAGAAGATGACACCGCGTTCTGCAGCCAAATTGGTTGAAAAAGGCTTGAAATATTATATTGTTAAAGAAGAAAGCTTGTACGGCAAATTTATTGCAAAAGCGATTGTAAACAATAAAACGGGAGAAGTTTTGGCCGATGCCGGCGCTGAGTTAAATGCCGATGTATTGAAAGCTTTTGATGAAGCAAAAGTTAAAGAGTTGGATTTACTCTATATTGATGGGGTTAATGTTGGTCCGTATATCCGCAATACACTGGAGATAGATCGTAATACCAATCGTGAAGAAGCTTTAGGTGATATCTATAAAGTAATGCGCCCGGGCGAACCGGTGACTTTGGAAGCGTCAGAGGCTGTCTTTAAAAATCTGTTCTTTGATGAAGACAGATATGACCTTTCTTCGGTTGGTCGTGTGAAGATGAATTCGGCATTGGATATTGCTTTTGCCGATGCACCTGATACGTTGCATATACTCAGAAAAGATGATATTTTGCGTGTGGTTAAGCATATGGTTGAATTGCGTGACGGTAAAGGTGTCGAGGATGATATTGATCACTTAGGTAACCGTCGTGTTCGTTCTGTCGGTGAATTGATGGAAAATCAATATCGCATGGGATTGCTTAGAATGGAAAGAGCTATCAGAGAAAAAATGAGCTCTGAAGTTTTGAATAATATTAAACCGCAAGATTTGGTAAATGCAAAACCGATTGCTTCAGTTATTCGTGAATTTTTCGGTTCTTCACAATTATCTCAATTTATGGATCAAAATAATCCGCTTTCTGAGGTAACACACAAACGTCGTTTATCTGCTTTAGGTCCCGGTGGTTTGAGCCGCGACAGAGCAGGTTTTGAGGTTCGTGACGTGCACCCGACACACTACGGACGTATCTGCCCGATTGAAACACCGGAAGGTCCGAATATCGGTTTGATTAATGCATTGTCTACTTATGCACGCATTAATAAGTACGGATTTATTGAATGTCCGTATCGTAAAGTGGTTGACGGTGTGGTTACCAAAGATGTGGTTTATCTTTCTGCAGATGAAGAATCAAAATATATTATGGCTGAGGCTAATGCCAAAGTTAAAGAGGACGGGCATTTTGAAAATGATTTGATTACTTGCCGTAAGGCCGGTGATGTTATCTTTGCCAAACCTGAAGAAATTAACTTTATTGACGTTTCACCAAAACAACTCGTTTCTGTGGCGGCTGCCCTTATTCCTTTCTTGGAAAATGATGACGCGAACCGTGCATTAATGGGTTCAAACATGCAACGTCAAGGTGTGCCATTGCTTCGTTCTGAAGCTCCGTTGGTCGGTACCGGTATTGAAGCAACTGTTGCAAAAGATTCCGGTGCAACATTGATTGCTAAATATGACGGCGAAGTTGTTGCCGTTGATGCTAACCGTATTGTTATTCGTTCTAAAGATAAAAACAATATGGCGGATATGGGTGTGGAAATTTATCGTTTGGCAAAATTCCGTCGTTCTAACCAAGATACATGTATTAACCAAGTTCCACTTGTTAAAGTCGGTGATAAAATTAAAGCCGGCGATATTATTGCGGATGGTCCTTGTACAGATATGGGTGAGTTGGCTTTAGGTAAAAACGTTTTAGTTGCGTTTATGCCTTGGAATGGTTTGAACTACGAAGATGCTATTTTGCTTTCAGAAAGAATTTCACGCGATGATGTGTTAACATCACTGCATATTGAAGAATTTGAAGTGATGGCGCGTGATACGAAACTCGGTCAGGAAGAAATAACACGCGATATTCCAAACGTTGGTGAAGATGCACTTCGCAATCTTGATGAATCAGGTATTGTTTATATCGGTGCCGAAGTAAAAGCCGGCGATATTTTGGTTGGTAAAGTAACACCGAAAGGCGAAAGTGTTGTTACACCGGAAGAAAAATTATTGCGCGCTATTTTTGGTGAAAAAGCCAGTGACGTACGAGATACATCTTTGCGTGTACAACCAGGTATTGAAGGTGTGGTTGTTGATGTACAAATATTCAACCGCAGAGGTGTTGAAAAAGATGAACGCGCTTTGGCAATTGAGCAAGCCGAAATTTCTAAACTTGCTAAAGACCGCGATGATGAAATGAATATTGTTCGCAAGAGCTATAATCAGCGCTTGAAGGATATGCTTTTGAATCAAAAAGTGGTTGATGCACCGAAGGGAATTGCTAAAAATTTAGTTCTTTCTAAAGAAGTATTGAAAAATATTCCGGAATATCAACTCGGCAAAATTGTTATTAAAGATGAAGAGTTGATGGCAAAGATTGAAGAATTTACCAATGCTTTTAATCTGCGTTTGGAAAAAATTCACAAACACTTCGAATTTAAGGTTGATGAGGTTCAACGCGGTGATGATTTGTTGCCTGGCGTTTTGAAACAGGTTAAAGTATTTATTGCAACAAAACGTAAGATGCAAACCGGTGATAAAATGGCCGGTCGTCACGGTAACAAAGGTACGGTTTCACGCGTATTGCCGTTAGAAGATATGCCTTATATGGAAGACGGTACGCCGGTTGATATTGTACTTAATCCGCTCGGTGTTCCATCTCGTATGAACGTGGGACAAATTTTGGAAACGCACTTAGGATGGGCTGCAAAAGAGTTAGGTAAGCAACTTAATGAACTTTGCGAACAATATAAGCGCGGTGAAAAAACAATTGATGAATTGAACCAAAAGCTTATCGATATTTATGGTGAGAAGCAATACAAGAAAGATATTGCTACATTAACCGAACCGGAAAAGCTTGAGATGGTTGGTAATTTGAAGGACGGTGTTCCGATGGCAACGCCAGTATTTGACGGGGCTAACGGTGATGATATTAATCGTATGCTTAAAATGGCCGGCCTTCCGACATCCGGACAAATTGATTTGTATGATGGTCGTACCGGTGAAAAATTTGACCGTAAGGTGACGGTAGGTATCATCTATATGATTAAATTACACCATATTGTTGATGAAAAGATGCACGCTCGTTCAGTAGGACCGTACAGCTTAGTTACACAGCAACCTCTGGGTGGTAAAGCACAATTCGGTGGTCAACGCTTCGGTGAAATGGAAGTGTGGGCACTGCAAGCTTATGGTGCGGCCTATACACTGCAGGAAATGTTGACGGTTAAATCCGATGATGTGAACGGCAGAACCAAAGTTTATGAAGCGATTGTTCGCGGTGAAGATAGCTTTGAGTCTGGTGTTCCGGAGAGCTTTAACGTTTTAGTCAAAGAAATTAAATCTTTGTGTTTGAACGTTGAAATGTTAAACGAAGAAGAAAAAGCTTAAGAGATAAGGAGTTTTAGATATGAATGATATTATGAATTTTTTTGGTCAGCAAGCTGTCTCTGAGGCTTTTGATGAAATTAAAATCTCCATTGCATCTCCTGAGCAAATCCGTTCATGGTCTTATGGTGAAGTTAAAAAGCCGGAAACCATTAACTATCGTACATTTAAGCCAGAACGTGATGGTTTGTTCTGTGCCAGAATTTTTGGTCCGGTAAAAGACTATGAGTGTTTGTGCGGTAAATATAAGAGAATGAAATATCGCGGTATCGTTTGCGAAAAGTGCGGTGTGGAAGTGACACTTTCTAAAGTACGTCGTGAACGGATGGGGCATATTGAGTTGGCCGCGCCGGTAGCTCATATTTGGTTCTTGAAATCATTACCAAGCCGTATTTCTATGATTACCGATATTCCGATGAAGCAATTGGAACGTGTGCTTTATTTTGAAAGCTATATTGTGATTGAACCGGGATTGACCGATTTGAAGCAATATCAATTACTTTCTGAAGATGAATATCAAGATAAATTAGATGAATTCGGTGAAGATGCATTTAAGGCCGGTATCGGTGCTGAAGCAATAAAGGAGATTTTATCTAATATTGACTTAAATGAAGAGAAAGCCGCTTTGCGCGCAGAGCTGGCAGAATCTAACTCTGAGGCTAAACGCAAGAAAGTTGTTAAACGGTTGAAAATTATTGAGTCATTTATTGATTCTAATACCAAGCCGGAATGGATGATTTTGGATGTGTTACCGGTTATTCCGCCGGATTTAAGACCTTTGGTACCGCTGGATGGTGGTCGTTTTGCGACTTCTGATTTGAATGATTTGTATCGCCGTGTTATTAACCGTAATAATCGTTTGAAGAGATTAATCGAATTAAGAGCGCCGGATATTATCGTTCGTAATGAAAAGAGAATGTTACAAGAATCTGTCGACGCTTTGTTTGATAACGGGCGTCGTGCGAGAGCTATTACCGGTACGAATAAACGTCCGCTGAAGTCTTTATCTGATATGCTCAAAGGTAAACAAGGTCGTTTCCGTCAGAACTTGTTAGGTAAACGTGTTGACTACTCTGGTCGTTCCGTTATTACAGTCGGACCGCAACTTAAATTACATCAATGCGGCTTGCCGAAAAAGATGGCACTCGAGTTGTTTAAACCATTTGTTTATGCAAAACTTGAACTTTACGGTTTAGCGACAACAATTAAAGCAGCAAAGAGAATGGTTGAAAAAGAACGCGTGGAAGTTTGGGATATCTTGGAAGAAGTTATTCGTGAACATCCGGTTCTGTTAAACCGTGCGCCTACTTTACACCGCTTAGGTATTCAGGCATTTGAGCCGGTATTGGTTGAAGGTAAAGCTATTCACTTGCATCCATTAGTATGTACGGCGTTTAATGCTGACTTCGATGGTGACCAAATGGCTGTGCACGTTCCGCTTTCTATCGAATCACAATTAGAAGCGCGCGTGTTGATGATGTCTACCAACAATATTTTGGCACCGGCTTCCGGTAAACCGATTATTGTTCCGTCACAAGATATGGTTTTGGGTATCTATTACCTTTCTTATGAAGCTGACGGCGTCTTAGGTGAGGGCGGTATTTATTCTGATGTCAACGAAGTGATGTTAGCATTAAATGCAAAAGCTGTTGACTTACATGCCAAGATTAAATGCCGGATGCACTATGTGAATGATAGCGGTGAACGTGTTTACGGATTGTTGGATACAACACCAGGACGTATCATCATTTCTGATATTTTGCCGGATAATGAGCATATTTCTATTTCTCTGGTTAACAGACTTTTGAGAAAGAAGGAAATCGGTGAAATTATTGATACAGTTTATCGTTATTGCGGACAAAAAGAAACCTGTATCATGGTTGATAAAATTATGACACTCGGTTTTGAAAACGCATGTAAAGCCGGTATTTCTTTCGGTAAAGATGATTTGATTGTGCCGGAAGCTAAGAAGAAATTGATTGCCGAAACTTCTAAACAAGTGAAGGAATTTGAACAGCAATATCAAAACGGTTTGATTACGCAAGGTGAAAAATATAATAAAGTTATCGATATTTGGGCAGCTTGTAACTACAAGATTGCCGATGAGATGATGAAAGGTATTTCAAAAATTGACCATGGATATATGAACTCTGTTTATATGATGGCTGATTCAGGCGCGCGCGGTTCTAAAGACCAAATGAGACAATTAGCCGGTATGCGTGGTTTGATGACTAAGCCGAACGGTGCAATTATTGAACAACCGATTATATCTAACTTTAAAGAAGGATTGACGGTGTCTGAATACTTCAGTTCTACACACTCGGCTCGTAAAGGTTTGTCTGATACCGCATTAAAGACCGCTAACTCAGGTTACTTAACCCGTCGCTTGGTTGATGTAGCACAAGATGTTGTGATTACGGAAACAAACTGTGGTACAGAACGTGGTATTATTGTTCGTCCGGTGGTTGATGGCGGCAATGTTATTGCTTCTATCGCACAACGTATTTTGGGACGTACGGCACAAGAAGATATCTTAAATCCGGAAACAGGTGAGATCATTGTACCGAAGGGTAAATTGATTGATGAGTTTGATGCCGAAAAAGTTGAAAAAGCCGGTGTTGAACAAGTTAAAATTCGTTCCGTATTGACTTGTGAATCTGAAAATGGTGTATGTGCGGCGTGTTATGGTCGTGACTTGGCGCGCGGTACACCGGTTAACGTTGGCGAAGCTGTCGGTATTATTGCGGCACAATCCATCGGTGAACCTGGTACACAGTTAACGATGAGAACCTTCCACGTTGGTGGTGCTGCTTCTGTTTCTGCCGAACAATCAAGCGTTGAGGTTCCGTTTGCCGGTGTTTTAAAACTGGATAATGCGCGTACGGTGCTTAATGTTGAAGGTAATCCGATTGTACTTTCGCGTAACTGTGAAATTGTGATTGCTGATAATCAGGGACGTGAAAAATCTCGTCATCGTGTTCCTTATGGTGCAAAGATTTTGGTTAAGCTTGGTGCTAAGGTTGAAAAAGGACAAAAAGTCGCTGAGTGGGATCCGTTTACAACACCGATTATTTCAGATAAGAGCGGTAAAGTGGAATTAGTTGACTTAATTGCCGGCGTTTCGATGAAAGAAGTACAAGACGAAACAACTGGTATTGTTTCTAAAATCGTTTCTGACTGGAGAGGCGGGGCTAATGCGCATGCAAATTTACGTCCGTCTATTGTCTTAAAGGATAAGAAAGGTAAACCGGTTACGCTTGAAAATGGTAAAGAAGTTCGTTACTACCTTTCAGTTGATGCGGTTTTGGCGGTTGATAACGGGACAGAAATTCATGCCGGTGATGTTATCGCAAGGTTACCAAAGGAAAGCATGAAGTCTAAAGATATTACCGGTGGTTTGCCGCGTGTTGCCGAGTTATTTGAAGCTCGTAAGCCAAAGGATCCGGCAATTATCTCGGATGTTGACGGTGTGGTTGAGTTCGGTAAGGACTATAAAGCGAAACAACGGATTGTGGTTGTGGCTGATGATGGTAAGGAATGGGAGTATCTTATTCCAAAGGGACGTCGTTTAATTGTTCAAGATGGTGATACAGTTAAAAAAGGCGATATGCTGGTTGAAGGTACGCCGGCTCCGCATGATATCTTGCGCGTATTGGGTGTTGAGAAATTAGCTGAATATCTGGTTAAAGAAGTGCAAGATGTTTACCGTATGCAAGGTGTGCCGATTAATGACAAGCATATCGAAGTTATTGTTTCACAAATGCTTAGAAAGGTTGAAGTTACTGAACCAGGCGATACAACACTTTTGGTTGGTGAACAACTTGATGCTGATGAGTTTGAACTTGTTAATGCTAAAGCTGTTAAAGAAGGTGGGCAACCTGCAAAAGCAACTCCGGTATTACTCGGTATTACTAAGGCCAGCTTACAAACGAAATCATTCATTTCTGCGGCGTCATTCCAAGAGACAACGCGTGTTCTTACGGAAGCTGCGGTGGAAGGCAAGGTTGATCGTTTGCACGGGCTTAAAGAAAATGTTATTGTCGGACGGCTTGTTCCGGCAGGTACAGGTAGTGTTTTACGCTCACTTAGAAAAGTGGCGCAACAAAACGATAAAGAAATTGAGAAGATGCGTGCGGAAGAAGCGGCAGAAAAAGAAGCTGCCCAGCTGGAAGATGCATCAAATAACGCCTAATCTCTTTAAAAAACAAACAAAAAAGGGGCATCTGTTGATGGTGCTCTTTTTTTGTTTTAGCTTGCCTTCTCATGAATATCAGAGAGCTTTCCAACCCTTTTTTATCATCTTTCCCAGGCGTCCCAAGATGAATTTAATCCCTTTCCATAGCCATTTGACTATGAAGCCGAGAGCTGCAAAAATAAGGGTTGCTATGTAACCCCATACCCAGAAGAAGGTAATGAAGTTAATAAGTACTCCTATTTTACGGATGGTATTTCTCCATCCATACGTCCAATTGGAGGGGAGTGTGCCAGCCTTTACCCCTTCTGTAAAGAAGTAGGGGTACTTATAAATGGGCTCATAGTCATAGCCAAGGTCATAGTCATAGCCTGAAAAAAATCCCCCCAAGATGACCATTACAAGCCAAAAAATGGCGTTTGGTAAGAGGAATAGCCCCCAATACCAATTTTCAATGACAAAATTTAATGTTGCCATACTCAATTGTTTTTAGTGGAATTCACACTTGCAATTTGATGGAATACTCAGAAAGATAATTGTTTTTTTATATGCTGATCCCTAAATCTACCTGGTAGATTATCAAAGCCTAAAAGCAATGATGGGCGCTGCTTGTCAAACAGTCTTTCAGTAACAAATTAAATTTCTTTTTTTTCCTTGCGAATATGAATTCGGGTTAATAATTATGCATAATCTTAATTTACACTTTTAGGATAGCATATTTAAGGTGTTTTGTCTATATAAAACTGGTCGGTTATGTACGATTTAACAAAACTATAACAAAATAGGAAAAGCGGATTTTTTTATGAAAAAAATAAAAAAAATTGAACTTTTTAATTTTTTTGCCGTTATACTCATTGTTAACTTTAACAAGAAAGGTGCAAAATGGATAAAATATCGGAATTATTGCAGGAGGCAAAACCGCTTTACCTTAAAAAACAAAGAGAAAAACGTTTTTTAGGCAGTATTGCGCTTGCTTGTTGTTTGTGCGTTGGCGTCTTTTTAGGACAACCGCAAAAAATGCCTTTTAATGAGGATGAGTTTGACAGTTATTTTACCACACTCTATTTGCAAGATACATCTGTTGAAGAAGAACCGGTTTTTGAGGGGGCTGTTCCGCTTAATCGTTATGGTTTGTACGAGGTTTAGAGATGTCTGATAAAGCAACGCAGTTACATTGTCAGAAATTGGTTAAATCAGTGGTAAAAAAAATGCTCTATCGCTCTGATGAAGATGTGGAACAGGAAATTTTTATCCGCTTATGGGAGAAATATCCTTCATATCAGGAGCAAGATAAGCTTTGGGCATGGGTCAGAACCGTGGCAGAGAATTATTGTAAAGATTATCTCAAAAGTAAAAGCCAAAAATTGCTTGCCGCATCAATTGATGAAGAGGAAAGCGGAATGGAAAACTTTTCTTCTCAGGATAATCCGGAGCGAGAGTGGCTTAAAAAATGCCGGCAGAAAATTGTTCTTGCGGCCGTTAATGAACTCCCTAAAGAAATGAAAAAGGCTATTATTTTGGTTGAATTTAACGGATTAAGCTATGAAAAAGCAGCCGCTAAAATGGGAATTAATATCGGTACACTAAAATCTCGTTTGCATAATGCAAAAGCTAAGCTGCACGATAAATTAGCTTATTTGGAACTTTAATTTGTGTGAAAGGAAGAGACTATGAGTAATGAAACGAAAAAAGTTTGGTTAATTGTTATCGGTTCTTATGTGGCCGGAATGTTGGTTACGTTTTTATTGATGCATTTTTGTTGCTGTCCGTGGATGCAACATAAACGACCTGAATTTATGCCAAGGGTAGCTCAACAGCAGATGATGATGCATCATAAACATAATGGTATGCACCATGGAAAAGCGCATCATGGGCAAACTTTCGGAAAACGTCATCATAAATCGGCTTTGGGGAAAAAACATCATGAGCCAAACGCAGAAATGAAAGCTCGTTTTGCTGAGAAGCTCGGATTAACCGAGGAGCAAAAAGCAAAGCTTGAGCAATATCGTAATGAAGATATGGCAAAGTTAGAGCCATTGTTTAAACAAATGGATGAATTGCGCGGTCAATTGCGTGAGTTGAGAGAAGCCGGAAGAGCTCATTTTGAAAGTGTTTTAACCGATGAGCAAAAGGAAATTTTGCAAACGATGAAAAAAGAACATCATCATAAAGGTGCGCATGGTTTTCATGAAAAAAAAGGGGAAGCAGAAACTGAGTAATTTGTTTTTTCTCCATGGTTAAAAAAAGGAGTCACTTTTGTGGCTCCTTTTTTGTAGACTTATTATTACCGGTGCCTTCAATGCTTTTGTACGTATATGGTTCATTTAAAGCGTCTCGTATTTTCTCAGCATTACTGAATGAGAGCCATTTATTATATTGATATGTACTAGGGCCAACACAACTTTGTAAAAGAGGACGGATTTTTCTATGGGTGGATGGGGTTGATTCGAGTAGCAAATCTAGACTCAAACCAATCTCGTAAATATATAACGGGCAACCAGATTCGTAACCCCATTCCCATACATCTATTAATACTTTATCGCATATTTCTATGTAGGCAGCTGCCAAATCATCGAAATCAGATTCTCCGATTGTGCCTTTTTTTAGCTCCTTCAGCAAACTTTTTAGAATATATGCTGCTAGACCATTTTCTTTGATGCAATCCATTAAGTAAGATTTGGCAAAATTACCCTCTTTTACCATATCGGTAAAATGATAACTCTCAAAAATATCCCTTAAAAATGCATAGCTATCAGATTTTTTGAGTTCTTCTGCCGATAAGTTGCCGGCTGTGTTTAATGCAGCAGAGCATAATTTATGCTCTTTTGTGTGCAAAGATAAGCACTTTTGGGCAAATTTTACTCTGTGCGGGTTTTGGAGTAAAGGCATGATTTGGACCTGCACTTTTTCGCAAATTCCAAAACTTTTAGCTTGTAAAAGTAGAAGGGTTTCTGCAAATTTTGCTTTTTGCGGATATTCGAGTAAAAGCACGCTATTCACCTGCACACCTTCACTGATTCCAAAGTTATAAGCTTGTAAAAGTAGAAGTTCTTCTGCCCAAAGGTAACCTCCTTCTGCAAAAGATAGTATCAGTCGACCTTGTACAGTCTCGTCAAATGAAGCTTTTTTTACATGCCTTTTTAAGGCTCTCAGATAAAACCAAGAACAAAATATGTTCTTCCAAGATTTTTCCAACAGCTTGTTAATATAGTCATGTTGCTTGTCCGGCGGTAAGATTTTTTGTTTCATAATTCTGATATATTAATTTGTTTGACATAATATTTATTGTTTGTTTTGTCTATATAATACTTAAATCTAAGAGTCAAGTCTTATAATGTGTATAAGATTTTTTTTATGAACGATTTTCTTTTAAGTAGGGTGAATTAATGTGTTTTAAATGGGAAATAAGTTCTCTGTATGCTTTAGGATTGTTTTTCTTTAACCAATTAAAGACCAAACGGCGTGATTCCTGAACATTCAAGCGATTGGTAAAGGTGCGCATTTTTAAGAAAGGTGCATGATATTGGCTTAGTAAGGTGAGCGGATAACAATTTTTATCATTAAGCGGTAAGTGCTTCAGTTGTTCATAGGGAATATAGGCGGCGGATTTGTAGCCTAAATCGGAAATGAATCTGGTGAAAGGAACTTCATAACGATAGGCTACCGTCAGACCGTCTTTTTGCTGTTTTACGTTGTTCAGATATTCGGAAAAAAGCTGGTTGGTATATAGTTCCTTATCTAAAATGAGAAAATAACTTTGCAAATGATATGTACCGTCTTGATTAGCAGTAATGCCGTATAAATCTATATCTTGAGGCATAGCTTCTAATATCGGTTTAAGACTTTCGGCAACTAAAAGCGCGGAATCATTGGCTAAAATCAGTTTATCTGTTTGTAAAAGATAATCCTTTTCTTCAAGCCAGTTGAAACCGCGTTTGTAAGAACCCCAATCATATTCTTTATGGCGAGTGGCTTCTAAGTGAATGATGTATGGGGTGAGTTTTTTTATTTCATTTCTTTTAATGGAATTGTCAGTAATATAAATGATATTCGGGGCGATTTCTTTTAATGCTTTAAGATAAGTTATTACATAGTCGGGAATTGTTCCGTCTTTACTGTAGGCGGCAAAAATGGCGGTGTTCTTTTGCTTTTGAAAAGTATTATAATCTTTTTTGATATTTATCGGCATGTCTAGATAAAGGGTTATTTGCCAAAAGGAAAGCAGTACCAAAAGCAGAATAGGGATAAGAATAATTTTTTTAAGGTTCTTCATGCGGTATATTCTCCATGATATCATTGTAGCGTGCAGGGTGGTTGATTTTTAAGTATTCCAGTAAATGATTTAAGTCTTCATAGGACATTAATTTGTTGAAAAAGAGACTTTTCTTGATGAATTGGTGATTATATTTTTGAATAAGGGTGAGCGGGTAGGTATTTTTATCGGAATAGGGGAGGTCTTGCATTTGGTTGTAGGGCAGATAACTATCCCATTTGTAACCTAAAGATGCCAGGTAAGAGGTGAGTTTTATTTCGTATTCGGTAATATATTGCGAGGGGTGTTGCTGATGATGTATATTTTGCAAAAAAGAGGCAAAAGCTTTTGAACGAATAACTCTTTTTCTGAATACGAGGAAATAGCTTTGTAAGTGCGGGCTGAAACGGATGTTTTGCAAATCTCCCCAAAAATCAAGCTCTTTATGCTTTTCCATCTCAGCAAACACCGGCTTAAAACTTGTTAAAGGGGCGTAGGTGCTGTCATTGGCAAAAATCAGTTCATCGGCCTTTTCTAAATAACCGTTTTGTTGGAGCCAATTATAACCTCTTTTATAGCTGCCGAAATCGTATTCATGGTGTCTTTGATGTTGGGTGTAAATGACTAGGCCTTGGAGTTTTTTTTCTTCTTCAGGGAGTAGTTCTGAATCAGCAATGTAAATGACACCATCAGTTACTTTGTTTAATTCTTTAAGGTAATGAATAACGTATGCAGGGATGGTTCTATCGGCGTTGTAGCCGGCAAAAACAGCGTAGCGTGTAATATGCTTAGGCCAAAAGCATATGGCAGATAAACCTAAAAAAATAAGGAGCAGAATAAACAGATATATTTTGTATTTCTTAGGCATAATAAAAACCCCGTTAATCTTACGGGGTTTAATCTAAATAAGTTTTGCTTATTCTGCAACCAAAACTTGCCGACGGCTGTGCATAGCCTCTTTGATAAATTTTATTTGTTCCATAACAATTTCGTTATCGGCAAATTTTTCTTTGGCTTTTTCGACACGATTTTCAAAGGTATCATCTTTGCCTTTGAAAATGTACATATAAGCGCGGACAACTGATTTTACGGTGTGCTCATCATAACCGCTGCGTTTCATACCGACTTGATTTAAGCCTCTTAAGTAACCGCGATCACCGGTAACCATGCCAAACGGAATAACATCACGACCAACACCTGACATGCCGCCGATCATAGCTTTGCGACCGATGCGAACAAATTGATGGACGGCAGAGTTGCCGCCTAAAATTGCGCCGTCACCGATACGAACATGGCCGCCGATTACGGCATTATTGGTCATAATAACATTATCGCCGACAACACAGTCATGAGCAATGTGGGAGTTAATCATAAACATACCATTGGAACCGACACGAGTGGTCAATTTTTCCGGCTCTTCACCGTTGATTGAAGTTTGTCCTTTTGGCGTTCCGGCGTGCATGGTTACATTTTCACGGATAACGTTGTTATTGCCGATAATTAAGCGTGCATCCGGCTGAAATTCATTACCATGATCTTGCGGACCACCGCCTAAACAGGCATTCGGAAAAATAACATTGCCTTCACCTAAAGTGGTATCTCCTAAGATGGTGACACGAGCAATTAAACGGCAATTAGCACCGATTTTAGCTCTGCTTGAAATATAACAAAACGGTCCGATTTCTGCACTTGGATCGATTATGGCGCCTTCTTCTATAACAGCGGTTTGATGAATCATTTTTTGTGCTCCCAATTAAAAATTACTATTGAGGTCAGTTTAGAAGTTAGTTCATAATTGTAAAGTAACAAAAAGTTACGCAATGTTTTGGGGGATAAAAGGAAAAATAGTGAATAACTTGAGCTAAACCTTGCATATTGAGTGTGTTATTTTATCATTAAAGTAACGTAACTTTGCGGAGTATATGACGTGCTTAAACACTTTTTTCAGTTCTTTTGTGCTGTTTTTTGCGGCTTAATCTTTTTTTTCAGCGGTGTTGTAGGGCAGAAATTCGGTTGGATTTCCGGTCATGCTTATCTTGTTGAATATGCCTGTTTAACGGCGATAATTGTTTATGTGTTGTTATTGCCGGTTGTTTTGCAAAAGATAGTGCATCTTTTATGTGACTATGATTGGGCAGAAGAGACTGTGCATTTGTATAAATCTGTACCGAAGGTTTATCGGAAAAGTTTCTGGATTTTATTCGGGTTTATCAATCTGGCGTTTTTATTTCATACCATTAACTTTATGTGGGGAAATGAAGATTGGGGTGCGGTACGTTCGGCAGTTGATTATGATGAAGGGGTAGCTCAGGGTGCTTTTTCACTTTATTGGTGGCAAGAACTTTTATTTGACGGTAAAATATTGCCGGTGATTAATAATCTGGTGTCTTTTGCAGGGCTTAGCTTGGCCGGTGTGTTACTGGCGATTTATTGGGAGTTGCCTAAACGCGTGTTACCGATTGCTGTTTGCGGATTACTTTTTGCCGTAACACCATATACTTTGGCTGTGCTTTATTTTGCTAAAATCTCGTTGGGCGTTTGTTTGTTGCCGGCAATGGTTTTGATTGCTTTGTTGCTTGCGGAAAGAAAGGGGAAAGATAATTTTCATGCATATCTTAATAATCTTATTTCCGTTCTGCTTTTGATTTGGGCTTTGGGAACTTATATGCCGATTATTAATTTGATTGCGGTATTGATGTTAGGTAAAGTTTTGCTTAAAACCGTGGTTGATAATCTTAATTTTAATCTTTCTTTTCAAACCGTGAAACAAGGTGTGGCTAATTTTACCGCGGCATTGATGATTTATTGGTTGGTTTTGTTGGTGTTGTTTGAAATCGGACGGATTGCACCACGGGTTTTGTCTTGGGAGTTATTATCAGAGCCTTTGTTTAGGTTGCCCAGAGTTTGCTGGTATGCCTTGGCGCAATTTGTACAGCCGTTGCCCTTTATGGCGTTCGGATACAAGATTTTGTATCTCGTGTCGGCTGTTTTGGCTTTGTTTGTGTTGATATACAAAGCACCGACGTTTAGGGCATCTTTACGAGGGGTATTATTGGTTTTGTTCTTGTTACTTGCTTCGGTGTTAGCTTTAGCTTTTTTATACCGTCCGGCAGAACATATTGTACAGATGACTTTTTTCGGTTTACCGTTTTTGTTTTCGTTATTGTTTGCCTTGCTTATTCGTTTGGGCGGCAATGTCATTTATCGCGTAACTTATGTCTTTGCTTTTTTACTTGTTTTTATGAATTTTGTGCGGGTGGCATATGCTGAAAAAGTTTGGAAATTCGGTTGGGATGCGGAAACGAAATTGGCAGAGCGAATTATTACCAGATTGGAAAAAATGCCGGAGTTTGATATTAATCGGCAGTACCAACTGTTGCAAATCGGAGAGCAGAGTTTGCGTGCCAAATATTATCTTAAAGGAAAAGATGAAATAACAGAGGGTGCATTGCTTGGTAGGGCTTATTATGCAGAAGGTAAAGGAAAAGAGGCTTATAATTTCTTTTATCAAACCGATTTTTTGAGTGGTGATGCAAAAGCTGAGGCGCTTAATGAACCGGCAATACGAGATTTCTTGTTGAATAAGGCACAGGCGTGGCCGTCTAAAAACAGTATTTATATATATGGTTCGTATATTGTTTTAGTTTTAGATGAAAATCGACTGGCTGTTGTGCAGAGATTGTTAACGCAGAGATAGTTATTATATAGCGGATTGTTTAAAACAGTTGAAAATTTTTATTTGTTGTATTAAATTGACAGCTGTTTTTATTTAGATGAGGTTAAAATGAAATATATAAAGTCCTTGATTGCGTTGTGTTGTTTGCTTTCTTTTAATGCTGAGGCTGCGGTTAAAACAGAAGATGTGAAAAAGGTGGAAACGTATTTAAATTCGATTAAAACGCTTTCGGCTGATTTTGTGCAGATTGCCAGTAACGGTGAGCAGGTTGAGGGGCATCTGTATGTGGAAAAGCCGAATAAAATCAGGATGGAATATAAGGCGCCGTCAAATATATTGATTGTCGGTAACGGCGATTATATCGTTTATTATGATAAAGAGTTAGAGCAGGTAACCAATATTGATTATGAAGATATTCCGGCGGCGATGATTTTGGCCAATACCGTGCATATTAACGGTAAAGAGCTCAAAGTAACGGATTTTGCCCAAGATCCGGGAATGACAAAGATGAGTTTGCAATATGCGAAAGCCGGTGATTTGGGGCCGTTTACGCTGGTTTTTAATAACAAGCCGTTTGAACTCAAGCAGTGGAAGGTGATTACCCCGCAGTCTCTTGAGGTTTCGCTTTCTCTTTATGATACGGTGGTTGATGGTAAGTTAAATGAAGATTTATTTAAGTTTAGTAAGCGTGCGGCTACCAATGCGAAGAAAAAAGGGAAGTATAATAAGAAGAAGTAGGAAGAAATGTTTGGGCTAAAAGAATATCCCTCAAGCTTTGGGCTTGGGGGATGTTTCTTTAGGTTAGAAAAGTAGCTTAGAACGACATATATCCTTGGGGGGCATAACTAATTGCTACGAGGTGGCAGTTATGTCCAGGTATTTGCGGTACACTGTTTAATATCGATACCTCTTTGCGATAGTTGATAATGGTGAACATAGGGTAAGGGTAATCGTTATAAACAAGAATATCCAGATTCCATAGTTCTTTTTTTTCTGTTTCAACTGTAAATACTACGATTGGAATTTCTTCCATAAATCTTTGGATGTACACGTTTGCATCTGAGATTGGATTGGCAGAGATGATGTCTTTGTACGCCGGTAAGCTCTGCAAATAAGCGCTTTCTTCATCAGTAAATCTGCCATACTTGACGAGATTCTGCTTAAAATCATCGTAGTTAGATAGTTGCAGGATAATATCCAGCCAAGAAGAATTCGCGGTTACTTCTTCAGATCCATTAGTGACGGTTTTCTTCAAATCGTCCATGCGTTGTTCGATAGCATCTAGAACGTTAAGCTCATTCTCATTCTCATTCATAATCTAATAATTAAGTTAATAATTTTTGTTTATAATAATAAGTTTTATGGCTCGCAGTATAAAGAAAAAAGTTGGTAAGAGTCAAGTATTATTATGGAAATTGGCAGAGGCATATTGTCAGGTGATTATTTATTTGATTTTAATAAAACGGCGCGCAGACATTTTTATTTTATAAAAATGTCTTCTTAACTTTGCGCGCCGAACAGCCTGGCGGCTGTGTGCTGTGCGCACGGCAGGCCTGCTTGTTCCGTAAGTTTGTGCTTGTTGCACTCACTAACTGCACTTCGGACAAGTAACAGTAAAGTTCGCTTTGTGCATGTTACCAAGCAGTCGCTTACTAACAGTTACTGATAATTTATGGCAAAAACAATTCACTGGATTGTTTTTGCTCATAAATTCGGCTGGCGGTCGAGGCGGCTCGACACCCATTACTTATTGCTTTTTCCCCTACGGCTTAAGTATGCGAGTGTTACCGCATCTTATCTGTTTTATACGGCAAGGAAGGCTCGACACCCTAAAACAGGCCGATAATGTTGCCGTTCGTATCTACGTCAATTCCTTCCGCTGCCGGATGTTTCGGTAACCCCGGCATGGTGTTTATGCTTCCGGATAAGGCTACTACAAAACCGGCACCGGCGGATAGCCTTACTTCAGTTATCGGAAAAACATATCCTTGCGGAGCACCTAACAAACTCTTATCATGCGATATCGAGTTTTGTGTCTTCGCAATGCATACAGGCATCTCTCCATATCCCCATTTGCTGAATCTTTCTATATCCGCTTCTGCTTCTTGTGTAAAAGTTACCTCTGCCGCACCATATATCCCTTTGGCAATAGTCTCGATTTTTTGTTTTATAGACATATTATCCGTATATAATAAATGTACGTCTTTTTTATCAGAAATATTCGCTAAAACTTCTTTCGCTAATTCTTCGCAACCGGCTCCGCCTTTCGCCCATCCTTCAGTCACAACCGCTTGCGCATTTTCTTTTTGGCATAGCTCTTTGATTAAGTCTAACTCCGCAGTTGTATCCGATTGAAAGCGATTAATCGCGACAATGGCGTTATACCCGAATTTTCTTATATTTTGTATATGGGCTTTAAGATTGGCATAGCCTTCTCTGATTGCTCCTAAATCTTCTGTGTTTAACTCGGTCTTTTCCACTCCGCCATGCATCTTTAATGCACGAGCAGTGGCAACCAACACAACGGCTTGGGGATATAGGCCTGTTTTGCGGGCAAAGATGTCAAAAAACTTTTCTGCACCTAAATCTGCACCGAAACCGGCCTCGGTTACAACATAATCTGCTAAACTTAAAGCTGTCTTTGTAGCAATTACAGAGTTTGTCCCATGTGCTATATTGGCAAACGGTCCGCCGTGAATAATTGCCGGTGTGTGTTCCAATGTTTGAACTAAATTAGGTTTGATTGCATCTTTTAATATGGCTGTCATTGCACCTGCAGCTTTTATATCACGACAATATATCGGCTGGCCTTCATTATTTTCGGCAATAACAATTTGCCCCAGACGTTGCTTTAAATCTTGTAGGTCTGTGGCTAAACAGAAAATGGCCATAACTTCGGATGCAACCGAAATATTAAAGCCTTCTTTTCGCGGTTCACCGTTTATTTTGCCGCCTAAACCAATCTCAACTTCTCTTAATGCTCGGTCATTTAAATCAACACAGCGCTTAAAATAAACTTTTTTAATGTTTAACTCATTGCCGTGTTTGATATGGTTGTCTATCATGGCGGCAAGGAGGTTATTGGCAGCGGTAATGGCGTGGATATCACCGGTAAAGTTTAAATTGATTTCATCCATAGGAACAACTTGCGACCAACCACCGCCGGTTGCACCGCCCTTAACTCCGAAACATGGTCCGAGTGACGGTTCTCTTAATGCTAAAGCAACTCTTTTATTTAAACGATGAAGAGCATCTGCTAAGCCGATTGATACTGTTGACTTGCCTTCTCCGGCAGGCGTCGGCGTCATTGCCGTGACCAAAATTAATTTGCCTTGCTTCTCCGCGGATTGCGGTTTTATTTTAGCTTTATAATGTCCGTAAGGTTCGACGTCTTCATCCGCTAAATTAAGCTCGTTAGCTATTTGCTTGATTTTAAAAGGTTTAACGCTTCTGGCGATTTCAATGTCACTTGGCATGTTTTCTCCTATTGGTTGGCTTGAAAGTCTTGCAGATAATTATCAAAACGGCTACCGGAATCTTCATCCCATCCCATAATATAGTGGTCTTTCATGCAGATCAACGGAAGACGGAGCTCGCTATTAGCAATGCCGAATTTTTGTACGCACTGTTTATATAGTTCAAAATTATGATGGAATTTCATATCCGTAATCGGAATTTGTAAATCCTGATGGTAGGTATAGAGGTAGATATAGGCTTCCTTGCAGTTTTGACACATTGAGTGAGCGAAGAAATAAATTTTGTTATCAAGTAAATTTTCTTCTTCTGCTGGTGCGGTTATTTGTGCTTTTTCGGTGGTTTCTGCGGTCGTTTGCGCAAGAGCAGAAAGATTTGCCAAACATAAACTTAATGCTAAAAATAAGACCTTCATTCCATACTCCTTGTTATATCGGCGTTATTATAGTGCGTCAGATAGAAACGTCAAGAGCTATTTATATTGTAATTTTTTTATTAAGAGATGGTTGACATTTTAGCTTATCTGTATTATGTTCAAGCAAATTTAAATTATTATTAACTAAAATTTTTGTGTATGAATGGTATGATTGTAAAAAAAGTAATGGCGCAATTGCTGGTTATTATTTTATCAGTGGTGGCGTTTTGGTTAGTGTGGGAGCAGCCTTGGCTTGAAGAAATTGGGGTAAAGTATCGTGCCCTATATTTTATGGGTGAGGCTATTTTGTTGTTTGGACTGGCTCTCTTTCAAGACAGGTTTCTATTGCCCTGTTGTGAAAAAAGTGGAAGCGAAAAAAACATTGTGCTGGGGGTTCTGACTGAATTATGTTTTGTGCTCTTAGGTGGGCTTTCTTTTGCGGTATTTTTATACTACTGGATTAGAGAAGAGTTTACCCGAGAAATGATTTTCAGCGGAGCCGTGGCTGTGCTGTTTTTCAGTGTATTTGTTTTTCAATACATCGATGTGCGACCGAAGTTGTTAAAAAAAGAATTTTGGAAAAAAATCTGGATTTATACATTGTTAGTGGTGCTTCTCGTTGTATTTGTAGCTACTGCTTTTTTTGCGCATACGATGGAGAAGTGGTTTATGGATATGTCTGCCGGGTGTGAAATATTTATCTTGTCGGTGTTTTGTGTATTTATATACATGCTGATGGTAGGCGCACTATATACTTGCAGAAAAATTGACCAGCTTCTGGGGAACATCTTTGTATATGCTGGTATAGCATTTACATTTTTTATGTCTGCTGTCGTCTCAATCGTTATGTTTTTGGATGTTTCTTTTGATTTTTATCAAAAAGACTGCAATGATTTGCGTAGATTGATCCCATTTGCGATTTTTTTGATGGCGGGTTACTGTTTTTTCCGCGAATGTCACGGCGACCAAGTGAAAAGTGAAAAAAATAAAATAGAGTCCTCCGAGTAAGGGCTCTATTTTTTTTGACAGTTGCAGATTTTTCTGTTATTATTAATTAACAGATTGAATGAAAGGGAAAATTATGTCTGAAAAGAAAAAGAAAAAAAATACGGCTGATGTGCTTAAAGCTCAGGCCGATGCAATGCAAACACAAGTAACGGATTCTGTTCGTGAATTGAGTGCTAAAACTACAGTGAATGCGCATATGCTTGATTTGAAAAAGAGAATTGAAGATTTAGGTATGCCCGGGGTTAAAGTGGAATTGGTTTCTGAAGAAACTGTCTCTGAAAAAGGGCTCCATTTAGAAAAAGATAAGCCGACGAAACCGGTTATATCTCAGCAGAGAGATGATTGTCGGTAGCTTATTTGCACTAAGTTTAAAGTGTTGTTTATCTGTGGTTATTTTTAGAGGGTAGGGCTTTGTTTACAGCGGCTGAGTTTTGTTTTTCTTTTATGGCTGCACAGAGTTTTCTTATTTCTTCTAATTTGTGGTAATCCTCTCTTTTGATTTCCAGATTGCTATTGTTGAACAGTTCATCATAAGGTGATGATTTGCTTTGTGGATATGGTTCAAACGGGTTTCCGCCGTGTTTTAGGACAATAATTAATTCATCAAATTTTTTATGATGTGCCGCTTCCATTGCTAAAGTGTAGCCATGGGCATCTTTTTGATTGGCATTAAAGCCTCTTTGTAATAAATCTTCTAATATTTGGGGGCGTTTTTTTTCTTCATATATTGAGCTGACCGTTACCAATACATGAGGGAGAGAATGTGCTTCACCTTTAAAAACAAGTTGTGCATTTTTTATATCTTCAGTTTTGGCATAATTTAATAAGGTTGCAAATGTTTTGTAGTTACTTCTTAGTGCGGCAAAAGCTAATAAATTTGAAAATGTCATATTATTGGCAGTAACATGGGTGTTAAGAGAAGCCCCATGTTGAGCTAAAATATCCACTATGTGTTGGTTTTTTTGACAGATTGCAATGGCTAATGGGGTTACTTGGTTAAAACCAAGTGTTTCCCATGTTTTGCGAGAAGATAACTTTGAAACTTCGGTAGAAAAGTTGACATCTGCGCTATGTTTAAGCGCATATTCTATCCGTTTCGGATCTGCTGTTTCCACTCCATTAATTAAAATATCGTTCATATCCATTGTCTTTCTCCGATATCAATATTCTTCTGATACATTATACAATAAATTTGTTTATTAATCAAGCAAAAGCATTTATTTGATAAAAAATGATAAATTTAGTGGAATTTTAAATTATTTTATCTAAATTATCGAGCGATATATTGAGGTAAAAATGATTAAAGATATGACCAGAGGCAATGCCCTCAAGCTGATTTTGTTGTTTTCGATTCCAATACTTATCGGTAATGTGTTTCAGCAAATGTATCAGTTAGCTGATATTTTTATTGTCGGGCGATTGTTGGGTGAAAATGCTTTGGCGGCAGTTGGGGCATCGGCGCCGATTTATTTTATGTTTTTGATTATCGCTTTTAGTTTCACCGGCGGTTTGACGGCGGTAACGGCGCAGCGTTTCGGGGCAGGAGATTATGAGGGCGTCAGGCTCTCGGTAACGCATTCTCTTCGTGCCAGTTTGGTATTAAGTTTGATTTTAACAATCAGTTTATTGATGTTTTTGCATCCGGTGATGCGGATTTTAAATGTACCAAAAGGAATATATGAAGATTCATATAACTTTATCTTAATCCTTGGTTTAGCGATGTTTTTATTGGTCGGGTTTAACTTATTATTTGGTTTTATTCGGGCGCTGGGGGATAGTAAGACGCCGCTTTATTTTTTAATTTTTTCATCAATTTTAAATATTGTTTTTAATTATATTTTGATTCGTTATTGCGGTTTCGGGGTTATCGGTTCGGCACTGGGAACGGTGTTGGCGATTACATTTTCGTTTTTGTGTTGTATGTGGTATATTTGGCGAAATTATCCGATTTTGAGGATTAAAAAGAAAGATTGGATTTATGATGCGGCTTTTATGCGGGCGCATTTAAACATTGCAATACCGATGTCGATACAATTTTCGGTGTTATCATTAAGCATTATGGTGATTCAGGCTGTATGTAATTCGTTTGGAGAGCAGATTATTGTCGGGTTTACGATTGCACTCAGGCTGGAACAACTTGCCACACAACCGATGTTAGCTTTAGGGCTTGCGGTGGCAACTTTTGTGGCACAGAATTTCGGGGCCGGTAAAATGATGCGAATTCGTTACGGGGTTAGGAAAACGGCGGTGTTGTCGTTGATTATCAGCGTGTTTTTGAGTGTGTTGGTATTTACATGCGGACGGCAGATTATCGGTAGTTTTTTGAGTGCACCTAATCCGTTTGCGGTGAGCGTCGGGCAAGCTTATTTGGCAATCAGTGTGATGTTTTATTTTTTCTTAGGGATGATTTTTATTTTTAAGAATACGTTGCAGAGTATGAGCCAGCCGTTTTATCCGGTATTTTCAGGTTTTGTTGAATTGGGTATTCGTTCGTTTGCGGCGATTATTTTGGCACAAAAAATCGGTTACAGAGGAATTTATTATGCGTCGCCTTTAGCATGGGTAGGTGGAGCAACCGTTGTCTTTATCGGTTATTATCTGAATGTTTGGCGGAAAGTTAAATCGGCGGAAAATTAGAATTTTCTTGACAAAATAAATACTTTTTTGTAAAGACATATAATGTGTTTTTATAGTTATGTTTAATTTTTTTAAATTATTTGTTATGCAATTCGTTAATTTACCTGATAATCGTTTGCGTGACTTGGCGCAGCAAATTAAGCCATTGATGCGTGTTCCGGCTGAGTTGGCGGACAAATGTGGCGTTCCGGAAGGGACTTTGGTCTTTGTTCATCCAGTGAATGTTAAGAAAAGTTTTTATAACAATTTTGATGCAAAAAGTATCGTTCGAGATGAAAAAGACGGAAAGTCATTGCCGGTTATTGGTTTGGAGGAAGTAGGTAGTTTTATCTGCTATCATCGGTGTTGGAGTTTCAATTTTGAAGCTACTGTGGCAGAAGTGCTGTCACAGATACCGCTAAGTGTTCGTTTGCAAGACGTAGATGCATTTGAAATACGTTTTGCATCAAAAGGCGTTTATGATGGTACTGTCTATGACCCCGTAGCAGGGTGTCACTTTTCGACAGTTATTCTCTATCATTTAGACGGTGGGTTACCGAAAGAAATCAGTGACCAACCGGTTTTTTTAGATAATTATTAAAAAAAGAAGGGGGAAGCTACTTGTATAGCTTCCCCCTTCTTTTGCCTGCATTGTTGCTATTTTTCATTGGACAACTGATTCTTTTCTCCCTATGATTGTTATAGGAGACAGACTATGACGATACGTTTATTACCATCTAATTTGGTTAATCAGATAGCAGCCGGTGAGGTGATTGAGCGACCGGCATCTGTAGTTAAGGAACTGGTGGAGAATGCGCTTGATGCCGGAGCAACGCGGATTGAGGTACGCTTGAAATCCGGCGGTAAGACGCTGATTACGGTTGAAGATAACGGTAAAGGAATGAGTGCTGAAGATTTAACTTTGGCGGTTGAGCGGCATGCAACCTCGAAATTACCGACAAATGATTTGTTTGATATTAAATTTATGGGGTTTCGCGGGGAGGCGCTTCCCTCCATTGCGTCTGTTGCAAAAATGAAAATTATGACCAGACGGAAAGAAGATAAAGAGAATGGTTGGGA
Organism: Alphaproteobacteria bacterium; assembly: GCA_045603405.1. Lineage (GTDB taxonomy): Bacteria > Pseudomonadota > Alphaproteobacteria > RF32 > CAG-239 > CAG-267. The sequence continues at coordinate 14,464 of JAZUMA010000029.1, read as the reverse complement.
GATTGAAATTAAAGGCGGTGAAAAAGGTGATGTTGTGCCTTCTGCTTGCAATTACGGGACACGGATTGAAGTCAGAGATATTTTTTATTCGACGCCGGCACGCCTAAAATTTTTGAAGACGGATGCCTCAGAAAACGGTGCTTGTGCAGATATTATCAGTCGGATTGCGCTTGCTAACCCCAATGTGGCGTTTTATCTTTATGCTGATGATAAGAAGAAGATTGCGCTTGATGCTTCAACCGGTGATTTGTTTGATGCACGGCTGTCTCGAGCGGCGGAAGTGATGGGGCATGAATTTGCGGAAAATTCGTTGCAAATTTGTGGCGAACGTGAAGATATGAAACTTTCAGGCCTTGTTAGTTTGCCGACTTATAATAAGGCAAATTCGCTTTCGCAATATTTGTTTGTGAATAATCGTCCGGTGCGGGATAAGCTTTTGCTCGGAGCACTTAAAGGAGCATATGCCGGTGTATTGGAAATTTCACGGTATCCGGCTTGTGCGTTGTTTTTAGAGGTTAATCCGATGCGGGTTGATGTAAATGTGCATCCGACAAAGGCTGAAGTGCGTTTTTATGATCAACAGGGGGTGCGCTCGCTGATTGTCGGTGCCGTGCGCAAGGCTTTACTTGAAGGTGATAAGCGCAGTTCGAATACCGGCGCGGCAGATTTTCTTTCTCATTTAGAACAAAAAACTGATGCTGAGGCACTTGATGATTTTGTGCCGTTTAATCCGGCTTCAGAACAAAATTCACTAAATGTTTCAAACAGCGTGTTTTTAAGAGAAAAAGCAACACCGCTTGCGTATTCTTCCACGCCGCGTTCTTTTCAATCGCGCCCTGTTTCTCGTGCTTCTCGTCCGACAGCGCATATTCCGGAATTGATGCAAGCTTATTCCGTGCGTACTGAAGAGCCGTCTGTTGAGGATATTTCTTCTGCCGGACCGCTCGGGGTGGCAAAAGCACAATTTCATGATACTTACATCTTAGCACAGGCAGATGATGCTCTTATCTTAGTTGATCAACATGCGGCGCATGAACGGATTGTGTTGGAAAAGTTGAAACAGGCGATGCTTGATGGGAAAAAACTTCCTTCACAACTGCTCCTTTTACCGGAAGTGGTTGATTTATCTTTAACACAAAAGGCAGCGCTCCTCGTGGAGTTTGAGGCTCTTTCTCAATTAGGGCTTACCTTAAAAGAATTCGGCTCAGGCGTGATGGTTACGGAAGTGCCGGCACTCTTAAAAGATGCCTCTCTTAAAAAAATGATTGTCGATTTGGCTGATGAACTGGTTGAGTGGGGCGCTTCAACTGCTGTTGAAGATAAGATTAATCATATTGCGGCAACAATGGCTTGTCATGGTTCTGTTCGAGCCGGAAGGCGCTTAAATGTTGCGGAGATGAATCATCTGTTACGCGAAATGGAACAGACGCCCCACGCTGCCGAATGCAACCATGGGCGGCCTACCTATATTAGGTTAGAGGTTAGTGATTTAGAGCATCTCTTTCACCGTTAAAATTAAAGGGGTAAATTTTGGCTCCTAGAGTGGTCTTTTCGGATAAACTAAAATTCATGTACTTCTATGTACACTAAAATTTTAGTTTTCCTCAAGCCCATCTCTATTAGCCTAAAATTTTCCGCCTTTAATGGGGGGGATTTTGTGCGCCTTGGTGGACATCCGCGGTCACTTCGCAAAATTTCCCGCCTTTAATGGTATACCTTAAAAAATTCATTTACTACTGTGTAAACTAAAATTTTTACCAAAGGACATTCACTTCTATCCATCTCAAATTTCCTCCCTTTAATGGGGAGGAGCGTCTAATCGTGAATAGATGTCACTCGGCGGCGCGTCACGGCAGGGGAGGCACTGCAGCCGTTAAAACATTCTTCTTTTTCTGAAGTAAATAATCACTGCTATGGTGGCAATTGCCGATATGCCCATCACAATCCAAAAACCTTGCGTGTTATTGGCAAAGGCAACCGGTACATTCATGCCCCAAAATGATGCTAACATCGTCGGTATCGATAAAATAATCGTGATGGCGGCTAAAAACTTCATTATCTGGTTGACGTTGTTATTAATAATGCTTGCAAAACCATCCATCATGCCCTCTAAAATCGAACGGTGCATATCTACCATCTCAATCGCCTGTTTGTTTTCAATAATCACATCATCCAGCAACTCGATATCATCTTCCGTAAAATTAACGAATTTTGACATCGCCGGAGTTTTAATCAACCGTAAGAGTTTTAATAAAACTAAATGATTGTCTTTTAATGCCGTAGTGAAGTACACTAATGATTTTTGAATCTCCATTAACTGAAACAGCTCTTTATTGGAGGTGGTCTTTCTTAATGCGTATTCAATGTTTTCGGTACGCTTGTTGATGATGGTTAAGTATTTCAAATAAAATTGTGTGCATTTGTAGAGAATGTTTAATAAAAAGCGGGCACGATCTTTGGTACTGAAGGTTTGTGCCGTAGAGCGATTGAAAGCGTTTAGTACACGGTTATCTCGGGCGCAAATGGTGATTAAATTTTTGGCGGTTAAAACCAAACCGCACGGTAATGTATCAAAATTATCTTCATCATCTAATAAGGGAAGGTTGATGATGATAGCTAAAGAATTTTCTTCCTGTTCAATGCGTGAACGCTCATCCGCATCAAGGGAATTGTTTAAGATGTCATAGTCAATGCGCAGAAAATTGGAAACAACCTGAAGTTCGTCTTCATTCGGATTAATTAAAGATATCCAAGTCATAGGGAGAATCTTGTTTTTTTTGAGTTTAACCAGTTTGCCGTTCTCATCTGTTTTATATATCCGTAACATCGGCGCCCTCCTAAAGCGTAATCGCTTTCTCAAAAAAATACCTAAAAGTAAAAGATGGTGCGGCCAAGAAGACTTGAACTTCCACGGGCTTAGCCCATAACGACCTCAACGTTACGCGTCTACCAATTCCGCCATGGCCGCACATTGCTCAAAAGTAATATTGAAATATAATAAAAAAAATAAATAATCAAGTTTTTTTTATTTATTGGGGAAATTTTTGCAATAAAAAAGAGCCTTTCGTTTTGGTGAGAGGCTCTTCTCGTACAGTAAATAGGTTCATTATATCCGTACAGATGTAGATGTACTGGGTGGGTAATATGGTTTCTTTTTATAACAAGGGGAAACCATATTATTAAAACGTACACCATCTGATACAAGACTACATGGTATACAAAGATAAAATGTTTCTCCCATAATAAAAATATTTAAAAAATTAAAAATTGCATTTTTTCAATATATTAAAAAAATACATCTGTCAAGTTTTTTAATTAAGCCTTTTTAGTTGTGTCATCATCACTGTCTTTTTTTGCCTTTTCTTTAGCAGCATGAACGCGATTTTTAAGCTCTGCATAGACTTTTTTAACATTATTTACCATTGCATCGGCGTTCTTTTCAACGTTTGCAGCATAAGTCTCTTGTTTTTCTTCTATTTTCTGGGATAATTTGTTCATGGCGGCAGCTAATTTGCGGGCATTTTCATTTTGGTTTTCTTCTGCGGACTTTGCAGCATAATTTTCTAATTTTTTTGCGCCTTTATTGGCTAAAATCAGCATTTTCTCAGCTAAAATGCCCAGATTTTTGCTTATTTTTGATGTATTTTCTTCACTCATTTTGTTCTCCTTACATAATTAACTTTGGTAATATTAACATTAATTTATAAATAAATATTTAATTCCGGAAGAAAATGAAAAAATATTATTTTAAATTTATTTTAATAAGTTTGATGCTACAATAATATATTATGAATCGGCGGGATATCAAAATAAAAGAGGGACGAATGAAACGTTTTACTACATTTTGGGCTTTAGGCTTGTTTATCTGTATGTGTTTTTGTTCTATATCGGCCAAGGCAATGAACCTTGTAAATGATATTCGGACAGGAAAGCAAGCGGATGGGATGAGAATCGTTTTTGACGGAACAGAAAAATTTCAATATGATGCTTTTTTATTGGGAAATCCGAATCGGCTAGTTATTGATTTAAAAAATACCGAGATTAAAGGAAATCCGAGAGTACCTTCTAGTGCATTAATCAGTAATTTCAGAATTGGACAATTACCTAAAGAAAAAGGTAAGAGGGTAGTGTTTGAACTGAAGGGAAACGTGGATATTAAACGAAAGTTTGCATTGGAGCCGCAAGGAGGAAAGACAAACTGGCGTTTGGTAATAGATTTGGTGCAAACGGGTGCTATGGCACCGGTGCCGGTAAAAGCTGTAAATGGGAAAACGCCGGTTTATAAACCGGATCCGAAACGTCAAAAAATTGTGGTATTAGATCCTGGACACGGCGGTAAAGATCCGGGGGCTATCGGCAGGTCTTTTAGAACATATGAAAAGAATATTACCCTTTCGATGGGGAAAGAGTTGAAAAAACAGCTCGAATCGCGCGGGTTTAAGGTTTATATGACACGTTCAACCGATATTTTTATTCCGCTCAGACAACGTGTGCGGATTGCCAGAAATTATCATGCTGATTTGTTTATCAGTCTGCATGCGGATAGTGCCGCGAACAGAAACGCACAGGGACTTTCTATTTATACATTATCCGAAACGGCATCCGATAAGGAGGCGGCGGCTTTGGCTGAACGTGAAAATAAAGCTGATATTATTGATGGTATGGATTTTTCTGATAATTCGCCGGAAATCAGTGATGTGTTGATTTCACTCTCACAAAATGATAGTCGTAATAAATCTTCTAAATTTGCCACATATGTGGTTAATGAGATGAAAAAACAGGTAAAAACTTTGCCTAATGCGCATCGATTTGCCGGATTTGCGGTGTTAAAAGCGCCGGATATTCCTTCTGTTTTAGTGGAGTTAGGCTATCTTTCCAACTATACGGAAGAGAAATATTTGCGTGATGCTTCTTATCGGAAAAAGTTGGGCGTATCTATTACCAAAGCGGTTATTAATTATTTTGCCGATCCTGAAATAAAGTCTTCAATTTAACGTATGAATCTAAGTCTTTATTTTGACTCGAAAAAAATAAATTCTTAGAAAAAATCTTAGTTTGTTAAGATTATGATAACTAAATTTCTCTTATGATTGCGCCATAAGTGATTTTTATGGGAGTGCCTTTATGAGCGCGTATCATTTGGATAAGATTTTGAATACGGTTATCAATGCGGATTGTGTTGATGCAATGAAGAAAATTGAAGATAATTCAATTGATGTTATTTTTGCGGATCCGCCGTATAATCTGCAATTGGGGGAGGCCTTAAAACGACCGGATAATACTGATGTTAAAGGTGTTTATGAAGATTGGGACAGCTTTGATAGTATTGCTGAGTATGACAGATATACAAAAGCTTGGATGAGTGAGGCAAGACGTATCTTAAAAGAAAACGGGACGATTTGGGTTATAGGATCATACCATAATATCTTTCGTGTCGGCTATATTATGCAGGATTTGGGTTTTTGGATTTTGAATGATATTATTTGGAATAAAACCAATCCGATGCCGAATTTTAAGGGAACACGCTTTACAAATGCGCATGAAACGTTGATTTGGGCAACTAAAAATCCGAAAGCAAAATATACATTTAACTATGAGGCTATGAAAGCGCTTAATGATGATGTGCAAATGCGTTCGACTTGGGAAATTCCGCTTTGTACCGGTAATGAACGTTTGAAGAATAAAGAAACAGGCGAAAAATTACATCCGACGCAAAAACCGGAAGCGCTGCTTTATCGGGTGATTATGGCTTCTACCAATGTCGGAGATGTGGTGTTGGATCCGTTTTTTGGAACAGGTACAACAGGTGCGGTTGCCAAAAAGCTCGGGCGGAAATTTATCGGGATTGAAAAGGATAAAGATTATATTGAAGGGGCAAAAGAAAGAATCGCTCAAGTACAGGTTTCTGATGAAAGTGCGGCGCTTGAATACAGTTGTAAACGTAAAGCACCGAAAGTGCCGTTCGGTTCGGTTATTGAACGAGGGTTTATTGCTCCAGGTGATATGCTTTATGATGAGAAAAAGAAAGTTAAAGCGATTGTACGTTCAGACGGGACGATTAAACTTAAAAATGAAGTCGGTTCCATTCATCAAATCGGGGCAATGGCGCAAAATTCCGTTACTTGCAACGGTTGGGCGTATTGGTATTTTATTGATAAAGATAAAAAGTTGGTTTGTATTGATGAGCTGAGAAAGCAAATTCGGCTTGAAATGGGATATGCTGGCGAGTGAGTAGGGATAATCTGTATCTTCGGTTTTCTTAGGAATATAAATAAAATTGTGCATATGGATTTTACTTCTATTATGTTAAAAGCCTTGTGTGCAATTTTTTATGTGTTTCTATTTATTAAAACGGCGCGCGACATTTTTATTTTATAAAAATGTCTTCTTTTATGCGCGCCGAACGGCACAATGTGCCGTCGCCTGTGCGGCGGGCACCACTGCGCGTGGTGCGGTCGAGGCGGCTCGACACTCGTTACTTTGTGCTCAGTGCAAAATTACTGTTGCAAAAATTTTATTCGGCTGTATGATGGCTGTAATAAACTATTCTTGATAGTGTTATGGAGAATAAATTGAAACAAAATAAAGGTCTGTCTTTTAAAAGAAAAAATAAGAAAAACGGCGCTAAAACAGACTTTAAAAAACGTGATGCAAATCTAACCGCAGCACAAGATAATTATGCGGCTATTGATTTGGGAACAAATTCGTGTCGGTTGGTGATTGCAACACCTACAACGACTTCTTTTCGCATTGTTGAAACGTTTTCTAAGGTTGTGCGCTTAGGTGAGGGGATTATTCAAGATAATGAACTTTCTTCTAAAGCAATGCGCCGAACACTGCATGCGCTCAAAGTTTGTCGCGGTGTGATTGACGAATATATGCCGATTGTGGCTTCTCGTTTTGTGGCTACAGCTGCTTGCCGACGTGCCAAAAATGTGAAATCGTTTGTGGATATGGTGAAACGTGAAACAGGAATCGAGCTGGAAGTGATTTCTTCTAAAGAAGAAGCAAGACTTTCCGTTGTCGGTTGTTTACCGCTTTTAAACAGGGCTATTAAACGTGTTCTGGTATTTGATATCGGCGGCGGTTCAACACAGATTTCTTTGGCTCGCGTGACAGATTACGGAAAAACGTTTGTGGAAGGTTTTGTTTCTCTGCCTTATGGAGTGGTGACGATTTCCGAAGCTTTTGCCGGACATGAGATGAGTGCCGTGGAATACTCAAGCGTGTTTGAACGGACACAAAATATTTTGGCGGAATTTGAAGAAAAATATCAGATTAATGAGGCTATTCAAAATCAGGAAATTCAGGTTATCGGAACTTCCGGAACAGTAACTGTTTTGGGAGCAGTGCACCTTAAATTGCCGCGTTATAATCGCTCGGCAGTTGATGGTATTGCTATTTCAGCCCCTGATGTTGCGGCAACAATCAATAAAATTAAAACAATGGGTTCAGAGGGGCGCTATAAGCATCCGTGTATCGGGCAGTCTAAGTCTGATTTAACATTAGCCGGTTGTGCTATTATTGAGGCTTTGACTACATTTTGGCCGATTTCTGAAATTACGATTGCTGATCGTGGTATTCGCGAGGGAATGCTTTTAGATATGATGCATTCGCATCGGCAAAAAATTCAATATAAGAAAAAGAAAGATTTTAAGAAGAAAGGGCGGCGTTTTCCTTATGATCGGCGTGGACGTTTGTATTCGGGAACCGGTAGCAACTGACTGATTTCTTGTTTTATTAAATAGGTTTTATAGATTTTCGATTTTATAGAATTTGTTGCCAAAAACCGCTTGACAAAATATTGTTGATTTTATATATTTTGACTAAATTTGTTTTAAAAGAGGTTTTGGTTTATGGATAATCAAATAAGATTATTGTCAGAATTGGATAAGTTTGATCCGAATTCAGAAAATTACGGTGGAAAGTTTAGTGGGCTTAAGAGAATAGAAACTCTGTTGAATACGTATAATTACGCATATAGTATAGGTGCGGAAATTCCAAAAACTTATGGTATTCCTTTTTCTTTTCATGAAGAATATAAAAAGAATGGTTGTGTTCCAGAAAGTCTTGTTACTAGGGCTATGCAATGTGTGGCGGCCTTAGGGGGAAATGTTGCCGTGCGTTCATCGGCGGATGTGGAGGATTCTGATGAATGCAGTTATTCGGGAAAGTTTAAGTCTGTTCTTCATGTAAAGACAAGAGCACAAATGCGGGATGCATTAAATGCTGTATATGCTTCGGCAGAGGCTGTGCCCGAGGCAAAAATGTGGATTATTATTCAGCCAATGATTGAAAAACCGGTAATGGCCGGCGTGGCTTATTCGGAAACATTTTTTCAAGCTCCATTTGTTGTTATGAACTATGTACAAGGCAAGACTGCAGATAAATTACTTGCACATGGAGATGTAGATGGTGCATTGTTTGCAGTTGCTAAGTGTGGTGTAAATGAAGATGAAACTATAGAGGAAAAATTATCTGTTCGACATCTGTTGCTGCCACGTGCTAATTTTAGATTTGTGCAAGAAAGAAGTAGAAGCGTACGTGTTGCTTCCGAAGAAGATAAGGAAAGGTATAAAAAACAGTTTAAGTTGGCGGCGTTGGTGAGCAGTTTGGAGACGCGTTTGGGATATCCTGTTGATATGGAGTTTGCTTTTTCAAAAAAGGGTAAACTTTATATTTTGCAACAACGACCGTATGTATTTCCTGATTTTGTCAGAGAAAATGATGGTGCTACTTGGAGGTTATATCATAAGAAAAATCCGATTATAGAGGGTAAAGCTTCTTTCGCAGGTTCAGATAATAGAGTTGGGAATATTATTATTGATAAAGATAAATGTTGTGTCGATGTTTATCCGGTTCAATCTATGAGGTATATGGTGGGTAGAGCGATGCCTGTAAATCCTTTTCTTTCCATCAAAAATTTGTATGAAAGTTGTGAAAATTTGTTTTCTGTAATTAATTCTGAGATGGGGATTTATTCACATTCGGGTAATATGCAGAGAGAAAAACTGGATTATAGTTGGGGGAGTTTTAAATATTTTCCACCGGTTAAGGAAGGCGATTATGTGCGGATAAATTTAGAGACGTTGGATGTTGAAGTTAACGGCCGAAAATATGTTTGTACTCGTAAAAGCTTTTCATCTGTTAGTTGTAACAGAGGGAGATAACGTTATTTAAGATAAGCGGCGCGCGGCATTTTTGTTTTACAAAAATGTCTTTAAGTTTTGCGCGCCGAAACAGCCTTGCGGCTGTGTGCTGTGCGCACGGCATCGCTACGCGCGAGGCGGCAGGGATGCCCTGCAGCCTATAATAAAGGCGACCAGGCCGGATCAGATGCATCACCAGGAGTTATCACTAATCTTTCATTCTGACCGGTAATATCTACCGAATATAATTGTACCGGAGCATTTGTTGTCGCGGTTCCTTTATTCTGACGGAAGAACATCAAAACTCTGCCATTCGGTGACCAAGTCGGCCCTTCTACTAACCAGCCGCTGGCTAATGTTCTCTCACCACTGCCGTCAGGATACATTACACCAATGTAAAAATAACCGCCTTCCATTCTGGTAAAGGCAATGTAATCGCCGCGCGGTGACCAGCTCGGGGTGGCATAACGACTGCCTTGACGGAAACTAATCCGCTCAACATTCGAACCATCACGATTCATGACATATATCTGCTGATTGCCACCACGATCTGAGTTAAAGACAATCTTTTCACCATCCGGAGAATAACTCGGCGAAGTATCAATACTCGGTCCGGAAGTTAGTTTTTTGCTCTGTCTGGTGCTTAAATTCATCTCGTAAATATCTGTTACACCATTTTTGGCATAGCTCATCAAAACATATTTGCTGTCCGGCGAAAACGATGGGGCAAATGTCATGCCGGGGAAGTTGCCGAGCAACGTTGTTTCTTGTGTGCGCAGGTTATATAAATATACACGCGGTTTGTTGTTTACATATGATAAATAAGCAATGTATTGCATGTCAGGAGAAAACCTTGGGGTTAAAACCAGATTTGCACCGGAAGTTAAAAATTGATGCCCATCACCGTCTTGATCCATTAAGGCTAAACGTTTGGTGCGCTTTGCCGCCGGACCGGACTCTGAAATATAAGCAATAACAGTGTTGAAATAACCTTTGTCACCGGTTAAACGCTCATATATCGCATCTGCCATTGAGTGCGCCATACGACGCCAATTCTTTTTATCTGAAGTGTAAACTTCATACATTAATTCTTTTTGGCTGACAATATCCCACAACTTAAAACGTAATTTTAACTCCTCACCATTCGCTTCGGCAATCAATGATTGAACCAAAACTTGGGCATTAATCACTTTCCAGTCGCCGAAAATTGGATCTTCATCCAGCGATTTGAATTTTTGAATGTAGCTGCGTTCGTTAATAATACGAAACAAACCGCTACGCTCTAAATCCGCTAAAACAACATCGCGTACTTTATTGGCATAAGAAAAGCCTAAAAAGGCACCAATACCATTACTGTCTGAGATAATGTTCGGAAAAGCGACAGGAATCGGCGCTTGCGTCGCACCGTTAATATTAACGTTTAATTGAGCTTTTGCCTGTGTTGTTAAGGAAAATATTATTGCTACAACTAATGTGAGGAGTTTTTTCATCTTTATAACCTTTGCTACAGTTTATTATATCGCACATATTATAAGGCGGTTCTTTTATTGTAAATATAAAAAAATGTTATATACAAGCTCTCTACAGCGGGCGAGAAGAAAGACAATTTATGGCTCGACCTAAGATTTCTATTTCGTCATGGGGGGCTCGAATATCTTGATAACGAGGATTCTCCGATTTGAGAAGATAATTGTCGCTGCCGGTTCTTTGCAAGCGTTTTAAGGTGATTTGGCCATCGTAACGGATAATATAAAGACCATCGCCGGCGTATTCCAAAACACTCGAATCAAAGATAATTAAACTGCCGGATAATATGGTCGGTTCCATGCTGTCGCTGTTATATCTGATAATTTTCAAATTGTAGGGATTGCCATTGCACCAGCCGTAGAATTCTTTATAATTAATTGCCATGCGCCCGATGATGTGTTCGTTTAAAGCCACATTGGGACGCGGATCACAGATATCTATGCAGATAAAATCCTGCGCTTTATCTTCCAGTTCATGCAGGTTTAATAAAGATGTTTCATTCGTACCGTTGCGGATTAATTCATCATCCATCAATTCTTTTTCTTCTATATCCAAATATTGGCAAACGCGTTTGCGGTCTATTTCGCTCAATCTTTTAGGAAAGCCGTATTTGACATATTGTTGGATATAAGAATCTTTGCGACCGATATTCAGTGATACTTCGCGAAAAGTATGACCGGTGGAAAGAATTTGTTTTTCTAAACGTTTACGGATTGTGACTAAATCTGCCATTGATAATCTTCCTTTCGCCATAATGCTAGATAGAAATATTTTTTTTTGCAAAACTCAAATTGTGGCTTGACAATATATTAAAATTCATATACTGAAAAAAAGTAATTGTCAAGAGGGCGGGTCAAAATGAGATGCTCTTGTTGATTGTTGTTTGTAGACAGATTTTGAGCTTACGTTAAAAGATGAGCGGTTCTTGTTTCATCTTTTCGGACTATTAAGAACTATTTGGACTATTTGGACTATCGGTTTGCCATAGGCAAGGCGGAAGGTTTTTTATGTATGTGAGGGGCAAATGGACCAAATTGTTTTAGAGATGAATCTTAAATATATTTTAGCGGCACTTAATTTAGAACAAAGGGGAGCACTTTTAACGGCTCTTTTTGAACAGAAATATGACGGAGATGATTCCGCGGTTAACGGTGTATTCAGGTATATTGAAATTCTGCAAAAGGAAACAGCGGATAAAAAACAGCATATGCGTGAAATCGGTGCAAAAGGAAGAGCTGCTAAATTGCAAAAAATCAGCGACGCTTTAGCGACGCCAATGCAGCGCCAAAAAAGAAAAGAAACAAAAGAAAATAATAATATTAATAATAAAAATAATTTAAATTTATTTTTTGCTAAAGAAACTTCGGTTGTGAAAAAAGAAAATATCTTTTTAGCACCGAGTGTGGATGAAGTGCGAACTTATGCAAAAGAAAATGATTTGCAGGTTGATGCGGAAACGTTTGTCAACTTTTATGAATCGCACGGATGGATGGTGGGGACAACACCAATCCGCAGTTGGCAGGCAACAATGAAACTCTGGCACGGGCGAGCAACAGAAACGGAAAGGAAAAAAACAGCTGTGGCTCCTTTGTTGCGACCGCCGGATGATGAAAATTATTGGCATGAGCTTGAGTTGCGGCAAGTGCTTGCCGGGAAAAAAAATAATGATATTTTGCGACAGCCTTTAACAGAATCGGTCAGGCGAAACCTTTCTATTGCAAATTTAGAAGAGGCGGACTTGGACTTATCTCGTCAGCCGTTTCAACGGTTTATGAACCGAATTAAAAATAACGATTTGAAAACGGAGAACGAAAATGACTAAAAAAAGCGATTTTTTATTTTGGAATTTGAAAAAGATTTATCCATCACTTTGCAGACCGTCACAAATTGATGAGGAAATTTGGGCGGATATCTTAGAGCCTTATAGTGAGCTTGATATTTATGCAGCATTGAAAGGATATCGGCAAAGTGCAGTCGGGGGAAGAATACCTTTGCCTCGACAATTTGAGGATTTTTTGAAACTTTATGCTAAGAGAGAAGTGGATAATTCTTTACCATTGTCGCCGGAATGCTATTTGATTGAAGAGGATAAACGCGAAGGGCGGTGCAAACACTTTTTTCCAACCTATAAACGCGGAGTGGAATATGTTTTGAATGAAAAACTTAAGCAGGAAGTCGGCGAAGAAGAGTTTAATAAAATGACACGCTATAAGCGCTATCAGGCAGCGGTGGACAATGGTTTGTTTGCCGATTTTGATGAGGTGTTAGACTATGTGTATAAAGAGGGGTATTAGGTTATGGTAAAAAAGGAAAACGAATTTCTGCTCAAGCAGTATTTTCATAAAGGGTGGTTGGAGCGCGCTTATTTTGACGGTGAGAGGTTGGTGCAACCGTATAGTGCAGAGGACAGATTGCGTGCCGGAGAATTGCTTTATGAGGATTTTTTGGCATGGAAAAAGGGAACACGCATGACTATTAATTATGATTTGATTAAGGTTGATTGTTCGACTGTTTCTGATGATGGTGTGCGTTTAGGTTATAATGCGGAGCGGTTTCGGCGCTCAATACGGCTTATTCCGAAAAGCTCAATGGCTGTGGTATATAAGATTGTGTTAGATGAGCAAAAAATAAATCCGCCGGCAGAGTTCAGTACACGAGAAAAACTTTATTTTTGTAATGAAATAAAAGGATTATTGTGTCGCGGACTTGATGCTTTGTGTTCGTTTTATATGCGATGGTTGTAATTTTTTTAGACAAAAGTGTTGACTTTAGTTCAGGAAAATGATATAGTCGGTTGTGTTTAATCGAATTATTGTTTAAATTAAAAATTTTAATTATGGAGAAAGTTTTTGAAAAAATCGGCGAGTGGCTAGTGGTCATTTTTGCCATGGTGATGCGAAAGTGTTTTCCGACTTGGTCAGTCCTTTATGGGACAAAGAAGGAGAATAAGTATGCGCGGTACTTTCTGCCAAGCGTAGAAAAGCAGAGGGATATTGCAAGGCTGCTGAGTGATGAATCAATCGAGGCCCGTGTTTGGGATCCAGAGACAATTTATTGGCTCATTGTGTATGATCATAGAGCCGTTTTTCTCGGAGAATTACCTGCTGTTATGGGGGAATATCTCAGTTGTCTGACAGGTAGTTGTTGTTATTCCCTTTTACAAAAAGTAGAATATCCTGTGCCTTTTTTGAAAGCGATACTGCCGCTATTGGAGGATAAGCGCTTAGAAATTATGCCGCATTATAAGGCGTCTTGCCTTAAGTGTGCCGAGGAGTGGGTGTTTATGCACAATTTTCAGCGGTTTTTATTAACTAATAAAGTATGTTTGGGCAATCTCCTTAACCATACTCATTGGGCAGAGTTACGAGAGGCTATTTTTCAACATTCAACAAGTGTTGATATTCTAGTGGAACTGCTAAATTTGTCACCGACAAAAGAAGAGGAAAATCGCTATAATCTGGTAAAAAAGCTTGATGAGGCGTATGTGGAAGGAGAGATGTCTGATAAACAGAAAGAAAGGTATATCCTTTATCTTGCTGAAAAAGAACAAGATGCAGAACGTATACAAGAAGACTGGCAAAATGTTGTTGCCGAGACAAATGCTCTTATAAGACAGCGTTATGATTCATATCAGCAAAAATAAAAGAGGGTGTGGCTAAAAACCACACTCTTTTTTTTGTGGGAAGAGTGGGAAGAGATGATGAGGGGAAAGGTGCCCTTGGAGGGTGGGCGGAGGTTCCTTGACGGCGCATTAGAATGCGCCGAGGAATGACGAAGAGGGGGGATCC
>JAZUMA010000028.1:0-2304 GCA_045603405.1 Alphaproteobacteria bacterium | reverse complement strand
CCGCGTTGGTTGAGTTCTATTCCGCATTCCTTGGCAATAGCGGTTTCGGGACGGACACCGACAGACATAATGATCATATCGGCGGTAATTTCGCCGTTTTGCAAAATGACAGTGTTTCCGTTTATCGCCTTTACGCCGTTACTCAAGTGCAGATAAATTCCTTTGGATTTAATATAACGGTGAACGTCTGCCGCCATATCAAAGTCGAGGGGTGCTATCAAATGGTCGGCAAGTTCTACGATTGCAACCTTTAGCCCTGCCTGTGCTAAATTTTCCGCCATCTCGACACCAATATATCCGCCGCCGATAACCACAGCAGATCTTGGCTTTGCCGTATCAATATAATTTTTGATTTTTAAGGTATCGGGAATGTTGCGAAGTGTGAAAACATTGCTACCGTCAGCACCCTCAATATTTGGTCTTATCGGCTCGGCACCCATAGACAAAATAAGGTTATCATAAGGTTCTTCATAGGTTTCGCCTGTGCGAAGATTCTTTACGATAACGGTTTTGGTATCGGGGTTAATCTTAACTGCCTCGCTTAAGACTCTAACGTCAATATTAAAACGTGCCTTAAAACTTTCGGGCGTTTGTAGAGTCAAATCCTCGCGGTCAGTGATGACACCGCCGATATAATACGGCAGACCGCAGTTGGCAAAGGACACATACTCGCCGCGCTCTAAAATAATAATTTCGGCTTTTTCATCCAGTCTGCGAAGCCGCGCCGCCGCAGTTGCGCCGCCTGCAACACCACCTATAATAATGGTTTTCATTTGTGTGCCCTCCTAAAATTTAGTTTATATATTAATTATACCATTTCGTATGCTTTTTCACAATCCCTTATTCTTTGGATACTTTCCAAAATGATTCATATCACCACATAACAGTGCCGCCGCCCTGGAGGAGTGCGTGTCTGGGGCTGAACATCAGGTTGCAAGAGAGATTAAGAACACGAGAGAGAAAAAAGCAGAAACCGCTGAAGTTTTTATGCTTTCAGCGGTTGTTTGTTATAACTTTAAAAATATGGTTTCATAATTTTTCCAAAAACTCATCTATTTCATTATGAGATTTGAAAATGATAACATTTTTATCTTTATATTTTTTAAGTAACTCATATACGTGTGGTAACTCTTTTTTAGGAAAATTTATTATCCACTCTTTAAAATCTACATCAAATTCTTGCTCTATCCAAGGCATGTCCTCTCTCGGTTTTCCAATACGCAACTCTACACCCGAAAGGCACACCGAAACCGGAAAATCGAGCAAAAAAACAGTATCACATTCCTTTAGGCGCATTTCAAGCGTTCTGCCGTAGTTGCCGTCGATTATCCATTTGTCTTGTTTTAAAATATCGGAAAGCTTTTGATCAAATTCCTCGCGTGAAACGTTGGTTTTATCACAGTTCCAAAACAACATATCCAAATGAAAAAGCGGCAAACCTATCTTGCCCTGCAGTGCTCTTGAAAAAGTGCTTTTTCCAGCACCGGGGCAACCTATAACCATAATTTTTTGCATCTTAGTACCTCAAAAATCTATATCAATTTTATATTCATTATCAATAAGCACATAGTTAGCATTATGCTTTTTGCAAAGTTCTAATAATTGCATATTATCTTGTAATAAGTTGTCTATAGTACAGTCATCATTCAGACGATTTTCAATAACACTCGCATAGTTCATTATATCTTCAAAATGGTTTTTTATATAGTTTTCGCTCATCACAAGACAATAACATTTTATGTTGTCGAGATATTCGTTATCGAAATCATCTTGCCAAGTGAACGGAATATAGCAACCCTCAACAATAAGATTTTGCTTGTTTTCTATAGCAGTTTTAATCATTTCACGAACTATCGGCCATAGATATTCGGTCAAGGCGCTGTCATCACTTAAAGGTGTAAGCTCGGTGTTGCCGCTACGAATCAAACCCATTTTAAGATGGTCTATCGATAGATATGGGTATTTATATTTTTCAAGCAACTTTTGAGCAAGTGCCGTTTTGCCTGTATGCGAAGCACCTGTAATTAAAATAATCATTTCAATCATCCTTGTAAATTGGAATATATCAAACTAATTATACCATATAATAATTTAAAATTCCACTATTATGATTTGAATCACCACATAACTGTACCACCATTGAGGAGGGGTGCGTGTCTAGGATTGAACATAAGGTTTAAAGAGAGAGCAATTAGGAATACGAGTGCGATAAAGCAACCATTGACGATGAGTATTTTTGACATTTTATCCTTTGTTGCTTTATCGGTGAATATTACATAGTAGATAAAACCGACAATAGCACAA
>JAZUMA010000027.1:0-1768 GCA_045603405.1 Alphaproteobacteria bacterium | reverse complement strand
CTCCTACTCCTAATGCCAAATCCAAACCTAATGAACCACTGTATATAACAGGTATCTCCTCAATTTTCTCATTACCCATCTTCATGATGGTTCCTTTCCCATGATCTTTTTCGATTTTTTCCATAGCAAGCTGAAGAGCCTTCAACTTTTCGCTAGATGGTTTTGTATTTTCTGCCATTTTATTTAATTGTTATATTATAGATAAAACAAAAATTTTCTAATCTATTCAGGAATAAAACTGAATTTTGAACAAATATAATGATTTTTGCTATATGAAAATCTTATTTTCACTTTTATTATGAACAATATTTCATCTTTTTATCTTCTCCGCAGCGGATGTCATCTTAGTCGGTTTTAGTCTGCTTTTGAATTTTTGTAATTCTTTCTTATTTTTCAGCATCTTTGAGATCTTTTTTTACCGATTTTTTGCTCCTTTTTGATTTATTTCGGCAACTTGCTGTTTGTCAGTCGGTCATACTGTTCACTTCTTTAGCACGGCAATTTTCTCAAAAAACAAAAATACCGCTAAATGAATTTATAGAACCTACCTTCAAAATTTCTCTCAAATAGGCTCGAAATAAATTTTAAAGAACTTCTAATTCTTTTTATTTTTTGGAATTCTGAAGGATATAATGACTTCGTGTGTGTTAGGAGGTAAAGTGTTGTTACTTCCTACTCCGAATTCGTAAACATAACCCAATCTGAATATTTTTAGTTCAGCTCCTGCCATCACAGAAAGATAGGAGGGGTTACACTTGTTTATGATATCCGGACGCCATGAAAAACCACCCCAAATAAATCGTTGATAAAAGTCCATGACACCCAATTCAGGAAGATGGACTTTATTTCTATTCATGTAAGCTAAATTTATCAGCATATCCCATTGAGGATTAAACATAATTGCTCTTGATGCGTATGCATATATATGTCTGTCCGAAGCGTATGATGTAGATTCGCTATTGAGAAGGTGGGTGATCGAAAATCCCAATGTCCAATTCAAAGAGTTGGCTTCAATACCGATGTTAAAGTCGGGCGTCACCACAGTTTCTCGTTCTTTGTAGTTATCCATTTCATCTCTTTCCGTCTCATCAACGAGTGTGTTGGCCAAAGGGTTATAACTACCAATAAATGCACCGCCGGATACCCCCATTGCCAAAACCCATTTGTCATTTAAATCTAACTGAAAAGAGTAGGCAGCTTTAATATCGGTGCTACTATGTCCGATCCCGAGTTTATCAAACGAGATAGACAATCCAACTCCGGATTTTATCTTTTCAAAATAGTTGCTTGCGTTCAGTAAGGTTGACTTAGGGGCATCATCAACTCCCAACCACTGCAATCTGCCCAACAAGAATATATCGACATCAGCTGTATTACCTGTGGCGGCAGGATTGACATTCATACGTGAAAATATTTGTTGAGTAAAATGCAAATCTTGCTGTGCTAAAAGGGGAGTAATAACCGCATTAAAAGTAAAAATCATGCAGATTAAGAGAAGTTTTATTCCGATATCAAAAGTTCGGAAGAAAAGTATATTTGAACTATTCTCTATATATATATTTAATTTTTTCATTCTAACTATTTTTCAATTTTTTCGATTACGACACGACGATTGAGTAGATGCTCTTTTTCGTTGCGAGCATTAGGAATGGCTAATTCCAATTCGCTACGTCCCACAGTGTTTAATCGTTTTCCATCCACTCCTTTATTCATTAAAATACTTTTTAATTTTTGAGCACGACGTTCAGATAATCTTTGGTTATACTCA
>JAZUMA010000026.1:0-1753 GCA_045603405.1 Alphaproteobacteria bacterium | reverse complement strand
CATTTTAAAAATCCTCCGTTTGTTTTCTTTGAAGTTGACTGGCAGGTCACTTCAATTCTATCACAGATGGAGGTTTTTGTTTATCGGTTAACCTTTTTTGAACCACGCGACTATCGCGTGGTTTTCGCTATACAAGAACAATGAGCGGAGAAATCCGCTCTTTTTATTTTGCTTTTGAAAATATAGCTTTTTTGAACATCATTAAGGTTTTTCTAAATATAATTGTCAATTTCCTTGATTTTTGACAATGCTTATGTTAATATAAATTGAAGCGTTTTCAAATTTTGCTGTTTTTGCAACTCAATTTTGAAATAATGGTATATTATTTTCAAAAAATGTATAATATTACAGAGGTGATAATATGTACGATTCTCTGCTAAAAATATATCATAGCGATATAGAAAGCTATAATAAAATTTTTGAGAGCAGATATAACTCAGACGGTGCCGTGCACCTTGATTTTTTTATTCATCAAAACAAGGCTTTTTTCATTGAGACACCTGAGCTTTTGAAGATAATTATTTCTATCCAGCAATTAGATAAGGACATACAGTATTTTGTAGGTTATCTTCCCAATTTATCAATAACTCAATTTACCAAGCGTTGCCTTATTGATGAAATTGTTTTATCCAACAACATCGAGGGTGTTCATAGTACCCGAAAGGAAATTGACAGTGTTCTTACCGATTTAGAAAAAAGTGACACTAAAAAAAGATTTAATGGCTTGGTAAATAAATACATTATGCTTATGTCTAACGAAACTATAGCCATAGAATCCGCAAAAGACATCCGCGATATTTACGACGAATTAGCCCTCCCCGAAGTAATTGAGGATGACCCAAGCAACTTCCCTGATGGTGAAATTTTCAGAAAAAACAGCGTAAGCGTTCTTTCACCTACAGGCAAAGAAATCCACACCGGTCTGTCGCCTGAAAGCCAAATCATAGATGCAATGAACAGTGCAATTGAAATATTAAATAACGCTCAGCTCGTTGATTTATTCAGAGTTTCAATTTTTCATTACCTTTTCGGATATATTCACCCTTTCTATGACGGCAACGGCAGAACCTCCAGATTTATAAGCAGCTATTTATTATCAAAGCAACTGGAGCCGCTCATTGGTTATCGGTTATCATACACTATTCAGGAGAACATCAAGGAATATTACGAAGCCTTTAAAACCTGTAATGACCCTCGAAATAAAGGCGACTTAACGCCGTTTTTATATATGTTCTCAAAAATTGTTCATAAGTCGATGTATCAATTGGCTAAAGCTCTCTCTAACAGAGTAACGTCCTTGAATCACTATCGTAACGCCATACCTTTCCTACCGGAAGGAACAAACCAGAAATTATATTTTGTATACGATTATCTTGTGCAGGCAACTTTATTTGCAGAACATGGCATCTCAACCAAGGAACTGATAGAAAACACAGGCGAAAGCCGTAATACTATCAAAAAAAGACTTGAAGTTATAAAAAACAATGGTTTGTTGGTAGAAAAGAAAAACGGTAACGAAAAATTCTTTACACTGAACTTAGAAATGGTAGATAAATTTATATTAAAGGACGAATAAGCAACTGCAATAATTAAAGGGCGGAGAAATCCGCTCTTTTTATTTTCCAAAAACAATGTAACATTTTCTGCTTTTTATTGTTATACTTATAGAAGTGCTTCACAGAGCATCAACACGAAGGAGGGATTGGGTGGATAACAAGCTTTTGAAAGAATTATATAGAAAACACTACAGAGA
>JAZUMA010000025.1:0-95114 GCA_045603405.1 Alphaproteobacteria bacterium | reverse complement strand
AGTATCCTATGCACCACCATAAAACTTCCGTCAGGGAGGTTTATGGTGGGCGAGCTCTCACCTACCGTGCGGTCTTGCTTTGTAAGGCTTGCGCTTTGCGCTCACCAACTGCGCTTCGGTCAAGCTTAGTTGTAAATTCGCTTGGTTTGTGTTACCACAAAGTTGCTCATTAACAACAGCTATAGTTTTCGCTAAAAATAATTCGCAGGATTATTTTTAGCTTGCAAACCCTACAGGACCCACCAAAAAACTCCCATTAGGGAGTTTTTTTTTGTAATGAGCATTTTGTATTTGACGTGGATGTTTTTTTATGGTAGTATTAGATATATTGTTTAACATTGTTGCATGGAGGATTAAAAAATGGATGAAACTAAAACAGCAGAAGTTATGGCTAAATTGATGAGTAAAAAATATGGGAGAGAAATAACACCGGAGCAATATAAAGCTGTTGAGTACTTTGTAGATAGGCAGGTATCGGTTACTGTAACATGTTTAGAAGAGATAAGACATCATTTAACAGAACATGAGAAGGCTGAATTGGTGTCCAATCTTAGGAATAGTTATTATAATCAAGATAATTTAGGAAAATTGGTTTATACTTTTTATATGGAAACTAGTGACGAAACTCTGGGGGATGTGACACAAGATTTAGATATGATGAGAGAACTAATAAGGTCACGTGGAAAGGAATATTAAGAGGAAGAGAAATATTTCTTGGTTGTCGGAGAACATAAGTAAATATTGGCTTAAAGCGGTGGCAGATAACAGATACTTTTGTGCTTAAAATTATGCGAAATCGTCATTGAAGCACCAATCCACCACCATAAAACTTCCGTCAGGGAGTTTTATGGTGGGCGAGCTCTCACCTACGGTTCGGTCTTGCTTCGTAAGGTTTGCGCTTTGCGCACACCAACTGCGCTTCGGTCAAGCTTAGTTGTAAATTCGCTTGGTTTGTGTTACCACAAAGTCGCTCATTAACAACAGCTATAGTTTTCGCTAAAAATAATTCACCGGATTATTTTTAGCTTGCAAACCCTACAGGACCCACCATAAACAAAAAATGCAGGATTTATTCCTACTTTTTCGTTTTAGGGTTATTCCTTTTCACAGCCTTTTTCAAAAGTCCAGCGCCAGCAGTCCGTGCGACAACGGTGCTCGTTATAGTCCCAAACATTTCCTAAATCCATACAACCATCTACCAGATGTTGCTCTTTTATATCCTCAATAAAATTATACATACATATGTATGTTACCAAGCTTATAAAAAATAAGGTATAGCATATTTTTCTTATTTTAGGGAAGATTGTTAATCCAAAAGAGATAAGGCAAACAAACATTACAAAGCCATAAGTGTAAAGAATATGGTGCGGAACAGGCTGAACAATCATCCAATCTATCAGCATTAAGCCAAACATGATGAATAGAATAAACAGCTTAATAAATATCTTGATTATCTTTTGCCAATTAATATTTGTTTGTTTGCCCAAATTTACCTCCGTAATTATTTATATTTGGTATGGTGTGTCGGACAGGTTTCACGCAAGGTTTTTCCCATTCTAGCACCTTGTTGTCCTCTGATATTAGCTCTGAAATCTCTTAAGCTATCAGATACAGGATATCTATTGTAACCAATATCTTTGATTTCTTTAGCAATATCTAGTGCATATGCGGCTAGGTCACTATATGTTCCTCTTGATGCCGCTTCGTAATTTGCTTTGCAATGAAAGAAAGGATCACTTTCTTTAAGTTTCATTTGTTTCATTGTTTCAAAATTACGATTAAGGTCATGGTAAGGTGCTGCAAGTCCTGTTCGTGTTTTACCTGTTGGCATACTATAACCAATCAAATAATTTTCAAGTTCTTTTTGTGTTTTATCGCCGTATCTAGGCATAATATTTTCTCCTTATAAATAAGTTTAAAACAAAAAAAGCCGTAATCTTGTGATTACAGCTCGGTTAAAGATGCGCAAAAGTATTCTGCACATATATTGTAAATTCGTAATTTTTTTGGGATTGCTAAAAATATTTTTTTATAAAAAAGTTGGTCCGGTCAAATAGAGATACTAACGTTTAGTAATTTCTATGCGAAAACAAAGAGTTCAGATGGAAAAGAATAAGGGAGCAGCAATAGGAAAAATGATACGGAGAAGAATTATTGATTCTCGGAAAAGATAATCGCCGTAGGATTTTTCGTATAAAAAACTCTTGGTTGACAAGAGTTTTTTTGATTTTTCACAAATTTTGTAACATTTTTAATGATATTTTAAAAAAACGTGTTATATGTCTATGTTTAAGGAGATATATAAATGCAAAAATGTTATAAATGCGGTTCAAAACAAATAGTTAAGAATGGTAAGGTTTTCGGATGGCAACGCTACAAATGCAAGGAATGCGGTTATCAATTTACCAAAAATGCACCTGCCGGAAAGCCATTACATATAAAACTTTTAGCACACACAATGTATTCGGCAGGATTTTCTATGCGACAAATTGCAAATATTATCGGTATAACAGCTCAATCAATCTCTCGCTGGATAAAAAGATGGCATAGCACTTATACTGAAGAAATGATATCTTCTGAAAATTTTATGAAAGTTGGCTCAGATGAACTGCTAGATATAATGAATATCAGCACTACTGACCAATATATTGTTTTGCGAGATGTATTATCTTCCGGTGCTGAAGTGTATATTACGGTTAAGTTGCCATCACAAGAATAATATCATTAAAAAAGTTACATAATGTTTTTTGGACTTGATTTTCAATTTAAATCTTTTTAATTTTTCAAAGATTGTGAAAAACAGGAAGGTTTGAAATGAAGGTCAAAAAAATTAAAAGCAGAAAAATTTATCTTAACGCATTTTATGCACTTTGTTTGATTATGTTCGGCTGGTGGCTAAATAATCGTATGGCTCCCAAAGCAGGTGGTTGGGTGATGGAAACACCATCGGTTCAGGTTCAGGGTTTGAAACAGCAAGATGTTTCTGCTAAAAAGAAATATATTGCACAAGTTGAAGCCATTAACAGTGTTGATGTTATACCACAAGTTTCAGGCTTTATTGAACAGATTTTGTTTCAAAACGGAACGGAAGTTAAAAAAGGCGATGTGTTGTTTGTTATTGAACAACGTCGCTATCAAGATAATCTCAAAGCCGCTGCTGCAACACGCAAGCAATTGGCAGCTGATTATAAACGCTTGACTTCATTACATGAGAAAAAATTTATTTCCGACAAAGAGATTGAAGCAGCTGAAAGCGCTTTGAAAAATGCTGAGGCGGCTGAGGATTTGGCTAAGCTTAATTTGGAATATACCGAAGTAAAATCACCAATTGATGGTGTTATCAGCAAGGCTTTTGTAACAGTAGGTAATTTGGTTAATCAAGGTACGCATACCTTGGCGCGTATTGTACAGGAACGTCCGGTCAGAATTGTTTTTTCGGTTACGGATAAAGAGCGCTCGGTATTTATTGATAAACTCAATCAAGCTCAAGATGTATTTGTTGATATTGAATTACCGAATGGGCAAATTAAAACACAAACAGCAAAGAATCTGTTTTTCGGTAATGAAGTTAATGCCGATACGGCAACTATTCCTGTT
Source organism: Alphaproteobacteria bacterium (assembly GCA_045603405.1). Classification (GTDB taxonomy): domain Bacteria; phylum Pseudomonadota; class Alphaproteobacteria; order RF32; family CAG-239; genus CAG-267. The sequence continues at coordinate 91,517 of JAZUMA010000025.1, read as the reverse complement.
TATTTAGATGCTCAAAATGATGATAACTTATTAGTTCCCGGAAACTATGTTGATATTTATATGCGCTTTACCTCAAAGCAAATGGCACTTTTGGTGCCACAAATGGCATTGGCTGAAGATGTTAACGGGACTTATGTAATGGCGGTCAAAAAAAACGGAGAAGAATACATTGCCGAACAAAAGTATATTAAACTCGGCGATGTGATAGACGATTGGCAAATTGTGCTTTCCGGATTGGATATAAACGATAAGGTTGTTGTGCAGGGATTACAAAAAGTTCGAGCAAATGCGCCTGTGAAACCGATTAATATTGATAATGGCAAGTAAGAGGTGATGTAATGTTTTCAGCATTTTTTATTAGAAGGCCACGCTTTTCTTTTGTTATTTCTATTGTTATTGTGTTGATTGGAATTTTGGCTCTTTTAAATTTGCCGATAGCTCTTTATCCCGAAGTTACCCCGCCGCAGATTACGGTTAATGCAACATATCCGGGGGCGAGTGCTGAAGTCATTGCCAGAACAGTTGGTATTCCTTTGGAAGATGAAGTAAATGGTGTAGAAGATATGCTTTATATGGATTCTTCGTCGCAAGATTCTGCTTATACTTTAACAGTTACTTTTAAGACTGGGGTTGATCCTGATATTGCGCAAGTCAAAGTGCAGAATCGTGTACAACAGGCAACCCCAAAATTACCTGATGAGGTAACGCGGCAAGGATTATCAGTTAAACGTGAATCAACCAATATTTTGGGATTTTTTGTGTTTTCATCACCTAAAGGTACAATGGATGAAAAGCAAGTTGCCAACTATGTTTATAATAATGTACAAAGAACTTTGGCTAAGGTGCCGGGGGTTGGCAGTGTTGATGTTTACGCAGCGCAACTTTCTATGCGCGTGTGGTTAAATTCTGATAAAATGGCAGCTATGCAAATTAATGCCGGCGAAATATATAATGCTATTTCTTCTCAAAATTATCAACCGGCACTTGGTAAGGTGGGGGCGGCTCCGACCGAAAGTACTACGCCGATGGTTTATACTCTTCAAACTAACGGGCGTATGGAAACAGTTGAACAATTTGAAAATATTATTGTCCGCACAGCTGAAAATGGCGGTTTGGTGCGTTTAAAAGATGTGGCAAAAATTGAATTGGGGCAAGAAAACTATTCTATTTCCGGACAATTTAACGGTAATGGGGCAGTATCGTTGGCTATTAGTTTGTCTTCGGGAGCAAATGCTCTTGAAACAATGCAAAATGTTAAAGAAGTATTAGAAGAATTAGCACCGTTTTTTCCTGAAGATATGACTTATACAATTGCTTATGATTCCACAAAATATATTCATGCTTCGGTGGAAGAAGTGGTTTTGACATTGTTATTAACTTTGGTTTTGGTGGTTGGTGTTTGTTATTTCTTTTTACAGGATTTCTATTCAACACTTATTCCGGCTTTAACCATTCCGGTTTCTATTTTGGGAACATTTGCGGTTATTTTGGCACTTGGATATAGTATCAATATGTTTACTTTATTTGCTTTATTGTTGGCTATCGGTACGGTGGTTGATGATGCTATTGTGGTGGTAGAGCGTGTGGTATTTTTGATGCAAAACAGCAAGATGACTGCCAGAGAGGCTACTCTTAAAGCCATGAGCGAAATCAGCGGAGCATTGGTTGCAACATCTTGTGTTTTGCTGGCTATTTTTGTGCCGATTGGCTTTTTAGATGGTATTGTCGGTAAAATTTATCAGCAATTTTCGGTAACTATTGCTACGGCAATTATGTTTTCTCTTTTGAATGCTTTAACACTTTCTCCGGCGTTATGTGCATTGTTGATTAAAAAAATTAAGCCGAAAAAGTCCGTTTTTTGGTTTGGAGTTAATGAGTTTATTGCAAAGGCCATACATGTTTATTCCATCGTTGTATCTTTTATTGCAAAAAAACAACGGGTCGTGTTGGCTATTTTTATCTTATTATGCGTCTTAGTTGGAATTTTATTTAAAGTCACACAAACTTCATTTATCCCGGATGAAGATCAAGGAGTTATTGTGATGAGTTTACAATTACCGGAAGGTGCTTCTAAATTACGTACGGAAAAATTGGTTGCAAAAGCTAATGTTATTATCAGACAGGAAAAAGGTGTGGAAAATGTTTCTGATGTGATTGGATTTTCATTGATGGGGGGCAGAGGTGAAAATGTTGCTATGTCGTTTATTGTATTAAAGCCGTGGGAAGAACGTAAAAGTTTGGCAGATTTTTCAACTAACATTATGCATCGTTTGCAGGCAGCCATGTTGCAATTTCCGGAAGCACAGTTTCAGTTTTTTGAATTTCCTGCAATTCCCGGTCTTGGTATGGCAAACGGTTTGGATATTCGTTTACAATCACGGCAAAGTATGGACTATCAAAAACTGGATGCCGCTTTGCAGGGATTTTTAGGTAAGATAAATCAAATGCCGGAGATTGCCTATGCCTACACAACTTTTAATGCCAAAACACCGAATATTTTCTTAGATATTAACCGTGAAAAAGCCGAGAGTATGAAAGTTCCGATGGGTAATATTTTTTCCACGCTGGAAACGTATCTTGGTTCGGCTTATGTGAATGATATTAACTTAGGTACACAGGTTAATAAGGTGATGATGCAATCTGATTGGAAATATCGCGATAATATTGATAACATTAATGAGCTTTATGTTCAAAACAATTTGGGACGCATGGTTCCAATGCGCGGTCTTGTTGAGTTACACAAAGTTTTGGCACCACGGGTGGTGGAGCGTTATAACCAATATCCGGCAGCTTCCATTACGGCGGTGCAAAAACCTGGAAGTTCTACAGGATATGCAATGCAGGCCGTGGAAAATCTTGTCAGAAGTTTGCCAAAAGGGTTTAATATTGAGTGGTCTACCATGAGCTATCAAGAAAAGCATACTTCTGGGCAAATCGGATTTTTATTGTTGCTATCCTTAACATTTGCTTATCTGTTTTTAGTTGCGCAATATGAGAGTTTTGTTATTCCGGTGCCGGTGATTATGTCTTTAGTAGTGGCTATTTTGGGCGCTATGCTCGGTTTATTCTTTAGCGGAGAAGCCCTTAGTATTTATGCTCAGTTAGGACTTATTTTATTGGTTGGTTTGGCTTGTAAAAATGCTATTTTGATTGTGGAATTTGCTAAAGATGAACACGAGAAAGGAACACCTGTTGTTAATGCCGCGGTTCGCGGTTTAAGTGAAAGATTTCGTGCAGTTTTGATGACCGCTTCATCATTTATTTTTGGTGTTTTTCCGATGATTATTGCAACAGGGGCCGCAGCTGCCAGTCGTAAAGCTATCGGTATTCCCGTATTTTGGGGAATGCTTATCGGTACATTGGGCGGATTGTTTGTTATCCCGATGTTTTATACTTTAGTACAGGAAAAAAACGAACACTTTATAAAAGGCTTTAAAAAAAATAGTTAATCATTTATTTTAGGGCGTCGATGCCGCGTAAAATACCAATCATCCCTTCGGCGGCGATGTCATTGATAATTTTACCTTCGTCGTTAAAATAATAGAAGTTCATCACTGAAGTGGATATATGTCTGCCGGTGGCAGGCATTCCCATAAATTCGCCGTCATGCGTGCCGGTTAATTGCCAGCGAACGGCTACAACATTACCCTCAGCGACCATGTCTTCTAATTTCCACTGAATATCGGAAAAGCCTTTTCTCATCCAATGAACAACCGAAAGATAACCTTCGCCGCCGAAGAGAGGGTTAGGAGATGCCGGCGTATAAAAAGGCGCATCATCTGCCACAAGTTCTTTGGCGAGGGTTAAATCTGCAGTGTTTATCATCATTTCAAAGCGTTTCATCGCTGCTTTATGGGCTTCAAGTTTTTCCATTTTAATCTCCTTTATTATGCGGCATTAAATTTGGTTTTCGGCTGTTTGCATCGAGGGCATTTCCAGTCATCAGGCAAATCTTCAAAAGCTACACCGTTATGTTCTGCCGGATCATAAACATAACCGCAAACCGAGCAAACATATTTTCCGCTTTTGGTCTTGAAAGTAATGTCACCTACCGGCAATGTTTTCGGCGGATTATTCAAGTCTACCACGCGCTTAGCTTCCAAATTCTCATATCCCAAAGGGGTATGTGTGCCCATATAAACCGTCGGGTGATTTTTTACAAACTCGCGTACGCGGTTTAATGTCTCACGAGCGGCAGGCAAATCTTCATAAACGACCGAGAGTTTATTTTCATAAAGAGCTTCATCGGTGTAAGTTACATCACCATGCATCATGTAAAATAAGCCGTCATCTTCAGCAATAATGATACTGTTGCCTTTGGTGTGTCCTTTGGCTTTGATGTAATAAATTCCGTCGGCAATTTTTTGGCATTGAGGAAAATTATAGTAGGCGCCATCAGTAAAATGTACCGGTACAATGTTATGTAAGCCTTTTAATTCATCTGCATCACATTCTTCAGCGTTGACATAGATTTCGGCATTTGGAAAACTCTTTAATTCGCCGGTGTGGTCATTATGTTTGTGCGTAATCAAAATTTTTGTTATTTGCTCCGGCTTATAACCTAAATCAGCAAGAGCTGCTATATAAGGTTTAATCTTCTCTCCTATGTATATGTCGGTCTTGTCATCGACTTCATTGAAAAGGTTATCTGGTATAAGCTTTCTGTAGTCAGCAAAGGTCTTAGTTGTACGATACTCGTCGAAGTAATTCTCAATGTAGTTGACTATTGAAGAAACATCATTAAAAACAGATTCCTTTGAATTATATAAGATTTCTATCATCTTTGCGGTCCAATAAGAACCAACCTCTCTAGATATATGGTTAGGGATAACACCAGTTCTGGTGTATTCTCTTTCCAAATAAGAATACTTCTCATTTTCAAACAACCATTTTAAGCCTTCCAAATCTTTGGTAAGAAAATGGTATTTGCCACGGTCTGAGATATCTTTGAAGTCGTAATTCTTATACTCATCTTTTTCCAGATGTTCCTCGATTTTATAGAGGAACTCGTACTGTTTTTCTCTTAGGCAAAGCTGACAAATTTGACTTACCATTTCGACAACATCCGATCTATCATAATTATGATATTTACAGTTGTCTAAATGGTCTAGAATTTCTTCGAGGTGGTTTTTGAGATATTCTATGCCAAAATGTTTAAATAATATCTCAATTCCGCCTTCCAAGGGATAGAATTTAAGCGCATCCCACATTTCCAACTCTGCAATTTGTTGGGCTGTAAACTCATTGCGGGCAACATCGATAAGATTGTATTGCTTAACAATTTTCAGAAAACGTTGTTCATCGTAGTTTTCTTTCAGCCAATCCCCCAATGGTTCTGTTTGTTTTGTGCTTGCTTCGAGTACTTTAATGATATAATCCTCACCAGCAAGTGTTTTCAACATCGTTAGGATTTCAGATGAGGGGAAAAAACCCGCTTTAATTAGTTCCACAGTACCGGCATAATTACCAGCACAATAGTACATGCTAAGCATATTTCCCTACTAATTGACCGGTTATCATCAGGATCCTCGGTATAATAATAAAAAGGTGCCATAATTTTTAAATTTTTTGGTTAATAATAAATTTTTTCGTGTTTTTTTTATAATTTTTCTGATGTTTTGTCAAGATGTTTTTTTTATAAAAAATTAAAAATATATGAGGAAAATAGGGTTATTATTGACAATTCGGTAGAGGGATTATAGTTTAGTGTATGTAATATAACAGGAGGTAAGTATGCGTAAAGTGATGATTATTAACGGCAGTCCGCGTAAAAATTTTAATACGGCAAAGATGCTGAAAGAGGCAGCCAGAGGGGCAGAAGATGCCGGCGCAGAAACGGAAATTATTAATCTGTATGATTTGAGCTTCAAAGGGTGCATCAGTTGTTTGGTGTGTAAGCGCAAAGGGGTGGAACAAAAAGGGTTATGCTTTTATAAAGATGCGCTGACACCGGTGTTGGAAAAATGTTTGAATGCCGATGCGGTGATTATCGGTTCGCCGGTGTATCATTCTTATCCGACGGGAATTTGTCGTGCTTTTATGGAAAGATTTATGTTTCCGGCGCATACCTATATGCTTGATAGAGAAAACGGCGGATTAAAAAGAGTTTTGAATCATACATTGCCGACAGCAATGATTTTTACGATGAATGCCAATGAAGAGCAGTTCAGGCAACATCATTATGATGTGGTATTGGGAGATAATGAGGCGAGTTTGCGGGCGGTGTTCGGCTATTGTGAAACACTATATGCTTTTGATACGTTTCAATACACGGATTATGCAAAATATGATTGCGATTTGTTTGATGCAGAGCATAAAGCAAAAATGAGAGACGAACAATTTCCGAAAGATTTAGAAAAAGCTTATGAGCTCGGAAAGCGGTTGGTTTTAAATTTTTCTTGACAGATGAGAATATCCGGGAGTAGCCTTATGGCGTGGGCTTGATGTCCTTTAAAGATATTATGTAATTTTGGGAGAATTGAAATGAAAAAGATATTTGCCGTTTTTATGACAGTACTTATGTTTTCCGGTTCTTGTTTGGCTGATACAAAACAGGAAAAAGCGGAAGAAATACTTAATCTAATAAACGTAAGGTCGGCGGTTGATGTGGCTTATGACCAAATCATGATACCTGTAAGTTGTGAAATCATTATGTCGGCGGAAGAAGAAGCTGAATTTAAAAAAGAATTTATAAAAATTGCCGATGTACCGTCTTTGATAAATGATGAGATGGAATTTTGGGTCCAAAATTATACAGAGGAAGAATTGGACCAACTGCTTGCTTTTTATAAAACGGATTTGGGTAAAAAGAATATTGCTTTGATGCCGAAATATGCGCAATTTTCTGCAAAAGTAATGCAAAAATGGCAACAGCAAAAAGCTCCGAAAATTGTTGAATTGACCGAAATACTTGTTCAAAAACATTCAAGACGTTCCGGCGAAGAAACACAGGCGTGTATTCGATCTAAAATGGGATTGTAAAAATAAACCTCCACTGCGTCGGTGGAGGTTTATTTTAATGTCTGAACCGGATTTTTTATAATAAACAGGAGAATAAAATGATGATTTATGATTACAACGTGCCGAAAGCAAACGGCGAAGAATTGAAACTGGCAGAGTTGAAGGGTAAAGTGATGTTGATTGTGAATACGGCAACGGGGTGCGGATTTACGCCACAATATGAAGCAATTGAAAATATGTATGAAAAATATCATGATAAGGGGTTGGAAATAATAGATATTCCATGTAACCAGTTCGGTCATCAAACACCCGGGAGTGATGCTGAAGTGCATGAATTTTGCCAACTGCATTATAATACAAAATTTGCACAGATGAAAAAATCCGATGTGAACGGGGCAAATGAACTGCCGCTTTATACCTTCTTAAAGTCACAAAAAGGGTTTGCCGGTTTCGGGGAACATAAATTGGCTTCACTTTTGGCGGAAATGCTTGAAAAAGAAGATAAAGATTGGGCTGCAAAGCCGGATATCAAGTGGAACTTTACGAAGTTTTTGATTAGCAGAGCAGGGGAAGTGGTGGCACGGTTTGAGCCGACAGCAGAAATGGAAAAGGTGGAAGCAGAAATTGTAAAACTGCTTTAGGATTACTATGCACGATATTTGGAACCCATGGCACGGATGTATTAAAAAGAGCGAGGGCTGTCAGCACTGCTATATGTATTTTTTGGATAAGCAGAGAAATGGGGACGGGGCTAAGATTTATCGGGTTAAGAACAATTTTGATTATCCGTTACATAAGAATGCGAATGGTTCATATAAGATTAAAAGCGGGGAATGTTTGCGTGTGTGTTTAACTTCGGATTTCTTTTTGGAAGAGGCAGATCAATGGCGAGATGAAGTTTGGAATATCATCAAGCAACGTCCGGATGTAGGATTTTATTTGCTGACGAAAAGACCGGAAAGGGTTGCCGAACATTTGCCGAAAGATTGGGGAGACGGTTGGGATAATGTGTTTTTTTCGGTAACGGCGGAAAATCAAAAAAGAGCAGATGAACGACTGCCGATTTTGTTGGATCTACCGTTTAAACATAAAGGGGTGATGACGGCACCGTTTATCGGAGAAATAACATTGGAAAAATGGCTTAAAAGAGGACAAATCGAGCAAGTGATAGCCGGCGGTGAAAATTATGACGGCAACAGAGTTTTGAAATATGAATGGGTGAAAAATCTGTATGATGAATGCGTGGCGGAAAATGTGATGTTTTGTTTTATCGAGACAGGAACAAAATTTGAAAAAGACGGCAAAATTTATAATATGCCGAACAAAAGGCTGCAAAGCGAAATGGCCTATAAATCCGGTTTGCAATTTGCGGGAAAAGCGATAAAGTGGAATTTATATAAACCGCAAAGCGATTTTTTTGATGACGAGTGGTATGAAAAACATTGGCGCGCTCATTGTGTAACCTGCGGCTCAAGGCTTATTTGTAACGGATGTTCCGATTGCGGGGAATGCGAGAAATAAGTTGGATAAATGAAAAAAATTGGTTGAGTACAGCAGAAAAAATGACTATATTTGCATAAAATTATTTTTAGGAGAAAAAGTATGAAAATGAATAAGTTTTTTATTGTCAAGTATTATTTGCAACAAAATTTTTATTAAAGAGTCGCCATGCTTCGGCCGCTAAATCTCCGGCTTCTCCGACCGGTTTAAATACGATTCTTTCCGTCGTTACACCATGGGAATCCGTGCTAACCTCCAATTTTAAACCACTTGAAAGACTGCCAATTTTAATATCGTAACCGTCAAGATTGTATTCAATTGGCCAAAAAAATCCCGTTAAAAATTCACTTGTCACCGGTTGCGATTCCTCTATATTTCCGTTTTTATCCTTCCTCCAATACGATTCAAATATAACTTGACCGTACGTTAACGTTTTTTTAACAGCTTCTGATAATGTTTCAAACGGTTTAAAACTTTTATTTTTCATTTAACCACCTCCAAAAACTCAATCAAACAGCTCTTCATCGGATGTACCATAAGTTGTTAACATCATATCTTCAGCTGAGCATTTTTTTTCAAAACATTCTATCAATTTATTCATCATACCAGACAGACACAAAATTTTTTATCTGTTTAGCATACTAAAGAAATTTGTTTTAAAATGCAACATTTTTAATATAATTAAATCTCACAAAGTAAAACACGAACTGTAGATAAGAGCCTATACCACAAAAAATCCCACTATATTGGTAGAACTTTTTAACTGGTTGTGAATAAAACACAAACAGAAGAAATCAGATAACTTTCACAACTGTTTTGAGTTTTAGAAAAACAATAATATCTAAGTCCAGCAGACTATTTTTAATATCCAGCCGCCACTTTCCCATATCCCCTCTAATTTCATTATAAAAATAAGAACAGCCGATCAGCCTAATTTTGATTTACATATTTAATAACCGCAAAAAACTGTTGCGTTTAATACCTTTTTCCGCATTATATAAATATCTGATACAATTTTTAGGAGAAAATTTATGAAATCAAGAACATTATACGCTTTATTAATAGCTGCTTTAGGGTTGATTTTTGCCGCGCCGAACAGCGCTTATACAGCAGATGATAACAATGAGCAATGGGATAAAGTTTTTGCAAAATCAGATAAAGTTGATGTGAAAAAAGTAACGTTTAAAAATCGGTTTGGAATTGAACTGGTCGGGGATTTGTATGAGCCGAAAAATAAAGGCGAAGGTAAATTGCAGGCAATTGCCGTTTCGGGTCCGTTCGGAGCGGTGAAGGAACAATCTTCAGGACTTTATGCGCAAACTCTTGCCGAACGCGGATTTGTTACACTGGCTTTTGATCCGTCATTTACAGGTGAGAGCGGAGGAGAAGTGCGTAATGTGGCATCTCCTGATATTAATACCGATGATTTTTCGGCTGCAGTTGATTTTCTAACGACATTACCGGAAGTTGATGAAAACAAAATCGGTATTGTCGGTATTTGCGGTTGGGGCGGATTTGCTCTGAATGCGGCAGCGCAAGATACGCGTATTAAAGCAACGGTTACTTCTACAATGTATGATATGACACGCGTTTCGGCTAAAGGGTATAATGATTCAATGTCAGCAGATGATTTGTATAAAACGCGTGAAAGTTTGAATGCACAACGTACAGAAGATTACAAGAATGGTACTTTTGCTGAAGCATCAGGTTTGCCGGATGAGTTAAGCGGAGATGAACCGCAGTTTGTGAAGGATTATTTCGGCTACTATAAAACAAAACTCGGATTTCATCCGCGCTCTATCAATTCAAACGGACATTGGAACGTGACATCGGCATTGTCGTTAATTACACAGCCGATTTTGGCCTATGCCGATACTATCAAATCGCCGGTATTGATGATACACGGTGAAAAAGCACATAGTCGTTATTTTAGTGAAGATGCGTTCAAAAAGCTGACCGGAGATAACAAAGAATTGATGATTATTCCAGGTGCAAATCACGTTGATTTATATCACAGAATGGATGTGATTCCATTTGATAAGATAGAAAAATTTTTTAAGGATAATTTGGAATAAGGAAGCAGATGATGTATGAAATTTTAAAAACCATTAACGGACCGAAAGATGTAAAAAAATTAAATAATGAGCAGCTGAATATTTTGGCGGGGGATATCCGTGAGGCATTGTTTAATCGTTTAACCAAAATCGGTAGACACTTCGGGTCGAATTTCGGTATTGTGGAAACAGAAATAGCGATGCATTATGTGTTTAATTCTCCAAGTGATAAGTTTGTGTTTGATGTTTCTCATCAATGCTATCCGCATAAAATACTGACGGACAGAAAAGAAGGCTATATTGATGATAAACGTTTTGAAGAAGTTTCCGGTTATACAAATCCTGATGAGAGTGAACATGATTTGTTTAATGTTGGGCATACATCAACTTCGATATCATTGGCAAGCGGTTTGGTAAAAGCGCGTGATTTAAAAGGGGAAAAGTATAATGTTGTGGCATTAATCGGTGATGGTTCGCTTTCCGGCGGTGAGGCTTTGGAAGGGTTGGATTTTGCCGGATCAGAAATCCATTCTAATTTCATTATTATTGTCAATGATAATCAGCAATCCATTGCTGAAGTGCACGGGGGATTGTATAAAAATTTGGATGAATTGCGGAAAACCAAAGGTACAAGTTCGAATAACTTTTTCAAAACTTTGGGACTGGATTATATTTACGAAGAAAACGGTAATGATATTCAAGCGATGATTAAGGTTTTACAAAAGGTGAAAGATATTGATCACCCAATTGTTGTTCATATTAACACACAAAAAGGTAAAGGCTACAAATTAGCCGAAGATAATAAAGAGGATTGGCATTGGTGTATGCCGTTTGATAGAAAAACAGGCGCATGGCATGCTGACTTTTCAACAGAAACCTATACCTCTTTAACTGCAAATTATATCATGGAAAAAGCAAAATCAGATAAAGATTTTGTGGTTATTACGCCGGCAATGCCTATGACAGCCGGTCTTTCTATAAATTTGAGAGAACAATTAGGAGAGCAATATGTTGATACCGGTATTACCGAAGAACATGCCGTTGCGTTTGCCTCAGGTATAGCTAGAGCCGGCGGAAAACCGTTGCTCGTGACAAATGCAACTTTTATTCAACGCACATATGATCAGGTGTCACAAGATGTATGTATTAATGGTAATCCGGTGACGATTTTGCTGAATTATGCTTCAGTTGAAGGGCTGACTGATGTGACGCATTTGGGAATTTTTGCACTCTCTGCTTTTTCCAACATTCCTAATTTGGTGATATTGGCACCGATTTCAAAAGAGGAATACCTTAATATGCTTGATTGGTCGGTTGATCAAAAAGAGCATCCGGTGATGATTTTAATGCCGGGAAATGCGGTTACTACACGTTCGGCTGATAAAGATTTCAGTGCAATTAATACTTTCAAAATTGAGCAAGCCGGAGAAAAGATTGCTATCTTGGCACTGGGAGATTTTTATCAACGTGGTGAGGAATTGGTAGCAAAAATTGAGAAAAAATTTGGCTTTAAACCGACATTAATTAATCCGCGTTTTGCTTCCGGTTTGGATGAAAAAATGCTTAAAGACTTAGAAAAGAATCATCAATTGGTGATTACTTTAGAAGATGGAATTTTAGATGGCGGTTTCGGGCAAAAAGTTGCGGCATTTTACGGAACTTCAAATGTAAAAGTTAAAAACTACGGATTAAATAAAGAGTTTTACGATAGATATAATCCGGAAGAATTGCTCAAAAGTTTGGGGTTGACGGCTGAGCAGATTATTGAAGATATAAAAAATATTGTGAGGGATTTGTAAAATGACAAAGAAAGTTTTGATTATATCAAGCAGTCTGCGGGGCGGAAGTAATTCCGAGATATTAGCGCGTGAAGCCGAAAAAGGTGCAAATGATGCCGGAAATGAGGTTGAATTTTTAAGCCTTAAAGGAAAAAATATAAAATTTTGTATCGGGTGCTACAGTTGTCAGGAAACGTTTAAATGCGTACAAAAAGATGATATGGTAGAGTTAATCGGTAAAGTGAAAAATGCGGATGTTTTGGTTTTCGCAACGCCGATTTACTACTATGAAATGTGCGGACAACTCAAAACGTTTTTGGACCGTTGTAACCCGTTGTACAGTCAGGAAAATAAATTTAAGGATGTCTATTTGATTACTTCTGCTTATGATGGTTCAGAGACAGCGGCGGACAGAGCTATTAACGGTTTAAAAGGTTGGGTGAAATGTTTTGAACAATCTCGTTTTGCCGGCGCTGTTGTCGGCGGCGGTATTGATGATCCGAAGGCGGCTTTAGAGCGAGAGGATTTACTCAAAAAAGCTTATGAATTGGGTAAAAATATCTAATCAGAAACGTATGGTTTGATTAAGCCGAGTTTGTTGACTCGGCTTTTTTTGTTAAAAAAGTGAAAAAAGTCATTGACTTTTGGTCATTGAAGTATAAATATAGATTTCAGCGGAAGGAGGAGCGATGACTAAAAGACAAGAAAATGCACTTAAAACAAAGCAAAAACTGCTTGATGCCGCAACTGATTTTATTGTTAAAGGTGATTTTGATAGTTTAAAAGTGGAAGACATTACCAAAGCTTGCGCATGTGCTAAAGGTACTTTTTATATTTATTTTAAAAATAAAGATGAGATAAGCTCGGAAATTTGCCGTAATCTTTTTAATCGTATTGCTGTGCGCTTAGAACAAATGAAAGATAAAAATTTTTTTGAGCGGATGGAACATTATTTTATCAGCTTTATGCAAGAGGTCGAACGGTATGGGATTAATATCTGCCGGGAGTGGATAAAGAATGTAATTGATCCTAAAACAGCTAATAATGATTGGGACAATTCCAAATGGCAATTTGATGTGGATATGCTGAGAGATATATTAAAAAAGGCTGTAAAAAATAAAGAATTAAAGAAAAAAACACCAATTGATTTAATAGTTCACATTATTATTTGTGAACTGTATGGAATGATGACGTGTTGGTGTATGTCTGATGGCGCTTTTGAACCGCAAGAATATACAAAGGAATTTTTTATCGCGCAAGTGAAACCAATTTTACAAAAATATTCAAATGAGGGAGATGTAAAATGCGATATGTAAAGCTAGGTAACACCGGAGTTGATGTCTCAAGAATATGCTTAGGCTGTATGAGTTTTGGCAAGCCGGGCAAAGAAAACGGAGTTTTCCCGTGGGCAAAAGATTATGATGATGCCAAACCGATTTTCAAAAAAGCGGTTGATTTAGGTATCAATTATTTTGATACAGCAAATGTTTATCAAATGGGAACATCGGAAGAAATTACCGGAAGATTGATTAAAGATTTCGGCTTAAACCGTGATGAGATTGTTGTGGCAACCAAAGTGCATTTTGATATGCGCCCCGGTCGTCCGAATGGTGGCGGTTCAAGCCGTAAAAACATTATGGCGGAAATTGACCACAGCTTAAAGCGTTTGGGGTTGGATTATGTTGATTTGTATCAAATCCATCGTCTTGACCATAATACACCTATGGAAGAAATTATGGAAGCCCTACATGATGTGGTTAAGGCAGGCAAAGCACGTTACATTGGCGCTTCCACCATGTTTGCATGGGAATTTGAACGCTTGAATAATATCGCCGAACAACATAACTGGACGAAGTTTGTTTCCATGCAAAATCAGTACAACTTGATTTATCGTGAAGAAGAGCGCGAAATGATGCCGCTTTGTCAAGACCGTAAAATTGCTGTTGTGCCATGGTCACCGCTTGCCGGTGGAAGATGCACACGCCCTTGGGGTGTGCAAACTGAACGTTCCAAAATTGACGATGTTTCACCGATGGTGTGGACAACGCCGGAGCAAGATAAAAAAGTTGTTGATGCTTTGGAAGAAGTTTCTAAAAAGAACGGCAACCCTATGGCGCAAAATGCTTTGGCTTGGATGCTTTCCAAACCTTATGTAACCGCACCGATTGTCGGTTCAACCTCTCCGAAACACTTGGAAGAAGCCGTTAAAGCCTTAGATATTAAATTATCTGATGAAGAAATTATGGCTTTGGAAGCACCTTATGTCCCACATATCAAAACCGGAGCTTTTTAATGATTAAAATATTATCAATCTTTTTAATAGGACTGACATTTTTAACAACAAGTAATGCAATAGCGGAGGAAAACAACATGACTGATAAAAGTACATTAGTGGTTTATTTTTCAAGAACAGGAGAACAGTATAGCGTTGGCAATATTACGGAAGGAAATACGGCAATTGTGGCGAAAATGATTGCCGAGCAAACCGCTGGAAAATTGTTTGAAGTGAAACTGAAAAATGATACATATCCCGCAGGCTATACTGCTTTAACAGAAGTTGCTAAAGAGGAAAAAAATAATAATGCACGTCCGGAAATAGCCGAGGATATTGATGATTTTGAGAAGTATAATACAATTTTTATCGGCGGACCGGTGTGGTGGAGTGATTTGCCAATGGCAGTTTATACTTTTATTGATAAACATGACTGGCACGGAAAAACAATTGTTCCTTTTGTAACACATGAGGGGAGCGGTTTGACTTCTGTTCCCGATAATCTTGAAAAAGCAACAGGGGCAAATATGTTGACCGGATTGGCTGTTTACGGACATGTGGCACAAAATGAACGCGATAAAGCAAAAGAGATTGTTATAAATTGGCTTAAAAAAATAGGATTTTAAGGAGAAAATGATGAAACAACCTTATCTTACACTGAACAACGGATTAAAAATGCCGCAATTCGGATTGGGTGTATTTTTGGTGCCGGATGGTAAAGAGACAATTAATGCCTGCTTAAATGCTTTTAAACTCGGCTATCGTCATATTGATACAGCACACGCCTATCAAAATGAACGTGGTGTCGGTGAGGCTTTAAAACAAAGCGGATTAAAACGTGATGAAGTTTGGATTACGACTAAAGTTTGGCCGAGTGAATATGGAGAAAGCAAAACTTCGAAAGCGATAGATAAAATGCTTGAACGTTTGCAAACAGATTATATTGACTTGCTTTTGTTGCATCAACAAGTAGGGGATTATATCGGTGCATGGAAAGATATGGAAAAAGCTGTTAGAATGGGAAAAGTAAGATCCATAGGTATCAGCAATTTTAAGGAGAATTTAGAGGATTTGCTTTCGCAGGCAGAGATTAAACCAGCGGCAATTCAGGTGGAATGTCATCCGTATTTTAATCAACATGAACTCAAGAAACGTATGGCTGAATATGGTACGGTTTTAGAGAGTTGGTATCCTTTAGGGCATGGGGATGTAAACTTGTTAAATGAGCCGATTTTGGTGAGGTTGGCTGAAAAATACGGTAAAACTCCGGCACAAATTATTTTGCGTTGGCATATTGAAGAAGGTAATTCAGTTTTTCCGAAAACAACTAATCCGGTGCATCTAAAGGAAAATTTTGATATTTTTGATTTTGAGTTGAATGCAGAAGATATGGCTGAGATTGCAAAATTAAATAAGGGCATGCGTTATTTTACAGATACACTGGAGCAGCAACAACGCTTTGTTTTGTGGAAACCGGCAGATTAAATTGTTTTTTTAATTATTTATATTGAAAGGGAAAAAAATGAAAAAAATTTTATCAGTTATTACAGGTTTGATGATTGGTTCAACAGCTGTGCAGACGGCAAATGCCAAGACTTTAGTGGCTTATTTTACTTTAACGGGTAATACAGAAAAAGCGGCAAATATTGTGGCGGAAAATACCGGTGCGGATTTATATAAAATTGAGTTGGTGACACCGTATCCGGCCGAATATAAGGCACAAACAGAGCTTGCTAAAAAAGAATTGGCTGAAGGGACATTGCCGGAGATTAAACCATGGCCGGAAAATATTGCTGATTATGATGTGGTATTTATCGGCTCACCGGTTTGGTGGGGGACAATGGCCACACCGGTCAGAACGTTTTTGGCTTCCGGAGTGCTTAAAGGAAAGACTGTTATTCCGTTTGTAACCCATGGCGGCGGCGGTGCTGATAATTCATTTGATGATACGGCTAAGTTGTGTGAGGGCTGCAATGTTATTACAGACGGATGGTCAGGTTACAGCCGTGTTACATTAGGATTGGCAAAATGGGCTAAAAACAGTTTAGCTAAAGCAGTTCGATGAGAAAATTGTTGCAACATGTCAGATTTATTGTTCAGGCTTGTTTTTTGGCAGGCTTGGTTGTTCCGTGGTTGCCGCATTCAGAAACAGCAGCTAAATTAGTGTTTTGGTCAGTACTGATAACGGGCGTATTTTTCTGTGGATGGATATGCCCGTTCGGTACGGCTCAAGAATGGCTGGGGTGGATTGCCCGCAAATTAAAATTACCACACGTGCAAATACCTTGGCGGTTGCAAAAATATTTGCAATTTTTACGGTATGTTATCGCCGGACTTGTCTTTTTTGTCGGTGTTAATTATGCCTTTTTAAATGCACGGTTTTATTTTAATGATAATCTGTTTCATGGTATGCTCGCATGGACCAGCAGATTAATATTGTTTCTTTTTTTGTTGCTTGGTTTGTTTGTTGATCGTCCGTTTTGTAATTATTTTTGTATGAAAGGTGCTGTTGACGGCATGATGAGCGTTGTACGACCTTTAAGTATTAAACGAGAGGAGAAAAAGTGCATACATTGTCATTTATGCGATAAAATATGCCCGATGAATGTGCGTGTGGAAAGCGTTTGTTTTGTGCGGCATCCAAATTGTATTAATTGTATGAAATGCATATGTGTTTGTCCGAAACATTGTGTGAAATACGGATTGATGAATATGAAATTGAAAGGAGAGAATAAAGATGAAAGTGTTATTAATAAACGGAAGTCCGCATAAAAACGGCTGTACATATACTGCCTTAAATGAGGTGGCACAAACTCTAGTAAAAAACGGGGTCGGAGCAGAAATCTATCATATAGGTACAAAACCGATAGCCGGTTGTATTGCATGTATGAAGTGTAGGGAAAACGGTAAATGTGTGTTTGAGGATGGTGTAAATGAGATAAGTGCCAGACTGGATGAGTTTGATGGTATCATTTTAGGCTCACCTGTTTATTATGCAGGTCCAAGCGGACAAATTTGTTCTTTTTGTGACAGATTGTTTTTCTCTCATGCTGATAAGATGGCCGGAAAATTGGCGGCAGCGGTTGTTTCTTGTCGCAGAGGCGGGGCGACGGCTTCATTTGATCGGCTAAATAAATATTTTACCATTTCCAATATGCAGGTTGTTGGTTCGCAATATTGGAATATGGTACATGGTTTTACACCAGATGATGTGATGAAAGATAAGGAAGGTTTGCAAACGATGCGTACGCTTGGGAAAAATATGGCATGGCTGTTGAAATGTATTGAATTAGGCAAACAAAACGATATTCATAAACCAGAATATGAACCGATTACATTTACCAGCTTTCCTGACGGGAAATAAAAAGTGAGGAACTTGTTGAGAAAAAAAGTATTTTCAGAGTTCTCAGATAAAATCAGTTATGTTTATGAGTATGGTGAAAATATTTTGGCGCTAGGTGTTGGTTTATAAAAAAAAAATTATATGAGTGTTTTTTGTATATATTTTCAGTTTTTTATGATTAGTTATGCTGATTCTTGTTCTAGCCTAGTCAATTTTTGTAGTCAATGAAAAGAGTTTTTTTATTTATTGCTTGCTATTTAAAAAGAGGTGTGTTATGGAGTTTTTGTTCTCGGGTGTGTAGCTCAGTTGGTCAGAGCGCTACGTTCACATCGTAGAGGTCACAAGTTCGAGACTTGTCACACCCACCAATTGTTATTTTTTTTCTATTCATGTTGTCATCGCTTAAAAATTATTTATGTTTTTGGTTTGACGGGGATATGTTCTCGGAATTTGTATATAATAACACCGGATTTCCACATGAAAATCCGGTGTTATTTGCGCTAACGGTTCAACATTTCTTTCTTTATTTGGTTCATAACCCTGGAATGGTACAAACCGAATAACTTTAAGAATTTTACTCTCCAGCTGTTTTTGCCGTAGTAGTGTTCTCCTTCTTCTTCAAGCCCTTGCCAGTTTAGCAAGAGGGTGTGGAAGCGGATCTTTAACTCATACTTCTGGTAGAACTTTTTATGGTTACGCCAAGTCGGGAGTAAAATTTGAGCTACAATTTGTATGCCCAAAACATCGCAAGCGGTTTTCTCTGCGAAGTTGTAGACATCTCTAAGGGGATCTTGTACAAGAGCCTCGTTCCAAGTGTACCCGTTCAGAGGTTCTCCATCAGAACTGATGTATTGAAGCAGTCCGACACATAGTTTCCATGCGTGGCCGCGCCAAATGAGATTTTTCATGTCTGTCATGCAAAAATACAGATTCTCGCGACAGAAGTTCCAACACTCTTGGTCCATCAGTCCTGGTTGATCAGAGAATGCTGAATACTTGCGGTACCCTATAGGGAGAGCATACAGAGGATAGTAAGCCGCATTAAGAACAGCCCATGTTTCTTCTAAGTGCTGCACAATCAGCTTTTCTTCGGCTTCTTGGTTTTGTATAGAACTTACTTCATCCAAAAAGTCAGTGTCGTTGATTTCGCGGATAATGGCGCCACATTCCAGGCGTTGCATCGCAATCTCCATCAGAAGTTCGCCAAGGTTGCTATTTTCTTCAACCAACACTTTTCCCCACTTAGCCATGAAAGCCATGAAAGCAGAGCTTATGTACAAACCACGATGATCTTTAATGGCTGGTTGTACTATCTTCCACAAGATATATTCGAGCATGAGGTCAGAAAATGATAGATGAGCAATCTCTTTTTCATTTACATGACATAGTTTAGCTATGTCTTGAATTAATTCTTGGTTCATAATAAAATTTTTAAGTTATAAAAAAAATACATAATTATTTATTCTCGGGTGTCTTTATATCATATTTTTTGATATATACAAGCAGAATCTTTATAAAAAATCTTAAAGCTTACAAAAAGAAAACCACCTTGGTGGGTGGCTTTCTTTTAATAAATCGGGAAATTATTTTCCTAAAGTTTGTCGCAACCTTACAGCAAGAATATTATTGCCTGGAGTACCTGAGTTATAATTATTTCTTTTTTTATCAGTTAGTTTACGAAACAGTGTTTTATTTTCTAGAATTCTTGCGTCTTCTTCTGATTGTTGTTCTTCCAAGTCAAAAACTTTGCTCATGAGCATATCATAATTTCCGCCATGAGCTCTGTATGTTTTCTTTTCTGCTTCTTTAATTAAATATGGTTTAGTATATCATATTTTTTATCGCATGTCTAGTAAATTTAGAGAGAGATATATGAAGATGTTTTTTTATATATTGCAAAATATAATATATATATAAGGCCGAGGTGATGGGCGAATCTGTTTTTCGACTCTGTGCAGGTGCCCTTTTCTTATGCAATTTCAGGTGTTTTTTTTGAAAAAAATTTTTGTAAGCTATAAGAAAAAGCGAAATTATTGAAAAAAAATGCAAAAAAATGCAAATAATTGTTTATAATTTGATTATTTTCTTTTGACATTTATAAAAATTCCCTTGTAGCCTATATGTGGTAGGGGCGAACGTCCTGTGGACCCCGTGAACTTTAATATTAAAGAAAGGATTTTAAAATGAATAAGACTGAATTCGTTGATGCTGTTGCTAAAAATGCTGGCGTTACAAAAGTTGATGCAAACAAAATTATTGCTTCTTTCATCGAAGTTGTTACAAAGTCTTTGAAAAAAGGTGAAAATGTTCAAATTACCGGTTTTGGTACTTTTGATGTTATTAAACGCGCTCCTCGTACAGGCCGTAACCCTGCTACTGGTAAAGTAATCAAAATTGCTGCTTCTAAAGCTCCTCGCTTTAAAGCCGGTGCTGTTTTGAAAGCTGCTGTTAAGAAGTAATTTTATTTTAAAGTGATTTCTTAATTTCCCTGTCGGCAAGTGTTCGGCAGGGATTTTTTTATTCGTCAGTATTCTCAGAACTTCGGAAAAGATTAAGTAAATTGCTTTTGTATATCCATAAATTAATTACACCTAAAATTATGCTTAACGAGCCGAAAACATATAATATGTAATACCAGTTGAGTTCGCCGACTTTCATTAATGTTTCATCGGCATATATTTTAATATAATAAATGGCAACAGATGTGACAATAAATGAAGCAATGAAAGCTAGTGTCCAAATTTGACGCTGTACTTTTGGGGGTAAGATAAGAACGGTTAAAAAATAAATAAAAACTAATGCAATAAACAAATATATTTCCATGTTGCCTCCTTATTTGAGTTTAACAGGGATATAGTGCTTATCGTCAACAAATCAAGAGGTTTAAAATAAACAATTAGTTATTTTTTATGCTTTGAATTAAGCCGGCATATTTTTCTATAAAACTATATGATTCAGGGGTGAATTTTGTATTTTTAAGATTGTCTCTTTCTTGAATGAGCAGGTCAATTTGATTTTGTGTTTCTCTGGGTAAACGATTCTGTTTATATTCTTCGCTTAAAAATGTTATGGTATTTTCTAAGCGTTGCAAACGGTCATAATCTTCATGCATGGCAAAAATCTTTTTTAACCGTATTAAAAAAGCTTGCGGTTGCCAGTTCATGTTATTAAGGTGCTGCTTTAAGAAACTCGGGCAAATGCCAGGGTAGGGACCATTGGCAAATTCCAGTAATTGAGAAGAAGCTTTGGGAATATAGGTTATTTCTTGGATAGTAAGAAGAAGATGCATAAACTCTACTTCATCAAAATTGTCTGAAAGGCGCGTGATCAGAAAATGCGGGCGCTTATGCTCAATAACTTTTTTTTGTATTACAAAACTTGAAGCGCACATATATATAACTATGCTCATGGCTAAAGTGTATAATGCAGGTTTTAACCATTTTCTTTTTAGTACACGATATAGTTTTTTATGGCGTTTTATCTTTTTAGGCATCCGATATTCCTCTATTTTATAATCAAGCGACTTTAGTATATATTGTCTATTATATTTTGCAAGGCTTAATTAAAAAATGCTTGATTTTTGTTGTCGGTATGATAGCTTGACGGTGTTAATCAATAAGAATCGGAGAACAGGGAAGGGCGCCGGTATTTTTTTGTGTATGGCAATCTTCTATATCTCCTTTGTAATTTTTTTTAAGGATATTTATAAATGTCAGATGTTAAAATGAAAATGATGGATGCTAACGAAGCGGCCGCTTCTGTTGCCCACCGTATGAATGAAGTCTGCGTTATCTACCCGATTACTCCATCTTCACCGATGGGCGAATGGGCAGATGCATGGTCATCAGCTTCTCAGAAAAACCTTTGGGGAGTTGTGCCGTTTGTGCAGGAAATGCAGTCCGAAGCAGGTGCTGCCGGTGCTTGCCATGGTTCTTTGCAGGCAGGTGCTTTGACGACGACCTTTACGGCTTCGCAAGGCTTATTGTTAATGATTCCGAATATGTATAAAATTGCCGGTGAACTCTCTCCGTTTGTTATGCATGTTGCAGCGCGCTCACTTGCATATCATGCTCTTTCTATTTATGGGGATCATTCCGATGTTATGAGTTGTCGTCAAACCGGTTTTGCTATGTTGTGCTCTAATTCCGTGCAGGAAGCTCATGATATGGCAGCTATTGCGCAAACTTCGACATTGCGTTCGCGTGTGCCTTTTATGCATTTCTTTGACGGTTTCAGAACTTCACACGAAATTAAAAAAATTAAATTGATTTCTGATGATGATTTACGGGCTATGCTTGATGGTGTTGATTATAAATTTGCCGTTAAGAATGCACTTAAACCAGAAGCGCCGGTTATTCGCGGTACGGCACAAAATCCGGATGTGTTCTTCCAAGGTCGTGAAGCAGCTAATAAATATTATGATGCTGTTCCAGGTATCGTGCAAGAGGAAATGGATAAGTTTGCAAAAATTACCGGTCGGCAATATCATGTTGTTGACTATAGCGGTGCTAAAGATGCCGAAAATGTTATCGTGGTTATGGGATCCGGAGCTGAAACAGTTGAAGAAGCAATTGAATACTTAAATGCTCATGGTTCTAAACTCGGCGTCTTGAAAGTTCATTTGTATCGTCCGTTCCCGACAGAAGCTTTCCTCAAGGTTATGCCTGCTACGGTTAAAACTGTTTCTGTTTTGGATAGAACTAAAGAATCAGGTTCTTTAGGTGAGCCGTTATACTTAGATGTTGTGACAGCTTTATCTCAAGCTTTCTCTAACGATCAAATCAAGAGCTTGCCGAAAATTTATGGCGGTCGTTATGGTTTGTCTTCTAAAGAATTTACACCGGCAATGGCAAAAGCTGTATTTGATAATGCAGTTGCGGCAAAGCCAATCAATGGTTTTACAGTTGGTATTACAGATGATGTAACTCATAAATCTTTAAATTATGATACCAGCTTTGATGTTGAGCCGGATGATGTTGTCCGTGCCGTATTCTTCGGCTTGGGTGCTGACGGTACGGTTGGTGCTAATAAGAATTCAATTAAAATTATTGCCGAAGATGCCGGTAAATACGGACAAGGCTACTTTGTGTATGACTCTCGTAAATCAGGATCTATGACAACTTCTCACTTGCGTTTTTCCGATAATCCGATCCGTTCGGCTTATCTGATTAATCAAGCTGATTTTGTTGCTTGTCACCAATTCCAATTTATGAATAAGGTTGATATTTTGCATATTGCCAAGAAGGGTGGTACATTCTTATTAAATGCACCATATAAGTATGATGAAGTTTGGGATCATTTGCCGATTGAAGTGCAAGAACAAATTATTGAAAAGAAGTTGAAGTTCTATACGATTAATGCTGTAGAAGTGGCTCGTGCAACAGGTATGGGCGCACGCATTAATACAATTATGCAGGCTTGCTTCTTTGCTATTTCCAACATTCTTCCTAAAGATGAAGCTATCGCACAAATTAAAGCTGCTATTAAGAAGACTTATTCTAAAAAAGGTGATGCAATTGTGCAAAAGAACTACGCGGCGGTTGATGCTTCTTTAGAGCATATGTTTGAAGTTAGCTATCCGGATCATGTGACATCTAAATATCATCGCTTAGCTCCTGTTCCGGCAAGTGCACCTAAATTTGTTCAAGGTTTGACAGCAAAATTGATTGCAGATAAAGGTGATAGCATTACAACATCTGAATTGCAAGAAGTTGTGGACGGTACATGGCCGACAGCTACAACACAATATGAAAAACGTTGTATCGCAACTGAAATTCCGGTATGGGATCCGACAGCTTGTATCCAATGCGGCAAATGTTCAATTGTTTGTCCGCATGGTGTTATTCGGATGAAAGTGGCTGACGATGCGCAATTGGCAAAGGCCCCGGCAACTTTGAAATCTGCTGATTATAAGGGTAAAGAATTTGCCGGTAAGAAATTTATTTTGCAGATTTCTGCAGAAGATTGTACCGGTTGCGGTCTTTGTACCTCAGCTTGTCCGGCTAAGAATAAAGAAAATCCGGAATTGCATGCTATCAATATGGACCATATTGAAAATCATCTTGAAGAAGAAAAGGCAAATTGGAAGTTCTTTGAGACTTTACCTTATGTAAAACGGACAGAGGTCCAAAAGAACTTACCGAAGACAACGCAGATGATTCAACCGTTGTTTGAATATTCAGGTGCTTGTGCCGGCTGCGGTGAAACGCCTTATATTAAGTTGTTAACGCAACTCTTCGGTGATAGAATGGTGGTTGCTAATGCAACAGGTTGCTCTTCTATTTATTCCGGTAACTTGCCGACAACACCTTATGCTAAAGATGAAAAAGGTCATGGGCCGGCTTGGGCAAACTCTTTGTTTGAAGATAATGCGGAATTCGGCTTAGGTATGCGTATCTCTATTGACCAAAGTGAAGAAAAAGCAAAACATTTGCTGAGTACCTTAAAAGATCAATTAGGTGGTATTGCTGATAAAATTTTAGCTAATCCGCAAACAACAGATGCTGAAATTGATGCACAACGTGATAATGTTAAAGAATTGCGGGCTCAATTGGCTAAGATGAACAGCGAAGAGGCTAAATTGCTTAATGAAGTTGCTGATTATCTCATCAAAAAATCCGTTTGGATTATCGGTGGTGACGGTTGGGCATATGATATCGGTTTCGGCGGTTTAGACCACGCTATTGCATCCGGTCGTAATGTTAATATCTTGGTTGTTGATACTGGTGTTTACTCTAATACCGGCGGTCAACAATCTAAAGCAACGCCGATGGGTGCAAGCGCTAAATTTGCGACAGCAGGAAAAGAATTACCGAAGAAAGATTTGGCAATGATTGCGATGTCTTATGGTAGTGTTTATGTTGCTCAAGTAGCTATGGGTGCTAATGACAGCCAAGTTATTAAAGCGATGAATGAAGCTGAGGCTTATGACGGTCCGTCACTCATTATTGCATATTCTCACTGTATTAACCAAGGTTTGAATATGGCTGATGGTTTGGCTCATCAGAAAGATGCTGTTGAGACCGGTTCTTGGCCGTTGTATCGTTATAACCCGGAAAACATAAAACTGGGTAAAGCTCCTTTGATGCTTGATTCTAAGGCTCCTTCGAAACCTTTGGCAGACTATATGTCTTCTGAAACACGTTTCCAAGTTGTCAATAAGATGAATCCGGAACGTTACAATACATTACTCAATAAAGCTCAAGAGGATGTTATCGAAAAACGTTCTCTGTTAGAGCATATGAGTGAGTATAAAGTGGAAACAGAGCAGGATAAAACTTCTGAGGCTGTTTAAGGGACGTACTAAAAAGCTGTCATTATCGTAAATTTTCTCCTTTATGTACGCTTTATTGTACACTGCAGTTGAAAATTTACTTCAAGCACAGCATTTTATTCCATCCTATGCAAAGAGCACTTCTTCGGAAGTGCTCTTTTGGTTTGATAGATGTTTTAATTGTGAATAATTTTTCTTATTTCTTTAGGCAATATTAAATATTCATCTTTATCATTTAAATGGTTTATAATGAGGAAACATAGAGTGAGTTTAAGAAAATCAACAGAAGAAAATCCGTTATCACAGCAGGAAGTGTTGGATTATGTGGCGCAAAATCCAGATGATGTGTTTTATGTGCAAAAAAAAACTATCTCCGTTAAGTTGAAAAAAAATGAACAGAGTAGGAGAATTGATACTGTTGTGGTGGCACGTGACGGGCGTAAGATTCATGAGACGTCAAATGTGGCACAAGAAGGAGATGGAGTAGATATCCGGTATTGTACGGATGGTTCGCTTGATCAATATGTGAAAAAGCCGCATAAAGTAGCAGTGAGTTATAATATTGATGATGGCAGGCATTTTGCCGAAGTGGCGGCGGCAGAAAAAGTGGCGGCGCACACAAAGAATAATGAAATACGAAAAGCTTTTGTGGCTGAAGATGATTTATATTTGATGAGTGCTTGGGGAAAAACACAATTTGTGGCGCGTGGCAGTATAGTGACAATTGTCAATAATGAGGCAATCGGTAATAATAATCCGTGTGATATGGTTTTGCATACGTCTCAAGGAAATGGTGGAAAATTTTTAACCGAAAAAGCGTTTATTATTCGGCAAGATTTGTTGCGTTTAAAATTACCGATGAGCAAAGGTGTAGAGAAGTTTTTACAGGTGGCAGCAGAAGAAGATGCTAAGTGCTCTTTAGTGTATCGTGTAAGAGAAAAGCATCTTATAGCTACGGTAAGACAACGTGTTTTGAAAATGAAGATGAGATTATTAACTTGGCGAGAGAAGACAATGACATTGCTTTCAGCTAATCGAATTCAGAAAAAAATAACAACTAAACAGAATCAGAAAAACTACCGATGATGTATTTTTAATTTATCGAGATGAAAAAAAAGAGCAGGTGAACTGCTCTCTTTTTATTATTGATCTAAGAATGAGCGTAATTTTTTACTGCGGCTCGGGTGTTTTAATTTTCTCAAAGCTTTTGCCTCAATTTGCCTGATACGTTCACGGGTAACATTGAATTGTTGTCCGACTTCTTCCAATGTATGGTCTGTATTCATACCAATACCGAAACGCATACGCAGAACACGTTCTTCTCTTGGTGTTAATGAAGAAAGGATACGAGTACAGGTTTCTTTTAAATTGGTGTGAATAGCGCTATCTACCGGTTGTAGAGCATTTTCATCAGCAATAAAATCGCCTAAAGAAGAGTCTTCTTCATCACCGACAGGCGCTTCAAGACTTACCGGTTCTTTAGCAATTTTCATTACTTTACGGATTTTATCTACCGGCATTGATAAACGTTTGGCCAATTCCTCCGGTATCGGTTCACGACCGGTCTCAATCATCATTTGTCGAGAAGTACGGACAAGTTTGTTGATTGTTTCTATCATATGTACCGGAATACGGATTGTGCGCGCTTGGTCTGCAATTGAACGTGTAATAGCTTGTCTAATCCACCATGTAGCATAGGTTGAGAATTTATAACCGCGACGATATTCAAATTTATCAACGGCTTTCATTAAACCGATGTTTCCTTCTTGAATAAGATCTAAGAATTGCATACCGCGATTGGTATATTTTTTGGAAATAGAAATAACTAAACGCAAGTTTGCTTCAATCATTTCTTTTTTGGCACGTTCGGCTTCTCTTTCGCCACGTTTAATTGTATCTACCATTTTTCTGTATTCGGAAATCGGCAGACCGCACTCTTTACTCATTTCTGCTAAGCTTTGTCTTAACTCAAGAATTTCTTCTTTGTTGTTATTGATAAAGGCTGTCCAGTGTTTGTCTTTCTTTTCAGCTAATTTTTCAAGCCAGTGCGGATCAAGTTCTGAATGTTGGTAAGCGGCTAAGAAATCTTCCCTCTTAACGCGAGCTGTTGTTGCTAAACGTAATAACTTACCTTCAACCCCCATTAAGCGGCGGTTTAGTTCATTGAGTTGTTCGACAAGTTCTTCAACTCGAATTGAATTAAGGTGGATTGAACTCATTAATTCAATCAATTCTTTACGGATGTTTAAATATTTCTTTTCTAGAGATGTTTGTGCTTTGCGACCGGCTAAAATGGCTTTCATACGTTGGGTTTGTATGCGGCTTAGCTCATCATAATAGCTGGATATTTTATTAAGAATGTCTAAAACAGGTTCAAATAATGCCGTTTCCATCGCTGTAATAGACGTTGCGGAATGGCTACCATCTTCATCATCATCTTCTTCTAAAGAGTCTGTATCGTCATTTTCGATGTTTTCTTCATTTTCCGTGTCTTCGTCCGCTTCATCATCAACGGCGCCGTCAAATTCAATATCTGTTTCAAGTTCATCATCAATATCATCAAGATTTTTGTTTTCTAAATCTTCGGTGACATTTTCTAAATCATCTTCAACGTTTGTATTTTCATCATCATAAACAATAGCTGCAGCGTCTACACCATACATCATTTCAAGATCAATAATGTTTCTTAGTTGCATGGTGCCGGCAACCAGCTCATCACGCCATTTAGATATGGCTTTCAATGTCATCGGATTCTCACAAAGACCGCCTATCATAACGGTTTTACCGGCTTCAATACGTTTAGCAATGGCTATTTCTCCCTCACGGGACAGAAGTTCAACCGTGCCCATCTCTTTTAAGTACATTCTAACCGGATCGTCCGAACGCATCAGTTCTTTACTGTCAAAATTCCCGCTATTTTCTTCGTCATAGTCAATAATTTCTTCATTTTCATTTTCAACTTGTTCCTGACTATCTTCATAATCGTCTGTTTCGTCAGCGGAAATGATACTGATTTCCATATCAGAAATTGCCGCCATGATGTCTTCTATCTGGTCGGAAGTTTCTTTTTCTGAAGGAAGTGCCTGATTAAGTTCTTCAATAGTAATGTAGCCCTGTTCTTTACCCTTAGCTAAAAGCTTTTTTAAGGGGCCGCCGAATGAATCCAACAGCGGCGCATCAGAGCTTTGATATTCTTCTTTTTCTTCTGACATGTCGTTCCTTGTCTTGGTGTTTATACTATGTATAAAAGTTTGCAAACGAGGTTAACATAATCATTTCTTAAATTGATGTCAAGAGCTTTTTTGGAATAATGTTATAAACTTTGATTGTGCTGCTTGTTGTTAAGATGAGAGTAATGCTTGACAGTATTGTTATCATGTTTTAGCATTAGGTGTTTTTGAGAGGGTAGAAAAGAGATGATCTGGTCTGAAAAAGATTTGGTTGATATGTTGTTCGCAGGAGAGAAAACACTTGTCGAACAGGTAATGGCGAAATTAGATGAGCCGGAAAATCAAGATATCTTTTTACCACGAAACTTTTCTCTATTATGGGGAATCTTAGGTGTCGTCGGACTTGAAGGAGCAAGTGCGGAGGCACGAAAGAAAATTTGGCATGCTTTATGTGATAACGGGGTCGTTAAGGCTTTTGAATTAGGTATTTTGGCTGATTATCTTTATCGTCTGGAAAAGGATGTTACAGATGATCGCTTATATGCTTGGCGAAACATTGATAATTCCGATGCGGGTGTTAAATTCAGTCAGTCAATATTGGAACAATTGCTTATATCTAATCAAGATTTATGTGCGGAAATATTTGCTACCGGCTATCAACCATGGTCTTTTGCTGAAAAATTGGATTTGTGTGAGTTATCTGTGCCATTGAAATTGTATCTTGAACAAATTCGTATGCAAATTGACGATATACGTTTGGATAATTCAGAATTGTATTTTGCATATAAAAAATTTCTGCAAAAATTGGTTTTGATAATTATCCATATGAGAAGAGAGTTAACAGAGGCAGAGAAGAAGTATTTTTGTATTTATTTTCAGGATATTATAAATAATCAATTCAACAGAAACGATATCGGTATGACAGATCGTTTTTGGACACGGTTGATGTTGCGCAAGAATATTAATGAATTGTCTGAGATCGAGTATAAAGCATTAAGAGCGTATAATCAGGATATTATTGATTTTATTGCACCATTTGAGGAAGAAGAAGGTTTTTATGAGGAATGTGCCATCCAATCTGTATATGGAGATGTTGAACGAGCTTCTGCTTTAACGGATCGATGTTTATTATTGGCTAAAAAAACATCAATATGTAAGGGTGTTGTCTTTGCTAAAGTATTGGTTAATCTCGGGCAAATAAACTCGGCAATACTTGTGTTAAAGATGTTAGCGCGTTATGGACAGGCAACAATGATGACGTGTTATTTGAATTGTTTATTGCCTTTAGCCAAGGATACAGAAGATGAGTTGTTGCAAATTCTGTGTACTAATTTGGCCGCTGTGAAAAAAAATGCTGTCGAATATATGAATCTCGCTTATCAGGAATATGTTGCAAGGTTTTATTTGCAAGCAGTGAGGGCTTTTATCGATGATGAAAAATATGTACAAGGTGTGGCTTTATTAAAGGAAATGGTATTGCAACATTGGTTTGATGGATTGAGTGATTTGGTTCCTGATTTTATGGTGTTGGCTAATCGTGTTTTGGAAGTGGATGATAATTCGCGTGATGATTTATTATCGATTTCTAACATACTGAATTTAAGTGTTTTTGATGAAGGTGGTGTTTGTCGTATCGGCTATGGCAAAGGTGAAAATTTGTATTTTTCAGGAAAATCGTTTGGAGCAGATAATATTGCCTTTTCGAATTATAAATCAGAAAATAATAATGAGTATGCATCTTATTCGGTGAGTGAACAGAGCCTTGAAGATGAAAAAGTATTGACTGAGGATGTTGAAAATGATGGAAATGGTGAGGAAATATCAAAGATAAATGAAACCGATTACAATGAAGTTATAGATGAACAAAAAGATATTAAAAATAATATTTTAGATGTTAATCCTAATGATATTGATGAACATTTTGAGCAAATCAAGCAGATGGCAGATACCGCAATTCAAGAAGAAACCGTTATTCATGCAGGACAGATTCATACTAATCAAGGGCAAAGTATCGAGAGCAATAATGTAAATGATGTTGGTGATGGTATTAGTAGGGAAAGTGCTGAAGATTTACTAAATGTAAGTTCTAGAGATGTTGATAATCCATTTGAATATATTAAGAATTTAGCTGATACAACTGTCCGCAAGGTCGAAAAACTTCGGGATAATATAAAAGAAGCTCATGCATTGGCTAAAATTAAATGGTTGGCTAATAAAATAAAATTTCTTCATAAAAACAATGATTAATTTCAACTTGTTAATGTTGTATGATATGTGTTTGACTAGTAAAATTAGTTAGATTGCGGTTGCTTCTTCTTGGAGTAGCATATCTTGTTGGATTTTTTTTAATTCAGCTAAACGATAGTAAACGTTTTCATCAAAATTTTTGCATAGTTCAGCACTTAACTGTTTGATTTCATTTTCTATATTCTGCCGTTTTATTTCTTGCAGGATGTTATTAATTTTTTTTCTTAAATCATTTATGAACGGATTTTGATTTTTTATCATGGTCCATTCCCATAATGATTTCAAAGCGTCTGCAGATGATGTTTCAATAATCTTTTCAGCCAATTCATCACCTGATAAAGGTGTGCTGCTATCGTGGAAGGTGTCTGCAATTGTTATTTGTAAGGCTTTTAATTTTTCATCTTTTATATCATCCAAGAATATTTTTTCTTCATAATCATCAATTAATTCCGGATAAATCAGCTCACAAGCGATAATAAAACGAATGTTTTTATCTTTTTCACTATTTAGGCTCTGGCGAAGTTCTTGGGGCGAAGTTTCTATAGAATGGTTAATTAAATTGCGCGGAGATGTTTTATTTGAAGGAAATTCTTTTTTATTGATGTTTTTGTATTTCGTTGGGTAATTTTGAAAATTATTTGCTGTAATCCGCGTGGAAGAGGGCTTTTCCGAAGAGTGGTTAGAAGAAGATGACGGCTCTGGTGTTTTTTGCCAGGGTGATTGTTTATAAGCCACATAAATACGGTTTTTAATTTCGCGTGCATAGTAATTGCGTACAGTAAAATCTGTAATCTTATTGACTTCCGTTAAAAGTGTTTGTTCAATTAAAGCTTTCTTTTCAGGAGTAGAACTGTCTTCATTTTCGGTATATTTTTGCCAAAGAATATCAATTAAAGGTTGGGTCTTTGTCATTAATGAGGCAAAGCTGTTGGAACCGTGAGCTTGAAGATATTCATCAGGATCCATATTTTCAGGAAGGAAAAGAAATTTTAGAGAATAACCGGCTTTTAATATAGGTAATACACGGTCAACGGTGCGCATTGCGGCTTTAATACCGGGCGAATCTCCATCAAGACATAAAATTGGTTCAGCACATACCTTCCACGCTTCTATAATTTGTTCTTCGGTTAAGGCAGTACCGAGTGGTGCTACGGCGTAGCCAAAACCATAACGATCTAAGGCGATGACATCCATATAACCTTCACAAATAATCAACTTTTTCTCTTTATATGCAACTTCACGAGCTTTATCTAAATTATAGAGGTTGCGGCGTTTATTGAAAATAGGGGTTTCCGGAGAATTGAGATATTTGGGCTCTATTTTTTCCATTACTCGGCCACCGAATGCAATGACTTTACCTTGCTTGTTGGTAATAGGAATCATTACACGGTTACGAAAAAAATCATGCGGACGGCGAGTTGTATCTTCAGGTATAGCGATTAAGCCTAAATCTTTTAAATCTTTTTCTTCAACACCGGCGGATTTGAGATAAGTCATTAAAGCGTTATTGTTTGGTGCATAGCCTAAGCGAAATTTTTGTATGATTTCTTTGGATAAGCCTCGTTTTTCATTGAAATAACGAAATCCTTCGGCACCGGAAGGCATGCGTAATTCTCTTTCAAAAAATGTACATGCTTGCTCCATGATGTCATATAGTGATTTTTTTACTTCTTGTTCGGCTTTGTCTTGGCGGGAAAATTGAGGCATAGTTAAGCCGGCTTGATGAGCCAATTTTTGAACAGCATCCATAAACGGGAGGCCATTTGCTTCCATTTCAAATTTGACAATATCTCCGTGGGCACCACAACCGAAGCAATGATAAAATCCTTTGGCTTCATTGACGGTAAAAGAAGGGGTCTTTTCATGATGAAAAGGGCATAACCCTTGGTATTCACGACCTTTTTTGACAAGCTTTACTTTTGCGCCGACGACATCTGCGATAGGAATGCGTGCCCGTAGTTCATCTATAAAGCGTTGTAAATCTTTTGTGGCCATGAATACCCCTGTATTTTTTAGCTTAACAAGGATTTTAATAAGCCAGAGGCTTTTCCCATATCAATTTGTCCGGCATAAGCATTTTTTAATTCTGCCATAACTTTGCCCATGTCTTTCATACCTTGAGCACCAATTTTTTGGATAATAGCTTCAATGGCTGCTTTAGTTTCAGCTTCACTTAATTGTTTGGGAAGAAAACGTTCAATAACAGCTATTTCTGCTTGTTCTTTGGCGGCTAATTCCGGACGACCTCCTTCAGTATAGATCTTAGCTGATTCATTTCTTTGTTTGATCATTGTTTGCATCATGGCTAATAAATCTGCATCAGAAGCGCATTCTTTACCTGCACCGCGAGCAATAACATCTTTTTCTTTTTGACCGGCAATAATCAATCGAACGGCTGAAACTGTTGCCATATCTTTTGCTTTCATAGCTTCTTTTAAAGCATTTTGTAAATTTTCTCTTAACATTATAATCTCCTTTTTGATATAAACTGTTATATATTTAGGGGCGCTTAAACCCTAAAGTCAAGTGGATAGATTCATTATTTTGCGGAGCCGGTATGTTTATTTTGACGGTGCTTTTTTGATGAGCAGCAATAAAATCTTTATCGGCTTTGAATGTTTCTTTTTGACCACTTAAAGTAATAGGTGGAATAAAGGTTGCATAACGGGAAGGATTATTAATTTGTGCATAAATGCTTAATATTTTTTTATTTTCAATTGTTTCTTCGCGGATGTTAACATTTTCAAATTTGAGATATTCCGGATTTTTTAATCCGCTCAAATAAATCTTATTATACCATTGTTCGGCATTTGGGTAAAAAGCGACGATTTCACGGCGCAATAAAATGCTTAACAGGCAAATGAAAAGTAAAAAGAGCAAAAGATAGGTTTTACGATAACCTTTGAAAGGTTTTTCAGGCAGAAGGCTATCTTCTTTAGTAATATGTATATCTTCAGAATTTTCTGTTAAGTGAGGGGTATGTTCATCTTTCGGTTCTTCTTCCGGTAAAGCATTGATTGTAAAAGAGGTGCCGTAGTCAGAAGTTAAAGTTAATTCTTTTTTCTGTTTGGGTTTAGGCGGAATATATTCCGGATCAGCCTCGTCGGCTATTATTTCTTTAGAAGAACGTGTATGGCGGCCGGATTTACTGTCTGCCGGTATTTTATATTCTTTTTTATTAGCCGGATAGTGCCGATGTGGCGGTTCTGATACTGGAATCGCTTCAATATATGGGGGGGTATCTTCGGTTTCTTCTTCGTAGCCAAGGGCATCTTCTCTCATAACGTGCCAAACATTAGAGCAGGCGTGACAACGAAAATTTTGACCGGTTTTACCGACAAGTTCATCCGGAATTTCATATATACTATGACATTTAGGGCAACTGATTAACATTTTAGGCATCCTTATATTGTAATTGTGGGAAGTATAATCATGATTTTTTTTAGAATCAATGAAAAGTTTAACAAAAGGTTAAATTTTATTTTTCGGATGAAAATTTTGGGGATAATGCGGTTTGGCTCTTTTAATGTTTTTAGAATAAGGATTATATATTATTAAATTTATTTTGAGGATATAAGATGGAAACAAGAGAATTCGAACCGATTGTTGAGATGTCAAATGTCGCACTTTCTTATGGCGATAACGCTCCGGTTTTGAAAGATATTGATTTTGCTTTTCGCCGAGGTTCAATGCATTTTCTGACCGGTAAATCAGGTGCAGGGAAAACATCTCTGTTATCAATGCTCTATTTGGCACAAAAACCAACAGATGGAACGTTGAAAGTATTTGGTAATAATGTGGCAATGACTGATAGAGATACATTGGCCTTTTTGCGGCGGCGAATCGGTGTTGTTTTTCAGGATTTCAGATTGTTAGAGCATTTGAGCGTGTTTGATAATGTGGCTTTGCCGTTAAGATTGCGCGGAATGAAAGAAAAAGAAATACGCCACCGCGTGATTGAGCTTTTGGCATGGGTGGAACTTTCTGATAATATGTATACAAGAGCTTCTGATATCTCCGGTGGAGAGAAACAGAGAGCGGCTATTGCTAGGGCAGTTATTAACAGACCGGAGCTTCTTTTGGCAGATGAACCGACAGGTAATGTGGATAGTGAAATTGCAATTAAATTGATGAAACTTTTTGCTGAACTTAATCGTTTGGGAACAACAGTTGTTATTGCAACACACTCTAATGAATTGATGGAACGTTATAATTATCCGCGCTTGCTGCTTGAGGGCGGAAAACTCTCTTATTTGAAATAACGGAGCTGATGACAATGGAAAACGAAATTATACAAATGCCAGAGAGACCTGCAGGGAAGCCTAAAGCTGATAAAGCAAGGATGAAAGCGCTGGTAAAACAGAAACCGCCGGCAAATGCAAGAACCGCTTTACCGATTGATGAAGGATACTCCAAGACATTTTTAAGGGTAATTGTGGCTGTTTCGGTGTTTTTATTTGCAATTACGCTTGCCGGCGTGTTGGGTATAAATACAATGTTTGAAAATTCTAAAAAGCAAGTTGTTTCTAATTTTACCGTTCAGGTTTTGCCTATGCCTGATTATGAAGAAAGTCGTAAGGATTTGTTGGGCGTGGTTAGTTTTTTAGAGAGATATCCGAATGTTAAAGAGGTTACGGTGCTTTCAGATGGAGAGTTGCGGGCGTTGCTTGAACCATGGCTCGGTAATAATGTTGATATTGAATTGTTGCCGATACCAAAGCTGTTAGATGTTAAAATTAATAATGCCGGAAATTTTGATTTTAAAGAGTTAGCGGTGCGGCTGTCTGAAATTTCGCCACAAGCTTCAATTAATGATCATAATTTATGGTTATCAAGGTTACTTAAATTTATTAATTCATTGAAAATGCTGGCTGTTACGGTGCTGATAATGGTAGCTGCTGCAGTGATGGCGGCAATTATTTATGCGGTTAAAACCGGCTTAAATGTGCATAGAGATATTATAAGTATTTTGCATATTATGGGGGCCACAGATGAGTATATCGCAATGAATTATGTTAAGCAAATTTCACAAATGACAATGATGGCGGGGATTATCGGGACAATTTTGGTTGTGCCGGCGATTATGTTGATTGGTAATATGGCAAAAGGAATAGAGGCCGGCATTTTCAATTCGGTGACTTTTTCAACGGAAAATTGGTTGATTATTTTAGTGATGCCGATGGTTTGTACTATTTTAACAGCATTTACGGCTTATGTGACTGTTTTGCGAACATTAAAAAAGATGGTTTAGTTTGAAAGATTGGGGATCATGATTTGGGACTGTGAATAGAGTTTTAGGGCAGTTGAAGGAATGATTGAAACTTATGAATTTGATAAAGAAAATGAGAAAAAACGCGTTTTATACTAATGAGCTTTCTCTGTTTATAAAATAAATAAGATAGTTGTTATTTTGCAATTTTTTGCTATGCTCTTGTTGTCTTCAATATATCAGGAGGTTATAATGAAAAAATATATTGCTGAATTGTTTGGTACATTTGTATTGGTATTTATCGGTTGCGGAGCGGTTGTCTTTTCCGGTGTAACTGTCGGGCATTTGGGAATTGCATTTGCGTTCGGTTTAGCTGTGGTTGCTATGGCTTATGCAATCGGTCCTGTTTCAGGTGCACATGTTAATCCGGCAGTAACACTCGGGGTGTGGAGTGCCGGTCGGATGAGTGCAAAAGATGCTATCTGCTATATTATTGCACAGTTTATCGGCGCAACTTTAGGAGCAGCTGTATTGTTATGGATTGCTTCAGAACGGTTGCGTGGATATGATGTTACCGTTGAAGGTTTGGGCGCAAACGGATGGGGAGCAGGCTATGGGATGAGTTATAGTATGCTTGCTGCTATACTGTTTGAGTTTGTTGCAACTTATATCTTTGTACAAGTTATTTTGAAAGCCACAGAAAAACCGATAGAAGTTGCCGGTTTAATTATCGGTTTAACTTTAGTCGTCATCCATATTGTCGGTTTACAAATTACCGGTGTATCGGTTAATCCGGCGCGTAGTTTTGGTCCGGCTCTGTTTGTCGGCGGACAAGCGCTTTCACAAGTATGGCTGTTTTTGATTGTTCCGTCTGTTGCCGGTTTGCTGGCTGGTTTGCTTAACAGAAAGAACAAGTAATATTTGCTTGATGGTTAAAAAAAGGGGACATGATGTTTTGCGGCATGGTGTCTCCTTTTTTTGATGTGGAGAAGTGTTAAAAAGTATTATCGGCTTTTTTTATTGGGTATAGTATAAGTGTAATTTCATTATACATGAGGGGTAGATGATAAATTTAAAGAAAACAATTATCGGGACTTTTTGTGGTATTTTATTGCTATGGTTTGCAGGCTTTGCTTGGTTTACACATACAGTTTTTGCTTATATTCATGCCGAACCGAAAGGAATTAGTGTTCCTTCAGAGAGCGGAATTGCCGTTTTGACAGGTGGTAAACATCGGATAAGCAAGGGATTGGAATTGTTAGAACAAGGAAAGGGGAAGCGTTTACTTATATCCGGTGTGCAAAAGGGTGTGCGCTTAGATGAAATCGCAGCAAGAGAAAATGTGCATCTTTATGATGATATGCCGGTCGATTTGGGGTATGATGCAACAACTACAGAAGAAAATGCCAAAGAAATTACAGCTTGGGCTGATAAATATAAACTTAAAACGATTTATGCGGTGACATCTTTTTATCATATACCGCGCAGCAGATTAGAACTTAATCATGAAATGCCGGAAAAAGATATTCGTTTTGTGGCAGTCAGCTCCGGACATGTACGCAAACATTGGGGACGGCATTGGGGAAGTTTTAAGTTTTTAGCGGCTGAATATATGAAGTTTTTGGCAGTGCGGTTGCAATATTTATAGAAGGACTTGATGATGTATAAAATTTATATTTTTTTACGTTCGTTGATTGCGAATTTGTGGTTTTATTCGGCACAGGCGGTGGCGTATGTTTTTGTAATTTTGGTCGGTCTTTTTTCTCGCAAGGCCTGTGTGGTATTATGGGATAAATTTTTTCATCCGATTGTTTGGAAAACGATGCTCTTTTTATGTGGGATTAAAATTGTTGTTAAAGGGAAAGAATATATCAAGCCAGGTTATATTTTTGCTTCTAAACATGAATCGGCATTTGAAACGTTTGCTTACACAGCTATTATTCCAAACTCTATTTTTGTTTTGAAAAAAGAGTTGACTTATGTGCCTTTGTTTGGTTGGGGGCAAGCACTTTATGGGATGATACCGGTAGATCGCAGTGCCGGAGCAAAAGCGATGAAAGGTATGCTTAAAGCTGCTAAAAAGAGGACGACGGAAGGGCGTAAATTAATTATCTTTCCGGAGGGTACACGTTGTAAGCACGGACAGGTAAAAGGCTATAAATCCGGAGTGCTTTTCTTAGCTGAGAGTTTAGATATGCCGATTGTACCGATAGCACTTAATACCGGTTTGCATTGGGCAAAGGGTGCATTTTTAAAATATCCTGGGACGGTAACTTTTGAATTTATGTCTCCAATGAAAGTTGCTGATTTTGATAATAAAAAAGAGTTTATGACAGAACTCGAAAGGCGGATTGAAAGCAAGTGCGCTGAGTTGGGATAAACTTATATGACAGATGATTATCCGTTAGCGCTTTATATTCATTTTCCGTATTGTAAGAGCAGGTGTCCTTATTGTGATTTTTTTAGGGCAATTTTACAACGGAATTTTGATGAAAAACAGTTGATTGCTCGGTATCACCAAGATATTGTTTATTTTGCAGAGCTTTTGGGCAATAGGTCTATCCATACTATTTTTTTTGGCGGAGGTACGCCGTCTTTATTATCTCCAGATGCAGTGCAGATGATTCTAGATGATGTGGCGCGTTATTTCACAGTGCGGGCAGATGCGGAAATTTCTCTTGAAGCTAATCCTAATACGTTTGAGTATAATAAATTTATAGGGTTTCATCAGGCGGGAATTAATAGGCTTTCTCTTGGTGTTCAGGCATTAAACGAGGATGATTTGAAATTTTTGGGACGTACACATACACTTACAGAAGCAAAACTGGCGATGGAAGTTGCAGTTAATACTTTTGAAAAATCTTCGATAGATCTTATTTATGCTCGTCCGCGACAGACATGGGAGAATTGGCAAAAAGAAATTGATGAGGCATTAAATTTTGGTTTTAAACATATTTCTTTGTACCAGCTGACGATCGAAGAAAATACGGTTTTTGCAAGGAAAAATATTAAAGTATTAGATGATAATGATTGTGTAATGCTTTATAATAAAACAATTTCTTATCTTAGAGAAAAAGGGTTTGAACGCTATGAAGTTTCAAACTTTGCGTTTGATGAGGTTGCGAAATCTGTACATAATCTTGTGTATTGGCAAGGTGGGGATTATCTTGGTATTGGTGAGGGGGCACATGGGCGAGTACATGTTAATGGAAAAATTTTGGCAACCATTGACGGAAAAATTTCTGAGGAATTAAATGCTAAAGAAAGAGCAGAAGAGCTTGTTTTAATGGGACTAAGAATTAAAGAAGGTATTAATGCTGAACGCTTTTATCAGGCATGTGGTATACCTTTGTTTAAATTTGTCAATAATTTGGCAATAAAAAGACTTGCACAATTAAATTTATTGTGTTATGATAACGATAATATTTGGCTGACGGACCAAGGTTTTTCGGTTTTAAATCAAATTATTTTGGAACTTGTCAGTTAAGTTTTATCTAAGTAAAGGAGTTTTTTTATGCGTGCGTTTTTTATTGCTTTGAGTTGTTTATTGGTTACGGCTTGTTCTGTTTGTCATCAATATCCTGAATTGAGTAACGAACCGGTTTATAACAATAACCGTACGGTTAGCTATACTCCTGCTTCGGGCAGAGTATTTCATGCGGCCGGTTTTGATATTAGAGAAGGGCAGCAGATGCAAGATTTCTTTGATGATTTTGATGTTCCTTTGCGTACTTCTCATAGTGGAGATACCGTGGTTTGGACGTATGCCGTTGACTATGATGCTGCGGATGATGATGGTGAAATCGTTCGCTATTGTGATGTAGCCGGTTATGGTAAACCTTTATGCGAACTCAAAGTCGAGTTTGACCATACTTATGTGTCTAATGCAACATCAAATTGTAAGTAAAAAGAAAATTTTTGCTTTTTGAACTGTTACTTATAGAAAACCAAAATTCATCGCTGATTTGTCGGTTGGAGTTTTGGTTTTCTTTTTTTGTCTTTATCAGTTAAAGGCTTTTTCTTGCGTTTATATTTGAGCATTTCGAACTTTGGTTGATTTTGAAAGATATTTTAATAATTTTTGGGCTTTTTCTTAATTAAAATTCCCTTTTTGTTATGTTTTTTAATGTGTATAAATATATGTTTTTGATTGTGTTTAATAAACCTCTTAAATAGTTTATAAAATATTAATAAATGTCTTATCTATGGAGATGTTGTATGTATACGTTATTAGCGTTCCTATTGAGTATTGTTTTTGTATATCCAGCTATTGCGGAAGATAAAACTGTTTCTACTGCAGAAGAATTGCAAACGGCGATAATCACTGCTGAAGATGGAGATTTTATTACGCTGGAGGAAGATATTAGCAATGTGAGTGCATTGAATACGTTACCAACATATCGGGCTGTTACGATAAATGGTCAGAACCATAAAATAATTAGTAACGAAGCAGCCGGTTTTTACCTTAATACAGGGGATTATATTGTACTGCAAAATATTGCTGAATTGAGCGGATTTTCATCTGATACCGGTGCGGTACTCAGAGCGCGTTATGGTGATTTTGACGTTTCTAATGTTACTTTTAAGAATAATAAAACAACAGGAACAGGCGGGGCAATTCGCATTGAAAATTCTCATATCGGTCATATTAAAGACTCTTATTTTGAGGGGAATGAAGCACAAAGCGGTAGTGCTATTTATAATCAAGGTACAGTTTATGTTATAGATACGTCTTTTAAAAATAATGTGACAACGCGTGATGACAGCACACGTGGTGGGGCAATTTATAATGCCGGTACAGTTTATCTTTATGCAGATAAAATAAATATTGATTTTTCCGGAACAGGAACTGACCTATTTAATGTTAATGGAACAGCATATCTGAATGCCAATAAAGGAAAATCCATAACTTTTAATGATAAAGTGCGTACTTCTGGAAACAGTGTGTTGAACATTAATCAAAATGTCAACAATTTCTCAACAAGGGGCGAGATTGTGCTTAAAGGGCCACTTACGGGGCATACGATAAATCTTTATGATGGTTATTTACGCATTGATTCCGGCAATCTTATCGGTTCAGTATTAGTGGCTAATGGAGGGACATTAAGCCTTATAAATGATGTTGTTAGCACGGTTGATGTCGGCACATTAGATGTTTCTTCAAAACCTTTATTATTGGCTATTGATGCAGATTTAGAAAATGGAACTTTTGATACGTTTAATGAGGCATATGACTCTAGCAAACTTCAGGTTTCTGAAGTTAACTTAATTAATGAAAATGGAACAATACTTGATTTTGGTACACAATATAGTTTAACAGCTGATGTATCTATTTTAGGGGAGAATAATTATATTTACCAAAGAATTGGTGATAATAAACTTAGTATTGCTATTGGAGATTTGCCGACAGCGGTTGTAGCTGATGGTATACGCTCTTATTCAATGAATGCTGATGAAATAATTGGTGCTGATTTGGGGCAAATGAACGGATCGAGTTTAACAATAAAAGGTAATGGATATAAGATTGATGGTGGTAACCATGATGGAATACTAGTTGTGGAATCGCAAGATAACCAAGAACTTAATATTTCAGATGTGACGTTTATGAATTTTCGTGCGGTTATTAATAGTACTTCTATTGGTAGTATTAGTGGGGTTAAATTTTTAAATAACAACAGTGAGCATAATATTGTAAATCTTTCTGGATGGTATGAAATTAAGGATTCGTTATTTAAAGAAAATAAAAGTGAGATGGCTGTTCTATCAGTTTTTGGTGAAGGATTTGTTGTAGATACTGATTTTATTGATAATGATGCACCGGCGATAAAAAGTGATAGTTATCCAATGCATATTTTGGCAAATAATAAAGATGTCGTTTTTTCCGGTAATAAAACAGCAGATGGAAAGTTAATAGATTTAATAGGTGGTAGTGGTTTTACCGAAGTTTCTGCGACTGCCGGGCATACTGTTACTTTTAATGGAGAAGTTCAAGATGAGACAACTGTTGTTGGTGGAACTGTTAATTTTAATAATAAAGCAACTTTATTTAGTAATAATGGTATAATTAATATAAATGCTGATAATTTGAAGGCTGCCAGTTATGAATTTATGAATTATGGAATGCTTAATCTAGGTGATGGTATTTTGAATTATTCTATTACAGGTGATGACTTTGGAGATTCTTATCATGGAGGGGTGTATATAAAAGGTGATGTGGTTAATAATGCTTCTATAATATGGGAACAGTTAATTGATATTTCTGAGGGTAAATTAACAACGAAGTATGCGACAATTAAAGATAATATCTATATAAATTTGAGTAATGATGGTGTTTTAAATATTACTGATGATGCAACAATAACCCATCTTGATGGTACAGGTGGAACATTACAAGTTACATCTAATTTAGATGCATATAATCAGGTTATAAATCCTCATAATTTGGAATTTGATGGTGGTTCTTTAACGGTTAATAAAGATGGAAGTAATGTAGCAGATTTGGATGTAGCGAATATTAATGTGACAGATAAAGGAGGTACGCTTAATTTAGCTCAATGTTCCAATACAGTGAATAAATTAGGTGATGTTATATTGGATGGAGATTTGAATTTAATATTAGATGCCAAGCTTGGGGAAAATAGAGGAGATAAACTTGAGGCGGCATCTGTTAGTGGTGAAGGAATGATTGTATTGAAATCTATTTATAATGAGGTTGATGCTACAGAATCAGGTTCTTATCAATTAGCTGTAACAAGTAATCTATATGAATATATCAAATTAGCTACTGACTTTACAATTGTGCCGATGAGTGATACTGCTAGTTTAGATGAGAGAAGTTATTATATTGCCTATGATAGTGCTCAAGGTAAACTCAGATGGTTACCTGGAAGTGAAAAAAATTTATCAATTGTTAATAAAGATAATGAAACACAACGTGTTTATTATATAAATAATGGTGGTGAAACAGAAGTTGAAGATTTAGGAACCATGGGGGGAAGCATCCTGGTGGTTAATGCAAATCATCAGACAATAGACGGGGATCAACATGGTGGTACTAAAGTTGGTGAAGGTAAAGTCTTTACAATAAATGGTGCCGGTGCGACTGAAGGGGATGCTCTAGAAGGGACTTTAACGGTAGTTAATAGTGTTAAAAATTTTTATGCTGATAATTCACAAGGCGGTTTTGCGACAAATAACGGCGGAGAGATTAATTTAAATAATTCAGTGTTTAGTGGCAATAAAACCAAAGGAACGGTCGGTGGCGTTGTTAGAAATAATAATGGCACTGTTAATGTTATTGGTGGCGTGATGATGGCAAATGAAAGCGAATCTGAGGTACGTAATATAGATGGTGTTAATAAAACTGTAGGTGGTAACGGAGGTGCTGTTTATAATGACGGAATACTTAATGTAAGCGATGATGCGGTGTTTTATAATAATACATCAGTTCAGGGTGGAGTTATATATAATGCAAAAGGAATAACGACAGTGCATGATGCTGTATTTGCTTTTAATCAAGCTAAAGATGATGGTGGGGCTATTTATGCTGCTGGAGGTAATGTGGAAGTTTATGATTCTGTGTTTAATGCGAATAGTGCGGATACGGTTAATAAATCTTCTGGCGGAGCTTTATTTATAGACAAAAACGCAAAAGTTTTAATAGATAATACCATATTTAAGAATAATGCCTCGGCTTCCAATGCAAATATGGGTGGTGCAATTTATAATAATGGTTTATTGATGGTAGAGAATGGTACTGTTTTTGAAAGTAATGTTTCTAGAAGTGGTGGGGCAATTTATAATGTTGCAGATGCTGAAATTAGTAATACAATTTTTAGAAATAATGCAGCCAAATGGGTTGCTACAGCACAAGGTGGGGCAATTTATAATAAAGCAGGTACGTTTGTTTTAACTAATTCACTCTTGACTGAAAATACGGCGCGTGAGTATGGTGCAGCAATTTATAATGATAGTGGTACATTTGATATTATCGAGACAGATATTACTAATAATGTTGGTTTATCTGCTGTTTATAATAATAGTGAAATGAATATAAAAGATAGTGTATTTGCTGGTAATGGAACCGATTTATATCAAGAAGGCGGCGTCGTTTTGATTTCAGGCAATGATAAGGTTGTGATGATGGGTGATATCAATGGCAACAATGATGAGATGAATATAATTAATGTGGAAAAGGAAGTGTATTTTCATGGTAATATTGCCAATAATAAGATTAATGCCAATTCAAAAGTTTTTATTGTGTCGGATGATAAAGATATTGAATTATCAGGTGGTGAAATTAATGGCGGAAGTGCTGGTATTTATTTAGATAGTGCAGATGGTAAAAAGATAACGCTTAATGAAGATATTATCGCTGAAGATAATATTCTTTATCTTAACGGTCAAAATGAGACATATTATGCGACGGTAGGTGCTAATGGATCGGCAGAAGTTTTTTTAACAAATTCTTCTAGTACTGGTGAAATATCTGTAAATAGTGATATAACTGTTAAAAATATAGTCGCTTCAAATGGGAATACAAATATTAGTGAAAATAGCATGATTGAAGTTGTTGATTCGCTTGATGTTGGATTGCA
The DNA here is from genome assembly GCA_045603405.1 of Alphaproteobacteria bacterium. Lineage (GTDB taxonomy): Bacteria > Pseudomonadota > Alphaproteobacteria > RF32 > CAG-239 > CAG-267. Next base: position 47,114 of record JAZUMA010000025.1, on the reverse strand, counting down.
GGCAAAATTGCTTAATAAGGGAAGTATAAATGTTGATTCAGCCATTAAAAATGAAGGAGAATTTATTAATAGCGAGGCTGTTACGGTTGGTAGTTTGCAAAATGATGGGACGATGATAAACAATAAATTCATAAGGGTTAAGGGAAAAGCTGAAAGTTATAATAATGGTACAATTGATGGTGATGAAGGAAGATTTATTCTTGAAAATGATGTATTTATAAATGGTGGAAGAACACTAAATTCTGAAGTTGCTCGTATTAGACAGAAAAATATTATTATTGGAGAGGATGATGTACCCGATGCTTTATTGTATAATAATAAGGGTGTTATAGAAGTGACAGATACTTTAACCAATAATGATATTGAAAAAGGTTTAGTTAATAATGACGGGCAGATAACAATACATAATCTGCAGAATTATGGTCAAATATTAGATGATGGAGAAAATGCTTTAATAACCGTCTCTAAAGGAGAAAATAAAGGAGTTATCAGTTTTGACGGATCTCAATATAGTGGTAGTGTTTTTGAAATTAATGGGACTGATAATGATACATTTATTAATGCTGAAGGCGGTGTGATTGAAAAACATGATGTTAAGTTATCCGGTGGAATATTGAAGCTTGAAAACGGAAGTACACTTAATATGACAAACCAAAATTTTGTCAGTAATGGAGGTGTATTAGATTTATCTGATAACGGAGAGTGGGTCGAGCAGGGATTAGGAAATCTCAAGTTGTTGGAAAACTTGGTAGTTGATATTGATGTTTCTATGGCTGATAAAAAAGCAGATTATCTTAGTGCAATAAGTGTTATTGATGCCAATGGAAATGTTTTAAGTACGCCTGAGGAGCATAGAATTGTATTGTCTAAGTTAAATATTGTTAATGATCCGGTGGATGATGCACCGATTAAAATTGCGGTAGCAGATAACGTACTGAAAGATTTTGTAAAGTTGACTGCAGATGAGGTGACAGTTAATGGCTTTAAACCAGAGACAAGTTGGATTGTGACGTATGATAATCATGATGAAGAATATCCGAATGAGGGTGTTTTAAAATTCGAATATGAAAATTTGTATACTGCGGTGCATATGACAGCTCCACAGCGTGTTTATTATTTGAATGCGGATGAACAGGATAACAGAAACCTGACAAATATGGAAGGTGATGGTTCGACATTGATTATAAACGGTAATAACGGACAATATAGTATATTGGGTGGGGATGCCGATGATCAAAGTGTTCATTATTCCGGAATAACAATGACGGCAGATAAAAATCTTAGTGTTGTTAATGTCGGGCAAGCCAATGTTGTCTATAATAATGACGGATATGTTGAAGATGTTAATGTTAATAAGGCAATAACAGGTTTTAGTGCGGCTAATGGCAGCTTTATAAATACATTCGGGAGTGTGGAAGTTATTAATTCTGTTTTGGCTGATAATAATGCAACTCAATATGGTGGAGCTATTTATGCGCGTTCAGACAGTGATTTATCAATATCTGACAGTGTGTTTACGGAAAATAGTGCACAACGGGGCGGAGCTGTTTATAGTCAGGCTGAAAATATATCTATAGTTAATTCTGTGTTTTTTGGTAATAATACTGTGGATGATAAAAATGGTGCAGCCGTAGATGTTCATTCAGGTAGCAGATTAACGCATGTCTCAATAACAGATACTGATTTTACTGATAATGAAGGTGGGGCTGTTAATTTAAGAGGTGAGTCGGTCGAACAACGGATTATTGTTGATGAGTTAAGCGGATCTTTTGTCGGAAATACCAGTATTCGTCAAGGCGGAGCAATTGATTTGAATTACTATACAATTGCAGAAGCTATTACGGCTGATTTTATTAAAAATTATGTTGAGAGTGATGGTGTGGATTTAGCACGCGGTGGAGCTATTATAAATTATGAATATGTTGGAAACTTATCTGAAAAGACAGAAACTCGAGGTTTTGTAGATAATTTTGCTTATCATTCACAAGGTTCGGCAAACGGCGGTGCTATCTCTAATAATTATGTCGATGCAGAGGAATCTTATGGTGTGGATCGTATTAAGGCTGACTTTATGGATAACTATGCTCTAGGTAAAGAAAGTGGTTTTGGAGGGGCTATCGCTAATAATACAGATGCTAATATTGGGTATGTTGAAGGTAATTTTGAACGAAATTATGCATTAGCTGATACAGGAGAAGGTTTGGGAGGAGCTATATATAACGATACAGGCGCAGCAATAACTGTGGCAGATGCTGATTTTATAGATAATGCGGCAACGACAGCCGGTGGGGCAATCTTTAACAGAGGAACAGCAAATATTGTAGCAGATGAGGAAAATGTAAGATTTACAGGTAATAAAATCGGTGTTAATTATGAAAGAAATGAAGAAACGAAAAAAGTAAGTGTTTTCAATGGCGAAAATAACGATATTTTTAATGACGGCGTGGTTAATCTAAATGCTAATAACGGAAAAGAAATAACATTTGACGGTGCTGTTGATGGGCATGAAGGTGTGATGAATGTTAATAAAGATGATGTGACTTATATTACACATGTTTACGATGAAACAGAAAATAAGGTTGAAGAAGTTGTTAATATTATAGGGGCAACGATCGGTACGGTTAATTTTAATAATGCTGTGAACCAAGGTGAATTTAATGTTTATAATGGTACGGTTAATTTTAATGATAGTATAATAGCAGATAATATGAATATCAGTAAAGGAGAGGTTAATGTTGCTGCAGATTGTTTAGAGGTTGCAAATGGTGTTAATAACGACGGACGAATTAATCTCGGGGATGGTGTGTTAAAAAGTAATATCTTCGGTGATGAGGGAAAAACAGTTATTGATGGTGAGGTAACCAATGATGCTGAAATTAAACAAGCTGAAGTTGAAATAGCTGAAAATAGTAAATTAACTTCAGACGTGAACAATGTTGTTGCAGATTTGGGAATTGCAAATGATGGTGTGTTTGAGCTTATCGGTACAGGAAAAAATACTAATGACATAGGTGGTAAAGGAGAGTTGATTGTTGCCGGAGGAGTTGAAAATGAAGCGGTTATTGCACAGGATAAAATATCTATTCAAAGAAATGCGCAATTTTCAACTGATGTAGAATATCTTGAAAAGACAGATAATATTGTCAATGACGGTATCTTTAATGTTGTTGGTGATAGGATAGATAATAATATTTCAGGTGGCGGTAAAATCAATGTTAATAGTTCTATGGAGTTGGCAGGGAATATTAATGGGGAGAATACTGTTAATCTAAATGAAGGAAATATTCGTATTGCAGATGAAAATACATTGGGTGAGAATGTTAAACTTAATATAGCAAAGACAGGAAAGGCAGTTAAGTTAGCTGTGGAGACGATGGCTATAAGAGTTAAGGAAGTTATTTTTGGAAAAGATGCAGAATTATCTCTTGATATTAAAAGTCTGACAGATTTTGGAACGATTACAGCAGAAAAGATTACTATTGAAAAAGGAGCTAAGTTACATGCGTCTTTAGGACAGGGGTTAGCTTCTGTCGGAAGACCAAGTATTGTACAGTTATTAAGTGCGAATAATCATAATTTTAATAATTTTAGTGATAGTTATGACGAATTTGAAAATAATATGTATAAGTTCGAAAAAGAAGGCAATGATGGCGCTTATAAAATCAGCTTAATCAAGACAGCTAAAGATGTTGCGAAAGATGCCGGTGCAGAAGATGATATTGTAAAAGCTGCAGAGGCATGGGTGGATGAGAAACCATTTGCAGATGAAAAAGCTCAAGATATTGCTGATGGTTTGGCAAAATTGGCTCAGGATAATGCAAAAGGTTTTGTTAAGGCTTTGCGTTCGATTGTACCAACAGCTGCGCCGATTGTTAAAACTCTTACAGTTGAACATGATCGCTATCTTTCGGATATGTTGATGAATCACTTATATAATCGTGAAGAAGAACAAGTATTGCAAGGTTTGGCATCAGGTGACGAATGGCGTGCAATAGATGCGTCTGTTTGGGTAAAAACTTATGCCGGACGCTCTAGATTAGATGCGGAAGGTTTTGTATCAGGTTTTGATATTAATCGTCAAGGGGCAGTATTAGGTATTGATAAAAGATTTGATAATCAACTTTTAATCGGATTAGGTTACGGCGCTGATACAACAAAAGCTAAAGCACATAATCGACGTGATAAAGTTCATACACATAGTTTATTTGCTTATACTCAATATAAACAAAATAATTGGTATATCAACGGATTATCAGGATATAGTAAAGCAACATATGAAGAAAGTAAATATGCCATGGAACAGCGTTTTGGTGCTAAATATAATGTTGATGATGTGTATACAGAAATTAAAACAGGTTACGAATATAAATTGGATAATAATATGATTATGGTACCGGAAGCCGGATTAAAATATCATTATATTGATCGTAAGAGTTATAAAGATAAAGCACGGCAACATGTTTCCTCTCATGATATGGATGTGTTGACAGCGGTTGCCGGGGTTAAAGTATCTAAAGAATATGAGTTAGCAGAAAATAAATTGACACGAGCAGCGAAGATTCGTCCTGAAGCGTATATAGGTGCCGGATATGATTTGATTTCAGATCGAGATAATGCCTTTGTTATTCTTGCAAATGGAGCAGATTATAGAATTCATGGTAATCAGTTAGATCGTTTCTTTATAGAGACAAAAGTTGGGGCGAAAGCAAGCTTTACAGACGATGTTGATTTAAGTATGCATTATATAGGACAGTATAGGGGAAATTATCGCTCTCATGCAGGTATGCTTGAATTGAAAGTTCGTTTTTAATTTTGTGAATGGAATTAAAAAATGGTGTTAAGCTATTATTTTTAGGTATATACCTTATATATAGTTTATTATGTTGCAGATTATACACTATTGCAAAATAATAGTATGAAGTGGTGTTTTTTTACTTGTTATTTTATGAGATATTATGTATAATAATGTATATAAATAATAAGGAAAAAGGTTTTGGCAAAGACAGATGCAAAATTTAACGGGTTACTGAATCAAGGATTTAATCAGAAAAGGCAATTATTATCATTATCTAAATTTAATGCTCCTGATATGGCTTCTTTGCAGAAAGTTGCTGATTTTGAGTGTCTCGGATTAAAAAAATGGCCGCAGATTGATAAAATTAGTGCATGGATGTTATCAGTTGAGACAGCAACGTTTATGAAATGGGGCGGACTTGGTATGGTCGCCTCAGAACTTTCCGAGAATTTTAATAAAATATTTAAGTCTGATTATCATGAGATTTCAATTATAACGCCTATGTATGAGGGAAACACCGGAAAAAAAAGTGCTAAGTTAGAAGGTGATTGTTATTTTGGGGCTGAAAATAAACAAATTCAAGTGTCACATTTGATAGATTTGGATGTTTGCTTTTCTGATTTTGATAATAATTTAGTGACTTATCCGGTTGAAGTTTATCAAGGAACTTTTAATAATGTATCCTATATATTTTTAAGAAATGAACGTTTTTTTTCTATTACTCCGGCAAAAGAAAATGTCTCTCTGCAAGATGCCTGTTATGTTCTGAACCAATATTATGTTAATGAAGTCGAAAGATTCGCCTTTTTTTCTAAGGCTATATGGACATTGCTTTGTGCAATTTTTTCAGGAAAAATTAAGGAAATTAAAGCCCCGAACATTTTAATGGCAAACGATTGGCATACCGGTGCTTTGGGAGGTTTGTGTAAGTATTTCACACCTTTAAAGGCAGAAAAAGATATATTGTTTGCAGAAATTGCTTGTCAAATTGCTCAGATTCCGATTATTCATATTGCGCATCATTTAGGATATCAGGGGTGGGATTATCCTAATACTGTGCGTCTTTTAAATGCTCTTTATGAAGATAATGCGCAAAATATTTTGGAAAATGCAAAACCGATAAAAAACAATAATATCAGAACAAATAATACATTAATCGTTTATGATTGCTATAATCAGGTTTCATCTAATCTCCATTTAGCGGATAGAGTTGTTGCTGTTTCAGAAAATTATATGGAAGAAGTATCAACTCAGCTTTGTTTCGGTTTCGACTTTCGCGATTTATTGAAAATAAGAAAAGATAATCATACTTTTTTCGGTATAGTTAATGGTTATGAAAAAAAGCTTATATCACCAAATGAAATTAAAATTAAACACTTAAATGATTATTTTAATGATTTTGAGTTTAAAATATATGATGAAAATAGTATTAATGAGAAATTGTATAATAAAAAAGAATGCTTAAAACTCTTATCTTTAATAGCAGCAGATGAACAATATAGAAAAGAGCATATACCCTTGCTTGATATTTATAAGTTTAATGACGTTTCGGATTTAATAGATTCGGTTAATGAGATTCCTTTTATGTGTGCAACAAGCCGCTTGGTTAAACAAAAAGGATATGATATTGCTTGTGAAGCTTTGCTTAAGGTATTGGTTAAGATAAAAGAGAAAAAATTAGAGTTTCCGATTGTAATGTTGGGTGGTGCCGGTGATTTAAAACTTTACGATATGTTGAAAGAATTTAAGAAAAAAGTTGAGAAAATCAGTTATAAAGCAGCTAAAAGAATTTTTGTTTTTAGAGGATATAAAGATGAATTTGCTTATGCAATACAATTAGCAACTGATTTTTATTTGATGCCATCTCGTTTTGAACCATGTGGCCTAACGCAAATGGAAGCTATGGCTAAAGGGGCGCTTCCTATTGCAACGTCAACAGGCGGATTAGTTGATACAATTGAAAATGGGGTGGATGGGTTTAGAACAGAGGTTTTCTTTGCGCAGGGAATAAAAATTTATGATACAACAAATGGTAAATCAAAGAAGATAAAAGATAATAAGGTGGCATATGCCGAAACATTATATAAAGCGTTGTATTGCTTTTATAAAAATCCACAAATTATTGAAGCTATGAAAATAAATGCAATGAAAAAGGATTTTAGTTGGGATGTAGCTGATGGTGCGGTTTATAAATATTACAGATTATTGAAAACAGGTGCTTTATAATCTGCGAGCAAAAGGTTTTGCTTCTTTTGTTACTTTTGATTTTTGAAGATGAAGGCACAAATGTGTTGCATTTAAAATAAATAGGTGTTATATTTTGGACAAAATAACCTAATTATTAATTTAAAAAATTATTGTATGAAAACAAAAATTCCCAAATTGAGTGAGGAACAGATTCTTAATCTGTTGACAATGGATCAGTCAATTTTATACACCTTAGCAAAAGAATCTCGTCAGGGGTTTGTAAAAGACACTGTCAGAGCTTTGGCTTTACTGGAGTTTAGTAATTATTGTCGTTGCAGTTGTAAGTATTGCGGTCTTAGTACATACAACAACAAATTGTCTCGATATCGATTGACTAAAGAGGAGATTCTATCTGCCGCACAAAATGCGAAAAACGCCGGCTTTAAGTGGCTGGTGATGCAATCAGGTGAAGATGCGTCTTTTAGCCAAAATGTTTTATGTGATATTATTCGTAGCGTAAAAAAGCTTGGAATGAATATTATCCTAAGTTGTGGTGAGAAATCATATCAGGAGTATGAAGCATACTATAAAGCAGGTGCTAGTGGCTATTTATTGAGGATAGAAACGTCTGATAAAGATTTGTATAACCAGATTAATCCTCAAAAGAGCTGGGAACGTCGCGACCAATGTTTGCGTGATCTTAAGAAAATTGGTTATAAAATCGTTTCCGGTATCATGGTCGGTTTGCCAGGGCAGAATTTGCAATCCATTGCACATGATTTGGTGTATCTCAGACAAATGGATGTGGATATGATTGGTATCGGACAATTTATTCCGCATAAAGAGACACCATTTGCCAATGAAAAAGGCGGTACGTTGGATTTAGCTTTACGCACAATGGCGGTTGCACGTCTGCTTTTCCCACAAAGCGGTATTATAGCTACGACGGCATTGGATGCTATTGATGAAGCTAAGAACGGTTGTAAATTTGCTTTAGAGACAATGGCAAATGTCGTTATGTGTAAAGTGACTCCAAAAGATGTAGTAGAACGCTTTGATTTGTTTGGAGCAGGCAAAAACGGAAATTGCTCAAACTCTGTTATTGATTGGCTTCACAAACAAAAAAGAAGTGTGAGTTTTAATATTTAATTTAATGAGTCCCTTATAATTCTAATTCGGGGACTCATTTTTTTGTAAAAAAAAAAATTAATAATAATTGTTCAAATGTGGGGAAAGGACTTGCGAAATAAAAGATTTGTTCCTAAATAAATCTAAGATTAAATGATAAAAAGATTAGTAAAATGAGTACGACAGAAGATTATTACAGTATATTAGGGGTTAATAAAACAGCTTCAGCCGATGAAATTAAAAAAGCTTATCGGAAGATGGCAATGCAATATCATCCGGATAGAAATCCTGGTGATAAAAATGCCGAAGCTAAATTTAAGGATATAAATGAAGCTTATGAAGTTTTAAAAGATGATCAGAAGCGTGCGGCATATGACCGATACGGGCATCAGGCATTTGCTAACGGTATGGGGGGCGGTGCCGGCGGTAATCCTTTTAACGGGTTTGATTTTACCGGTTCCGGTTTTGCAGATGTCTTTTCTGACATTTTTTCAGAGTTTACGGGACAGGGACGAAACAGACAACGTTCTTATGCTGAGCGCGGTGATGATATTCGCTATGATATTGCTCTTTCTTTAGAAGAAGCTTTTGCCGGTTTAGAAAAAGAAATTACTATTACAACATCCAAAGAGTGTGAAACTTGTCATGGTCACGGAACAGCAGATGGTAAAGAGCCTCCGGTGTGTGCAACTTGTGGCGGTAGCGGAAAAGTTCGTACGCAACAAGGGGGATTTTTTGTGTTTGAAACAACTTGTCCACAGTGTCGTGGCGCAGGGCGTGTCGTTTTAGATAAATGCAAAAAATGTAAAGGCAGCGGTAAAGAAAAAATTGAAAAAGCTTTGAAGATAAAAATTCCGGCCGGTATCGAAAATGGTACACGAATGCGGGTAACAGGAGAGGGTGAAGTTGGTAAAAACGGTGGTCGTAAAGGTGATCTTTATGTATTTATTACAGTTAAGCCACATAAGGTTTTTGCCAGAGATGGGGTTGATTTGTTTGTGGAGCAGCCTATATCTATGACCAAAGCAGCGCTTGGCGGGCAGTTTAAACTCAAAGGAATTGATGGTGAAGAACTTACGGTTGATATTAAGTCCGGTACACAGCCAAATGATCGTTTGCGTTTAAAAGGGAAAGGTATGCGCTATATGAATTCTGATAAAAGAGGGGATTTATATGTGCAATTTAAGGTGGTTATTCCTACAAAATTGACGGCTGAACAAAAAGAATGTTTGAAGAAATTTGAAGATGAGGCCAGTATCGAAGAAAAAGGGTTTTGGTCTAAGCTTTTTGAATAGTTCTTTGTTAATAAGAAAATATTTCGTTTTTGAAGTTTACTGATATCAATAAAAAAATCAGTAAGCATAGGTTTGCTATTTTCATCGGCGACAAGTTTAGCTTATGTGTTTCCAATAATTCTGTAATAAGAGGAGAGATTAAAAGAACGGCAATTACATAAGCCGGATTTTCGCATAAGCGCATAGCGGCTGTCTTGGCAGATATTAATGTTGCACTTAATGAAATTAACCAAATACCTTGTTTTAACTTTATATTTTTGTTTGTTTTAATTGTTCTGAAGGTTTTGAAATAGGCAAGGCTATTGTAGATACCACTGACAAAACATGATATAGTCAAATAGTATATGATACCAGCAAACATACTGCCACCATGGATAGCAATATAACGTGTGGCAATACTCATGAAAGATAAAGCAAAAGTGGCTGGATAGAGATATAATTCAGCTCGCTTATTTAAATGTGTTTTCATCATTTGCCAATAACTTATGCTATAGGCACATAAAATGAACATTAAAAGCATAAAATAGCGTGACTTTTGTAAAAGTAGCTTAAATTCGTTTGGTTCAATTCCCCACCATAAAAAAGCGGTTATTAAGACACAAGTAGTCATAAAGCCGGAACAGGCATGACTGCCGTAACGTGCGGAAGCAAAAAATAAATGACTGTCATAGATGCCGATTAAAATACCTTGAATTGTTAAGATTAGTAAATAAGATAATGGTAAATGTAATGGCGTAAAAAACAGAAGAGGGGCGGTACAAAAGCTTACACCAAAACCACGCCATATTCCTAAGATATAGCCGTTATAATGATGCTTATCATTATAGGAAATATAAAATGCGTTGGTTATAGCATATATCAAACTTAATAAAATCCACATAGGGTTTATGTATGTCAAAAATATTCATTTTGAAGGTTTAGCGGGCAATTTGTTATCTGTTGACAAAGCAGTCATTAATATGGTATTATTATGTATAGGTCGCGGAGATAGTATTATGACTGAATTTGAAGATGTATTGAGGTTAGTTACAACAGCGGATATGGTAAAACAATATCCTGGTGTTTCTCTTGATACTATGGGGAAAAACAGACCTGATTTAGATAACCATCTTATGAGTCCTGATGAACAAAGAAAAAATTTGGCTTTTTATGCAAGGGCAACTGTAGAACATGTTGGTTGGGATTGCTTTTCGGAAGAAAATAAAACAGCTTTTAAAAATAATTTAGTACAGGTATATAATGAAATTTCAGGTGTTTGTAAACAAAGTGATTTCATGCAAAAATTGGTTGAAAAAACTGCTCCATTTATTGAAGATAGACATTTTATGATAGCTTTCGGTTCAAAATTTTTTTCAGGCAGTAAACCTAAAGAAGATGCAAGTGTTGGCCAAAATATCGGTTACTATAAAGCGGAAAAAATAGAAAAATTTAAATTAAAATTGATTGATGAGGAATATGGAATAACTTCTGAAGGTAAAGAATATCCGTTGTGGCGAATCTGTGCGGCACAGACACGGCAAGGTGAAGATGTGCTGATTGTTTCCATTCCTAATTTACCAAATACAAATGAGTATCAAACTTCTGCTAAATTTATTGAAGCTTTTGATAAAATTTATTTTGATAATAAGGAAAAATTGGATAAAGGGCGTATTATATTGGATGTACGCGGAAATGGTGGCGGTGAAGATAAGCCGATTGACCATGTGGCAAAACGTCTTTATGGTAATTTGATTAATACATATAAACGTTGTGAAATAAAAGATACTGAAATTTCTAATGCTTTTTTGCATTGTCATGGCGCGTATCGTCCTAAAAATTATGAAAGAGACGGATTTTCAGAAAAAGATTTATTACAAAGACATTTTTTTTCAGGTAATAATAAGGTGTTGTTTGATGAAACGAAAACTTTCTATCCTTTTAATGAAGAAATAGGGTATCATGGAAGAATTGATATTTTACTAGATAGAAAAGTCGGATCTTCTGCAGAGAGTGCCTATACATCTTTTTATCATCATCCCAGAGTACGATATATCGGAGAAAATACTGCCGGTATGCAACAATATACTCAAGGTAGTTTTACGATGCCGTGTGGGTATATGATGCGTGTTGGTGTTACCAAATTAACATATTGGGATAGAGAAGGAGAAAATATTGAAGTTAAGGGTCATAAGCCAGATATTTATTGTCAAGGGAAAGATGCGCTATTGACAGCCCTTAGTTTAGACAAAGATGAAGGAAGAGTTATGGGTGTTCATCAAGCAAATGAAGAACGTGTCGGTAAAGAGGTCTTTGTCGCATATGATCCTAAACAACAGCTTGATCCAAGAAAGGCTTATTTTGCCAGATATTTAGAGCCGGCTTTACAACAAATAGAAAAAGAGAATTTAGCCTATCAATCGGGTGTTAGAAAAACGCGATAATAGATTTTTATTTCTTTTTTTTGAAACTGCCATCAGCCTTTTTTTTGAATGAATAAGGTTCGTAGCTGGTTTTTTTATTTTCTTTATGACTAAATTTTGTGGTTAGTTTGCTTTTTGGCGGTGTTTCTTTTTTGCTGAATTTTTTATCTGATTTGGCTATAATATCTTGCGTTGCTTTACGCGTCTTTTTCTTTTCTACAGAAAAGCCGAATTTTCCTATTTGCCGGCCTAAAGTATAATAAAAACCGTGGGCATAAGCCAATAAGCCTGCTTTTTCTAAATCAAGTGCGCCGTTTTCATTGATATATTTATCATCTACATTAACGGCTATAACTTCGGCTAAAAACATATCATGTGTACCAAACGGGTGTATTTCTAAAACGCGACATTCCATAGAAACAGGGCATTCTGCTATTTGAGGCGTTTTGATTTTGCTTGATGGTTCAGGTGTTAAGCCGGTTAGAGAAAATTTATCAATATCTTTTCCTGATTTAACACCAACGGTGTCTACCGCTTCAGCTATTTTCCAAGTTGGCAGGTTTATAACAAATTCTTTGCTTTGGTTGATAAGAGAGTGAGTGTAACGTGATGGTCTGATGGAGACATAGGTAATAACAGGGTCTGAACAGATTATTCCAGTCCAGGCGGCAGTCATGACGTTTGGTTTATTCATACTTCCGGAAGTAATTAAAGCGGGGGGTAATGGGGATAACATTGTTCCCGGTTTCCATGTTATTTTCGTCATTATTTTTCTCCTTGTAAGAGATTAGATAAAGGGGCTGAAGTTCTTTCTAAGACACCCTGAGTTAATGATATTACCATGCCATAGTTGGTTATCGGAATATTTTGTTGTTTAGCTTTTTCTATACGGTGAGAAATTTCTTTTTGATTAAGCATACAACCACCACAATGGATTATGAGCTTATATTTATCTAAAATATCAGGAAAATCAAAGCCGGATACGAAATCAATTTTTAGATTTTTACCGGTGAACTTGTGTAATAAAGCCGGAATTTTGACTCGACCAATATCATCACAAGTGATGTGGTGCGAACAACCTTCGGCTATCAGTATTTTATCATTTTCTTGTAAATTTTTGATAGCTTCGGCACTCTTAAGCATTAATTCAAAATTTCCTTTGGCACGGGCAAAAAGCATTGAGAATGTTACTAAAGGAATCTCGTTTGGTACAATATCTGCTACAGCTTTTACGGCTTGAGAATCTGTAATAACTAAACTCGGTGGTGTTTTGAGCAGAGCGAGAGCTTGATTGAGTTCTGTAACTTTAACAGTTAAAGTTATTGCGTCATTATCCAAAATTTCTCGAATAGTTTGTACCTGCGGCAAAATTAAACGACCTGCAGGAGCTGCTAAATCAATAGGTGTAACCAAGATAACAATATCTTTGGGTTTGATTAAATTTTGTAGTAAATTTGGTGCTTTTTTTAATGTCTTTAAGTGCTCTATTATGCTTTTTTTTAATTCATCCAGACCTAATCCTTTTGTTGCAGATGTTTGAATGCCGTGATAATGAGTAATTATTTTTTTTGTGTGTGCATCAGGTTTATATTTATCAACAAAATTGAATACCGGTATAAAATTAGTATTATCAGCTGAAAATTGTTGTAATCTCTGTTCTGTTTCCAACGTGATATTTTCATCACCGATAACGTATAATATTAAGTCTGCACGCGCCATAACTTTTTGTGTAGCCTGAATTCTTTGTTTTCCTAATTCACTTGTATCATCAAGGCCTGCTGTATCATAAAATGTGACAGGACCAAAAGGGATAAGTTCATATATTTTGGAAACAGCATCGGTGGTTGTTCCGGATTGTTCTGATACTATAGATAAATTTTGTCCGGTTAGTGCATTAAATAGGCTTGATTTACCACTGTTACATTTACCAATAATGGCAATCAGAGGACGAGAAGCAGAGGGTTGGAGAAGCGGTGACATTTTTTATTCCTTTCTTTCTGTTGGAGTTTTATAGGAAGATAAGGCTTCTTGCCAATCTATCTTTTGAAGATTTTCAGGAAGCAACAAACCGTTAGGATGGCGGGAAGTAAATAAGATATGTAACGGAGGAGAGTGTTTTTGGTATTTTTGATACCAAGAGCGAGCAACTTGATTGATTGTTGCCGGTGTGTAGCTGATGATATTCATTTTCGGATACTTTAAATTGTTTATTTCAATTTGATTAAACCATGATGTTATTGACCAAGGGGAATTTAAGACAAAAAGGAGAGCTTTCTCTTCTTTGATATTGTTTTCAGCTTCGTTAAAAATTATTTGGAAAGAGGGAATATGTTGGTCTTTTATGTTTATAGCATTAAAAATAATGGTGGCGCATCCAAAAATAATGAGAACAATAATTGTTGCGTGTAACTGAACCTTATCAAATGCTATTCCTTTGTTCTCTTGAGATCTTTTATGCTTAATCGTAGCGGTTATGGCTTGCGGGTAAATGTACCACAAAAAGGTCATTAAAAGCATACTGATTATGAGAACGAGAATACCTGTATAACCGCGAATGAAAAAAGTAGTTATTATAATAAGCAGAAGGTAAATGCCGGTATAACCACGATTAAAATAATGCATTTTAAGCGGTAATGAGTGTAAGAAGTTACGGAAAATATAGCATAAAACAGGAATACATAAAAGCATCAGCCAGATTAAAATCCATGTTTTAATATAATTCTGTGAAGATAAATCATGCATTGCGTTAAAAACAGATTGTTTTAATGGTATGGGGGCGGCTGCTGTCAGTAATATGAAAAACAAGCCCGATAAGAATCCACGTTTTATTTTTCCTCGTAATGGTCTGAACAATTCGAAATCCATAAAATCAAAGTTTTGCATGAGATATGATATTGCCAGCAAAGAAGCACCGGTGATGATCCATGAATTGTCATAAATCTGCGACCAATTATACAGACGGTTGTAAATAGCAAGAGATATTATACCGAGCAAAGAACCAAAAAGAAAACGGAGCAGAATTGAAAGACGTTGCTGATGAGTGATAAATAAAATGAGTAAATTTTCTAATATGAAAAAAAGACCAGGCATAAGTGGCAGTAATAAAGCAAATAATAATGCTTGGCTATAAGGAGGGGATGAATGAGATGAAAAAGTCTGATTGTTGATTTTTGGGGTAATGATTTTTCTTAATATTTCGTCTCCGTCAAAAGCTGCCGTAACAGCAATTTCTCCACCATTTATAATATTTTTTGCAATATCAGGTGAATTTAAATTAGATGATAATTGGGTGTGAAAAGAGGCTGTAACCTCATTTTTTTCTATTTGATATTGAGGATTAAGAAAATTTGTTTCTGCGGCATCTTCAGCCATAGCAGCAATGTTACTGAAATTTTTGCTTGTTTGAAATTTTATGGTTAAGGTTTGTGTATCAGGATTATAAACAGCATCTTTTACGAAGGCATGTTTCGTTTGTTCCTGAGGTTGGCGTGCAAAGGCAATATTCACTGCATTTATATGCATTGAAGACATTTCTTCTTGAGATGCATTTAAAGTTAAATTATTATGACTGATTATAGGGCGACATTCTTTTGTTTTTGCCCGACAAACATGAAAGGTAAAAATGCTTTTTATATTTATGTCTTTATTTAAATTACGGCGACTTATTTGCAAAGGAAAACGGACGCTTTCGACCAGTATACGAGAGGTTTCGTTACCATTTTCAACACCTAAAGCTTTAGGATAGAAAATCTGATAATCTTTTATGTTTGAGTCTTCGGTTGAGTTTTCATCTATTATAAATTGAGGTTTAGTCTTTGGATTTAAATAATCTCCGTTGATGTATAAACCTTCAGGTACATACACTTCAATGAAACCTTTTACTGTTTCTTTTTTGCCAAGTGCCATAGTATCCATTACTAAACGCGAGCGAATATTTTCTCCTAATTCGACAAGTTTTTCGCGTGAGCCGTCATTCTGTTGTGGTAATTTTTTTAATGCACGGTAAAATGCTCCTATGTTTAATTGGAGTATAGCTAATGTTAATTCATCAATAACAGAAGGTGATACTGTCTCATAATTTTTATCTCTTAAACGGACGGCTTCTCCATCTTCTCCTCTATCATAGCCGATATATTTGTAGGGGATATAACTTATCTTGTAATCTGTACTGTCTGCAGCTTTTCGTTTATCAGAAAATTTTGCAGCATATTCATTGTCTTTGGCAATAATAGGCGGCTCTGAAAGTAAAAGATCAGAAGCTTTTATTTTTTGTTTGAGATGGTCTATAACATAAGCATAGCGCCGTTTTAGCATAATTGTTTTTTTGAGAAAATTTGCAAATTTATTTAATTTTTCAATTTTTGTTGTGGGCCATAATTGATGTAATAAACCGCTGATATCTTGGTTTATTTTTTCATTCGGATACAATTTATCAACAAGGTAAAAAGCGGTAAGAAGTTTTAAAAATTGATTAGTTACTTTTGCATTCTCTTGTTTTTTATAAGATGTATTTTTAATGGATAGTTCTTCCGTAAATGGTAGGGGAATGTTGATTTGTGCATGTGACAATGCAGGGTTGAAAACAGTAATGCACAGCCCTATATATATTATCAAAGAATAAATAATCTTTTTCATGCTATTTTAATGTTGCAATTTGAAAATCTTTATATATTAGTATATATATACAAAATGATAAAAGGCAATGAATTTTTGGGGAAAGACACAGCTTAAAATGAAAAAAAATAAAACAGCAGATAACTTTGAGGAAGATATGATGAGCGGTGAAAATATATCTCACTTTTCACAAACGTCGTTGGAAGGAAGCAAACAAACAAAGACCGGAAAGAATTTGAATAGGCAAAATTCTTTGGTGGGGAAGTGCTTGGTTTATATTGGCAATGAAGGGAATGAATTGTACGATAAGGCTGTTATTTATGTTACTGAGTGCACGGCTGAAATTGTTCGGGGAATTATGATTAATAAATTGCTCTTTGGAACGGCAACTCTTGAGTGTAAAACAAGAGATAGTGATAGGGCGTTTCGGCAAGTGTATGAGGATTTATATCAAGGAGGTCCCGAGAATCCGGCTCACGGATATGTTTTGTTTCCTAAAAATGAGATGTCAGAAAAAGATCCTTTTGCCGAAATTCATGGTAATATTGCTGTTTCAACCTCATTTGGTGTTTTGCAGGAAATTTTAGATGGGGAAGGGCCGTCTAAAAAAATTATAGCTATGGGGCATTGTGTATGGCATCGTGGTGAATTGGAGTGGGAAATCTTTAATAATCAATGGTTAATTGTTCCAAGTGACGAAGCAATGATTTTTGATACAGCATTAGAAAACCGTTGGCAAAAAGCTTATGAAATGAGCGGGGTCCATTTGGGAACATTTATCGGACAAATAGGATTAGCTTAATTTTAGCGGCGAAGATGGTGCTTTTGAATAAAATTCAGGATATAATGCTCTAGATAGGCTTTATATATTGTGATGCAAACGAGAACAATTATAAGAAATCCAATTACAGTTAAGAAAAACGGTAATAATGCAAAAAAGATGAATAGCAGACAAAGCATTATTATGCCGGAAATCAGACAACCGATGGTGTTTTCTTTTTCTAATTGCCGGATTGTTATTTCAAATTCACGGTTATAATCATTTGAATTGTGATTGTATTCGTATGCCATTTTATTTCCTTTCTTTGTATTATTTAGGAAGTTACAGTTAATTTATCAAGTCTGTTTAAAATTTTTTAGGATGTCTGCCAGCAGAATCGTCGGTTGATTAAAATTCTAAAGATAGAATATTTGTGGTGACGGTAGCCGCATGATTGGTACCGGAGGCTTGGCATGATGCAAGGCATAAGAATGCTAACACTAAAAATAGATATTTCATTTTAATTCCTCTTCTTTGATAATCATTTAAAAGTTAGGGAAAAAGTGTAAATAAAAGTTTAATTTTTAAAAAATATTGATAGGATGAAGATGTTTTGTAATATATAGGACTAAATAAATGTTGAGATTTTTTCGTTGTTTTATGTTGATTACGGGACTTGTGTTTTTTGCCGCAACACAAGCAGAAGCTGGTATAAAAGAGTATTGGCAAGGGCTTAAACAAGATGTCGCAGATACATGGGAAAGTAAAAGTTTGAGCGCTTATGTGCCGGTTTATGCCTGGCATAATCGTTTGGCATATGACCAGGAGCATATTGATAAATATAATGAAAATCCGTGGGGTTTCGGTTTAGGAAAATATATTTATAAAGGAAACGATTGGCACGGCTTATATGCAATGGCTTTTAAAGATTCTAATGATTATTTAGAAACATTTTTCGGTTATGCTTTTGTGCGTAATATATCACTTAATTGTGCAGATACATGGAATTTGGGGTACGGATATACTTTGGGATTGACACAGCGTCATGAATATAAATATATTCCGGTACCTTTACCGTTGCCGATTGGATCTATCAGCTATAAAAATGTTGCTTTGCAAGCAGCATATATTCCAGGGATTAAAAATGACGGTAATGTGTTATTTGCTTGGTTGAAAATTGATTTTTAGACTTGAATGTAGATATTTTTTATGCAGAAATAATTGCGTTAAATAAAGAGCTTATATTAAAAAAGATAAAAAAATAAAAAAAATGCTTTACAAAACAAAAATCCTGCATTATTAACTACATTCAGTTATGCACTCGTAGCTCAACTGGATAGAGCATCTGACTACGGATCAGAAGGTTGTGAGTTCGAACCCCGCCGAGTGCACCAGTTTACGACCTCCTAAACGGAGGTCTTTTTTTTGTGCAAAAATGAAAAAACACAACTTTTGCAGAGGTTGTTTTAGGGTTAAAAAAATATATATCATTGAAAAGAAAATCTATTTTGAAATTCTGTTTATAACTCTTAAATAGTTTTGATAAATAGGCTTCTTTGTTCGTATATTCTAAGCATAATGAGACGATAATTTTTATGATAGAGGTTTAAATGAATATCCAAGAGATTAGGGATATAGATACAGGGCTGGGTAAACTGGCAGATTTGTGTGGAATTGAATATCAATCCGAATCTGAAGTTAAAGTTAATATGCTAAAAGCGATGGATATTTTGGATGATGATTTTGATTATTATGCAAAAGATCCGCAACAAAGAGAAAATAATCTTAATTTGGTACGAGCACTTATTAAGGAAAGACTTGATGCTAATTTTATAAATATTGTACATCATGTACCGGTATTAAGACAAAACAGAGTAGATACTATAGAAGTTTCTTTACCGGATGGGGTGAAAAGTTTGAAATGGGATTTTTATGAAGATGAAAATCCGAAAAAATATTATGCCGGAATGGTGGAATTTGATGATAGTGCGAAGGTTTACAGCGGACAAATTGCTATCAAAGATTTGGAACCATGTTGGGAAAATAATCGTGATAATATACATACCATAAATGGTGTGGTATATCGTAAATATCGATTTAAATTTCCTTTTGATGTGCGTTTAGGTTATCATAATGTTGAGTTTTCTTATGTAGATTGTAACGAGGTAGAGCATACGCAACATACACATCTGATTTCTGCTCCGGAAAGGTGTTATGACGGCTTGGGAATTAAAGAAGGGCACAAGACATGGGGAGTACCCGTACAACTTTATGAACAAGTTAGTGAAAATAATCTGGGTATCGGAAATTATAGTGATTTAGCACAATTAGGTTATATTTTAGGTAAAAACGGTGCAGGGGTGATGGGAGTTAATCCGTTACATGCAAGTAGAGATGATTTACCGGAAAATGCTTCTCCTTATTCACCTGACTGTCGGATGTTTTTTAATTACATTTACTTGGATGTGACGGCTATTGAAGAATTTAAAAATTATCCGGAAATTCAAGAATATTATAACAGCGAGGCTATCCAGAAAAAAATTGAGAGAAATCGAAGGAAATCATATGTTGATTATACAGCAACGCAGGAATTAGTGGATGATATTTTAATGCGTTGCTATAAAAAATTTCAATTAACGCCAGATAGTGAAGATCATAATCTTTTTGAAGTTTTTTGCGACAGCCAGGATGGAATCTTAGATATGTATGCTGTTTTTCATGCGCTTGCGCGTCATTTTGCAAATCAAAATCCAAGGCCACTGAATTGGACTTATTGGCCGGAAGAATTTAAAAATCCTAATTCTCCAGCTGTTAGAAAATTTATGGAAGAACATAAAGATGAAGTAGGATTTTACAAATATGCTCAATATCAATGTTCTAAGCAAATAGCAGAGGTTAAAGAAACATGTTTGAATGCAGGGATGAAAATCGGTTTATACACAGATATGGCAGTTGGGACCTCTACAAAAGGGTTTGAAGCGTGGTATTATCCTGATCTCTTTATTAAAGGATCAGCAGGGGCTGCCCCTGATGAACTTTCTCCTATCGGTCAGGTTTGGAATTTATTAGGTTTTAATCCGATAAAGTTGCAAGAACAGGGATATGAGCCATATCGGCGAATTTTAGAAGCTAATATGAAATATGCCGGTTGTATGCGGATTGACCATGTGTTGCAATTAAACAGACTATATTTTAAGCCCAAAGATGGAGAAAAAGGAACATTTATTTATTATAACTCAGAAGAATTGATGGCGTTGGTAGCTTTAGAAAGTCATCGGCATAAAACGATGATTGTTGGTGAAGACATTGGGGCAACGACAGATGAGTTTCGTCGGAGAATGGAGGACTATGGCATTCTTTCTTATAAAGTTTTGCCTTTTGAACGTGAGAATGATGTTTTTCATTCTATGCGGAGACCGGAAAATTATCCGCAATATTCGGTATGCGCAACATCTACGCATGACACGCCGACGCTCGTTAATCAATGGAATGTGCAACATGTGTGGTTAATGAAACAACTCGGCTTTTATGATGAGAAGGTTACTGATGGTATTTTTGAACAATTTGCCTCACAACGTGAAGCGCTTAATTGGGTGTTAGATTATTATGGATGCTGGCAGGCGGTCGGAGGTTGTAAATGTGAACATCCGCGTGAAGATGCTAATTATGTGCCGGAAAAGTATGTACCAGCGGTTACTTATTATATGGCACAAGCTAATTCAGCAATTATGATGATGCCTTTTTCTGATATCTTTGGTACGAGTGAAATGGGAAATATTCCCGGTGTGAGTGAAATGAGTGCTTATTCTGCAAACAATTCAGATAGTAAAAACATGTTAATGGATATTCAAGGAAGTAACGAACGTATTTATCATAATTGGCGAAAGAAGATGCATATTCGGATTGAAATCATTGAGCGAATTGATAGCTTTTGGAAAATTGTGTCTATTTTAAACAAATATCGCCCTGATGGTAATGATGGTAGAGGTCGGTATTATCAATTTGAACGATTGGGGAATAACTTTCCTTCTACGATAGATTTTGAAAAAGCTCGTCGTTTATATAATATTTTGCGGTATCGTGATGAATATAAATTGTCACAACTTTTGGAACATCGTTACAATGATGCATTTAAAAACCGCATTGAACGAAGAGCGGGTGATGTTGTTAATTGTAATAAGAAAGCTGTTAAAGATTATGTTAAGTTTATGAGGCAAAAAAAATTAGGCTAAATCTTATTTTTTGCTACATAAGGTAAAATTTTGGGTATAATAGCCAGCTAAATATTGAAGTTTACAAATATCAAAGATATACCATGACTATGTATTGTTTTGGGTTGGGATAATGGTAAAGAAAACACCACAGATTAAATTGATTTATAAAATAGCTGCTTTTGTCGCTTTTATTTTGCTTGCGTATTTGGGGCTGAGGAGTTATAAGACTTCTATTGAAAAGATGAAAATCAATGCTTGTATTGAAGAAGTAGGAGAGTTGGTGATTAAGATTCAACAGGCTTATTCTTCTGCGCGTAGTTATAAAGATTTTGACTATAAGACAGCTGTTTCTTTACATATTTTTCCACCAAAAATGTTTAAGCCTGGTATTAAGGATGCCGTCAATTCGTATATTGGCGGAATAGATGTTTTTTATTCTTCTTTGTATGAAGTAGACGATTGCAAAGCTTTTGAAATAGCTTTTCAAGGTTTAAGTCCGATGGGGTGCAGAGAATTAATGCGTATAAATTGGGATGAGGGAACAGGAGCTGATTTTATTGCAGTTGCCGGTTATCCCAATCCTACTCCAAGTGGGGTATTAGATGAAATTTTATATGATAAGAAACAAGAGGATATAAAGAAACAGAACATATTTAAAGGTACAGATGTTCGATTTGCCAGAGCCGATAAAATTGATAATGCGTGTAAATGTGATGATAACACATGTACTGTTGTATGGAAGTTCAGATAAATAAAATCTGATTTATTACTTGCAAATTTTGTTTGATATGATATAAAAGGCGGCAGGTTAATTGTATTAAACTAGGAATGCACTATGACAGAAGAAATAAGTGAACAGCGTCAGAGCCGCTTAAATAAGCTCGCAAAGTTAGAAGAGATGGGATATAATCCTTATCCTTATCGTTTCAGACCTGATAGTTATGCTCAGCCATTGCAAGATAAATACAAAGACCTGGCAAACGGTGAAAATACAGAAGACAGGGTTACGGTTGCAGGTCGGGCTATGGCTGTCAGAAATGACGGTATGTTTATTGATATGAAAGATAAAACAGGACGTATCCAGCTTTTCTGTCATAAATGTCATTTGGATGAGGAAAATCTTAAATTATTAAAATGTCTTGATGTTGGAGATATTGTCGGTGTGACTGGGTTTATTCGCCGGACACCGCGCGGAGAACTTTCTGTAGCTGCGGAAAAATTTGATATTATTGCTAAATCTTTGGAGCCGCTTCCTGAAAAATTTCATGGTTTAACAGATGTAGAAACTCGTTATCGCAAACGTTATGTGGATTTAATTATTAATGATGAAGCAAAAGAAGTTTTATTGACCAGATGTAAGATTGTTTCAGCAGTTCGTGAATTCTTTAATCAAGAAGAATTTTTGGAAGTGGAAACTCCAACTTTTCATCCGATTATGGGTGGGGCTAACGCTAAACCTTTTATTACACATTACAACGCTTTAGATAATGATTTTTATTTGCGTGTTGCTCCGGAGTTGTATTTGAAAAAATTAGTAGTCGGAGGAATCGATCGTGTTTTTGAAATAGGTAAAAATTATCGTAATGAAGGATTAGATAAAAATCATGTACCTGAATTTACGGCTTTAGAGGCGTATATGGCTTATGGTGACTACAATGATATGGCTGATTTAATGTCTCGGTTGGTGCGTTTTGTGGTTAATAAAGTTTTCGGAACAGATAAGATTGTACTTGATGGACATGAAATTGATTTTTCAAAACCTTTTCCCAAAGTTTCTATTATTGATTTAATTAAAAGAGAAACAGGTGTTGATTTCCTATCCGTTGATACAGTTGAAGAAGCTCGAGCTCTGGCAAAATCAATAGGTGTTGATGCAGAGCATTGTTCTAATTGGGGAAAAGTTGTACAGGAAGTCTTTGATGAAAAAGTTGAACAGACATTGATTGAACCAATACATGTATCTGATATGCCTAAAGATATTTCACCTTTAGCAAAAACACATCGAGATAATCCACGTTTAGTGGAACACTTTGATACATATCTTTTAGGAATGGAATTAGGGTGTGCTTATTCTGAACTTTCTAACCCGTTAGAACAGTTGGAACGTTTTAAGAGTCAAATGAATGAGCGTGAAAACGGTGATGATGAAGCACAGATGTTAGATGAGAGTTTTATTGATGCTTTATCTTACGGATTTGTGCCGACAACCGGCATGGGAATGGGGATGGATCGATTAGCAAAGTTATTGACCGGTGCGGCAACGTTGCGAGATGTGATCCTGTTTCCAACCTTGAAGAAAACAAACAAATAATCGGTTTTATTTTCGTCTTTTTTATAAACTCCGGCTTTTGTCGGAGCTTTTTTTTAAAAAACAAAATATCAGTTATCGTATTTAGATTATTTTAACTAAATTGTGATTATATGTATTCTGTGCGGGTGAGGGGAGACCTGTTTAAAGGAGAAAGCTCATACGGCATAAAATAGTATAAATATAATAAGGAAATGAAAAATGACTACAAATGCACAAATTGATTTTTTAAATGATATTAAAGAAAAAAAAGTTTCTGTAACCGTTTTTTTAATTAATGGTGTTAAACTGCAGGGGGTTATTACTTGGTTTGATGAAGCATCTTTATTGCTTAGACGAGATGGACATACCCAACTTGTTTATACGCATGCTGTTTCAACAATTATGCCGGCTACTCCGATTGATGTTGTCGAAGAATAATTTTGCTGGTTATTGAAAAAGACAGGAAGACAAAGACAGCTGTTATTTGTCCTGTAGCAAAAGCTGAAGTCGTTTTGTTATCTGAAAATGATTTATTAAATCGTTTGAATGAGGCTAAAGACTTAGTGTTTGCTATGGGACAAATTGTTGTATGGGGAGAAATTGTAAAATTTTCTCAACCGATTGCCGGAACTTTTTTAGGAAAAGGGGTTATTGAGCAACTTAAGGTACGATGTTTAGAAGATAATATTGAGTTATTGTTTTTTGATGGTACATTATCTCCCGTGCAACAAAGAAATCTAGAAAAACTTTTGAAAATTAAAGTTATTGATCGAACAGGAGTTATCTTAGAAATTTTCGGTCAACGAGCACAAACAAAAGAAGGAAAACTACAAGTTGAATTGGCTCATCTGACTTATCAGCGCGGACGATTGGTCAGAAGTTGGACGCATTTGGAACGTCAACGTAGTGGAGGTGGCTTTTTGGGTGGTCCAGGAGAGACGCAAATAGAATTGGATAGAAGACATCTTGATGAACGTATTATGCGAATTAAGAAAGAATTGGAAAGAGTGCGAAAAACAAGAGCTATTCAACGTTCTGCACGGGTAAAAGTCCCTTATCCGATTGTAGCGCTTGTCGGGTATACGAATGCCGGTAAATCAACATTGTTTAATGCAATTACACATGCTGATGTATTTGCTAAAGATATGCTTTTTGCTACACTTGATCCAACAATGCGTAAAGTTGTTTTAGATTGCGGTAAAGAAGTTATTTTTTCTGATACGGTCGGTTTTATTTCGCATTTACCACATGAACTGGTGATGGCTTTTCGGGCAACTTTGGAAGAAGTTTTGGAAGCAGATATTATTTTACATGTAATTGATGCAGCAAATCCTCAATATAAAGAACAAAGAGAAAATGTACTTCTTGTTTTACACGAATTGGGGTTGGATAAAATTGAATATGCAAAAAATTATATGGAAGTATATAATAAAGTAGATTTATTGGACACCAAAACCACTATTAAATCTTTATTTGGAGAAGGGTATGTCGTATCAGCTTTAACAGGTCAGGGAATAGATGTTTTGTTAAATAAACTTAATCAATTTTTTATAAAGCAAAGTGAGATAAAAAAAATATCTTTATCTGTTCAAGACGGAAAAAAACTAGCAGAAATCTATCGTACTGCTGAGGTTTTAGAGCGTAGAGACGATGATGAAAAAATTTATCTATCTGTTCGTTTTTATAACTAATTTTAATGATAATTCTGTGTAGACGATTGTGCAAAAGTTTTGGCTTTCGCTTGAACAGTTAGGAAAAAAACGGCAGAATCCTGCTATTAAATATATATTCATGGAGAAAAATAATGGTTAAAACTTTAGTGGTCATTCCTGCTCGTTACGGATCAACACGTTTTCCTGGAAAACCTTTGGCGAAGATTGCCGGTAAAGAAATGTTATTACGAGTTGTTGATATTGCTAAAAAAGGTACAAAAAATGTGGATGCTCGGATAGTTGTTGCTACTGAAGATGAGAGAATCTTAAAGTTTTGCCAAGAACATGATGTTGAGTGTTTAATGACATCTGATGCTTGTAAAACAGGGTCTGATAGGGTTTGTGAGGCTGTAAAATCACTAGGTGTAAAACCAGACCTCATTATTAATTTGCAAGGAGATAATCCGGTATGTCCGCCGTGGTTTATTGAAGAATTAATAAAAGCTTTTGAAAGTGACGACAGTGTAGATATGGTTACACCTGTTACAGAACTTTCTTGGGAAGCTTTGGATAAACTAAGAGAAAGTAAAAAAACAACGCCATTTTCCGGCACGACATGTATAGCGGATAAAAATGGCTATGCCTTGTGGTTTTCTAAAAACGTTATTCCGGCTATTCGTAAAGAAGACAGCTTGCGTGAAAAAGGGGGGAAGAGTCCGGTTTTGCGGCATATCGGGCTGTATGGATATAAATACGAAGCTTTATTTAAATTCAAAGAGTTAGAAGAAAGTTATTATGAAAAGCTTGAAGGTTTAGAACAATTACGCTTTTTAGAAAATGGTATGAAAATTAAAATAGCAAGAGTTGATTATGGCGCATTTGAAGGAATGAGCGGCGTTGATTCTCCGGAAGATGTGTTACGCGCCGAGGAATTATTTAAGAAATATGGTGAGTTTTAGGGAGATAGTGATGACAACAAGAATAATAATAGCACGACATGGAAATACATTTACTAAAGAACAAACACCTTTACGCGTTGGGGCTAGGACGGATTTACCGTTGGTTGAGACAGAACGTGGCACAAATATTGGTAAATATTTGAAGATGAAAGTGTTTTATCCTGCAGCTGTTTTTGCAGCTCCATTGCATCGAACTATGGAAACTGCTCGATTGGCTATTGCAGCGCTTGATAAAGATATTCCTCTAATTGAGGATAATCGTTTTATAGAAATAGATTATGGTCCTGATGAAGCAAAGACTGAGGAAGAAGTGATAGCAAGAATCGGGCAAAAAGCAATTGATGATTGGAATAGCCAAGCTATAGTACCTGATGGATGGAATGTTAATGTTGATGCAATTATTAAAGCATGGCAAGATTTTGCAAACGATGTCGAAAATAACTATAGAAATAAAACTGTTATGGTCGTCAGTTCAAATGGTATTATTCGTTTTGCTCCTTATCTTACCGGTAATTTTAAGAAGTTTGCTGAAGAATTTGATATTAAAGTTGGTACCGGCGGTATTTGTATTTTAGAAAAAAATGATGGTGATAGGTACTGGACTGTTAAATCTTGGGGGCTTAAGCCTAAAGAATACTTAAAGTCAGCATAAGAACTTACCTATTTTATTCTACCATATTAGTCAACATAATATACATTATGCGACAAGGTGTATATATTTTTATTTTCCCCCTTTTTATGTACAATTAAAGAACATTTTGCAGTATAATTAGAAAATATTTTCTGAGATAAAGATTTTGTTTAATTGAGATGGGATATTTTTTAAATTTTATTAATTTATTTTTAGTTATAAAGGTGTTAAAATTAGAATAATTTTAGTTTTCGGAGGAAAGTTTAAATGCGTGAATTCGGGGTTAAAGTTTGGTCGATGGACTTTATAAAGAATCTTGAATTTGTAAAGTCTGTTGAAAAAGCATTAAAAGATGGGAAATTTGGTTATTTGGAGTTGTTTGCGTTACCGGATACATTTGATTTGGTGCAACAATCAGTAAAAATATTCAAAGGTTTTAAAACAGTTGTTCATGCGCCGCATTCTCGGCAAAGTCTTAATTTATCTGATGAAAATCTGTTTAAAAGTAACCAGCAAAAATTATATGATTCACAGCGTTTTGCTGATTTATTAGATGCTAATATTATTATTCTTCATCCCGGATATCGGCAGAAAAATGGCGGGTTAGAAGAAAATTTGAGGCAATTTAAAGCCTTTAATGAACCGAGATTGGCTGTTGAAAATTTGCCATATACCTGCTCTTCTACACATAATAATTTGGAAGGTGTTACACCGCAAGAAATTAAACAATTTATTAATGAGGTACCGTGTAAATTTTGTCTTGATTTCTCACATGCTATTTGCGGTGCAAATCATTATAAACGTGATATTTATGAATATTTGGCTGAATTTTCTAAGCTTAAACCATGTATGTATCATTTATGTGATGGTGACAGTTTCTCTATATTTGATGCCCATTTGCATTATGGTGATGGTAATTACGATTTACGACGCCTTGTGTTAGAGTTTACTTCTGATGATGCTATGATTACTATGGAAACAGGACATGGTGTCCCCTCTTCTGTTCAACCGTGGCTGGATGATTTAACTTTTATTAAAGAAATTTGTAAATAATTTGTTTGCGAGAAAGAAATGGCAAAAGATGTAAAAAATAGAAAAAAAACAAAGAATGATCTAAAACAACAAAATGAAGAACATTTTATTCCTTTAACGACAATTGAATATCAGGTAGATACACTTGATACCAGTAGTTTGGGAAATAATGCGCAATCTTCTGATTTAGCATATTATCATTTATCGAATAATGTTATTGTTATACAACACTATGATTCAGCTGAAGAAAAATTTGTTAAATTTAACAAAAATGCTGAATATATTACAACAAAGATTCATGAGAATAAGCATAAAGCTTTATATCATAGCGATTATTATAAAATGCCGATGGATTTAGAGCAAAACTATAAAAGACATGCTCATGATGAAATATCTGCTACTTTATCAGAAGTTTTATATTTTAGACAAATTTATATTGATGCTAAAAATGATAATGAACGGAAAAGTTTATTGAATAATTATACAAAAAACGAAGCATTTTCTTTTTATATTGATGCTATTAAATCCGGAAAAGTTAATCCTCTAACAACCAGTTCTGAAGATTTTGAAAATGAAATGAAGTTTATTGCGCAAGAAACGGAAAAAAAGTGGATGAAAGAATATATGGTAAATTATGATTTTGCATTCACAGATGAAGCAATATACTATTTTGATACCCATGATTATAATGAAATGCGTACCAATTCGGAGAACTATAAAAATGCCCTTAGTATGGCTTATACAATTGGGGGAATAGATTTTAGTAAGTATATCAATGATATTAAAGCTAATCCGACAGTTGAAAAAGCCAATACAATGTTGCAAGAAGGAAAAAAAAGAAATGATATTAGAAAAAACATAAAGCCTTATAATTCTTTTGTTATGCCTGATATCAAACTTTGTCCCAATCTTAGTCCTAAAGAACAATTTAGATATGTTTATCATCAGATATTGTTGACAAATTTGAACTCATTTGCTGAAAAAAAAGGAGAAAAAGTATCTGCTGAAAAGGCATTGGCATCTTTGCAAAAAGCAGTCGAACAAAATTATTTTTATAAACAAAGTTGGAATAATATGCTTAACGCAGCGGCAAATAAAATATATAATTTTTACAGTGAAGCTGTTTTTGTTTCGGATGATCATAAATTGTGTGATAATCTAATTGATATGTTGTATAAATCACCTGATAATAAGGTGCAAATTGATATTACTCCACAGAAAGCTGAAGAAAAATTATATCAAAGCAAATATGCAGATGATTTAGAAAAATATGTAAATAAAATTGGTTTTACTTCTCGAATAAAAAATAGAGCAAAAGGTTTTGTAAACAAAACAAAACGAGTTGTTTCTCCTGCATATCATTATATAAAAGATATTTTTTACCATGATGATTCAATTCAAGAAGAAAAGAAAAGAAGAGAGCCTGCTCAGAAGTATGAAGGTAAACCTATTTATTATGAAAGAACAGACGGACGTCGAATTTCTGATGTTATTTATGAAAATGTTTATGATTTTTCTCAACCTATTCTTGCTAATCAGCTGCAATTATTGCGTGATAATGAGGAAAAACTAAAGGAACAGCAAAAAGATTCACTTATCATGATTCAAAATGATGGCGAAAAAAATAAGTTGAAAATGGAATTCGGACTTCTTAAAAAAGCTCAAAAAACTGAAACTAAAGAAATATCTAATATTGAAAAGAAGACATCTATGGATGTTATACAAGAAATGACACCTTGGCGAGAAAAATAAAAAAGTGCTTGCTTTTTTGCGTCGCTCACTATATATAGGGCTTTTGTGGAGAGATGGCAGAGTGGTCGAATGCGGTTGACTCGAAATCAATTGTGCTCGTAAGGGTACCGGGAGTTCGAATCTCCCTCTCTCCGCCAATATGTACCTGGTTTTCAGGTTTTTCTTTATAGGGAGCTTCGAACTCCATCCGGGGTTCGAATACTCACTCCGTAAATTCGCGCTTCATTGCGCTCATTAATTACGTTTCGGACAAGTTTGTTGTAATGTTGCCTTATTGCCTTTTCCGGCAAGTCGTCAACAAACAACAACTATTGCTTTCGGAAAAAAACGTTCACCGGACGTTTTTTTCACTGCAAGCCCCTCTCTTTGCCAATATGCACCTGGTTTTCAGGTTTTTCTTTGTTTAAAGATGTCGTGCTTTTCATATTTTATTTTAAAGCAGTAGTGATTATTGATTTTTTATCTTTATTTTTAAAATGTTTGGAATATATTGGGTGCGTTATTCTATTATAATATATTTCTTATGGTAAAAAAAATTATTATTCCGTTTGCTTCTTTACTTATGTTCTTCTTAGGTACATACAAGTATCGTGAAGCTTTAATTCAGCTTGTTGTCGACGTGTTGATGCGTCGATTTGATTTTAATAAGAGAGGGTGATCACTTTATGTGATCATTCTCTCTTTGAGGTTTAAAAAACGGCTATGTGAGCGGATAATTCATCTGCATTGGTTATTTTGACCGGATTTTCTATCATTTTTTGAATATATTTATCATGATTTTGATAGACACTATCAATAGTTTTTAGCAGAATTTCAGAATTTGCTATTTCTTCATCTTTTATAATTTCGGCATATCCCCTTTTTACAAAGCTTTTTGCATTTAATGTTTGCTCACCGCGAGAAGCTGTGTTTGGTAAAGGAACTAGGATCATCGGTTTATGTAAGCTGGCAAGTTCAAAAATTGAATTTGATCCGGCTCTTGATATAACAACATCTGCTAATGCCATTAAATCTTTGAGCTCTTGGTCAACATATTCATATTGACTATACCCCTTACCTTTTAAGTCCGGATTAAAACCATTTTTTCCGGCAATATGAATAACTTGATATTTTTCTAGTAGTTTCGGTAAATTTTTGGCTACGGCATTGTTTAGGCTTTGAGCACCAAGACTTCCGCCAATAAACATAATAGTCGGTTTGTTTGCATCTAAATGAGCAAATTGAGCAGCTTTTTCCTTACTTCCGTTAAATAACCTATCAGATAATACCGGCCCGACACATTCTACTTTTTGTTTTTGTTTTATACTGTCTATTGTTTCTGCAAAAGTGGTAAAGAAGGTGCTGACAAATGGTAAACTCATTTTATTAGCCAGCCCTGGTGTTAAATCTGACTCGTGCATATAGATCTTTTTGCGATTGATGAAACCGCCTATTACTACCGGAAAAGAGACAAAACCGCCTTTTGAGAAAATAACATCCGGATTGATTTTATGTACTAGCCAAGTAGCTTGTATGCAACCGCATGGGATTTTAAGCATGTCAATGATGTTCTTAAATGAAAAGTAACGTCTTAATTTTCCAGTTAAAATGCTGTGATAGGTTACTTTGGGAAATTTTTTTATCAATTCTTGTTCCATTCCATTAACTGAACCGATATAATCGACCTGCCAGCCTTTTTCTATGAAATACGGAATGAGAGCTAAATTTAACGTAATATGACCGGCAGAACCTCCTCCGGTAAATATAATTTTAGGCATTTTTGTCTCCTATGGCTTTTGAGATAGTATTTGATTCTTTATTTGTATTTTCTGTTAGTAAAGTTAAATCATTATCATTTAATGCCAAGTTAATATTTTTATCGGTTTTGGCTCCTAAATCTTTCATTTTTTGAGCCTGAGATAAAGCCCCGCCACGTCCGGATAGTTTCGTCATTGCGTTATTATAGGCATTGTTAGCTTGGTTTATCCCTCGTTCTAATATTTTCATATCATCTACAAATGATGCTAATTTATCATATATTTTACCGCCTAATTCGGCGATTTTTTGTACATTGTTATTTTGGTTATCTATGCGCCATAAATTTTCTATGGTTCTTAATGTAGGTAAAAGCGAAAGCGGCGTAGCTAAAATTACATTTTTTTTGTAAGCGTAATCATATATAAAATTATCATATTCAAGTGCGGCAATGTAGGCACTTTCTACAGGAATAAACATTAATACATAATTTAAAGTGCGGTCTTTTAAGAGTTTTTGATATTCTTTTAAAGAAAGCTCATCTATGTGGTTTTTTATTGCAAGAACATTCTTTTGCAGTGATTTCTCTTTTAATGTTTCATCTTCGGTATTTACCGCATCAAGATAATCTGTTAATGAAACTTTAGAGTCAATAATAATATCTCGGTTTTCTGGTAAATGAACGATTACATCCGGTCGATAGAGTTTCTTTTCTTCATTTATAAAAGATTCTTGCGTTTCATAATCTTGACCTCTGCGAAGGCCGGATATTTCTAAGATACGATTCAGTTGGCATTCTCCCCAATTTCCTTGCATTTTTTTGCCGCCTTTTAATGCCTCTGCTAAATTTTGAGCATCACGGCTTAAAGTTAAATTCATAGCAGCTAAATTGCTTAATTGTGCATCTAAGTTTGATTTATTTTTTATCCCCTCTTCTCTGGTGGCAATAACTTCGGCTTTAAATGCTTTTAGTTGCTCGGTGAACGGCATAATTACAGCATTTAATGTATTTTTCTGTTCTGAGGAAAATGTTTCATGTTGAGCTTTTATAATATCTGATGATATCGCTTTGAATTTAAGCGATAAGTCTTCTTTTATTTTTTCTAGATAAGTTATCTTTTCATTTAAACTTTCTTCACGGGTTTGAGACGCTGCTTTAAATGCGGCAAAATCTCTTTCTAATGATTGTGCCGCATTTATCCATGTATTTTTTTCAGTTTCTGCTTTGTCGCTGGCTGCGGAAGAATCTGCTAGACGTTGTTTATTTAATGTTAATTCTATTTGATTTTGTTGAATTATCTGTTCCAATTCTGTATTTTTATTTTTTAATTGTTTTGTTTTATGGCACAACTTTAACCACATTAAGATCCAAGCCAGCCAAAGTGCAATGGCGACAGCTGCTATATAAGTAGCATTATGTTCTAAAAAAGTCCAATTAACAGTCATCTTCGTCCCTTATTATTTCGTTTTGTTATAGCAGTATATATGATGATTCTATGCTTGGCAATCTTTTTCATTTGTTGTGCCAAGTATATTTTTATAGAAAAATGTGATATATACTATGTTATATATATATGGCAATTTTATTATGCAAATAATGTGATAGATTGGTAGAAAATTCTTGCAAATATAAAAAAATGCTTGTATTTTCTTGATAGATTTTTTGTTTAAACAACTCTTTGTTGTTTTATTTTTTAGGAGTTACTTATGCGAAAATATTCAAATGATTGCGGAGCCAGAAACTCTTTTGGGTATTATGATGCCAGATCAAAAGAAATTATATTGAAACGTCCGTGTTTTAATAAAAAAGATATTGAAGAAGTTTATCTGTGGCTTGATGAGGCTAATGATCTTCATAAATTTTCTATCGGAATCGGCGCTGTCGAAAATACGGTTGTGGATGATACCGGTGATAATCTTTATGCGGCAGCACGCGGTATTATTCGCCAAAATGTAATGCAAACAATGACGGTTGATAACGATATTTTGAAGAATTTATTGTCTCGTATTCTAAATATGCCTGAGTTACATAATTTAGCTTTAAAATGTTATCTGTTTTCTGAAGACCAAATTATGTTTGATTTGCTGTTACAAGTTATTAGAAAATTAAAATCTTTAATTTATTTGGATTTAAGCGGGTGTTATTTTTCAGATGAACAATTACTTGATTTGGCTGAAATTATTTCACATAGTAAAATAGCACATCTTGTATGGCCGGAACCTCGTATGAGTGAATTGGTTATGAAAAAGGTTGCTGATAAATTTAAAGAAAACAGAGCTTTGGTTATTCTGCAAGGTGTACCTTTGGATTTTGCTAAAATTACACAAGATAATCGTAATTGGTTATTTAATTTAGGACGTCGACCAACATTAATTGGTGTAAAAGAAGCTGAAATGATTAAAGAATATGCTGCTTCATTGCGTTTGGGCATAGCTTATGAAAAGCAACGGTTATTTGATTTGGAAAAATCTATAGAAGCTGTTTTAGCATAATTCTTTAGCTTTACTTTATTATTTGCGCTCTGGCTGTATATGCAGGGCGCTTTGTTTTATTTATCAGTTTTCAAGCAATGATTTTCATATTTTTCTTTTAATTCCAGAAGTTGTTTTTTCTTTTCTGTTTTTTCTATTTCATTATCTTCATAAATAACTTTTATTTTATCTTTTAAATCATTGCATTTACATTCTTTTATATATTTTATTAATCCAGATTTGTTTTGTTTAAACCAATCTTTGTTACAATCGTCAGCTAATGTTTCTTTTCCTGATAATGAGGCAACTGCGTTATTTATATCCACTTGGCAAGAAGTGGTAGAGCGGTCCCTTTGCCATTGTAAGCATTGTTGATTGTTTCCTTCTATGATTAAATTATTTAACTCTTCTTGTTTTTCTTGAGAAGTTTGTGTGTCTGTATAAATGTAAAAACCGCTGGTGATTTTGTTGTCTTGCATTTTTAATTTATAAATCAGTTTACTTTGTTTTTTATCCCATATTTGAGCATCACCATTCATAGCGTCTTCAATATAAATCACTTTTATTATATTGTCTTCATCATAATAGCTTGCTATTCCTTCTTTTTTTCCGTTTTTATATGAAATATTTTCTATCAGTTCTCCTTCTTCATTGTATTCATTAACGCTACCATCTAAAATGCCTTTTTTGTAACTGCGCTCTGTTTTGGTGTTTCCATTTTTATAATAGGCACGACTTACTCCTTCTAAATAGCCGTCTTGAGCAACATAATCGCGGATGAGGTAGCCGTCTTTATAACGCCGAATTGTGCCGGTAATAGGATTATTTTCTGTATCGACGCAATAATTATTTTTGCAGGTAGCTTCATTGGGTAAATTGTAAATAGTTGGTGCGGTGTTAACTTCTTCATCGGCCTTAATGTTTGCGGCAGATAGAAAAAGTAGACAACATACTGAAGATAAGTAAAAAATTTTCTTTTGCATTGGAATCTCCTGTCTTTCTTAAACCATACAACAATAAATATTAATATGACGTAAATTTTTGTTTAGGATAGGAGAAAAGAAGAGAACCCCTTAGCTTGGAGGCTAAAGGGTTCTCTTAATAATTAACGATTTTAATCAGGCTTCGTATTTATGAGGCATTTCAGCTTCTTTGGTAAGAAGTTCAATGGCATCTTTTAACGAAATAACCTCTTGTTTGTCAGAACCTAAACGGCGGATTGTGACACTCTTATCAGCTTCTTCTTTAGCTCCAACAACCATAATCACCGGTATTTTTTCAACAGAATGTTCACGCACTTTATAGCTGATTTTTTCGTTGCGCAAGTCTGTCTTTGCGGTTAAACCGGCAAGGCGTAAAGCTTTGGCTACTTCTTCGGCATAGTCATTAAACTGTGAGGTTACCGGCGCAACAACCACCTGCTCCGGAGATAACCATAAAGGTAAATGACCGGCATGGTGCTCAATTAATATACCTAAGAAACGTTCAATAGAACCAAACAAGGCACGGTGTAACATAACCGGTTGATGTTTTTCGCCATCTTCACCAATATATGAGATATCAAAACGCTGAGGTAAATTCATATCAACCTGAATTGTACCGCATTGCCATTCACGTCCGATTGCATCTCGCAATATGAACTCTAATTTCGGACCATAGAAAGCGCCCTCGCCTTCATTTATTTCATAGGCATAACCATGACGTTCTAGGGCTTGGGCTAAAGATTTTTCACATAAATCCCAAATTTCATCTGAACCGATACGTTTTTCCGGACGTGTAGAAAGATAGATTTTTATTTTATCAAAGCCGAAATCTTTGTAAATGTCAAAAATCAGTTTCATAGTAGAAATACATTCTTCTTCCATTTGTTCCGGAGTGCAGAAAATATGAGCATCATCCTGAGTGAATTCACGCACGCGCATCAACCCCATTAAAGCACCGGAAGCCTCATAACGGTTCACTTTACCGAACTCGGCCATTCTTAATGGTAAATCACGATAACTCTTAATTCCTTGCTTATAAACTAACAATCCTCCCGGGCAGTTCATCGGTTTAATACAAAACCATTTTTTATCTTCAGTTTGACCGGAATAATTATGGGCACCATATTTCTCCCAGTGACCGGAAGTTTCCCATAAGATTCTATCCATCACACGAGGCGTTGAGATTTCTACATAGCCGTTATGCTCTTGGCGATTACGCATATATTCAATTAACTTGCGATAAATTTTATAACCTTTATCATGCCAGAAAACAGCTCCAGGTGCATATTCAGGTTCAAAATGGAATAAATCCATCTCACGACCGAGTTTACGGTGATCACGCTTAGCAGCTTCCTCAATACGTTGCAGATAGTCAGCTAAATCCTTTTTATCTGCCCATGCTGTTGCATAAATGCGTTGCAACATTTCATTATTGGAATCTCCGCGCCAATAAGCACCGGCAACTTTCATTAACTTGAAAGCATCGCCGATTTTTGCTGTTGAAGGAACGTGG
Organism: Alphaproteobacteria bacterium; assembly: GCA_045603405.1. Classification (GTDB taxonomy): domain Bacteria; phylum Pseudomonadota; class Alphaproteobacteria; order RF32; family CAG-239; genus CAG-267. The sequence goes on along the minus strand of JAZUMA010000025.1, from coordinate 10,704 downwards.
GGACCACGGCATAAATCTACATAAGAACCTTGTCTGTACAAAGATATTTCAGCATCTTGCGGTAAGTCTTCAATAATCTCAACTTTGTAATGTTCTCCGCGAGATTTAAATAAAGCAATCGCATCAGTACGGCTGACAACTTCTCGCTCAATTTTTTCATCTCGTTTGATAATCTCATGCATTTTTTCTTCAATTTTTGCAAAATCTTCGGTTGTAAAAGGTTCTTTACGAGAAAAATCATAATAGAAGCCATCTTCGATGAAAGGACCGATTGTGACTTGAACTGAAGGCCATAATTCTTTAACTGCTTCAGCCATAACGTGAGAACAAGAGTGACGTAAAATTTCCAATCCTATCTTGTCTTTAGCGGTAATAATTTTAACTTTAGCATCTGTTGTTATCGGGGTAGTGAGATCTTTTGCAGTACCGTTAATTTCTACAGCTAATGCGGCTTTTGCCAAATTATGACTAATGTTTTCTGCAAGTTCTAGGCCTGAAATTTTGGCTTCGAACTCTTTTACACTGCCATCCGGCAGTTCTATTTTTATCATATTTTACCCCTTAAATTAAAGTTAAATTATTGTTCATTGTCTACCAAATTGCGATAAACGTCTAGTGTTTTAGCACACATAATTTCTTTTGTAAAGTTTTCTTTTATGAAATTCTTTGCATTTTGGGACATTTTTTTACGTTCACTTTCCGATAAATCTAAAGCCCATGCAATTTTTTGAGATAAATCATCAGCATTACCGGAAATAAAATGCCGACCGGTCACGCCGTCTTTTAAATTATCTAATGAACCACCTATATTAGAAGCTATAACTATCTTTCCCATTGCTTCACCTTCGGCGGCAATACGCCCGAAAGCTTCCGGTTCTAAAGAGGCTGAAACAACTATATCACAGGCTTTCATTAATGCCGGTACATCATCTGTATGGCGGATAAAAGTATATCGCTCAGACATATTATATTGTTTAATTTGTGCCAAAAGTTTTTCTGTATATTGCTTACGACCTTGATCATCGCCAGTAAACACACAGTGAAAATCTTGGCGATTTTTCAATTTTGCTAATGCTTCTATTAGAAGTTCCTGCCCTTTCCAATGTGTTAAGCGGCCTATCAATAAAATTATTTTCTTATCTTTAGGCAGGTCATACTGCTCAAAGATATTATGCAGACGTTCTATGGTTACTTTTTCATCATCAAATTTATTAATATCTACACAGCGATGGATAAATACCAGTTTTGCTTCCGGTGTATGATAATTTTCGATGACATGACGTTTTATATGGGAAGAAATAACTATAACTTTTTCTCCTATAGTCATGATTCTATTGTATATTTTTTTTATTCCTAAAGGTCCTAGACCATACGTCCCATGGAAAGTTGTTATATAATGAGCGCCTGTTTTTTTTGCAGCAATATAGGCGCTCCAAGCCGGTGCTCGCGAACGTGCATGGACAATGTTTATTCCTCTTTTTTTTATAAAGTCTGCCAATTTATAAGCATTTCTGATTATTGTAAGAGGATTTTTGCTCTTTAGGGGTAAAGTCAAATGTTCTACTCCAAGACGTTCCAACTGATATTCCATCCGTCCGCCTTCTGAGGCAACATAGTTTTCTATATCTGCAATTTTTAGGGCTTCGGCAATTTGGATGGTACCTAATTCTACGCCTCCTTGGTTTAATTCAGGTAAAACTTGTAGAACAATCGGCTTTTTTACTTTATCTTTACTCATTTAAGGTTATATCCTTTAAAAAAATGATTTAGTGAGGCAAATATGTCTGAATTTATGCATACATTTAAATGCGGTCACACTGCTAAGTGTGAATATATTAAGCCGAATACAGAAAAAACTCAAAACTTTACCGTTGTTTATGCACATGGTTTTTGTTCTGATCCATATGGACGCAAGCCCGAGGAAGTCAAAAAATGGTGCTTGGAACACGGAATGGGATTTTTTCGTTATGAGATAGCCGGTCACGGCAGTGATGTTGCTCGATTTGAGGAAACAACAATTAATACCTATAAAAGTCAAATATTTGAAGTTGTTGAAAAGTTAGTTAACGGTAATGTTGTTATGGTTGGTTCTTCACTGGGAGGGTGGCTCGGTTTATTAGCAGCTTGTGCTTTCCCAGATAAAGTTTGTGGTTTTTTAGGATTGGCGGCGGCTCCTGATTTCTTAAAAACATATTTTATCAATCTTTTAAACTCAGAATATAAAACAAAACTTGATAAATTCGGCAAAATTGAATTTCCAACAAAAGATTTTACTTATGTTATTACACAGAAAATGATTGATTCTGCTGAGGGAAATTTGTTGCTGGATAAAAAGATGATACCGTTTAGAGGAAAAGTTCGCTTGCTGCAAGGAATGGCTGATGCATCTTTGGATTGGCATACTGCTTTAAATATTGCTGAAAAAGTAGAAAGTGATGACGTTGTTGTGCATTTACAAAAATCTTCTAATCATCGTTTAGGAAGTGATGAAGATGTTAAAGCTATCCATATGATGTTAAATGATTTTTTATTGAAGTGAGTTAAAAAATATGTCTTATGATGCGATGTTTCAAAAAGCGATTGAATTGCAAAATGCCGGAGCATTGCAGCAAGCAGAAGATATATATATGCAGCTTTTACAAGTTATGCCGGAGAATTCTGATTTATGGAATCTGGTTGGTTTGCTGGCACAAAGTAAAGGAAATCTTATTTATGCAAGAGATTGTTTTTTAAGAGCAATACAATATGCGCCTACACCTTTTTTTATGCACTTTTTTAATTTAGGATTAGTGTATAAGTCATTGAATCAAGAAAAAGAAGCTGCTGATGCTTTCCAGCGTTCCATTAATCTTAAAAATGATTTTGTTTACGGTTGGCATCAATTAGGACTTTTGTATGCTGAAAATGAAGATATTGAACTTGGGGTGAATAATTTTAGGAAAGCTATTGAAATAGATAAAAATTTCATTGATGCGCAAGCTGATTTATATTTCTTTGGCAAACAATATGAACTGCTTTTAAATCTGGCAGAGAAAGAAAAAGATAATTATGAAGTGCAGTATAGAGCTGCTTTGATTGAGGAAGATCTTGAAAAGAAAGAACGTTTGTTAAAACGCGCTATTCAATCAGCACCGGAGCGAGTAGATCCTCTGCTCTTAATGGCTAAGGTGAAAATGAGGCAAAATAAAAATAAAGAAGCATTAAGTTTTTACTTTAAGATATTGAATTTAGATGATAAAAATATAGAAGCAATTTTGGGTGTTGCGGATATTTATTTAGCAGAAAAGAATTTTATTGAAGCTGAAAAATACTATCAAAAAAGTTTTAATATAAAACGTGATATTGCGGAGGCGCATATTAATTATGGGATTCTTCTTTATCAACAGAATCGCTTATCTGAAGCGTTAGAGGAATATAAAGCAGCGGTTGAACTTAAACCTGAAAAAAGTGAACTAAGCTATAATTTGGCGCTTATATTGAAAGAAATGGGTGATTTTGAGGAAGCTTTAGGGTTGATGTTTAACGCGCTTTTGAAAGAGCCTAATAATGAGGTTTATGCACTTAATATTATGGAAACATTGATTGATTTTTCACAAAAAAATAAAGAATCTGCCGTAAAAATAGCATATAATTGGCAAAAAAATATGCCTGATAATATATTTGCTAAAAAATTAAAAAATATTTTAGACGGGAAAATTGATGAAACGGATAATATTATTTATGTCAGATGCTTATTTAATAATTTTGCAGAGACATATGAAGATACTTTAGCAAAACTTACGCCGCAAATTATTGATAAATTTTATGAATTATATGCACCAATAAAGGGAAAAATTTTAGATTTAGGGTGTGGTACAGGCTTAGTTGCTGAAAGGTTGAAAAATAAAGAGAATATCTTTATCGGTGTTGATGTTGCGGAGAAAATGCTGGCTGTCGCAGAGCAGAAAAATCTATATCAAAAGCTTTACAAAAATGATATAATATCTTTTTTACAGAAGGAAAATTCGGCTTGTTATGATTTTATTTTAGCTTTTGATGTCTTTTGTTATATTGGTAATTTATATTCCGTTTTCGAATTGATAAAAAAAGGACGGATTGCTTTTTCGGTTGAATTAGCTGAAGAAGATAAGATGAAAGATGATTTTTATATAACCTCTAGCGGGAGATATAAACATAAAAAATCTTATTTGCAACAGCTCTTAAAAACTTTTGGTTTTATTGATGTAAAATTTCATCCGTTAGTACTAAGAACAGAAAAAGGAAAAGATGTTAACGGACTTTTGGTTGTAGCAAAGACTTCTGACGTTTAATAATTGATTTAATTTAAATTTTTATATTTTAAAAATAATCTTGTGAACAATTGGAAAAAAATATTGTGAAAATCTGTTTTGCCTTTTAGCTTTTAAATGGTTTGTAAAGTTTATTATATATATATGTCATAAAAAATATTTATTATTGCAAATAAAAAAAATACATATTTCGCGGATATTTATGCTTTGTGTCTTTTGTTAGCATAAATAAGGTGAGTGCGTTTTTATGATGTAAAAGCTGAGTTTTAATGGCCATAAAACTTAACTTGACACGAAATGACAATCACGGATTGCCCGATGTCTTATAGTTATTATTAGGAGATCTTTCTCATGAGAAATTGCGCAATGAAGATATATAAGTATCTTGCGGCATATCATCCCTGCTGTGTCGCAAGATACTTTTTTGTTGTTTGTTTTTAAACTGTTATATTGTTTAATTAATGTTAAAGATTAATATATCAGACGATTGTTTGACATTTTTTTGTGTTTTCTTTTTATATAAAGAATTTAGTATTTGAAGGATCTTTTTTTTGATACAATTACTCTTGGTAAAGGTGTGAAATTGCCTAAAAATGTTACTGTTGAGGGTAAAATTCCTGGTAGCGCAAGTATAAAAAGCAATATTTCCATATTCTCTATTATGCAGAAAGAGCGATAGTATTTAGCTTCTTTACGTTATATTAACTATTCTTTTTTAATATTTTAGCAGCTTAATTTTAGGAGAAAAAGAATGGTTGTTATTTTAGGTATTTTGGCGGTTATTATCGCAATGCTTTATAGCATATATGTTGCACTTATTAAGAAGAAAAATAATGTGCAGGAAGCAGCATCCGGTATTGATGTGCAGTTGAAAAAAAGGTATGATTTAATTCCAAATATGTTAAAAGCTGCGGCTAAATTTATGGAGCATGAAAAAGAACTCTTTACACAATTAACTGAATTGCGTGAACATGCGATGAAAGCAACAAATTATGCAGATAAATTTAAGGCTGATAATCAACTTTCCAATGTTTTGCATACTTTTAATGTGCGGGCAGAAAATTATCCGCAATTAAAGTCTGATGCGACAATGGTCAATGCGCAACAAGCAATGGGAGAAGTGGAAGAACATATTGCCGCATCTCGTCGTTTTTATAATGCTGCGGTGAAAGATTATAAAAATGCAATTGAAATTTTCCCCTCTTCTCTAATCGCTTCGATGATGGGCTTAAAAGATGATTATCCGTTTTTTGAAGCAGAAGAAGCCGCACGGGAAAGAATTGATGTTAATGATTATTTCAAATAAATTATTAATCGATTCTGTATAAAAAGGCAGCGTTGTGCTGTCTTTTTTTATGTATATTAGAGCTTTCTTAATAATATGTGATTATTATCGATATATATTCATAAAGGAGTAAACTGATGTCACGAGCTGAGGATATTTTTGAAAAACTGATTTATTTCGGAGAAGATGCTATTGATGAGTTTTTACAAAACCGGCAAACGGAAGAGCTTTTTCTTGATTTTAAGCAAGCTGCTTCTGATGGAAAATCTATGCGGACATTACACCCAAACGATAGACGCAATTTAGGAAAAGCTATTTCGGCATTTGGAAATTCCGAAGGAGGCGTTTTGGTTTGGGGAATTGAATGTGCCAGAGATGTGGAAATCGGAGATGTGGCAAAAGCAAAAGTTAAAGTGCAAAATGTACACCGCTTTTTAAGTTGGTTGGAAAATGCTATATCCGGTTGCACTATTCCTTCTCATAATAAAGTACGCAATCATATTATCAGCGAAGATAAAGACGGTAACGGTTATTTGGCAACATATATTCCAAAATCAGATATAGCTCCTTTAATGACAACAACCGGTAGTCAAATTTATATTCGCTCCGGCTCAAATAATGTCCCTGCCCCATATGCCGTGGTGGCGGGAATGTTTGGAAAAAGACCTCAACCAAATATCGAATTGGTAATTAAAGATAAAAATTTGGTGGTCGAGAAAGATAGCGAAGATGATATTTTTGCAACACAGAAAAAAAGACAGAAAAAAGAGAATATTGTAAAAGTGCAGTTTTCGTTATTAGTTCAAAATCATTCTAATGCTATTGCTAAAGAAGTTTATCTTTCTTGTAATACGTTAGCTGTGGGTAGTGAAAAAAATAAAGTCGTTTTTTTCTATGACGGGCAGTTGGATAATCTGGCAGCTGAAAGAAATTCTATTAATCTGATTACACCTTTGGAAATGCGGTTGCCTCCGAGAGCTTTGCTTTCTTGTGCTAAAGCTGAGATTAGACTTAGTGCTGATGTTAATAATGATTTTTTAATGGATGGGGTTATTGGGGCTGAAGGGGCGATACCCAAAAGCTTTAGACTATATGTGGCAAAAAATGATTTGCGTTCTTTTGTGGCACAAGCCTTAAAGAAGAATGTTGATTTAAATGTTCTGACAAATGAATTCTTTTCTTGCTATTTGAAAACTGAATAAGGGTAATTTAATATGAAAAGAGTGGAAATTTTTACTGACGGAGCGTGTTCTGGGAATCCGGGAGCCGGAGGATGGGGCGCTATTTTAAGGTATAATCAGATAGAAAAAGAACTTTCAGGTGGTGATGCGGATACAACTAATAATCGAATGGAATTAACGGCAGTTATTTCAGCTTTGTCAGCACTTAAAGAGCCTTGCAATATTACGCTTTATACAGATAGTCGTTATGTTATGGACGGAATTGAAAAGTGGATACAAAATTGGAAACAAAACGGCTGGAAAACGGCTAATAAAAAATCTGCAGTTAAGAATGTAGAACTTTGGCAAAAGCTAGATGAGTTACAAGAACAGCATCAAATTCGTTGGGTGTGGGTAAAGGGGCATGATGGGCATCCGGAAAACGAACGTTGTGATGCACTGGCCAGAAAAGCTGCAGCAGAATATAAATAAAAAAGCCCAAGTGTTACTGCTTGGGCTTTTTGTGACTTGTGTAGTATTTGTATACCCACCGTTGTATTTTAGACAGAGAGTATAAAAATTTTATTCTCTTACTGTTTCTCTCATTTTCAGGATAAAATGATACATTCTTTTCCAACCAGTTATGTATCTCCTCTCCTTTTTGAAGACGATACGATGGGAATACAAGGATGAGCATTTTTTCCCAGAGTAGATTCATCTCAGCTATTGGTGCAAACGCCTTAACCTCATTAAAGGCAGCGGTATACTTTGCACGAATAATTCTTTCGGCTTCCTCAATAGTTGCATTAGTGTTCTCGGTAAAATACGTCTCTTCATATTTGATTTGTGCTTTCAAATATGCGGTAAGAGCAAATACTTGCTTGAGAGATAAATTAACGAGCGATGAGATTAATTGTTTCGTTCTCTCCTCATCTTTGCTTTCTTCACCAACAAATTCTGGCAATTCGTTCTTTATTTTGGTTAGAAATTATATTGAACATCTACCATCCCTAAATGTGATTTATAATTACGGCGATAACTTCCTAAATATTTTGCACCAATATCAACTTTTTCGTCAATTTCCAGAGATGCCCCTATTCCGGCTTCTAATGAAAAACGATTAAGTTGATTACCGTATAGCATATATTGAGAACCATTAGTTAATCTAACTAAAGCTTTTTCTCTATCAGATATGATATCATAAGCTACACCCACATAGGCTTGCGGTCTGAATTTTGTGCGACGATATTTTCCAAGAAGAGGCATACAGCTCATAAATTCTTTTTCTATTTTTAAACCAGCGACAGCTGTTAATATCTGCATTTCTTCTGAACTTACGGATTGAACGGCACTATCACGATAGCTGTGACGATAAATATAATTATAGCGAGTACCTATTTCAGGTGTAATGGTTATGTCAGATAAATTATATTCATAACCGGTTAAAGCTTGCAGATAGACATCATCAACATCATAAGAAGTGTCAAACTTGGAATTTAGTGCAGATTTATGTTCTTCATAATCAGAACGGCTATAGGCTGCAACAGTATTAATATACCAACTGCTGGGTTTATATTCTCCATAAAGGAATAAACTATCAGTATCGGCTTTGATACTCCTTCCGCCTCTTGCTTTGGTGTAGTCATGTCCATATCCTAAACCTAAAATTGTATGCGGTAAAATCTTTTTATCTATTCCAAAAGCAGCACCTTGCGTCTTCAAATCATATTTGGATACGTTATTGTTTTTATCTAATTCTGATTTACCTACATAGGTTTTTACCCAAACACTCGCGTCTAATGACGGATTTATGTTATCACCGGAAGATAAGCCTTTTCTATAATAAGGATATCTACGCTGTGTTTGTGATGAATTTCTGGTTATTGGTTGGCGTGTATGTAAATGGCCTATAATTTGGTCTGAAATATGATGATTTTGCTCTATGGTTATAGTCTTTACCAATGGCGCTATATTTGGAGCTAAATTATTAAGTTCTCTGACAAATTTCTGACTATCATTTTGAGCTAAATCTGCCAATTTATCTGCTGTATTTTGACTTTTATCATCCGGAAATCTATCTTCATCAACCCAGGCTCTTGCCATATCTGATATATCTTTTGATGCTCCATTTTCCTGTGCGACCTCTTTAGCTGTCTTAAATGAAGATATTAAATAAGCCCCATTTTTATCGACTTTGGTAAATTTATACATGTTGTTGTTTATTGTTTCATCTTCAAAATTATTGAAATCTTGATTGTGCGCATTTAATAATTGAATCGTTTCTTGTTTTCCTTTTTTGATTATGCCTTCTCCCAGTGTAGCTTTGAGTTTAGCACCTTGGGAGGCGACGGTTATTGTATCTGCTGTCAATGATCCATAATCATCAAGACTGTTTATTTGTAATGCTAAATTTGAATTTGTAGTAAAATCAGCTGATTTTATGGTTACTTTTTTATTTTCTATATCTAAGGATGATCCTGAATTTACATTTATACTTATATCTTTGCCTAAAGATTTTTCTTCTGCTAATGTTAATTTACCGTTATTTAAATTGATCTTGTTTTTTCCGTCAATCGGTTGAATAAGTTTCATATCCCCTTTTATATTTATAACTCCCTCACCTGTTATTTTATTGTTATTTTCCGATCCATAAATATTTAAAGTTCCGTGTTGTTGAGTAATATCCCCTTTTAGATTGCTCGTATCGGAAATTATGGTGCCGCTATTAGTCATATTGCCACTTAATTTGGCAGAATTTTCGATTATGCCTTGGTTAAGAATCTGATCGGCTGTCATTTCAGATTTATTTTTCAGCTTTGCTGTATTTACTATATATTGTTGATTAATTTTATTTGTATTTGTTATTTCTCCTGCTAAATGAGTTGTTCCCTGTCCACTAATTTCATTATTATTATTGCCGCCGTTTAAGAATATTTCTGCCATATTATATATGTCTGCGTTAAGATGATCAGCAGCTGATGTTAATGATCCCGAGCTAATAGTAATTTTTCTCTGTGTAATATAGGCATTTCCTCCTGTATTATCGAAGGTTCCTTTTATATTTATCTCACCTCTTTGATTAGTTATATTTGCTTCATTGATACCATCTTTTACTGTCAGAGAATTACTGTTTGTGATATTTCCCTGATTTAATAGATATTGTGTTTTAACAGAACCATTGTTTTCTAAATTTCCTTTAGACGAGATGGTCATTTTGTTTTGGTTGATTGAACCGTTATCGGTTAGTTTTAAATAACCGGCGGTATCTGTTGTGCCGATATTTAAGGTGCCTTTATTAGCAGAGGAATTGATGATTTTATTTACTTCATTATGACCGGTAAAAGTTAGTGTACCATCGTTGATAATATCTGTTTCATTAGCTGTTAATGTTGTATCTTTAATGTTAGCTTCACCCGCATTGGTTAAAAAGGTGGTAAAACCGGATATTTCATTAACATCGTTGATGTTAATTGTTTGTCCTGACGCAACATTTATGCCGTCTTTGTTGCCACCAAGTATTTTATAGTTGTTACCGTTGATACTTAAGATAGATCCCTCGCCGCCCATTGCACCTATACCGGAACTGTTGTCGCCCATTGCAGCTAAGTCTGCGGCTATGTCTTCATCTTCTCCAAGATTGTATTGTCGTTGCGCCGCTGTCGAACGTGCTATTGTTACAAAGTTCTCTACTCCGGTATTGTCAAAGGTTAAATATCCGCCATCACCAGCTAAAATGTCGTACAATACCGCATATGATCCGTGTACATCCGCACCGTTCACTAAATCTACACCACCTTCTTTAAGCTTGAATAAGTTCATTAAATTTGTATCCGCTACTTTTGTTTGAACTGTTTGCCTGTTTGTATCAGATAATATATTGATAGTATTAATAATAATGCTTTTATTATTTTCATTTGTTACATCTGTTGTAGAAAAATAATCTGATTTTTCTTGTGCTAAGTCTGCATCT
>JAZUMA010000024.1:0-1598 GCA_045603405.1 Alphaproteobacteria bacterium | reverse complement strand
ACATCCAGTTGTCGGTATCGCCACCGAACTTACCGATCGAGGTGGGAGGCGTACCTACCAGACGCACGTCCGAGAAGACCTCAATCACAAATGCAAAGTACTGATTACCACCGAAGAACGACTTAACCGACAGCTCCATATCGGGATACTGCTTTTCGAGACGTTTCATCAACTTGGTTCGGTTTTCGCGGGTGATTTTGTCGTACTCTTCCTGACCTGCGGTCGAGGGCACGTTGCCGACCATATCGGCCGTAACGTCGATAATGTGGCGCACGAAACGCACCTGCAAACCAGGTGCTGGCAGCTCCTGCTCGCGCGTCATTGCCCAGAAACCATTTTTGAGGTAGTCGTGCTCGACGCTACTCAGTGCCTGAATCGAACCGTAGCCGCAGTGATGGTTGGTGAGCAGCAGACCCTCGCTCGACACCACTTCGCCCGTACAACCGCCACCGAAGATTACGATTGCATCTTTCAGCGCGCTGTTATTCACCGAGTAGATATCTTCGGCCGAGAGTTTCAGACCCTTAGCCTTCATATCCTTGATATTCATCTTTTGGAGGTAGGGCAGCAGCCACATACCCTCGTCAGCGTGTGCGGGCACAGCAATAGCCGCCGCCACGATCAACGAAACGATTAAATTTTTGAGTTTCATAGTTTTCTATTGTTTTTGTTTGTTGTTTTGCGCTATAAGTTTAGTTGCAAAGATAATACTTCGCCACCGAAATTCTTACTCGACTTTGGAGGAATTAAATTATTTTTTAGCTAACTTTTCCCACAATTCCTGAAAAGAATCATCTTCTGTACCTTCTTTGTTATTTTTTAAATAATCCAAATACGAAAAAAGCATTTGATTTACAGCTATAAGTATATTCGAATAAAAAGCCAATTTTTCTCGCTCAAAACCACTATTTAATTCTTCAAAGCATTTTACTCCGTGAAAAATATTACATCTAACTTTATAAATAAAAGTAATGATATCATTTAAATATTCTTTGGTGATAGGTTTGTTGTTAATTATATCCTTTATAGCTTTATTAAATCCATCACAAACTTTTTTAGATACATTACCTCTATCACTTTTAATTTGACTAATACTCTTCTCCTTAATATTATTATTTTTTTTAACTTGGTACCTATCTGGGGTTATTCTCTCCAAAATACCTTTTATATTTTCTTTTTGGTGATTAAGAAAAAAATAATTTTCTAAAATTATCATTATATAATTTTACAAAACTACCATCATTAAAAATGAAATCAAGGTATAACTTTTGTTTTTCTTCTTCACCATAATACTTTCTTTTCCCATCAGGCAAAACTTCTTTTACAACAAGATTTTCTATTATACCTTCAGCATTATTTAAACTTTGCTCCCAATCAATAGAATACAAAGTATTAAAGATAAAAAACTCATATACAAAATGGGTTGGAATGAATAGCTCCCATTTTTCATCAACTTCTTGAATTGCGTGCTTATAAGAAGCTGTTTTAATATGAAAGTCTTTTAAAACTAAACTATTATAATGAAGTTCAGATATATCACTCATAACATTACAAAAACAAAGTAAATAATTTTGAATCTTGAATTTTGAATCTTGAAT
>JAZUMA010000023.1:0-1529 GCA_045603405.1 Alphaproteobacteria bacterium | reverse complement strand
TTGTACCAATGAATCTATAAAACTCATTACAGGAAAAATAAAGCCTTTATCATTGGTTATCTCAAGTGATGCAAGTTTTCTTTTGTTCATAGTTTTCAGCTCCTTTTAATAGAAATTCTGTTAAGTCCGAGAACGGGTCCGTACTCTATATCTTCATCCGTGATTTTAGCAAAATCAGCTTTTAACTTATCATGACTCAAATTGTCGCTTATGATAATTTTTTTATCGTATGCGTTAAACTCAACCTCAATATATTTTCCTTTTTTATCTACGATAACATCCTCAAGCTTTGTCAAATACTCTAAAGCCGTAATAAGCATTTTCTCATTATAAATTGCAATTTTGTCAGCAATAGTCTTAATCTCATTGCAAAAGTTCTCATACTCATTTGTGTTGCACTTATAAACTAACGACTTACAGCTTTCTTCAACCCTTTTGTCAAGGAAGAATATATCGGCACTTACATTATTTTTAGAGAGTTTTTCCCGTTTTATTATGTTGATGACCATAAATACTATAAATGTAAGAATTTCTGCTACGGTATATGCTGCCCATATTCCGCCTAATCCGAAAAGCTCGCCTAAAACAAAGACACATACCAAGAGTAAAACACAACATCTGAGACTTACCAGAACACTTGTTATCTGTCCAAATTCAATAGACTGAAGATAATTTCCGATTATTACATTTAGTGTCATAATAAACATACTTGTGGTGTAAATTCTTACTGCCAGAGCAGACTGCTGAATCAATCCGCTTTCACTTATACCGAACATATGTGGTACGATAGCAGGGAAGGCTTCAAGTATAGCCATTACACTTCCGCATATAATAACTGCTGAAAGCACAGAAAGTTTTACGCTGTCCTTTATTTTTTTATTGCTTTTTTCTCCAAAGTAAAGGCTAATCATCGGTTGTGTGGTCTGACTTAAACCTTCAAATACCGCAAGAGACACTGTACATAGATTAAACACGACCGTATAAATTACAATGCCTTCAGGTCCGCTGATCTGAACTACATAATGATTCATCACAATTATTGTCACGAACTGATACACGAATGAAAGTGCCGAACCAAAACCATTTTTTATAATACGGCAAACCGAAGAGTCAAAAGCAAAGCGGAATTTAAGTGTGTTCTTTTTTGACAGGAAGTGACTTCCTACAATTATTAGTCCCACACCTTGACCTATTACCGTAGAGATAGCTGCGCCGGCAACGCCCATATTCATAAATCCCACAAATACAAGATTTAATATAATATCTATCCCCATACCTGAAATCATTCCTACCATTGAAAGTGTAGGTCTGCCATCATTTCTTACAAAAAATGCACCTGCAATGTTTAAAATAAAAATGGGAGCACCTAATAAAATAATCTGCACATATGTTTTTACCTTATCAAAAACCAGTTCATTTCCTGCACCGAGCAGAAATGTTATCTGCCTTGAGAAAAATACACCTGCGAAAAACAGAATCATAGATAAGAAAACAAGACATATTGCTGAAACACTAAAAGCCTTATTTGC
>JAZUMA010000022.1:0-3691 GCA_045603405.1 Alphaproteobacteria bacterium | reverse complement strand
GCGAGTTGGTTTTGAAAACTTAGCTGTAGTAATAAAAATACCTGTTGAATTATGTTTACCTGCATTATAAACAAAGGCATTAACAGTATCTAAGCTTATACTGCTAGACGGCTTATATCTTTTGGCTTGGACGCAATATTTTATATAATCTTGCCCATCTAAATCACCAATTCCACTACGGATAGCGGTAAGATCAATTCCTCCATCCCGAGATGGTTGTGTAACAACAACTTCTTCAAGACCTATTTTTTCTAGGTAAGCTTTTAAGAACTTTTCGAATTTATAACCATCTTCGAAATAGCTATAAAATTGATTGATAATTAAATCATATTCTTCATCAGATAAATTGATATTATGTTTCATTAGACAGTCCTTCTTTATTACTACAGGCAACAGAATATAATAAAATGTTTATTTTTCGGTAAATTTCTAAAAAGATAACACTTTTTAAAAGTTACGTATCTTAGAAACATTAACTTGCGCTTTAAAAGATTAAACCCTAAATATACAGCATAACATATATGAGGGTTCTATGACTAAAGAAATGCAAAAATATAAGAAAACATTGGATACTGTGTCTTCTAGGGTTTTGGAGACATATCTTGATTCAGCAATGTTTATATGGATTGTTAAGTTTGCAAATGATAAGCGCAGACCAAACAATTTTCTATTTGATTACTCGTATTATTCTATTAGAGAGAAGTCTATCATAAGCACAAAAAGCATTATTGAACCTAAAGGAAACAATAGATTGACAATAGATAGAGTAATTAAAGAATTACAACAAAACGATGAATATAAGCAATTTGCCGATGAAATGCATGAGAAATATGAAGAATTATTGCATTCAGAAGGCGCCATAAGAGTAAAAGATTTCAGAGATTCATTGTGCCATAATATAGAAAATGATTCTGATAGAATGATATACTGTGATGATATAATGTTTCTGATTGATGGTGTTATGAAGATATTAAACAATATATATCAGCGTGTTTTTAATACCATAAACGAAGATTTTAATAAAATTCAGCAACCATCAATGTCTTTAGCCGATAATTACTGGGCAGCAATATGCGAACAGGCAGATAAAATGCCTAAACTTAATAAAGAACTGGCAGAACTTCAAAGAATGTTAAACTGCGAAAAATAACATAAGTTATTTTGTGCTAATTCACCATTTTTCTTGATTAACTATCATTCTGTGTAAAATTTTTGCACAGAATGGCAGTTAATGTTTAAAAAATGCAAAATTAAGCCGCTTGCATTGTTTGTGCCTGCTTAATCATTGCGTCAATTCGCTCTTTGGTAACACCTTGCGATAGAAAGAGGTTTTCTAACTGCATAAGCCGTGTTTCGGTATTGAGTGATATTGTGCGCAGTTCGGAATTTTCTTTATCCAGCGTATCTATACGGATTTGTGCCATTTCAAGTTCGTGCCGGCAATAATTCAAATCACGAAGGTAATTGTCTCGTTCCTGCTTGAGCATATTCTTATCAAAATCTCGCATATCGGCAATAATCGGCGCAAATTCCTTACCTGTATAGGTCAAATGGCGGCGGCCCTTATCATCTTTGGCTTCCGCTATATATCCGAGGTCTTTTAACTCTTTGAGGGCTTTTCTAACGGTATCAGGCTTAACATTAACACATTTGCCGATATATTCATTGTTACCGAAGAATGTAGGACTTTTGGGATTTTTGGTGCGATAGATAACTAATTGCAAGATTTCTCGCTGGGTTAATGACAATTCGCTTTGACTTCTACTCATTTTGTATCCTTTAATAAACTTCATTTTTATTTATCAGGAAAAATATGGCTTTGGCACGCTTATCCGCTCTTTGGCATCTATATCCGCTTTTTTAGTGATTTTGGCACGTATATCCGTTTTTTGTGGCATCTATATCCGAAATTCTGGCATCTATATCCGTTTTTGGCGGCATCTATATCCGCCTCTGAATTTTCAAACCCCAGATAAAATAAGGCTTACAAGGTGATTTTTTGCTCTTATAATATAATTAAAATATAAAGAGGATATATTTTATAATAGAGCCATTTTCCTTCGGAATTAAAATAGATAACCGAATTAAATCAAGCCAATTTCCTGATGAATTTATGATAACTGATTCGGGTAATTTAAAGCAAAAATAAAATCAGCAATTAATGACGAAAATAATATTGACGACAAATGACTCGTATAAATTTAAGGGACATAAATTTCTTTAATTAAATTTAAGAATTTCTGTGATTAAATACAAGAAATGAAGAGATTAAACATGAAAAAACAAAACTACATGACAAAAATCGGAGCGGTGTTTGTGGCATTGCTGGCGCTTATGAGTGCTCCGAAAGCAGAGGAATTAAATACGATGGAAATTGTTATCAAAGACAAAGTTTATGCCGTGGAATTGGCGGAAAATCAAACCACGGATGCCTTAAAGAAAATGCTACCGCTGACAATAGATATGTCGGAGTTGCATGGCAATGAAAAGTATTATTATCTTGAGCAATCTCTTCCGACCAATGCCAAACCTGCCGGAAAGATAAAAAACGGAGACATTATGCTTTTCGGTGATGACTGTTTAGTGGTGTTTTATAAGAGTTTTGATAATCCGTATTCTTATACCAAAATCGGGCATATCAGCAATCCCGAAGACTTGGCACAGACCCTAGGCAATGGCAAAGTAACGGTTACGTTTAAATAACAAAAATGCTACCGGTTGGGCGGTAGCACTTGAGATGAAATTTATATTGAAACAATACGAGCAGAAATCTGCTACACATATATTTATCTTGATTTTTCCGTTATTCGCCATCAAAAAATTATCTTTTTCCTTTTTCTCCAAACCAAAATAAGCAAATTGCTCCTGATAAATATTTTTGTGAGGGGAACTCACGGAAACTATTGAGCAATACAAGGAGAAAATTATGTTCAAAACCTATAATAAAGAAAATAACACCTATAGTCGTTACTTCCACGTTTCAGAAATAGAAGCTGCTTTAGAGAAAATGAAGCAAATCAGCAGTCGTGTGGAATATAGACCTTTTGACGAGATTCCCAATAGAAACCAATTAGAAGATTACCACGTAATTATTGATGATGCCAATAGCTTGGAAAGGATGTTTGCAGATAATCCGGCTTTCAAATTAGAACACCCGATGGATATTATGAGAAGAACCATATTGTTAGTGGCTTGCGGTATGAGTGAAGATACTGAAGGAATTGAATACCTTATTAACAAAGGTGCGGAAATTAACCGAAATGACTTAATGGGCGAAAATGCTTTAATGTATGTCATTCAAAACCCAAATATGCCAACAGAAGAAAAACTTAAAGCTGTTCAATTACTGATAGACCATGGAATTGATGTAAATTGGCTTAATAGCCGTTTTGAAACACCATTGATGATGGCATTAAATCAGATAGAAATTGAAGTTGCAGAACTCTTAATAGACAATGGTGGAATTGTTTATCAATCACCCAAAAGACCTAAAGAACCTGATACAGAAGAAGAAAACAAAGAATAACTCCTGACATATGTTCAACCAAATCGCTACGGAAACGTGGCGGTTTTCTTATCTCAAGCATTTTTTGATAGCATTCAGAGCATCATGCATTCTACCAGAAGCATATATCAGTTTTAGGGAGTATTTCTCATCTATTGGTTCATGTTGCCTAAACAACCAAAACAA
>JAZUMA010000021.1:0-1741 GCA_045603405.1 Alphaproteobacteria bacterium | reverse complement strand
TTCTGCATAACAGAAAACCATATCACTATACTTTCCCGCCAACACAATATTGGTACTTGGCGTAGCATAACAATACTGAGTAGGATACGATTTATCCTCTAGTTTATAAATAACCCCGCCATCAGTATTATCTGAATAGCTGGCAACACATACAAAGTCAAAGTGGTCTCGATAATAATTGCATGACGATAACACTGCAACACAAAAAATAATAAAAAATTTTTTCATAAAGTTAGTTTGCACGGACTTCTACCGCACTTGTTTTTAATAATTTAACATACGATTATTTTTCTTACTGCCGTATATTATTAAATTAGACAAAAGTCAAGTTTAAAATGATAAAGAAATTAATAAAATAATCTAATCAATTCAATAGGTATCATGTTTCCATTACAAAGAAAGGATACGTTCTTACAACATATCCTTTCCTTGTAATATCAGCCCTTCTGACATCTATTATAATATACAATCTTATCTGCAATTTTCGTTTAAACGTCTTCCTTTTGCGTTATGACTCTCATTAAGTCCTTCCGGTTGACAAATAATCTCGACAACCTTACCATTAGACATTTTTATTGTTTGATTTTTTCCTTCTTTCCGCATGTTTCGATACATCGCTAATATATGCTGATCGACTACCCTGCGCAATTCCTTTTGTTGCTCTTGCAAACGCTTATTACGATGTTCTGTATAAGTCAACACTATCTTATCACCACCTTCATCCTTTAAATAGGCATTTTCGAGCCAACTTGCCTCAGGACTTAATTTCTTCCGCATTTCAATTAAACCAACATGCGTTTGATGAGCAGCAAAACAAATATCAATAAAAAAACACCCGTTATTTCGCGTATCTTCACATACAATAACTCTGTAAACACTCATTGTCTTTTCCTTTTATTTATTATTTACAATGTGAGACACACTATATATCTCATTTTTTTAAAGTCAAATACTTTTATTATCTCTAAATTTATAAATGTAATACGTTTCCATCTTTGAGCCGAGAGAAATAACTTCATCTGCCTGAATATTCACCAAAGGAAATCTTGAAGCATAAATTTTTGCGCCTCCTTTAACTTCTTGAACTATTTTTTCCGTAACCGTCGGCATCATAAAACCTATCAAAAACATTACAACTATATCTGCCTTTTTAAGATTATACTGATAAAAATCCTGCCTTAAAAAGCTGATATTATCAAGTTTTCGTACTCTAAAACAGCTAAACAAATATGGCAAAAACGCTCTTTCAATTCCTAAAAACTGATGTTGTGGAAATTTCTTTGCTAGCGGAACCAATAGCGTTCCCCAACCGCTTCCCAAATCAACCACCAAACGCCCGTTTGGCAATTTATCCAATTCTTTTGCAATATCGGAAAGTATAGCTTGTTTTAACTTTCCCGAAGATCGTACCGGTGGCGCATATTTCATAAAAAGAGAAGATACTAACAAATAAATTCCCAACAAACTGATAAAAATAACAGCCAAACAAACCAAACAAACTATTATAATCCATATAACACTCATTTATTTCTCATAACAATCTAACAGTATTTTAGCACGCTCCAAGCTCTAGAAAGACTTAGATACACCGACAATGCCGATATAATCCGTCAACCCTTTTTCGCCATCGGCATTAAACCGCGCCTCTACCTTACCCAAAAGGTTCAAATCAGCCTTAGGCTCTCCCTGATAATACATTCCGAGGTCATATTCCTGCACTGCCGGTTTTAACGATGATGTC
>JAZUMA010000020.1:0-69396 GCA_045603405.1 Alphaproteobacteria bacterium | reverse complement strand
CAAATGTTCCCTCTACAGTTAATGTCCCTTTTCCGGTAATTTTACCTTCATTAATTGAATTATCTTTTGCAATTATTTCCTTCTCATTATTAATCGTACCGGCATTATTTACAACAGCTTCAATATTCCCTTTATTATTAACCGTTGCGCCACCTTTTGTTTCCAAAGTTTCTGCTGTCAAAGCATCTTCCACATTAAGCGTAGCTTCACTACTTTGAGGATTCCCAACCACAACACTGCCTTGTTCACTTGCTCCGTTCAATGTTGTCACACCGGATAAAACATTCATCGTTCCCTCGCCGGAAACAGCACCCAAAACAACTGTACCGCTCGCATTCAACACCCCATCATTAACAACTTCATCAGACAGCACTGCATCATTAAGCACCAACGTTCCTTCATTAGCAACCGCGTAGTTAAAACCGCTCATATCACTCACATTATTCATTGTCAGCGTATAGTCTTCTCCAACATTAATCCCATCTAAATTATTTTCTGTCGTAATTGCCTTATTATTACCATTAATCACCAGATCTGCTTTCAAATCATTTTCATCCCAAGCATCAACTACTTCACCGGCATCATCGGTTATAGAATAAACATCAGATGCATTTGTAATTGCCGCCGGCAATCCGGAAAGCCCCCCATCTTTAGAAAACAGCAAATAAGAACCGGTATCATCATCATTTCCGGCTGTAATTGTATATGTTGCCTCGCTTGTAGTAATGGTATAGTCATCTTTCAGCACACCGCCGATATTTGTATCCGAATAAGTCACTTTCAAGTCTGTAACATCTGCATCGGAGATAATATTCAAAACAGATAACGTCAGGCTACCATCAGTCCCCATCGTTGCTCCAACTAATTTATCAGACACACCGTTTGCCAAATCCACATCAAGTTGATAAGATAGTGCCGCATTAATCGCAAAAGACAATGGCGAGAATTCCCCGATAACTCCGTTTGCCGTATTTAACGTACTATCCCCTGCAACCGTAAAGTTATTATCATTAATCAAGCCGTCAGGATTTGCAACACCTGCATTTACTGTAGCATTCTGCCCGATAGACAGTTTTCCGCCATAGAGGTTGATATCAAAGCCATAAGTTTCGTCACCAACCCGATTATTGAACTGCACCTCACCCCCCGTGCCGGCACCAACTTCTGTTTCTGTCTCGCCATCATAAGTATTATACGTTACACCGCTTTTATTAATATCAATTGTAGCTGTTGTTCCATCTACATATGCAGCAATAGAGCCATTAAAAACAACTTTTTTTCCATCAGCAGCATTTAAAGACAACGTCCCCTCATAAGTATTCGCCTGAAAATAAATATCTCCACCGCCGTTATAATCATTAGTATCAGCGCCAGCAGTATTTCCACTGAACACCACATCTTTTGTTGCCGCAATAATCGCCGTATCAGCATTTTGAATATATATAGCTCCGCCTTCCTGCGCAGAGTTATTAGTAAATGTTGAATCTACTATTTTTATAGGATAACTTTCAAACTCTCCGGCGAAATAAATTCCGCCGCCAGCCGAATAGTTACCCTCAGGATCGGCAGTGTTTCCGGTGAAAATCGTATTGTTAATAACCATTGGCACATTACCGGCACTTAGTAAACCACCACCGACAGGAATACCAAATTCCATATAATGGTCTGTCGCTTTTACGACATTATTTGTAAATTCACTATCTGTAATGTAAGTATAATTCTTTCTGCCTTGTCCGTCAGTATAATAACCGCCGCCGGTACTTGCTTCATTATTTTTGAATATAGTATTTTTTATGAGTATGGCAGGTTTCGTATTAGAACCATTCATTCCTTGATATACCCCACCGCCTTTTGAGCAAGCGACATTACCTTCAAACAATACATTATCCAACTCTTGAATATAACCGCCGCCTAAAGATATAGCACCACCATCATAATATCTGCCACCGTTATGATTATTTATAAACTGGGAATCTTTGATTAGTGCAACATTTGTAGACCCCCAACCGCTTATAGCACCACCATCATCATTTGAGGAATTACCTTCAAATCTTGAACCTTCAATAGTAAGAACAGCACTGCCGCCAAGACCGATAGCCCCACCGGTATCATTTTCCGCCACATTATTGATAAAATAAGAATTCTTTACACTAACAATTCCGTTAGCATATAAAGCGCCACCCTCATCATTTGCATTTTTATTGCCATAAAAAATTGAATTTTCAACATTTAAATTATATCTTCCGCCAGACACAACGCCTTCAACATTAGCCACCTGATTATTGTAAAAAATGCTGTCAGTTATATTTAAAGTACCGACACCGGAACCGCTTACAAATATCAACTTCGCATCTCTGTCTTTTCCGTTATCTGCGAAAACGCTATTTGTGATATTGACTTCTATTGGTTTAGAAATCGTCAAAAAATATCCCTTCCAATTATTTACCGAGGCTTCAATTGATTTATATATGGTATTACCCTCTAAATCAGTAAACGAAAAGGTATTATTATCTGTATTTCCATCTGAGAATTTACCTATATTTTTTAAGCTCAGACTTCCTCCTGTTTTTGATATACTCAAAGAGTAGTAATACCATCTATCGCTATATAAATCCTGAGAGGAAAAATTATGATAATTACCGTCAATCGTCTGCTCTGTTGCTGTACTAAAAGTAATCGGCGACGGAAATTGACTACTTCCAATTAATTCAGCCGCTATATCATTCGCAAAAACAATACTTGCCTCACCTTTATTTGTATTTATATCTGCCCAGCTTGTCACATCAACCGCTTGCGCGTTCAAAGCAAAAGCACTCAAAAGCGAAACCAACATAGCATATTTTTTAGTCATAGTCCACCTACCAGGATTCTTCAATAATTATTCAGCATAGTTCTACCTGAAAACCATTTAAAATTCCGTTAAAATTTATTTAAATTCAACAACCTACAAATTTTTAATTATATTTTTACCAAAAAGCTGATACGAGAAAAGAAACCGATAAATAGATTCTCCAAAAGGGCACACCAAATGAACACACTTCCAGAAATCATCAAAACCATCACCGAAACGATAGACGGAAAATCTGTTCAAAAACAAATATATGCAGATGGTTCCTATGGTATTCCGGAAGAAGATTCTCTTAAAAGATATTTCCCGAATGAAACTATACAAACTTACCAATTATCAACTGAAACTAAAGAATTCATCTTAATTTCTGAAAAATTATCGGATGGAACTATACGCCACTGGTATGATAACGGACAACTGGAATATGAAGTGATACCTGGCAAAACCACCATCAGATATAATAAAACCGGCAAAATCATTTACCATGCTACAAAAGATATTGAAGATACAAAAAAATACCTTAGAACCAAAAAGCACCGCGCCATCTTACGCAAAATAATTGCTCAAAAAATAGAAGAAAGAGACAATCGGCATCTTGATTTAGAAAAAAAGACTCACCAATCTCTCATTAAAAACAAAATGCTAATCAGGTTTAAACTTGCTCTGAAAATCATCCAATCTAAAAAATAGTTATTCTAAAACACCTCGTCTAAGTTATCTTAAACAACTTTCTTTCTATCGCTATTATCCGCAAAAATTTGAGATTAATATATTATTGACAAAATCTACAAAATAAGTTAGACTACATAAACCTTTTATTGAAAGATCAACTAATGGAAAAAGTATCTATAATCTTACCTCTTTATAACTGTGAAGAATATGTATCTCACACAATAAAATCAGTTCTTAATCAAGATTACAAAAAATGGGAGCTTATTATCTACAATGATGCTTCCACAGATAAATCTCTACAAAAAGTTTTAGAATATAAAGAAAAAGATAAAAGAATACAAGTACATTCATCATCAAAAAATATGGGGGTTGCCGCTGCTCGCAATGAAGCCCTAAAATATGCTACAGGCAGATATTTGGCATTTATTGATGCTGATGACTTGTGGGCAGACAATAAATTATCAAGCCAAATCTGTTTTATGAGAAAGCATAATGCAGGACTGTCTCATACCTCTTTTGCTTATTTAACCAAAGATGGATACCCACGAGAGCGTGGCCGTATAAATGTTGACGAATGTATTGATATGGTGCGCTATATGAAAACATCTCAAATAGGCATGTCTACAGTTATGATTGATCGAAAGGCGAGAAATTTTTACGAAGGTAAAAGCCATTTAGATGTTCAAGCCATAAAAGAACATTTCAATTGCCGATAAAATAATATCCTCTTATCAAAGTATTTACCATAAAACAATGAAATCAAAATCATTGCCCAAAAAATTATTAAAATAACACCTCATATCAAAAGAGAGGACTGAATCCCTTAACATTACCAACAAAACTATTACATTCTTCACTGTTACCAAAACCGAAATCACAGTCAACATAGACCTTATTTCCCACCTTGCGCACAGGCTTTAACATTATTTTACCAAAAAAAGAAGCGCTGTTAATAAGCTTTTTAAATTTAATTTTTTCAAACCCTAAAATATAGACATTTTTCCACTGTTTACTAAAATCATCTGGTGTAACATTAGCATAAAATGAAAGCATTTTTTTATCTATTCCACTCAATAAAGCAACATATACCATTTGATTTAAACATATTATCGCCTCAACTGCATTAAAATGTCCGGAATCAGGAAAAACATAACAACAATTATTAATAGAAAATTTTGCAACTAAATTTACAACATTATCTTTTTTATCTATTTGCGCTTCCTTAAGATATCGAGTATTTTTTGCCATGTACATAGAAAGCGCCTTTTTTATAATTTCTTCTGATACATTTACTAACATCTTTACCTCAATTTACACAGTAGTTCTATTCATACTGTTTCAACAAATCTTTCCAAACCTGTGGTGCATTAATCTCTTCAAAATAGCTTTTTAAAAAATTAACAATCGTTTCATGTCTTTTATTTAAACATCTGCGCCCAGGTTCCGTCAAGGCTAAATCACGCAAGTGAAACAACTTATCAAAAAAATGATTTACAACCGGACACTGCTTTATTTGTTTATACATTGCAGCATCCATTTTTATTGGTAAATAATCAGGATCAAAAAAAGGCTCCCCCCCTTTAGAACGATATGCTCGATACTCAATGCATCGAATAACCCCAACCAATCCGCTTGCATCTGCCATATCTGCATCAGAAACAATCCCGCCCTCTATACAGTTCGGAACAATTCCGCTCAACCGTTTACTATATCCGATTGTTTTTACAATTCCGATACATTTATCGGCAAAAACCTTGTCAAATCCGGAAGCTGACAAGATTCTCCTGGTATTTGTCAGCAAACGTGCACTTTCCTCACCAAACAATTTATAATCATCACAATCGTGCAATAAAGCGGCCGCCGCAACCAAATCACGATCAGCCTCAGGAATTTCATCACAAAAATCCATAGCCATCCCGTAAACGCGAAAAACATGTTTATCATCATGACCGCCCAAATTATTTCCTAATAATTCAGAAACAGATTTTTTTATGTACTCAACGCTACTCATACGCAAATCCCCTTTGCATATTACTTTTACAAAAAAACTTCAAAAAAACAATAAAAAACGTCTTTTTTTACTCATCATATGTTTTTGCCGTCTGTAAACTAAATCACAAATATAACTTACCATCAGCTTGATTTAATTTTAATTACTTCTTAACGCCTCCTCACCTAAAGTAGAAAAGCAATTGCACAAAATTTAAAAATCCGTTTGAGGTCAATATGAAAAAACTAGTCTTTTTACATGGTTCCGGCTCTGAAAAAAATGCTTATTATGATTTGATGCAAATTGTTGCACGGCATTACAATGCTGAGTTAATAGCGTTTAATGCACCTTTCAAACATCCTGATAAACCTCATAGATATATTTGGTTTAATAAATTTGAAAACAACGGTCGACGTGATGCAATTGTTGAAGAATATATGTATTCATTAGACTATATAAAAAGACAGCTAAAAAATATTGATACAGACACAAAAAACATTATTCTCATTGGCCATTCACAAGGTGGCGGAATGGCTGTTCATCTCGGACTGGAAATGGAACTATCAAGTGTTATTAGTATTAATGGAGATTTACCTTATAACATAACATATAAAAAGCTGACAAATACCCCAATCTATTGGTTAGAAAGTGAACAAGATACCTATATTGATAGCCATCGCAAAAAATCATATCAACTGATTCTCCCAAATAATAATTTTCATTTTTTAACATTACCAAATAGTACCCACAAAAATTTTACAGACGATTTTCTTACAGTCATCTATAAACTTGCAGAATGATAAAATATATACCCCAAGCGTACCTTTGTACTATTCCAAAGCTAAACCCATTAATCCGCTACAACGAAATTTGAAACAGCATCCGCACTATTTTCAATTCTTTCCCACAATTCAGTAGAACCGAAAGTGTCAACTAATTTATAGTTTTTCTTAACAAATTCCATATCAATTTGCCAGTAATCAATATTTATATCAGACATTTTCGAAAGAGCCTTTCTATCACCTCGAGCAGCTTTTTGCAATAATGCGGTATTTCTATCGCGTAACCATCGCGAATTATGAAAAGACAAATAATCAATAAACATATTATTCATCATGAGAAATTTAGGACGATGCAATTTAATTTGCTCATTATAATCAAAAGATTTATCTAGATAAAGATCCGCAATAATAACAGCATGCGTAAAACCAAACCAATAAAAATCAGTATCTTCATTAAATAAATTATAGGCACACAATCCATTCAGTAATTTATCCTGTGGTGATGTGTTTTTTATCAGATAATTAACTAGAGACACATCTGCTTTAAGTTTAGCTGAATTCTGCGACTGACACAAAGTACCAAAAGATATAATCAAAAAGAAAAAAAACACCGTAAATAAAGCATAAGGCTTATGTAAATAAAAAGAGTTAAGTTTTGGCGCTAAAAAAATTGCAACAAGAACAAAGTAAAGAAAGTAATATTGCGGATAAGGAGCGTAATCAAGTAAAGAAAACATACAAGCAAATAAAATACACAAAATACATAATGACTTGGACGATAATTGTTTGAATTTTATAAAATAAACAATAATAAAGGCGGATAAAATAAAAATTTTATGCAAGAAACCAATTCCGGCGCTATACACCCCATAGGCTTTCTTTACAATTAAATTATAGGTAAAATTATACAAATACCAATCATCTAATGTGCCGGTTCTATACAATAAAAACAAAAGGCAAAGGCACACAGTAGAAGGTAATAATGAAGCCAACAAAATATCGTTAAATCTAATTTTTCCTTTACAAACAAGAAATAAATTTACAACAATAAATCCAATAATAGGAAAAGCAGCTTTCTGCAAAAACAAAAAGGATATAAACATAGAAAGGTAAGAAAAAATTAAGTGACGTGTTTTGAATGTATCTAAATAATCAAAAAAATAAATTATCCCCATTAGAATAGATATATACATAAAAATATCCGGTCGCAAATTTTGTGCATCCGCCCATAATTGAGGAATGCACAATACAAACAAAACGGATAACATTGCACAGGTAGTATTAGTAGTATAATTCAATGTTATCTTGTAAATGAGGTATATAATGGAAAGATAACCCAAAGCAGCAATTAGTCTGGCAATATAAACAATCTCTATATGACGATAGAACAATTGAGTTACAGGAGCAAATATATACCATAACAAGGGATGATGATGTTCAAAAAAATCTCTATAAGGAACTTTCCCGATGCTGATAAGCCAAGAGGCATGGATATGTTCATAAGTATCTTTAAGCAAACCCTGAGCAGTAAAAACACGCTCCAAAATACACCCTGAGAAGACTATAAGAGTAATATAAAATAAGATACGAAACCAACTATTAATATTAACTTTTTGAGATAAATATTTAGAAATAGTCATGAAAATAACCACAATTCAACACGATATAAGAAAACTATAAATAGGAAATATAAAATGTCAAAATGAAAGACGTTTATACACAATACAGCAATCAATAAAGACAAAAAGCTTTCTGAAAACAAAGATTCTTCTTGACTCTTGCAAATCTTTTACTATATTAAACCCAAATTTTGATAACAAAATTAACACTCTGCGGAGTGCCGTCAGTCAGCGAGGGTTCGCACACTGGCGCAAATTTTTTTTATCAAATAACCATAAACAAAAGGAAAACAAGTTAATGTTTGACGGCTTAACAAATAAACTGAGCGGAATTTTCGCCAAAATGAGTTCTCGCGGTATCTTGAAAGAACAAGATATTGAAGAGGGTTTGCGTGAGATTCGTTTGGCTTTACTTGAAGCAGATGTCTCTCTGCCGGTTGTTAAAGATTTTATGGCAAAAGTAAAAGAAAAAGCCTTAGGTGAAAAAGTTATAAAGTCGATTCGTCCGGATCAGCAACTGGTTAAAATTGTTTATGATGAGTTAGTGAGTTTATTAGGTTCAGATGACGATACCGAGTTAAATTTTAAAGCTGTTCCGCCGGCTGTGATATTAATGGTCGGTCTGCAAGGTTCCGGTAAAACCACGACCTCGGCTAAAATTGCTTTGAAATTAAAAAAACACAAGCGCGTGTTGTTAGCCTCGTTAGACATTTACCGTCCGGCCGCACAAGAGCAATTATCCCAACTGGGCGCACAAGTCGGTGTAGATGTTTTACCTATCGTTAAAGGGGAAAAACCTTTAGAAATTACCAAAAGAGCCATCTCGGTCGGACAAAAAGGTCTATATGATGTTTTAATCCTTGATACTGCCGGCCGTTTACAAATAGATGAAGTTCTGATGGATGAAGTTGCTGCGGTTAAAAAACTAGCCAACCCTACAGAAACATTATTGGTGGCAGATGCACTTATTGGGCAAGAGGCTTGTAACGTAGCCAAAACATTTAATGAAAAAATCGGTATAACCGGTCTGGTATTAACCAGAATTGATGGTTCTTCTCGTGCCGGCGCGGCACTTTCCATGAAAATGATATCCGGTGCTCCGCTGAAGTTTTTAGGAACAGGCGAAAAGATTGAAGATATTGAAGAATTTCATGCTGATCGTTTAGCCGGACGTATTTTAGATAAAGGCGACGTAGTAAGTCTTGTTGAAAAGGCAGTTGAAAATATAGATAAAGAAGAGACGGAAAAAATGGCACAAAAGATGATGAAGGGCCATTTTGACTTAAATGATATGTTAAACCAAATGCATCAGATGAAAAAGCTCGGCTCGATGTCTTCTATTATGGGGATGTTGCCTGGACTTGCCAAATATAAAGATCAATTAGAATCAGTTGATGCAGACAGTATTATGAAAAAACAGGAAGCAATAATTTTCTCTATGACCAAAGGTGAAAGGCGTAATCCTGATATAATAAAGGCTTCGCGTAAAAAAAGAATTGCGGCAGGAGCCGGTGTAGAAGTTCATGAAGTTAACAAGTTGCTTAAATCCTATGAGCAAATGTCAACTATGATGAAGCAAATGAGAAAGATGGGCGGTTTAGGATCGCTTGCTTCTCATTTTATGAAAAAAAATCCGTTTGGCGGAGGAAATCCGTTCGGCGGGTTTAATAACAAATTTCCGTTTTAAGCGGAAGGAACGAAACAAACAATAAACTGGAAAGGAAAAAAATGACAGTTCGTATTAGACTTTCTCGCGGTGGATCAAAAAAGCACCCGTACTATCGTGTTGTAGCTGCTGACCAAAGAGCTCCTCGTGACGGTAGATTTATAGAAAAATTGGGTTCTTACAATCCATTGTTACCGAAAGATCATCAAGACAGATTAGTGCTTGATGTTGAAAAAGTAAAAGCTTGGTTGCAAAAAGGCGCTCAACCGACAGAAAGATTGCAAAAATTATTTGCAACTTTAGGTTTAATGGAGGCTCCAAAATTACACGAGCAACCGAAGAAATCTGCTCCAAAAGCAAAAGCTATGGAGAGAATTAAAGAAAAAGAAGAAAAAGCTAAAGCTGCCGCAGAAGCTGCTGCCGCCGCCAAAGCTGAAGCTGAAGCACCTGCTGAAACTCCTGCAGAAGCTTAATCTTTCTTATTGTAATTTAAGTTTATGTTGCAACAGGTAACAAGATGGAAGATAAAAAGGTTTGTTTAGGAAAGATTGTCGGTGTGCATGGCATAAGAGGAGAGGTTAAAGTTAAGAGCTTTACCGCTGTTGACAAAGACATTGCCGCCTATGGCGATTTAACCGATAAAAATAGTAAACAAACATTTTCAATCAAAGTTACCGGTCATTCAAAAGATCTGCTCCGTATCAAGATTAAGGGTGTAGAAGACAGAACTAAAGCAGAAACACTTATCGGAACAGAGTTATATGCTCCACGCGACGTTTTGCCGGAACTCAAAGCAGAAGACGTTTTTTATGAAACGGATTTAGTTGGGCTCAAAGTGCTTGATGAACAAAAAAACGAAATTGCCAAAGTAATAGGTTTTTACAATTTTGGTGCCGGAGATATTTTGGAAATTAAGTTAAAAAGCGGTAAAGCGGAGATGCTACCTTTTAATAAAGGTTATGTGCCGGAGATTAATTTGAATGAAGGCTATATTATTGTTGCGTCAGCCGTAATGGTTTTTCTTGAAGACGAAGCAGAGGAAGCACAATAATGTTAAACGTTAAAGTGCTGACAATTTTTCCTGAGATGTTCCCCGGTTTTTTAGGGTATTCATTAACAGGAAAGGCTTTAGAAGATAAAAAATGGCAAATACAGGCGATAAACATCAGAGATTATGCTCTTGATAAGCATAAATCTGTTGATGATACACCTTGTGGCGGCGGTGCTGGGATGATTATGCGACCTGATGTTTTATCTCGGGCGATAGAAGCTAATCATCAAAAAGGGCGGATAATTTATATGTCGCCGAAAGGGACGCCGTTTACGCAAAAAAAAGCCCATGAGCTTGCCAAAGAAGAAGAACTGACGGTTATCTGTGCAAGGTTTGAAGGAATAGATGAGCGCATTATCGAAGCTTATGATATTGAAGAAATAAGCATTGGTGACTACATCTTAACCGGCGGTGAGCAGGCGGCACAAATTATGCTTGATGCTGTAATCCGTTTATTACCTGGGGTTTTGGGTAATGAAGAATCTTTAGCAGATGAGAGTTTTGAAAATTATCTTTTGGAATATCCGCAATACACAAGGCCGATAGAATGGCAGGGGCGGCAAGTGCCGGAGGTTTTGCTTTCCGGTCATCATCAAAAGATAGCAGACTGGCGCAAACAACAAGCAGAGGTTGCAACCAAAGCCAAACGACCTGACTTATACAAGATTTATCTTGATTCTAAAAATAGTTAGGTGTATAAAGTTAAAAATTTTATAAATAAAGGTAAAACTGATGAACATTTTAGAAAATATTGAAAAAGAGCAAGTTGCCAAATTGACTGAAGGAAAGAACATTCCTGATTTCAAGGCCGGTGATACCCTTAAAGTTCACACCAAAGTTAAAGAAGGTGATCGTGAACGTATTCAGATTTATGAAGGTGTTTGCATTGCCCGTAAGAATGATGGTTTGAACTCTTCTTTCACGGTTCGTAAGATTTCTTTCGGTGAAGGCGTTGAGCGTGTATTCCCGTTATATTCTCCGAACGTAGCAAAGATTGAAGTAACCCGTATTGGTAAAGTAAGAAGAGCAAAATTATACTTCTTGCGTGCTTTACGCGGTCGTTCTGCTCGTATTGCGGATGACTTGTCTGCACAAGCAAAAGCAAAGAACGCGGAATAAGAGTTTGCTCATAGGTTATCTTAAAACCCCGCTGTTTTCACGCGGGGTTTTTGATTATAGGAAAAATTGTAATATAGTTTTTATAAAAAAGACTTGAAAAATAGCTAGAACTTTGCCATAAAATCTTTAGATATGCAAAAAACATATCTAGGGCGTCGAAAACCCTTTAAATCTTACAAGTAGTCGCTATTTGCATAAGCGACTTTAAATCTCTGTATGCCGACTTCTGTCTTGGACGGATGTCGGCTGAATAAGGCTATATGCTGAATAAGCCGAGCCGTTTTTTTACTTGTAAGATTTACGGTTTTCGAACATCCGCCCGCCTCAAAAAAGGTGGGTTTCCTTTAATTTAACATAGGGATGTTCTAAAAATGAATACGGCTATAAAAGATTTACTTTCTCAAAGATACGGACAAGTCATAAAATTAACTCCACTAAGATCAGGCACAAGAAAACAGGTTTACATTGCCGAAACAAATGAAAACAAATTTATTATCATAATAAATAAGCAAAAATCATTAAGATACCAGTATCGTACCTTTATTTCCAATAATCTGCAAAAGAATTTGGCTAAACGCGGATTTGGAGCTCCTGAGGTGATTGATTTTTTTACTTTAGATAAAGGGCAAACGATTGCTTGTCATGTTTATATTGAAGGACAACAAATAGAGCATATTGATGCACAAACAGCATACAAGATAGGGCAAACAGTTGCAGAATTTCATTTAGCGGCATTTTATCCGCTGAAAATTTATTTAAAAAAAACATTTGGTTATCAATTTTACCATTTTATTCAAATCAGCAAGAATTTTTTCCGTAATTTGCGTCATGAAATAACTGATTCAAAATGGCATAAATTACCAAAAGGAATATGTCATTATGATTTAAACCTGACAAATTTTATATTTAGCGGAAATAATACTTATTTGATTGATTATGACCGACAACGCTATTGGCCTTTTGCAGATGAAATAAGGAGATTTTTGAAAAATAAAGAAAATCAGAAATATGCCAAAGATTTTCTACAGGGTTATAACTCAATTCGACAATTAAATAAAGAAGAGCTGAATTTCATAAAAACTTTTATACCATATAACGAAGAAGAATGCCGAAAATTTCTGTCTTAATACCGATATATAAAACAAAATCGGAACATTTACGAGCTACAATAAAACGCACATTAAAACAAACCGATGCCTATATTTTTTTACAATTTTTACTCTTGCTCATACTTTTAAGGATGAACAGCCAGTTTCATAAACAAAGACACCATCACAAAAGCTCGTATTTTTATTTTACAAGCACAGATTTTCCATCCTTAATTTGTTTTACAATAGCCTCAGATTGGAAAATTCCGTCTTCGTCAACAAATATTTCTCCTACAGAACCATGAAAATTTTTAATCTCCAAAATTTTGTTTGCAATTTCTTCTGCATTCGGTACATGTCCTAATTTTTCATACAATTGGGAATATACAGTTGCTAAGATATATCCTGCATCATATACATATCCGAGTGAAAAATAGTTTGTAGATCCGGTTTCCGTATTAATGCGTTGCAACAAACCTTCATCTCCTTCAGGAACTGTAACATATTTCATTCCTTCCAATTTATCTTTCAAATTAGAAAAATGGAAAGAATCAACTGCTACCAATGGCTTATTGACATCTTTTTCAAATATCACTTTCAACAGAACATCAAGGCTAGGAGGTAAAGCGCTAATATACCAAACGTCAAAATCCTTATACTTAAACTTATCGACGTCCATATTAAAATCTTTGTTATCAATCGTAAAGTTTACACGCTCGGTTTGAATGTTTTTATCATGCAATTTACCTTCAATAGAATCTGCTGTTTGCTGCAATCCCGGCTGATAAACAACAAACATAGCAACATTTTTAGGTTGTTCTCTTTCTATCAATTCTACAGCTTTATCAGCTAAAAATTCAGATTGGGTCCAATGAATAAAATTATATTTTCCTTTAGCAATATTTTTGTCGTTGCTTATGCCAAAATGGAAAATTCCGGCTCTGTCTGCAATCGGAGCAATCACGTTGCCGGCAACTGCCGACCAAGAAACTATAGCATCAACTTTGTCAGCATTTATTAGCTTTTGTGCAGCAATTGCAGCACGTGCTGCTTCATAACCGAAATCTTCATAAACATATTTTATATCAATATTTTTCGGAGTAGCATCTTTCAGTGCAAGCTCAAGAGCTTTTTGCACATTTCTTCCATTCTCAGCAAATTTTCCTGATAAAGATGTAACAACACCAATTTTTATTGTTGGTTTAACGTTTTGAGCTACATTTTTTTCTGAATTATCACAAGCAATCAAAAATAGCACCAGAATACTTAAAAAAATTTTTTTCATTATTAAACCGTTGCAAAAATTATTCGTTGAATCAGTTGGTCGGGTTGACCCCCTCTAAATTAGAAAACGGATACCCAACTTTTTTTCATAAAGCAATTATAGTAAAATTTGTTAGTAAACACAAGTGTTTTTTCAAAAAAAATTATACCTTGTGGGCGAACCTTCTAATCGGTACTGGTGGGGTTGACCTTCGGTTGCGAAATGTTAAGCAATACACTTATTCTTTATAATTATTTTTTTCTAATACATCTTTTGAGCAAAACAAAACATGGACACATATGATATTTTTCATATACCAACATGCAAGGACAATTCCATTTTAGCCCATATAGGCACATGGCTATAATAATGTAGAAAAAATAAAAAAACGGATACCAAACATATAACCCAAGCAATCCGAATACCAATATCATTCCGGATTTTGAACGATATGAAAATGCGACTTTCTCAGGTAAAAATGAATATCCAAAGTATAAATGCAATACTACAAGCAGAATTAAAACAGGAAAAGTTATTGCTTTTATGATTAAGCAATAGCTCAAAATGCTTACCAAAATTATACGAATTAATATTGAAGTTATACCAGATGTTGTTATAACCAACATTCTAACATTTCTTTGGTATAATAGATAATCATGAATCTTCTGAATAAGCTGTTTTTCTTCTGCTTTTGCTCTTATTATCATTAGTGGAAACATTATAAATGTTACAATAGTCAATGTTATATAGTTAAACATACTCAAGCTTGCTGACCAACACCATAATAGCAAAGAGGCATACATCGGATGCCGCGCTAATGCATAAGCACCATTTGTTATTAATTTGTGATTTTCTTTAATTTCAATATCATCAGACCAATTATAACCAATGTTAAATTTTGCCCAAATGTGCCAGATTACAGCAAAAAATAAAGCAATTAACCCTATTATAAAGAAAATATATTGGATTTTTTCATTATTTATCTGAAATTGACCGATAGAGCGTGTCCAAAAAGGAAATAGTATAAGCACATTGAGAGTCATTTCTTTGGTTGAATAAAAATGCTTGTCTTCTTTGACAAGCTTTTGTGGATGAAGCTTGTGTTCTAAAAATTTTAACCCAACTGCAATAAGCAATATGATACCTGTTACATCTATACAGCTCATTCCTATTTTAAACAATAAAGGATTAATTGATGCTTCAGAAAAAATCTTTATTTGTTCCCACATGATAGCGGCTCCTCAATATGTAAATAAACATCGGAATGAATAGTAATGATAAAATCTGATAAATGGTTAAATTCATCCAAATTTTTGGTTCAATACGTACAAACTCTACTATAAAACGCATGATTAAATATGCCAACATGTATGCCGGAAACAGTATACTGATGTTTTGTGTCTTTTTATATATAACATATATTGCACTGGCCATTATAAATTGAAATGCGCATTCCATAAGCTGAACTGGTATAAAAAAATGACCACTGCAACAGCCATTTAAATAGCAGCCTATCTTACCAAAGCCGATAGCAATTGCTAGAGGTATGATAAATATTCCACCGTAGGATTTATCTTTTTGATGTGAAAAATATTTATAAATATTAATTGAAATGAATGCACCTAGTAAAGCCCCCATAACACTTTTATTTGATAAAACTAATGCCGAATCCAGCCCATAGGAAAGCCATATGGGTATTTTAGCACCAATAATTATTCCTAATGCTAAAATTATATATATATCTGAACAGGTCTTCTTATTTGGTTTTGGCATATGAAGTTTTTTAGCAATAATACTTCCACATATTATTCCAAGTAATAAACATATTGTATATTGAATGCTCATAACTATTTATCCGAAAAATGTAGAAATAATGAGAAGTGATAGAATTATCAAGGCTAAACGTACGCCATAATTTTTTGTTGTCCTAAACCAAAACCAAAAACCTATTAATATCAGGATACTTATAACAAGCCAATTCAAGGTTAAATCTGAACCTCCACTCCAAAAATTCAAACTTCCTGAAAGGCAAGCCCCCAATACCAACATCGGTGCCATCAACATAGTTAAGATAAAACCTAAAATTTGTTTTGTAATGAACCAAATTACACTTTCTTTTTCTTCTTCTTCATCATACTGTTTTTGATCATTTTCTACCATTCTATCTTTCCTTTCAGAGTATTATGGACACAAAAGGGGACAACTTTGTTGTTACCAACAGATACACCTGTACAGCATTTTTGGGCGCGTTCCCAATCAAAAGTATTCGCGTCCATAAAATTTTTAACGATAATTCTAACAATCTTCATATCTTTATAACAAGAGCCATCACCACTTGCAAATTCTTGTAATTTTTCTAACATAAAAGAACTTCCTAAGATTTTGCTGACAAAACATTTACATACATTCTTTTGCATATAATCAAGAATGGTTTTATCAAAAGCAATTCTATTTGAAATCTGATCTTTACATTTTGTAAAATCTACATAATCCCCCAAAGAATAAACTTTTTCACCCTGACAAAACAAAAATCCTAAACTCGTACAATTTTCATGTGAACAGGGAAGCGGTATCATATCTTTATAGCTCATATAACCACTATTGGCAATCGCCAACAAAATATCTTCTTGAAAAACTGACGGGACCTGCGTAAGCAACGCGCTACCGACCTTAGTCAAA
Organism: Alphaproteobacteria bacterium; assembly: GCA_045603405.1. Taxonomy (GTDB): domain Bacteria; phylum Pseudomonadota; class Alphaproteobacteria; order RF32; family CAG-239; genus CAG-267. The sequence continues at coordinate 52,618 of JAZUMA010000020.1, read as the reverse complement.
CGTTGAAAGGTAATACCTGAGATGTGCTTGGTATTAATGGATAAGTCCAAAATTTTAGGAATTTCTTTCAAATTTCCTTGATAAACTGTAACAGCTAGGCAAATTTTAATTTCGTTATCATTTAATTTTTTGATAATTTCCATTTTTTCTTTTAATAATTTACGCCCACGCAAAACCTGGTAGACTTCATCATCAAAACCATCAAATTGTAGATAAATTTCAACTTTATCATTATGCTTTCGCACTGCTTCGAAAATATCTTTATTTATGAGCAATTCTAACCCATTAGTATTAATTAAAATACGAGAAATATTAGCATTTAACGCAATGTCTAACATTTCTAAAAATTGCGGATGAATTAAACATTCTCCACCAGATATTTGCAACACATCCAGATGACCTTGTTCTACGGTTAGAAGCGTATCTAACCGCTTTTTAAACTCTTCAATGGAAATGTGATGCGCTGATTTTTGACCAAAATAACAAATTGGACAAGCCATATTACAACTGTCTGTAATTTCAATCAGTCCAGTACAAATGTGTTGTTGATGTTGATTACACCAACCACAATCTTTACCACATTGACCATTAAATTGGGAAATAGGTCTAAATTCCTTACCTTTTACATCAAAAGTTTTATCCAAAAAGCGGTTTGCGTCCTTGGCAATATGTGCTTCGAAATGCCCATGTATGGGACATTCTTTTTCTAAAAAAATATCTTGTCCCTTCTTAATTTTGATAGCAGGGATTTTTTCTAAACAAATGGGACATAAAGCTTCAGTTTCTATTTTCATATCTCGATACTAGTAAAGAAAAACCAAAATAGCAATATAAAATGTTATAATTTTTACTTTTACACTATCTTGTAGTCGAACCACTTCTTCGTAGGTTTGAACCCTTATCCCAAAATTCAGATAACAAAAAATACCCATAAAGGGTGCTTTTTGTTATCTGGTCGGGACGAGTGGATTCGAACCACCGACTTCTTGCACCCCATGCAAGCGCTCTACCAGGCTGAACTACGTCCCGACATCAAAGTTCATATATACCCCTCCACCATCAAAAGCAAGCAAAAAATTTTTTATTGTCTTTTAAATCAAAAATGGCAAAAAAATAAAAAAAATCATAACTGTTCAAAAACATTAAAAGCAAACCTCGAAGTTCCAAGACTCCGAGGTTTGTTTTAATAAAAAAGGCCGCCGCAGCGACCTTCAAACTATATATTCTGCAAAATTAAGCAGAAATCTTACCGGCAATAACTTTTTTAATTTTCTTTGCCTCTTCTGTTAATCTGCTATCAGGTGTTGCCATCAAATATGCATCAAGGCCACCTTTATGTTCAATTGTACGCAAAGTCTTTGTGCAGATTCTCAATTTATAAACCTTCCCCAAAGATTCGCTCAACAATGAAACCTCTTGCAGATTTGGCAAAAAGCGACGACGTGTTCTGTTATTAGCGTGGCTGACATTATTACCGCTCATAACGCCTGTGCCGGAAATTTCACATTTCTTAGCCATTTTATTATCCTTTATCTGATTCATTCACAAAAAATTTTTCTCATACATACAAACATTATCCTCAAAAGTCAAGCAAAATATTCTCAAAAAAACTAAAAAAAACTGGATTTTTTATAAAATACATTGTATAAAACTCTCCGCAAATAACTATGTACCCGTAGCTCAATTGGATAGAGTGTTGGCCTCCGACGCCAAAGGTTGCGAGTTCGAACCTCGCCGGGTGCACCAAAAAGGCCGTAGAACAATTAAGTGTTCTACGACCTTTTTATTTTAAAGAGCAATTGCCTTATATCCTGCCGCTTTTCTCAAAGCATTAATCTCCGGCAATCGTTCTCTTAAAAGAGAGAATTCTGCATCCGTCAACGGCACTATCCAGTTGACATCTGAAAAGAAAAGAACACCTGGTTCTCTATCCTCCGATCGAACAAAAGCGATATAGACAACCAAATCAGGACTTATTCTGTATCCAACCCTAATGCCATGCCCCTCAGTCCATTCTCCTGACTCAAATCCATCCTCATAGACAAAACAGATTTTGTTTTTCCTCTGATCTTTTACTTGTTCTAGCTCTTCATTTTTCCACCATTCTCTATAACAATCCACCGTGGAAAGACCAAAAAGAAGAGCAACAACAAAAATAAACAAAAAGAGAAATAACCAAAGAACTGTCCCTAGATCCCCTTTAAGAAGGAAAGATCCTGCAGCTGCTGTGCAGAAACATCCCCACAGATAAGATGAATATAGCCAGATCCTCACTATGTAGGATATTTCCTTCCGCTTTTCAACATTCCCATAGCCATATGACCGCGGAAAAAAAATAAACGGCGAAATTTGCCATAAGATAGTGACTACTATGCATATCGCACACATCCAGCCATCAAGATCTCCCGCCCCTGCTTCTTTTACGCACAAAAACAAAGCTACAAGTAGCAGTAAGGTGCTAACCGCAAAAACGACTTCTCTGTATCCGGAATGCATCCGGACAAAATAACAGTATTTCCCCCAAAACTCTCTGACAAATGAAGGAAATTCTTTAACCAATTCGTTAAAGTTTTTTTTGATTTTTTTAATAAATCCCATAATAAAATTTTTAAATGTTAAACATATCTATAAATTTTGCCATAACTTTATCATATTTTTCCGTCATTTGCAACAAAAAACTTCTCAAGAATAATTTTCAATTACTCTAGCCTTTAAATTTATAAGAAATACGCGCACTTCAGAAAGGATACACATTTTTTATTTTTATGCATTTCTAAGGCAACAACTTTATTATACTTTCAGGAATTTTCGTCGGACGCATGGTGGCAAGGTTTAAAAATACGATAGTTATTTCTATTTCTGCTAAAACAGTATCACCACGATAAAGCTTTTGCTCCATTTTTACAGAGACTGTTTTCAGTTCGGCTATTTTGCAAGTAATATTCAAAGCATCATCTAATTTTGCCGGAGATTTATAATTGATATGACATTCACGAACAACAAAGCCAATACCTTGATTTTTCAGCATATCTATCTGATCTATGCCAATGTGACGTAAAAATTCGGTACGAGCGCGCTCAGCAAATTTAAGATAATTTGCATAATAAACAATGCCCCCTGCATCTGTATCTTCATAATACACACGAATTGGAAAAGAAAAAGTGTTGTCAGCGAATAGCTTACCTTTGATTGTTTCTGTTTCATAAGTCATGGTTAAAACCCTAAATCATCCATAAAACTAAATTGAGAATTATCTGTTTTGAATTTTTTTACGCCAAGATATTTACAACCGAGCTCAGAAAGAACACGACCACGAGGAGTGCGTTGGAGAAAACCTAATTTTAATAAATACGGCTCAATAACTTCTTCAATGGTATCTCTTTCTTCAGATAATGCGGCAGCTAATGTGTCAGCACCAACCGGTCCGCCGCCATAATTTTTGGCAATGCAGGTTAAATAACGGCGGTCAAATTCATCCAAACCATAGGCATCAACATCTAAAAGCTTTAGAGCTTTATCGGCAATAGCAGAATCTATTTCTACATTGCCGGCAACAGCACCGAAATCTCTTACACGCTTGAGTAACCTTCCGGCAATACGCGGTGTTCCTCGAGAACGCTTGGCAATTTCCATCGCACCATCGGACGAAATCGGCATATTAAGCAAATGCGCACCGCGGAGAACGATTTTTTGCAAGTCCTCATGATTATAAAAATCCATACGCAAAGGAATACCAAAACGTTCTCTTAACGGTGTAGAAACCAAACCGGAACGAGTCGTTGCACCAACTAAAGTAAAAGGTTGTAAATCTATTTTAACTGAACGAGCAGATGGCCCTTCACCAATAATAATGTCTAGCTGGAAATCTTCCATTGCCGAATACAAAACTTCTTCTATTGCCGGATTTAAGCGGTGGATTTCATCAATAAAAAGCACATCACGAGCTTCGAGATTAGTTAAAATGGCAGCCAAATCTCCGGAACGGGTTATCATTGGGGCAGATGTTGCCTTAAAACCAACTCCTAATTCTTTGGAAATAATATTAGCAAGAGTAGTTTTGCCCAATCCTGGAGGACCATATAACAAAACGTGGTCTAAAACCTCATTACGACTTTTAGCTGATTCAATAAATACTTTTAAGTTTTGGCAGACCTTATCCTGTCCGACAAATTCATCTAAACTTGAGGGACGTAAATTTATTGCTGCAGGAGAATTTGCTTCATCTGTGGAGAGCTTTTGGGCACTTAGTATTCTTTCATTATTTTCTGACATTTAATTCTCCTATTGATTGCTGAATTCCTTTAATGCTAAACGAATAAGTGTGCCTAAATCTGCAGTTTGATTTTGTGTACAAATATCAGAGGCAACACGATAAGCATCAATTTTTTGATAGCCGAGATTAGTTAGAGCAGAGGTAACATCTTCAATTTTGGTATATGTTGTATCTTGCTCTGTTTCAGGCGGTTCTATTTGTTTACTTTTTTTCTTGGTTGCTTTTTCCGGTTCCTTTTGTTCATCTGTAAGAGCATTTATATCTGCCCCCATATATTCAACAGGAATAGTTACGATTTTATCTTTAAGTTCGGTAACCAATCTGGCGGCTAGTTTAGGACCAACGCCTGCAGCGCGTAAAAAAGAACTTTTGTCTTGGGCAGCAACGGCTTGAGATAATTGTGCAGGTGATAAAGCACTTAAAATACTTAAACAGACTTTACCACCGACACCCTGAATTTTGGTTAGGGTATTAAACCACTCTTTTTCCCATGGAGATTGAAAACCGAAAAGAGTGATGCTGTCTTCTTTTATAACTGTTTCTATAAGTAAATTTGCGTAATCGCCTTGTTTTAATCTGGCTAAAGAACGTGAGGACATATTAACTAAATAACCGACGCCGTTAACATCAATAATACAACAATCTTCGCCGATGTTATCAATAATCCCTTTTAATTTTGCTATCATTACAGTTTCCCTCTTTTTACTTTACGGTATTCTACAAAAGATATCATATCTCTTCAAGAGTTTTTTTAATCCTCCCCCTTTTTTTCTCTGACTTAATGGTTATATCCCTTTTGTATTCAATTACAACCAAAGGATGAAAACATGAAAAAAATTAAGTTTTATTCTATTGCTTTATGTTGTTTGCTTATCAGCGGACAAGCTTTGGCAAATGACGATTATCAAAATTTCAAAAACGAACTGAATAAAAAATATGGCCTTGACTACAGCATCGATGTTTCTTTGTTAGAACAAAGAACTGCACCTAACGGAAAAAGTAATGCTATGCAAGCGTATATTTATCCGTCTTTTGATTGGACTGTGCTTAATAATCACTATGGTACAGGAGTATTAAATTTTGCATATACAATCATTCGCTATGGCAACCATACGGCAAGTGATATTGGGAATAACGCCGGAATGGTAACGCCAATTAATGATTATCCGGATAAGCAAAATGAGTTTAACGAACTTTACTATACGCATCAATTTGGCGGAAAATGGAATTGGTTAACAATAGGCTTAGGGCAATATCCCATCTATAATTTTGACGGTACGGAATATAATTCTAATCAGCAAATTAATTTCTTAAATGATGCTTTAGCGCAAAATGCTTCTGCCTCATATACGCAGGCAGGAATAGGTGCATATGCACAAATTTCACCTAATGAAGATTGGAGTTTTGCTTTCGGAGGACAAGACGGAACAAATATTGATGCGACAAGCGTGCGTTTTAACAATCTTAATGAAGCGCATTATACAACATTCGGATATTTAGCTTATACCCCAACAATTAAGGGTATAGGCGAAGCAGAGTATTCTGTTTTAATTTATAATCAGCCATGGGTAAAAGAGCAAAAGGATACAACAACAGGATGGTCGCTTAATTGGTCACAAAATATCGGCGAAAAATGGGGCTTTTTTGCGCGCTTGAATGAGACAAGCGGTAATGTTGAGGAAATCAGGCAATCTTGGGTATTGGGCGGGGTTTATAATAATCCGCTTAATCGTAACAGTTTAGATCAAATCGGCTTAGCTTATGCTTATAATAAACTTGATGAAAAGGCCGTCGGAGAAAAATTAGAACACAAAGCAGAACAAGTAATAGAAGCTTATTGGGCATGGGGTATTGGTGATATGATTACAATTACACCGGATGTACAAATGTATATCAATCCGGCACTTAATCGTAATAGTGATTATGGATTTGCAACGAGTTTAAGAGCAACTGTGATGTTTTAAATACAGAGCTAAAAATAAGTTTTCTCAATTAAAGCTGCAAAACATATCCTGATATTGCTGATAAGATAATGTAAAAAAACGGACTTTTTTTATAATAATAAATCAAAACAAACAACCCGACCATTAAAAAAACAGAAAGATAATCCGTCACGCTCAATTTCATTAATTCTATTCCTGCTTTTAATATCAGTGCGATTCCCACCGGTTTGATTGCAGTCATAATATCTGTTACAAAACAACTTTCTGAACATTTATCCAGCAATTTGGAAACCAAAATCACGATTATCAATGAGGGCAAAACTAACCCTGTTGTAGCAATAATTCCACCACTTATTCCGGCCGTCTGAAAGCCGGCATAAGTGGCCATATTTATTCCTATTGGGCCTGGAGTCGATTGAGAAACGGCAATCATATCCATCAATTCTTGCGCACTAAACCAATCATATTTTCGAGTTAACTCAAACAAAAAAGGAATAGTTACCAGTCCACCGCCAACGGCAAACAAACCTATTTTGAAAAATTCGCTGAATAAGACAGCCAAAATCATTTAACTCTCCTTTTAAAAAACGAAAGCACTCCAACCAAAAACGCAAGTAATATCGCCGTAATTGGTGAAATATGAAAAACAAACAAAACCGCTAAAATTCCGGCAAAAAGAGCCTTCTGATAAAATGTTACAACACCGCGCCTAAACATTTTAATCACTTCATTGAATATTAACGCCACCACACCGATGCGAATACCTGCAAAAATATGAGACACCTCTTCACTTTCGATAATTAATTGTAAAAAACCGGCCAAAATCAAAATAATAATGACAGAAGGAAGAATAACCGCCAATGTTGATAAAACAGCACCGGTAATGCCTAAAATTTTATAGCCGGTAAATGTTGCAACATTAACAGCAATAATCCCCGGTGTACATTGCCCCAAAGCATAATAATTCATCAATTCATCTTCTGTAATATACTTATTTTTCTCTATTAATTCCTGCCGAAAAAAAGGAATCATCGCGGCCCCGCCACCAAATGAGAAAAGCCCTACCTTAAAAAACGCAGCAAAAATTTTCAAATACTCAGACATTGATATTAAATCCATTTAATATATAAACATACGCCTGATTTTATCAAAACAAATATTAAAAAAAAGTTTGTTTGAGTGCTGATACTTTTATATTTTATCCTCGCCCTTTAGAAGATGCCAAATAAGACATTCCGGCAAGATATGTATTAAACAACACGCGCACCACATATCTTTTCTCAAGCCGCGCAAATTCTTTTTCCGTTGTCAATAAAGAACTCAATGCAAAAACAGAAACAAACAATACTTCCGTAGAAACCTGACGTTCTTTTTCCGGTACTTTTACAAACAATTTATGCAGATTCCTTTCAAGCAACATCACAATTTTAATCACGCGCCGCAAATAAAAGATAGCATATTGTCCGTCAGAATTATTAAAATGGAAATTATACAAGGCAAACCATAAATTCTTATTGCGAAACACAAAATCAACAAATTTATCCAACAACAGATTCAGATTCCGATACGCATCAGAACTCAATTCGACTTTACACAAACTTTCATATAACTCATCTAATGTCTGGCAATTCTCCCACATAGTGAGTGTATCCATACTTTTAAACTGGTTATATATCGTTCCGACAGAATATCCGGAATAGTCTGCCAATTTTCGTGCCGTAAAAAACTCTAATCCCTTATCGCAAAGCAATTCTCTGGCTTTTACAATCAAATCGATTCTTATTTCTTCTTTAGATTTTGCCATTTTTCAACCTCATTATTGATAATTTTGGCTTAGTCTAACTTTTTTTTGAACACTGTTCAAGCTTTTTTTATAAAAAATTTACTTATTCCCAATTAAAATACAAAACAACGAAACAATATAAGGGACAGTATAAATGAAAAAAATCGGATTTTGCGCAATTGCCGGTAGTGGCATGAGTGCTTTAGCACAAGTATTAAAATACAAAAAAAATGATGTCTACGGTTCAGATCGTAGTTTCGACCAGGGCAGAGAACAAAAAAATAAAAAAGCCCTAATGGAAATCGGTATAAATATCTGTCCTCAAGATGGCTCCATGCTGAATAAAGACTTTGATGTTCTCTATGCTTCAACCGCTGTAGAAGATACCGTTCCGGATATTAAACGCGCTAAAGAATTAGGAATTACGATAAAGCATCGTTCAGATTTACTTTCGGAAATTTTTTCTTCATATAAGTATAATATTGCTGTTGGTGGAACCAGCGGCAAATCAACTATTACGGCAATGATTGGCTATATCCTTGATAAATCAGATAAAAAACCATTAGTCATCAATGGTGCTCTCTTAAAAAATTATGAATCACAACCCGGTATTCCGAATGTTATCTTAAATAACGGTGAATATTGCGTTATAGAGGCCGACGAAAGCGATGGTTCTATTGCAAAATACACACCTTATATTTCTGTGGTTAATAACATTTCCCTAGATCATAAATCGATAGAAGAATTACAGAATTTATTCGGCGATTTTGTATCAAAAGCCAGGCTCGGCGCAGTCATCAACAAAGATTGCCCTAACAGTAAAGCTTTACTAAAACAAAATCCTCATACATCTACATTTAGCATAAAAGATGCAAAAGCTGATTTCTTTGCTGAAAACATCACTCCAATCAACGCTGGAACAGAATACACTTTCCAAAATAAAACTTATAAATTAAAATTAATCGGGGCATTTAACGTATCCAATGCCATGTGTGCTGTTGCTTGTTGTTCGATGTTGGGTATTGATACACATCAATCCTGCAAAATTCTCGAAAGTTTTCTTGGTACAAAACGTCGTTTAGAAGTATTAGGCAACGCAAACAACATTACCGTGATAGACGATTTTGCCCATAATCCGGACAAAGTTGCCGGTTCCATGTCTGCCTTAAAGAGCTATAGCGGACGTTTAATCATCATGTTCCAACCGCATGGTTTCAGCCCTATGCGTTTGATGGGCAAAGAAATAATAGATTCCTTTATCCGCTATATGTCAAAAGAAGATATTTTATTACTACCGGAAATATTTTTCGCCGGAGGTACGGTAAAGCGTGACATTTCTTCACTTGATTTAGTTAATTACGCCAAACGTCACAATATCGAGGCTTATTATTTTGCTACCCGTGATGAATTGAAACAACATATTTTAGCAATAGCTAAGCCTAATGACCGCATTGTTTTAATGGGTGCTCGTGATAACAGCATAACTGATATGGGATACGAAATTTTGGAGAAGCTGAAATGAGTCTCTTAAAAAAAGGTGATAAAATAGGTATTATAGCACCATCTGTCGGACTAAAGGACAAAGATCTGACGTCTTCATTAAACTTCTTCAAAAAATTAGGCTTAACACCTGTTTTAGCAAGAAACATTAAAAGTTCTTATCGCTACATGGCAGGAACAGATGAAGAACGTGCTAAAGCAATAAACGAACTTTTTGAAGATAACTCCATAAAAGCCCTCTTTTGCTTACGCGGAGGTGCAGGAGCAACACGTTTGCTACCTTATCTCAATTTTTCTTTAATAAAAAAAAATCCCAAACCGATAGTTGGTTTAAGCGATTCGACCTCTTTGCAAAATGCTTTACTCACCAAAACCGGCAATCCGTCATTAACCGGTTTCCTCCCGCTATATGACATCAAAGAAAACAAAGTTAATCAAACAACCGAGAAATCTCTTATTTCATCTCTTTTTGACGATAATCATCAAATTACAAGTGGCAAAGCTCTTCTTACCGGTTCTGCCGAAGGTCAAATCATTGGCGGGTGTTTAAGTGTTTTACTCTATTTATGCGGAACACCATATTTTCCTGATTTAACTGATAAAATTCTCATTTTAGAAGATATTGAAGAAAAAACCTATAAAATTGATTTAATGTTGAATCAGCTTAAACAGCAAAAGAATTTCAAAAAACTAAAAGCCGTTATTTTTGGTGCTTTTACCGATTGTCCTATAATTGATGAAGAAGACGGAAGCATAGACGATTGCATCAAAGATTTTGCTAAAAACTTAGAAATTCCCATCATTACAGATTTCTCATATGGACACATCCCTGCACGCTACCTTATTCCACTGGGAATAAAGGTAAGACTTTCCGCCTCCGCAAAAAAATGCTCTCTTACTTGGTAATAAAAGCCAACAGCCAATCTAAATTAACAGAATTTAAATATGCGATTCCATGTATATATTTCACCACATTTGCCCAACCGCCATTATTAAAAGCCAATATAGCTGAACACATAAACAGATTTGCGCTTGGCAAGAACAAAAAACAAAAAGGAAAACCTACTTCTTTAAAATCCGGCTGTTCCGCATGGGTTTCCACAATAACACTCTCCACATGATAAACAAATAAATATCCTAAAATCCCATTTATCAAATATCCGTCTGGTAATCTGTCAGAAAAGAAGGTCATCCCCAACATCACAAAAAACAAAAACAGCGGAAAGAAATATGGCCCCATAACAATCAACCAATTACCTTTACCTTTAAAACCCATCGCCCCGCCGGACTCATCAATATTTAGATGAATATGCACCACTTTGTGAAATGTCAAAAGTGCAAAAAATATATGTGTAAACTCATGTGCTAATATCTGCATAGAAACATTTGTTCGTGCCGCAGCCACAACTTTTAAAGCTAAATAAATAAATCCGCCGGCTAAAAAAGCAAAAAAACGCAAATTATCTAATTGAAAATGTTGCAAAGCCAAACAAAGTGCCGGCAAAGAAAACAGCGCAAACAATGCCACTGGCCATTTCAAACAACCTAATATAAAATCTAACAATCGTGCCATGCAACCCTCTCTTTGCAATCTACATAATTCCTTTCTTTTTTTCAAACAAAATTTTTATTATACTGGAAAATAAAAAATCAAGAATTATATAAAAATCACCTTTACAAAAGGAAACACATCATTTTAATGAAAGGATATCACAGATGCACGAAATCAATGAAAAAGGACAAGATTACTACTGCGAATGCTGTCATTGTAAAAAAATATTTATGCTCATCGTTTTATTAATCTTATCTTTTATTGCCGGCATTATGGTTGGCTGTTGTAATAGTAATAACCACGGCTATATGCCTGTTTACAGCCAACAAATGATGCCTCAAAGAGCACATCCTGCAAAATTTCACCGCGGCGCTCATCCAACTAATGCTGAAACGCCTGCACCACAAACCGGTGGTTTTGTTTTTGAAGTTGAAAGCTCTGACTAAAAATATTTTCGCAACAGCCTTTCTATTAAGGCTGTTGCTTTTTAGCATTACTATTCACAAACATCTATATACTTCTCATACCTTTTGGCATACTGCCCTTCATATTTATTCGCTATTTCCACCAAAGATTTTTGCTCTTTAAAACGATTAATCAATATCTCATCAGCTTTAACACTCAATATTTCTTTCTTTTCATCATAATCGTATGTCAGATGAATAGTCTGCACTTGCAACGGAAAGGATTTAATTTCATCATAATAAGATTTAGCGAGCTTAAATTGAACTGTCATATCCAATGTATCACTGTTTAAAAAGCGTGCCACTGTCACTTGCCTGATAAATTCCATAATTAAAATCGGTGAAAACGGCACTTCTTCCGTTTGAGTATCGCTCATATTTTCTCCTTATTTTAAAGCATTACCTTTAAAATAATTAATTCCCATCGCACTTTTAACTTCATCGAGTGTCTGCGCTGCCACAGCTTCAGCCTTTTCACTCCCGATTTTGAGCATATTAAACACTTCACCCAAATCTTTAGCATATTCTTCTCTTTTTTCACGAATAGGTGAAAGCTCTGCCTGCAATATTTCGGTCAAAAACTTTTTAACTGTTCCATCACCCAAACCACCACGGCGGTAATGTGCTTTCAATTCATCAAGATTAGCATATGCCGGCAAAAAAGCTCCAAAATGTTCATCTCTACAAAAAGCATCAAGATAAGTAAACACGGCATTATTTTCTGTATGACCAGGATCTTCAATTCTCAAATGCGTCGGATCAGTAAACATACTCTGCACTTTTTTCTTTACTTCATTTGCCGTATCTGCCAAATAGATACAATTTCCTAATGATTTACTCATTTTAGCCGCTCCATCAAGCCCTGGCAAACGTGAACACAATGCATTATCCGGCAGCACGGCTTCCGGCTCAACCAATACTTCTTTATAGAGTGTATTAAATGAGCGCACAATTTCCCTTGTTTGCTCAATCATCGGCAACTGATCCTCTCCCACCGGCACCAAATTAGCCTTAAAAGCAGTAATATCAGCCGCCTGACTAATAGGATAGCAGAAAAATCCGGTCGGAATACTTTGTTTGAATCCTCGCATTTGAATTTCACTTTTAACTGTCGGGTTTCTTTGCAATCTTGATACTGTTACTAAATTCATATAATAAAACGATAGCTCACATAGTTCAGGAATTTGCGATTGAATAAAAATTGTCGCTTTACTGGGGTCTAACCCGCAAGCCAAATAATCAAGCGCTACATTAGAAATATTATTGCGCACTTTATTAATATCATCAGCATTATCCGTTAACGCTTGTGCATCAGCAATCATAATATAAATTTTTTCATATTTACCGCTGTTTTGCATTTGTACACGACGCTTAAGCGAACCAACATAATGTCCTAAATGCAGTTTACCGGTTGGTCTGTCTCCGGTCAAAATAACATCTTGCATATCTAAACCCTTCAATTAAAAATTTAGCAAATTCTAAAAAGAAAGTAACCTAATGTCAAGTTGCCTTTAAAATTAACTTGCAAAAATAAAAAAAGCAGTACATTTACCCAGAAGTTTATCATTTTTTTAATTATTTTAATTATGTATAAAAACCTTAAAACCTGTCATGTTTACACTATCTTAAACGTGCAACGAATTGGAAACGAGGTTACATTTTACCCCAGAGAGGGCGATCCTATCTTCCTGGCTGAATGCAGTAATCTACCATCAATACCGGCGAATCATACGCTGGTATTAAGCCTCATTAGCATCGGTCCGTGGATCGTCGCCGCAAAATTAAGCGGAGTAACAGTTTTCCACATTTCGGAAAAATGTTATCCACAAAAGCTAAAGGAATGGATACAAGCTCAAGGACCTCTTTGGCAAACGGCCTGCTATGAAGCAGCAAAAACGTTAAACGTTAATAACTAAAAAATCCCCCCCCTGCAACAAAAGCAGAGGGGTTTTTTTATCTTTCCGGCTGGTACACTACCTTTCCTTCTGCCACATAATCTTTCAGCACCTTTTCCCCTTCCTCCTCAGCAATCAAACCATACACCGTAATACCGCGTTTCTTAAATTCACTAAACCAATCCGGCTTAAATCCTTCATCAAAACCGGTAATTTCTTCCACACGCTTAGAAGGAACACTGTAATACACTTCTTTTATACCGGACCACATAATTCCTCCCAAACACATCATACATGGTTCTGCTGTTACATAAAGACTTAAATTATAAGCAGACAAATCATAAGTTCCAAGTGCTTTTTCCGTCGCTTTGATTACATTCATTTCCGCATGATTATTACTGCACGTTTCATTGACCACGCTATTTGCCGCTTTTGCAATCAACTTCCCTTTACTATCATAAACTGCTGCCAAAAAAGGCCCTGAACCATTAGTTATATAGCCCATTAGTTCTTTATGCAGACCTGAAATAATTCTCTCTGCCTTTTTCAATTTTTCCTGATTTACATTTTCATTAGCAATAACTTTATCTTCCATTATTTTCCCTCACAACAACAAATTAACTATATTTTTAAGCCTTTCTTCCAAGCAAGAAGATAATAAACACTACCTGCTATCAAATAACCATCCAAAGCCGGAATCGTTGTCAAAACAAAACATCCTAGACCAAAGCTCTCAGCCGGTGTTGTTAAAATAGCAAAAAAAGCACCTACAATCCAAGATGAAAGTGCTCTCCAATTCACCGTATTACAATCCTCTTTTTCTTTACTTATAAACAAAAAATCAACACAATAAATCGCAGCAATCGGTGGAATAATAGCACTCAAAAGCATCAGAAATGTTATAAAATTTCCGGTTATATTCAATGCACTGCATATATATCCCAACAAAGCAATAGCCAATACTATTACTATTCTGGAAACATTTTTAAAAACAGCTGCCATGCTCAAAGCACCGGAATATAAATTATTATCATTTGAGCTCCAAGAAGAAAAAACAATAAGCAACAACGCCATTAAAGGACAGCTCACATTCTGCACAATCTCTACGATATTCGTCTGCTTATAATACAAAATAGGAATCATTATTGGCAAAGCAAACAAAAAAACAGACATAAAAGATGTAAGTCCGGCCCATACCCCATCTTTAACAGATTTTGTGTATCTTGTCAAATCCGGAAAAATAGCCACACCGACCATCAATCCGCCGACCAACATTGAAACAGCAGAGCCAAAAGAGACCATATTACTTCCTTTGATATTCCACACTTCCGTCAAAGATATATTTTTAAGTGTCATAAAAGAGAATCCGTATAAAAACAAAAGCATAAGTGGAACAGATATCAAACTGAAAAGATGTAAACCTCTAAAACCGCAAATAGCTGTTAAAACCATCAGCATTGTACCGATAACCAACCAAATTTGATTTCCCAAATTCATAATATTATTTGCAGCCTGAGCAAAAAAAGATAACGTTACCCCAAACCAACCGGCCAAAGTAACAGCAAACAAAATATTAATAAGCACAGAACCTTTTTTACCAAAAACGCGCGTTATAATCATATATGAAGACAGATTCGTTTTTGCACCGATTATTCCTGTTCCCACCCCAAAAAAAGATAAAATTAGGCAAGATAGCAATATTGCCAGACCGGCACGCCAATACCCCAAAGATTCTGCAACATTAGCAATCAACAAAAAAGCCGGTATGGTAATTGCGACTCCTGTATAAATTAAAGCTATATGATACCAACTCATTGTTTTATCATGTGGCACAACTTTACACTCAAAATCATCCATAATCTGCCCCTCCAGAAATTTTTACAGACTTACCACATTTCTATTATCATAAAAATACTTATTTTCAAACCAAAAAGGAAAGTAATGACAGTTTATGCCATTAATACTCTCCTTCCAAATCAACTTGTATCTCTACAGCTATCATTGTTTTCACGTTTCTTTTTTCATTACTCTGTGGCGTTTGCTTATACCGATTCTATCGTTACTAAAAAATTTGTTTGCGACTCAAATCTGACGTATCTCTAACATTTTCTGATAAATTTTAATGCCTTTCATGACCTCAAAACGTGCTGATTTTCAAAGAACGCTACAAATTATATAATTACATATACTTTTGTAAACAAAGAGACTTATACAACAAAAAATTTTTTTGCAAGTTTTTATATTACAAAATTATCTAATTTCTGCTAATATCACTTGTTTTTATTTCTCTAAAAGATAAAATGAGCAACAAATAAAGGAGATTGCTATGAAAAAAATCGGCATTATCGGTACAGGTGTTTTCGGTACAGCCCTAGCTTTAACTGCTACTCGTGCAGATAATGAAGTCCTCTGCTGGGATAGAAAACAACAAATTATCGATAGTATAAATAAAGAACATCAAAACTCCATTGCCTTACCTGATATTTCTCTCCCCTCAACAATCACTGCCACTTCCGATTTAGCAAAAATATTTGCCTTTTCAACTACAGTTTTATTAACTACCTCTGCTCAATCAACCAGAGAAGTCATGCGCCAGATTAAACCTTACCTAAAAAAAGAAACCATACTTCTATTGTGTGCCAAAGGCATTGAGCAAACAACCGGTAAATTATTATCAGAAATTGCCTTTGAAGAAATACCTGATACAACCATCGCCATCTTATCAGGCCCAGGTTTTGCGGCAGACATTGCTCAAAAGAAATTCGTTTCCGTAACAATCGGTTGCCAAAATAAAGATATTGCTCATAACTTAACCGAAACATTGGGAACACCATATTTCCGTCCCTATATGACCACCGACATCATTTCTCCGCAAATCGGCGGCAGTGTTAAAAACGTTATTGCTATTGCTTCCGGCATTGTTGAAGGTGCCTCAATCGGTGATGGCTCTCGTGCTGCTTTGATCACCCGCGGTTTTACCGAAATGGCACGTCTTTCCAACGCCTTAGGTGGCGAGCTACAAACCATGATGGGCATGTGTGGTATGGGAGATTTAGTAATGACCGCCAGTTGCACCCAATCTCGTAATTTCAGCTTTGGTAAAAAAATCGGAATTTACGGTTCTGCCGCTATTCCGTTAAAAGAAAACACCCAAACTGTCGAAGGTATTTATACAGCTCAGGCCGTTATCAAGCGTGCCACCGCTTTAGGTATCGAAATGCCGATATGCGAGATGGTCAACCGTATCCTATATCATGGCACATCCTTAAAAGACGCCATCACAGAGCTTCTCTCCCGCTCTTACAAATCCGAAGGAATTTAATTTCTCTATAAAAAGGAATACTGTTCGACCATTATCTATATGATTTTAGATCAAACACATATTTACGGATTTTTACTCCGTTAATTTCATTAATTGCCGCTAATTTTCCACCCATTTTTTCCGAAGTTTTCCACGCTGGAACATTATCATCATGATTAAAAACCAAGGTAGTATCTATTCCCATCTCTTTTGCTTTCTTTAGCATTTCTTGAATAAGGATATTTCCATAGCCTTTACCGCGGCATTGAGGCAATATTTGCAAACCTATATGTCCGCCATCTCTTTCAAGTGACGGACATAAATAATGCCTCAAATCACCAACTCCGACAGGTTTTTCATCTATATACAATACATATGTCGTACTGGGCACATAACCATCTGGCAAATTTTTCCCTTTTGAAAAACCGATTTGCTTTTCTACCCATTCCTTAAATTCTTCTTGCGACAAACCATATGCACGATTATTTCTCCCATTCTCATGTGCCGGTAACTGTTGAAAAAATTCATACAAATTCTCCGCATCAGAAAATTCCAGTGGTCTCAATTCTACCTTCATAATTTATCCTTTCTATCGTGATTTGCCGTTTACAAGCTTACTAAAAAATTTTTACATTTTCAATACCTTTATCCCGAACACTTTCTCAAACATCTCACAAAAGCATTTCCTTGCTTGACAATCAATACCTTTTTGCTATTTTCATAAGAAACTGAAAGGCATCTAATATGAAATTCCTATTTTTGCTAATCATCAAACAATTTTATGATCTAGCATACAAATTAAAAAAACTGGATTCCGTACAATATAAAAAATTAACAAAACCATACTACCGCGAAAAAGCCATCTTATTTGCAAAATGGCATAACTTCTGCGCCAAAAAGAGAGTATCACAATATTTCAAACACCATGTAAAGAACGCCAAATCAGTCATTTATACTTGTCTCACCGGCTGTTATGATGAACTCTTAGCCCCGAATTTCATTAACCCAAACTACGACTACGTTTGCTTTACCGACGATAAAAATATGATTGCCAAAAAATACATCGGTCCATGGAAAATCGAGCCATTACAATTTTCCGAACTCGATAACAGCAAGAATAATCGCTGGCACAAAATGCACCCGCACTTTTTATTTCCAAACTATGAAACCAGTATTTACATTGACTCTAACGTTAATTTCAAAACCGGAAAAATATTTGAATACATTTGCGTTTTACCGGATAAATGTTTTATTGCCTTACCACACCATTCCAAACGTGACTGCATTTATGAAGAAGCCAAATTTGTTATAAATATCGGATTTGATAAAAAAGAAAATGTCGAACCTCTAATCCAAAGATACCATTCCGAAGGTTTTCCGGAGCATTTCGGCTTAGCTGAAAACAACATTATTTTTAGAAAGCACAACAATTCTGAATGCATAAAGCTAATGGACGAATGGTGGAATATTTTCCTCAAATACTCTCGTCGTGATCAATTAAGCTTATTTTATCTTTTTTGGAAAAATAACGTTGATTATGCCTTTTTTGCGCCTAATTCATTCAAAAAAGACCATAAAAACTTCCGCATATACAAACATAAAGGCTAAACAAACATCACCTGACATTGTCTCAGAAAATAAGCGTCAACTATCTCCCATTATTTTGCAAAATTGCATACTGTGGTGTCTTCTGCTCTTTCGGCTTTGCCAATCTAAGATCGTACTCAAAAAGGTCTTTAAGCGACTTATCGCTATCATCTCCAATCTTATAAAAGTTCATAATAGCTCTGCCTCCACCGCTATTTGCTGCAGCCATACATTGTAAAGCAAGCAGTGCCACATAACTTGATTTATTTGCAACAATATAACGCCCTTTGGCAAACAAACTATCTGATTTTTTACCTACATCGTTAGATTTAAAATACGCCAACTCATCAAAAGCTTCTACCAACATTTTACATTCTGCGTAAGAATCAACTGTTCTATTTGTAAATTCAGGTTTATTTGCGTCAAGCCCATATTTTTCATCAATTGTAATTATTCCTACTACTGAAGAAAGACAAGATTGCAACTCGTCAAAATTATACCCATCATCAGAAGACCTTGCATCACATCCTTTTCTAACTTTTCTTATAAAATCTTCTTTTGTCATTAAACCGGATAAATAACAAGCGATATCCTTTTTGAAATTTTTCATCAAATTAATCCTTATTGAAAAACAATTTATAAAAACTAAGTCAGTATAACAAAACAATTATTACTTGTCAATTCCCAACACACCACTACGACGCTTTGTAAATTAAAAGTATTTTATGACGCTTTCTTATTTTACTGATGATGTCAAACTCACAAATCACAAGCCTTTTAATTCTTCACGAATTTGCATTAATATTTTTCCTATACCATTTTTCCCGCTACCTTCCCCAAATCCGCATTTGTAACAGACTTCACAAGATTTTATCAATAAAGCATCTCCTGTAGATTTTAGCATTTCTGCTGCCTGCCGATTTTGATAAAATTTAGCACGCATTCCTTTTTCCATAATATCGAATTTATTTTTATCGAAATTCGACCGACGATTAATTTTATATTCCGGCGCTTTAGTCATAAGCCGCACATCATCCGGATTTTTCATCTTTATTATAGTATTAAAGCGCTCATCAGAAGCGTAAAACTTCATCGCTTGATAATAGTGCTCAACAGTTGGAAAGATATAGGAATCCCCATCTACTTCCATTTTTATAGGAAATTCAGCATACGGACTCAAAAACCACCATTTTCCGACCGGCAAACAAAATCTTATAACTTCAGCCATTTCTCTTCCCTAAATCTGCCCACATTTCAAATTCTATCATCGATTAATTAAACAAACACCATATTTCATATAGCTTTTATCTTAAAATTTTGCAAGCTTTTTACACTTTATAAGGAAGCCTCTTATAAATAAGATCGCTTAAACAATTTGGTAATATACTTCCCAACCATGTAACAAGACGCATCGGCCACGGAAAAGTAATTAACCCAACATTTTTCTCTATACGTCTAGCAATCAATTTTGCAGCCACATCAGCTTCCATAAGAAAAGGCATCGGGCAGGTATTTTTATCGGTTATGCGAGAACGAACAAATCCCGGACAAATAGTATTTATTTGAATATTATAAGGCAATAAATTCAGTCTTAATGCTTCCCCATAAGCTTTAACACAGGCTTTAGAAGCACTATATGACGGACAGGCCGGCAAACCATGATAACCGGCAATAGAAGCGGTGATAGCAATAATTTTATCTTTATCTTGACGTTTTTTATAAAGCTCCACAGCAGGAGTAACCGTATTTAAAACACCGATAACATTGATATTAAAAGTATTATAAATATTTTCAGGCGTTTCTTCCAGTGTGGCAACACCTGCATTAGCAAAAACAAGATTTAAAGTTGCAGTTTTTTCAGCTTCCTCTATCCAAATTTCGACAGCTTTTTTATCAGCAACATCAAGAACTTCAGTATGAATTTTAGCCTTTCCGGCCAACTCACATTTTCTTTTCACTTCAGCTAAACGTTCTTCATTACGTCCACAAATAAATAAATTTTCAGTTGTAGGTTGAGCCGCATAATGCAAAGCAAGGGCTTCACCTATACCCGAAGAAGCACCGGTTAATAAAATATTCTTAATAATCATGTTGTAATCCTTGAAATAAAGCTTTATTTATATGTTTTATGATATATACTAATGGTAAAATATTTGTAAAAATCCGTAAAAGAGGTAAAAATGACAAGCTTTAGCGTAAAAAGAAAAGGAACAATGTTTATTTTTTCAGCGCCGAGTGGTGGTGGAAAAAGTACAGTTATCAAAAGAATTTTGCAAGAGCTTGACGATATTGAACTCTCTGTTTCGGTAACAACACGCAATAAAAGAGAAGGTGAAGAAGAAGGTAAGGATTATTATTTTATTTCTGAAAATAAATTTAATAAATTAGTAAAAGATAAAGCGCTTTATGAATATGTTGAATCTGATTTCGGACCGAAGTACGGAACACCTAAAGAGCCGGTAGATAAGCTTTTAATGGAAGGAAAAGATGTTATTTTGGATTTGGATTATCCGGGGGTACAACAATTGCGATTACTTGCCGGAGATCGAATTAAGGCTATCTCTTTAATTCCACCTTCACTGAAAATCTTGAGAGAAAGGTTAGTTAATCGCGCTACAGATACAATGGAAGTTATTGAACGACGAATGAGTATGGCAGAAAAAAGGATTAATGAAAGCCGACATTATGATTATGTGGTTGTTAATGATGATTTGGATAAAGCGGTTAGTAAAGTTAAATCTATTATTGTTGCGACAAGATGTGCTTGCGGAAATTTAACAGGAATTGATCAATTGATAAAGAAAATAACGGATGATAAATAATGAAAATATATAATTCTATTACAGAAATGGTGGGACATACCCCTATGCTTCGTTTAGGAAATCTGACAACAAAATTGCGCCTAAATGCAGAAATTATAGCAAAATGTGAGATGTATAATCCACTATTTTCCGTAAAAGACCGAGTTGCACTTGCAATGATTGAACAGCAAGAAAAAGAAGGTATCGACAAAGAAACTGTTTTCGTAGAAGCAACTTCCGGAAATACCGGTATCGGGCTGGCCGGTATTTGTGCCGCAAAAGGATACAAACTTATCATCATTATGCCGGAAAATATGTCTCAAGAGAGGATTAAGCTTATTAAGCATTTTGGTGCAGAAGTTATTTTAACGCCGACAGAAGATGGTATGAGCGGTGCTATCCACAAAGCAGAACTGCTAAAACGACGCAATCCGAAAGTTATCATTTTAGGACAATTTGAAAACGAGGCAAATCCAAATGCACATAGAATGGGTACGGCTATGGAAATTTTAGAAGACAGCAGTGGAAATTTTGATGCAATTGTAGCCGGTATCGGAACAGCCGGTACAATAACAGGCCTTTCTTCCGTTCTCAAAACATATAATCAAGATTTATTTGTAGCCGGTGTTGAGCCGTCAGAAAGTGCTGTATTAAGCGGAGAACAAAAGGGAACACACAAAATACAGGGAATCGGAGCCGGATTTATCCCGCCGTTATTTAATAAAAATTTAGTTGATGAAATAATAAAAATAGATAATGATGAAGCAATAGAAATGGCAAAAACTGTAGCGAAAACGGAAGGACTGTCCATAGGAATTTCTGCCGGTGCGGCAATTTCCGGAGCAGTAAAATTAGCAAAGCGGCAGGAGTTCTTAAACAAACGAATAATTGCTATTTTACCTGATAGCGC
Organism: Alphaproteobacteria bacterium; assembly: GCA_045603405.1. Taxonomy (GTDB): domain Bacteria; phylum Pseudomonadota; class Alphaproteobacteria; order RF32; family CAG-239; genus CAG-267. The sequence goes on along the minus strand of JAZUMA010000020.1, from coordinate 30,609 downwards.
AGAAAGATATCTTTCAACAGGAAATTTTTAGGAAAAAACAATAATGATGAAACCAAACTCTATACTCGGCTCTTATTTAATTAAGCAAACACTTTTGAACTTTTTATATGTTTTGCTGGTTATTTGTGCCATTATAATGTTGTGTGATATGATAGAAATATTAAGACGAACTTCAGGCAGATATGATGTTTCTATCGGCTTTCTGTTAGAGTATGTACTGGCAAAATTACCGGAAACAGTCGATAAGGTTGTTCCTTTTGTTGTAATGGTTTCAACAATGATTACATTTTGGCGCTTGAGTAAAACAAATGAATTTGTGATTATCAGAGCCGCAGGTGTTTCCATTTGGGGCGTACTTACACCTGTCTTATCAGCTGTTTTTTGTATTGGTATATTTTGGATAGCAATAATTAATCCGCTCTCAGCAAAATTATATGAACTAAAAGAAACACTTTCATACCGACTTTCAACAAATAACCCAAATGCTTTTCTCTTTTCTAATAAAGGATTATGGATTAGAGAAGCAAAAGATGATAAGACAACGGCAATTATTAATGCGAGCAGCCTAAATCTACGAAATAAAGTACTATGGCTACAAGACATCAGTATTCTAGAAGTGGATAGCGATTCTCAGGTGAAGCAACACATTGAATCTTTTGTAGCAACACTTGAAAATGGATTTTTAAATCTAAAAGATGTACATATATATAAATCCGGAAAACAAGCAGAAATACTTAATACAATGAGCTATCCGACAGAAATGAATATTCAACGAATAAAAGATAATTTTGTTGATCCGGAAGCAATATCTTTTTGGAATTTACCGGATACAATAGATTTTTATGAAGCATCCGGCTTCTCGGTTGTACGGCATAAAATGCGCTATTTAAGTTTAATAGCTTTACCATTTTTACTAATGGCAATGGCACTTGTTGCTGGTATTTTTGCACTTAAACCCAACCAGCGGCAAGGTGGTGTTTTGTTGATGATTATTTTTGGTATAACAACAGGATTTGCTGTCTATTTTACATCACAGGTAATCTCTGCATTCGGGTTAAATTTATATATTCCGATATGGTTTGCGGTGTGGGCACCGATAATTATAATAGCCTCCATAAGCATATCTGTTTACCTTCATAAAGAAGAATAATTTTCAAAAAATTCCGCCTTTCAAAGTTTTTACTTCAGATAAAATTTATAAAGATATAACCAAAGAAGTAGCAATTTCTCCCCGAAATTACCTCTATTCTTTTATAAATAACAACTTACTTTCTCACGCCAACAAATTATCTGCCAACTTTTCCAACTGTGCCACATCAGCTTCTTTCACCGCTGATTTAATTGTCACTGCATTCTCTATAAATGTTAAATTTTTCAAGCCTTCTAGCATTTCTCTCATTTTTTTAGCCGCCATCGGCGCCCAAGAACCATTTTCAATAAAAGCAACCCTTCGATTCTGATACGCTTTTGCCTTCAAATGCGAAATAAATGCCTCCATACAAGGAAACATATCCCCGTCATAAGTAACCGAGGCTAACACTAACCTGTCATACCGAAAAGCATCTTCCACTGCCTCTGCCATATCATCACGCGCCAAATCTGTAATTGCTACTTTCGGTGCACCTTTCTTTTCCAAAATCTCTTTTAGTTTTTCCGCTGCCGCTTTTGTATTACCGTAAATAGATGCATAAGCAATAAATATTCCCTTATCCTCCGGTTCATACTTACTCCACACATCATATTTCCCGATGTAGTATCCCAAATTTTCCATCAACATCGGTCCATGCAATGGAAAAATTTTCTGAATATCCAATTCTGCCGCTTTTTTTAGTACAGTCTGCACCGGTGCACCATATTTTCCGACAATATTGAAATAATACCGCCGTGCCTCACAAGCCCAATCTTCATCTGTATCAAGTGCCCCGAATTTACCGAATGCATCAGCCGAAAACAAAATTTTCTCTTTTGTTTCATAAGCCATCATCACTTCCGGCCAATGCACCATCGGTGCCATAATAAACTTTAGCACATGTTGTCCTAAGCTAATTTCTTGCCCCTCTGCCACAACTATTTTTCTATCATCTAAATTCAGATTTGCAAAAAACTGTGGTATCATATTAAAAGTTTTAGCGTTACCGATGACCTTTACATTTTTATATTTTTGCAAAAATTTTTCCAAATTTGCCGCATGATCAGGCTCCATATGCAACACCACCAAATAATCAACATCTTTTCCATCTAACACCTCTTCTAGATTTTTAAACCAGACATCAGCTGCTCTTTTATCAACCGTATCCATCACAACAATTTTTTCGTCTTTTATTACATAAGAATTATAAGATATCCCATTCGGAACCACATACTGGCCTTCAAACAAATCTATATTTTTATCATCCACCCCCACATAAAAGATATTTTCCGTTAATTTTTTATTTTGCATTATACCTCTCCTATTTAATCTTCGCTTCAATAATTTCAACAGCTCTGTTAAAAACTTCCTCAATTGTCATATCAGATGTATCTAATATAATTGCATCTTCAGCTGGTTTCATCGGAGCATCTTTACGATTCGCATCACGTTCATCACGCGCTTTCACGTCGGCCAACACTTTTTCATAATCAGCACTCACACCTTTTTCAACAAATTCTTTATAACGGCGCATTGCTCGCACTTCTGAGGAAGCTGTAACAAATAACTTAATATCGGCTTGCGGACACACTACTGTACCGGTATCCCTTCCGTCATAAATAACGCCCTTTGCCGGAGTCCCATCTGCATACACCGGATTATGCGCAAAATTCCTCTGCATATCAAGCAATCTGGCACGCACTCCTGGATAGCTTGAAACAATAGAGGCCGCCTGTCCTCCTTCCGCTGAACGAAAATCTTTATCTTTTGAAAGTTCCATCATTTGCGTAAAAGTGAGTTTTTCAGCCGCCTCTTCAGCCGCAACAACATCAGCTAAATCTGTCTTTTTCTGCAACATCAATAATCCGACTGCTCGATACACCATACCGGTATCGAAATAAGCCAACATATACTTTTCTGCCAATTTCTGTGAAAGTGTTCCTTTTCCGGCAGCTGCCGGCCCATCTATTGTGATAATCATAACGGCCTCATTCAACAATTAAAAATATTATCTATTCTTTAACACATATCTGATAATATCATAGCATAAAATCAATTTATACAAAGAATTCCCCCATGGCTAAAACTTTCCGTTTATACATAAAAGAAGAATTATCACTAAATAAAACTCTGGTTCTATCAGAAGAACAAACACATTACCTAAAAAATGTTGTCAAATACACTTCTAAAGATACACTAAATTGTTTTGATAACAAAAACGGCGAATTCACTTGCCAAGTAGTTGAAGAAACAAAAAAGAATCTCAAAATTGTTATCCTAAAAAAAATAAAAAATTATGTTCAATGTCCTGATATTTGGCTGCTTTTTGCCCCTTTAAAAAAAGATAATACAGATTTTGTGATTGAAAAAGCCACCGAACTCGGGATTCGTCGCATTACTCCTACCATTACCCAATACACCAACACCACACATATCAAATTAGAACGCTATATTGCTCAAAGCATTGAAGCCTCTGAACAATGCCGCCGCACAGATTTACCGCAAATTAGCACGCCACAAACCTTAAAAGACATTTTAACCACATGGCCGACAGGCCGCACTCTTTACTTTATGGATGAAACATTACAGAGCCAACCTTTTTTTAACTTGATAAAAAACAGCACACATGATAAAGTTGCCATATTAATCGGTCCTGAAGGAGGATTTTCTAAAGAAGAGCTGACGCTTTTAAGAAATTGTCCTTTTACACAAGGTGCTACTTTAGGACCCCGCATATTAAGAGCAGAAACAGCGGCTATTGCTGCTTTATCATGCTGGCAAATGTTAGCTGGAGACTGGAGTAAATAAATGAAAATATTAATTGCAGATGACCATCAACTATTCTTAAAAGGTTTAGAATTTACTTTAAAAGAAAACTTAGAAAATCTCACCATAGTAACCGCAGAAGATTACACAGAAGTATTTGATTGTATCTCCTTACATAAAGATATAGATTTAATTATTACTGATTTATCAATGCCGGGTGCAAATTGGCTCACAGCCATTACTCAAATCCATCAACAATTACCGGATATTCCGCTTATCATCATTTCTGCTGTTTTTGACAAAGAGATTTTACAGCAAACTTTAGACATCGGTGTTTCCGGATATATTCCCAAAACAGCACCTAACAACTTAATTATCAGTGCCATAAATCTCGTTTTAGCCGGCGGCATTTATATTCCTCATGATTTATTATATACTGCAAAAAGACAATCAGACCAATCTTTACCGGATTATATCAAACCATTAAAAAATATTGAAATGGAAACATCTTCTTCAAAAGAAATAAACAAAAAAGGCCTAACAGAAAGACAATTAGATATTGTTAAATGCATTGCTGAAGGTTTGTCAAATAAACAAATTGCTTATAAATTAAATTTAACTGAAGGAACGGTTAAAGTACACATCACTATTATTTTAAAAATATTAAATGTCAAAAACAGAACCTCTGCTGTTATAGAAGCTGCTAAACGCGGTTATATACCGGAAGATATTCTAAAATAAACATAAAGAGGCAATTATGATAAAATCAAACAAAACATCTCTCCCTTTTTATATAACAGACATATATTCATGGCTTTATCTTAACCCTAAGTTATATAATCTGTTAGACAATCGTTTTTTATTAAATCTCCTAACATTAGGTTATCATCACATTTTAACTGAAGAACTCAAGAAAGAGATATCTCCTCATTCTCATGTTTTACAAATAGGCATCACCCTTGGTAATCAAATTGAAAAAATATATTCCTCTATAGGAATGCTTGGTTCATACACAATTATTGACATTATTCCGGATTTATTGGAACGATGTCGTGAGAAACACCTTGAAGAACATATCAAAATGCTTCAAAGCGATGCTTCTAAATCAATCAAAGAAAAATATGATGTAATTATCTGCCACTTTCTGTTGCATGAACTTCCGCCGCAAACACGCACAAAACTGTTAAATAACGTCATCAAAGCCCTAAAACCTGGTGGCAAAGCGGTATTTATTGATTATCACTTACCTTCATCTTATAATCCTTTAAAATATTTCATCCGTGCCATCAACAGGTTGTATCAACCTTTTGCTGAAACTCTTTGGAAAAGATCAATCAAGGATCTGACGCCAAACGCAGAAAATTGCTCTTGGTCACAACAAACCTACTTTGGCGGCGTTTACCAAAAAGTCACTGCCACAAAAAATAACTAAGAACACCCCCCTTTAGAGGGGGCGTTCCTGTTACTTATCATTAAAGGCTAGATACACTTCTACTGCAACCTCTACACCAGCCTCAATGAGTTGATTAAGCTCCTTTTCAGCTTGTTCAGAAAGCCCACGCCAACGAGAAGCCCCCACTGAGAGAATATTTTTGGTTACATCTTGAGCTGCTTTGTTTTTCAATAAACGAACAAGCTCAACATCTAATTCCTTAGGAAAAGCTCCTACAGAAATAAGTTTCAAAATAATTTCATTTGCTGCATCCTGAGCTACATCGTTTGACAACAGCAAAATGATTTCCGAAACATCCTCATTAGAAAAAAGATGCATTTTATCCATGAGGGATTTTCTTGCATTCTTACGCTGTCTCTCATCACCATTCGTTAATTGAGAGATAAGATTTTTAATTTCCATATTATAATTTTTAAATAATTAATTACTCAAAAATCCGTATCACATATTTTTAATAAATTCAATATAAAAAAACATCCATAAAATCGCCAAAAGACCGGCCATAAAACAGCCGGTCTTATCGATACAAAAAGCTACAGATGTTTTTAACTAACAGTAATTTTTTTAAATTTCTGCTTCTCCTCAGGAGATTTTGGAATTAAGACAGTCAGCACGCCATTATTATATTTAGCTGTTGTTGCTTCGTAATCCAAATCCCATGGTAATTGTATAGTACGTTTAAACATACCATATGAAATTTCAGAAAAATAATTATTTTTTTCATCCTGAACAGATTCGCCCTTTTTCTCACCGCTGATACTCAAAACACCATCTGCAGAAACCTGCAAATCAATATCTTTTTCTTCGATTCCCGGAATTTCTGCTGTTACTTTTACGGAATCTTTATTTTCAACCACCTGAATTTTAGGAGAAACATCAGTCAGATCCGCTGTATCAACAAAATTCCAAAAATAATTCATTAAATTACGAAAATCTGTTGGAGTATGAGCAACCGTCAAATCATGTCCTGCTTGAGCAGAATTGGTTACAGCATTACGCATCGCAAATCTCCTCCTTTATTTTTCTTCAACATCCATAATCTCAACTTCATCAATTTCTTCAGAGAGCTTTGAACCGCAGCAACATCCTGAACTTGAAGATTTTGTATTTGAATGAGAACCATTTTCCATACCGGATTTTTTATTAGAAAATTTAGATTGAGAACTTTTCATCTTTACCTCCAAAACATTATTACAAAAAATCATCTGCGCAAACAGATAACAAACTATGTAAAATCATCATTAAATCTTACGTTTGTAACAAATATTCGCCTTTTTTCTTTTTTTAAGCTAAACTAAAGGGCAGTTTTATCTGCCCTTTTATCTAGAATTCAACCGTAAGATTACGTCCCATTTTCAAAAACTTTTCAGTTCGTTGCTTTTTCAGCTCTTCACCGGAAAGCCCTGATAGCTCTTTAAGTTGTCGCAATATGCTTTCCCTAACAGCATTAAACGTGTGTTCTTTATTACGATGCGCGCCCCCCATTGGTTCTTTAATTATTTCATCAATAATTCCCAAAGCTTTCAAATCCTGTGCTGTTAAACGCAAAGCCCCTGTTGCTTCCTGAGTCTTATCAGCTGAACGCCACAAAATAGAAGCACACCCTTCAGGAGAAATAACAGAATAAATAGAATGCTCTAACATTAAAACTCTATTAGCCGTAGCAATAGCAATAGCACCACCGGACCCCCCTTCTCCGATAATTACCGAAACCAGAGGTGCTTTAATTTGCAAACTTTTTTCAATAGAAGTAGCAATAGCCTCTGCCTGACCGCGCGCTTCAGCATCAACTCCGGGATAAGCACCGGCCGTATCCACAAAGCAAATCACCGGCAAATGAAATTTATCTGCTAAATCCATCATTCTCTGCGCTTTACGATAGCCTTCCGGTCTAGCCATACCAAAGTTATACTTAATTCGACTATCTACATCATTTCCTTTTTCCTGTCCGATAACAACCACCGCAAAATCACCGATTTTTCCCAATCCGCAAACCATTGCCTCATCATCTGCAAAGCGCCTGTCTCCGGCAAGCATTGTAAAATCATCAACAAAAGCATGAATATAATCTAAACAATGAGGTCTTAACGGGTGTCTTGCAATTTGTGCTTTTTGCCAAGCAGAAAGATTCATATATGTCCGATTAATATGCTGACTTAATTTCCTTTCCAAACGCTTTATTTCGCGTGTAATATCCATATCTTCATCTTTAGCCAAAAGCTTCAAATGCTCAATCTTCTCTTCTATTTCCAAAATATCTTTCTCAAAATCTAACACTTGAGCGGTTGTATCGTTCATTTTTTGTCCTTTAAAAAATTAAACCATGCCCATTTAATAACACAAAATAAAAAAATTTCATCATATTTTTTTATCTGTGCATTTAAACTGGCAAAAATCCTACATATAAACAAAAAAAATCAGAGTATTTTCTTAATTTTTTATTTGCAAAATAAGGCTTTTAAATTAAACTGACCCAAAATGATAGGAGCATAAATTGTTAAACATTTCTTTTTTTACAGCTGCGTTTGCAAGTATTACTTGGTTAATATACAGTTCAAGAAATTTGAATATATTTAATCTTATAAACCAAACAAACATTGAACAGCTCTACCAAAGTACCATTATCATTCTCCTTCCGATTATTGTTATTTGGGGGGTGTTTGCACTTATCCGCAACCATTTTTCAGATAAACGCGTATCTAAATACATTTATAATCTGCTTGACCAAGTGAACAAAAATACCACCACGGCCATTAATTTAAGCAATTCCCTAAAAGAAACAGATAACAAACTAAAAAACGGTTTTATGTTGCAAGAGTTTAACCTACTCATTTCTGATATTAATGAAATTTTATCAGATATAATCAAGCGTTCCAATTCCGCATCAAGCACTCAACTGGAACATTTGTGGGCAAGAACAGCCGGTGGTGAGCGCTGGCTTATGGCAAAAACTTTTATAGAAATAACCAACTACCAAACTGACTTTATTAACCATTTAAAACAAAAGGCTTATAAAGATAATCTTCTCCGTGGCAGTATTCTGGAATTTCACGCCCGATACAAGGCTTTACAAAATCTCTTAACTTCTCAAGATACGCAAAAAATCTTCTATAATATGATAGAATACGGTGCCTTAGGCAAAGTTTTTGATATTCTAACCCCTGTTGTAGAGTTACTGGTTAGTGGCAAAAGGGAAATACCGATAGAAAAACCAAAAATAGAAAAAGAACCGGAAAGTTTTTCTTTAACAGAAGAAACTTTCTCTATCCCGTCATTTTTAAGCCAAAATGAACCATCTTTTAGCAATAGAGAACCGGAAGCTTTAGAGCCTATGCCGCCTGCTCATAAAGATGCTGAGTCAATTGAATCAGGCTTAAGAGCAATCCGTGAAGAAATTTTATCACCTAAAATAAAAGAACCGGAGCCAATAGTTTCCCCCGGTATTTCATCTTTTAATCAAACACAAATGGCTATAAGAAACATTAAAAAGCCAACTTTAGCACAACCGTCGCCAAGCACACCTAAAAGACAAGCTCCTGTTATATCAATTGATGAAATAGAAAAAGAAATAAATGCTTCGCCGGAAAATAATTTTGAAGACATGGCATATCCTTTTGGAGCATGGTCAAATGGCAAAAAAAATAAATAGCATTCTTTTTGCTATTCTGCAAATATTTCTTTTACCGCACCTGTCTTTTGCTGATTCTTCAATATCAATCAAGAGCTATATCTCCATTGGAGATACCCCAAAATACACATCTGACTTCAAAAGTCTGGATTATGTTAATCCGGATGCCCCTAAGAAAGGTCGCGTTGTTTTACCGGCATATGGTACCTTTGATAATTTCAACCCTTACATTTTCAAAGGCACTGCCTCGCCTGAAGTTGTTGGTTTAACCTTAGATTCGCTTGGTGTTACTCCGGCCGATGATCCTGAAACAGCTTACCCTCTTTTAGCTGAAAAATTTGAATTGCCGAAAGACAAAAGTTTTATCGGCTTTTTTCTCGATTCCAAAGCAAAATTTAGTGATGGCTCACCGGTTACTGCCGACGACGTTGTTTTTAGCTTTAATTCGTTAATTACCAAAGGTTCCCCTATATACAAATTTTACTACGCTGATGTTGATTATGTAAAAAAAATATCTCCACGCCACGTTCGTTTTTATTTCAAAAAAGACATAAAAAATCGCGAATTACCACTCATCCTAACCGCTTTAAAGATATTTTCAGCTAAAGACTTTGCCAACAAAGAATATGATAAACCGGTTTTAATTCCGCCTTTAGGCAGCGGTCCATACATCGTTAAAAATTTCGAAGCCGGAAAATATATCATATTCGAACGCAATCCAAATTATTGGGCAAAAGACATTTCCACCCGCAAAGGCATGTTTAATTTTGATGAAATAAAATATGATTACTATCAAGATACAACTGTTACCTTGCAAGCTTTGTTTGCCGGCAATATTGATTTACGCACCGAATATATCGCCAAATCGTGGGCGACCGGTTACAATAATGATCTCATCAAAACCGGAAAGATAAAAAAACAAGCTGTTCCACACAATCGTCCTGCATCAGAACAATTTTTTGCCTTTAATACCCGCAAAGAAAAATTCAGTGACCCTCGTGTTCGCCGAGCCATCAGTTTTGCTTTTAATTTTCCGTGGGCAAATAAAAACCTTTTCTACAACCAATACCAACGTTTAAACAGTTTTTTTGCCAACACACGTTTTGCCGCTACCGGCATCCCGACAGATCTAGAATTGCAAGCATTGACCGAATTAGAAAATCCAGCACCGGATGATATTTTAATTACCCCAATAGAAGAAATCTTTCGCAATGATTCTTTATCTGATCGAGAAAACCTCAAAAAAGCCGTCGAATTACTCAAAACAGCCGGCTACGATTTTATCAATGAAAAAATGTGCAATACCAAAACAGGAGAACCTCTAACACTTGAAATCATTGTCAATGCCGCAAACGGCAACACCTTTACCCGTGTATTATTACCTTTTATTGAAAATTTACGCAAAATCGGTATTAAAGCCACCACCCGCGTTTTAGAAGTTAATACCTACAAAAACAAAATGGATAAATTTGATTTTGATATGGTAATTGCCGGATTTAGCGGTACATCAATGCCCGGCTCCGAACAAAAAGATTTATGGGGTAGTGCCGCCGCAGATGTAGAGGGTAGTAATAACCTTATTGGTATCAAAAATCCATCTGTTGATGAACTCATAAAAAAGCTCATCGAAACAGAAGAAAACGAACAGTATACTGCTTATGTCCGTGCTCTTGACAGAGTTCTGCTGTTCAATCACTACGTTATTTTCAACTGGTACACCAACACAGACAGAATTGCTTATTGGGATAAATTTTCTTTTCCTGAAAACGATTTAGATACCGGTGTAGATATTTTCACTTGGTGGATGAAGGAATAAAAAATGCGTAATTACATCATTAAGAGACTTTTACTCATCCCTGTAACATTATTTGGTATTTTATTGATAAATTTTGCCATAATTCAACTGGCTCCTGGCGGTCCGGTAGAATATATGCTCGCTCAATATAAAGGGATGGACACTTCCGCTACCGGCAATATCAACAGTGGCACACCGAATTTAAATAGCGAAAAATATCAAGGATCCAAAGGTGTTCCGGAAGATTTAGTTAAAGAGCTGGAAAAACAATTCGGCTTTGATAAACCGGTGCATATTCGATTTATCAAAATGCTGAAAGATTACCTTACATTTAATTTCGGCAAAAGTTATTATAAAGATAAAACCGTTTTACAACTTATCAAAGAACGTTTACCTGTTTCTATTTCCTTAGGTTTATGGTCAACATTACTTATCTATTTAATTGCTATTCCTTTGGGTATCAGAAAAGCCAAAGAGGACGGCGAAGAATTTGATATTATCACCTCCACCATCATTTTTATCGGCTCAGCAATACCTGTATTTTTGTTTGCCGTCTTTTTAATCGTCATCTTTGCCGGCGGCACCTATTTTCAGCTATTTCCGTTAAAAGGCTTAACCTCAGATGGTTGGGAAACTTTTGGCTTTTGGCATAAAATAGCTGATTACTTCTGGCACATTACCTTACCGACAATTTGCATTGTTATCGGCGGCATCGCTTCCTTAACCATGCTCACCAAAAACTCTTTTATGGATGAATTAAGCAAGCAATATGTTTTAACTGCCCGTGCTAAAGGCTTATCTGAAAAGCGTATTTTATACCATCATGTCTTTCGCAACGCAATGATGATAATTATTGCCGGTCTTCCTGGATTATTAGTAAAAATTCTTTTCACCGGCTCCTTATTAATAGAAATCATTTTCAGCTTAAACGGCATGGGTTTATTAGGTTATGAAGCTATTATGACCCGCGATTATCCGGTTGTTTTCGGTACATTATATATCTTTGCTTTACTTGGTTTAGTTCTAAAATTAATCAGCGATTTAACCTACTCCCTCGTCGACCCTCGTATTAATTTTGATAAAATATAATTTTTCCATTTTTCCTTATATTCAAAACACTGTATTTAAAGAGAAAGCGGCCGAATATCGACCGCTTTTCAACTTACGCATTGGCAAATAATTGTTGCTTACTGATAATATCTTGCTTTGTCATAGATTTTTTCAAAAACTCTGATGTTTCAATTAGTTCCATCGGTTTACCATCAGCCACGATTTTCCCTTTTTGCACAATCAAAACTCTATCAGCCAAGGCAATTTCCGTCGGATTATGTGTTACCAAAATTACCGTTTTAGATTTAGCCAATTTTCGCAAAGATTTCATCACCTTAAAACTCAACACTTGGTCAAGCCCTGTTGTCGGCTCATCCATAATTATAATCGATCGAGCAGTCAAAAAGGTTCGTGCCAAAGCAAGCCTTTGTCTTTGTCCGCCGGAAAGCGCCCTTCCATCCTGCCCGATACGATGAAATACACCGTCTTTAAACCGCGCAATATCTTTCGTCAATCCAGCCGCAGCAAGAGCTTCTTGCACTTCTTCATCACTGGCATTTTGGTTAAAATATTTCACATTATACAACAATGTATTATCAAAAAAATGCACATTTTGATCAACAAAAGCAATTTGTTTATTGATTGCTTCATCACTCAATTCCTGCACATTGACACCGCTTAATAAGACTTCACCGCCTGTTACATCATAATCATGCCGAATAAGGCTCATTAATGTAGATTTGCCATGACCGGACATTCCGGCAATCACCGTAACTCCACCTTTCTTAATTTCAAGTGAAACATTGTGCAGCACCTCTTCGCCACGTTCAATTTCATCTTTTTCCTCTCCGATTTTTGTCACGTCTTTTATTTTAGGATAAGCAAATTCTACATTTTTCAAAACAATTTTATTATCGTTTTGACTTAATTCTCCATCCCCGCATTTACGAACTAAGGCTTTAGGCGTCGCAAGTTGTTTTTCCGTATCCACAATAGTATTCCGCTCTTTGACCAACCACTCTTGATATTCAGTTGTAAACCTCTCTATGGTTTGCAAAAGTTCATATGCACCTCCGGTAATCAATGCAAATCGCCCGATATCACCTGTTTTAATTATATCAATAATAGCAAAAACACCTGCTACTCCATAAGTAAAAAACCGCAATAAAACATCTCGCCATAACTCCAATTGCATATTAGCAGAAATGACTTTCATCAAATTATTGCTGCAATGATCAAGCCTATGCTTTATCCGTTTGCACTCATAATCTGAGGTTAATCCCTCCTGAATAAGCGGCGTATTACGCAGAATATCCCTGTTAATTTGACTGGTTCTTAAACCAAACATCCTGTTTTTATGATTAAACCGCCTCCAATAAGCTTGTAAATAACTTTGTTGCTCCACATCAAACAGTGATAAAACAATTATGCAGAAAGCTAAAAATGGTGTATGAATAAATAAACTAATTGATAGAGTAACAATTACAATAGCTTCATTTACAAAGTCGGCAAACCAACGTAATAAATTAATTTCACTATATGCAATTGTATTAGCCAGCCTGCACGCTGTCTCCTCTGTGTTTATCACAAAAAACGTTCGTGGCTTTTGTATAATTTCTTTATAACGAATTGTATTATTGAAATTATACATAATATTTTCCATTTTTTTAGCATACAACACTCGAGCCATTCTAAAGCAAATAGTCGACATACATGAACAAAAAACGCGCAAAAACAAAAAAAACACAAAGATATATATAGCTTTTTTAGAGCCTGTTAATACAGCTGGCAAAGAACCATACAAAAGCATATTAATATACGGCATTATCCCATCACAAAAGCCTCCTACCACATGAAATCCTAAAAGTTTATGAAATACTTTTCGTGCATTTTCATGCATTTTGCCATAAGTTTTCCACGCCAAAGGAAACACCCCGATATCAGCCGGTTTATCAGCTTTTTTTCGGCAAATAAAGCACCCTATTTTCTTCCATCTTTCCTTTTCAAAAGCCCAAAAAGATAGCGTCTTGTTCCGCGCCTGCGAAACAGGTTTATTCAAATCTGTCATAAAAAAATCCTCTCTTAAATTTTGTTAAACCAAACAAAAAAATTCATACATAGACACACTTATCATAAACGTGTCAACTAACCTTGACATTCTCATGTTTAACAAAAATTACATATCACAACGCGGTAGCAATATCATAAAATTACCTCTAATATTAAATCTCTATCATTCGTTTTCTTCTTGTGTATTTTCCAACACAGCAGCACCCGCCGTTTCTTTCAAGCCGGCAATAAATTCTCTTGCTACATCAACATCCGTCGCCGTTCCCTCTTCAGTATCAATAACTTTTTGCATCACTTTAAAAATCATATCTATCCCTTTAAGCGCCACCGTAGCATCTTTACCATTAATCTCTGCTTTTTCTTGCACAGATTTTTTAACCTTATTAGCCATAATATCCAAAGCCTTAGCCTGTGCAGCACTCTTCGCTTTATCCACTAAACCTTTTTTCTTTGTCTGTTGTGCACTTACCCAGTTATTCCCTTGTATAATCTTAATGGCTTCATTTAAAATATCATTGTTTTGATTAACTGCCGTACGTTCTTGTCGTAATTTTTCCACCTCATTTTTCAGAACATAACATTGCCAAACACTATACCCACTCACAAATAAGCAAACCAACATCAATATAATTAAAAGCTTATTACCTTTCATATGCCCCCCTTTAAAACAAAGTTACAAGCACAATATGCCTAAAACACTGATTCAAATCAACAAAAATATTTTATTTTTTGTCAAATAAATTTCTTGACTTTTTCACCACAATCCGTATAATAGAAGTATCAAGAGAGGAAATGTTCCTCTTTTTTTATTTTAAAATCTTCCGCATTGAAACATCCAATACCTCATACCCTAAATTTTTGTAAAACCTAATCGCCTTTTCATTAAACGCAAACACACTCAAATCAAGCGCTTCCCCATTTTGTTCATACACATATTCCTCAGCAAACTTTAATAAAGCTGCACCCAATCCCCTACCACGATATTTTTCATCAACTCCAAGGTTAAGCACTTGCCCCAATGTAGAAAAACGGAGCCCTTGACTGACGCGATGAAGCATTTCCAAAAATAAAAATCCGCGTATTTTCCCGTTATATATTGCCTTAAAAACAACAATTTTCTCATCTTTTAACATATTTTGAATACCGCGCAACTGTTCTTCTTCAGGCACTGGCTTAAAATATTCCGGCAAAGCCTCATCATGCAATTGCGCCACTTGATACGCTACCTTTGCAATGCTTTCTGCATCTTCTGCCGTTGCAATCTCTACCTTAATATTTTTCATCTTAAATCCATCCTTTAATTTCACCTTTATTATTTCTTTAATTTCTTAATTAATCGTTGTAGAATGTCAATAATATTTTTCTAAACAACTATTGACAAAATCCCCAAAATTGCTATCTTATCTCTGTACGATAAAAATTATCTGTATTATTTTGCACGCATGTCAGAGCTTTCCTATAGCAAAAACTATAGCTGATGTGTAAAATACTTTAACAAAACGAAAGCAGCCCACGAGTCAGATATGTTTTTAAAAAAGAATTTTCCAAAAGTTTAACTGAAAGTGCGTTGTGCAACGCCGCCCGCTGTTATCATACAGTTTAAGACTGCGCGTCTTAGGGATCAGAAATAAGGTTAGATAAGTAAGATTTATAATTTTTTTACAAAAACAGCTCACGGGTAAATAAAAATTGTTATATGGATAGAAAAGCTACTTGCACATGGAACGCCGCTCAGACAAAAGCTGGTTTCGTCTCCCTTTGGGAAGAGGGCGGAAGTTGCACAAATACCGGTAGTGCGGTGCTCATCGCTAAACCAAGCGGTGAAAAACCCACAGCAGTGTACATTCCCCGCAGGGGACACTTGTGTAATGGAAAGCATGCTCTCATTCCGGTTCATGAGGGGTACTTGGTTATAAAATCATATCATCACCGAGGGGATTTCACGCACTTCATATATATGGTGGTTGAAACCATTTCAGGAGAAAATCCCTCTGTGAAAGTAGATTTTTTGAATGAGTATTGTGCTGGAGGATGGTATACTGAACCAAGTAGTGCTCAGAAGCTTTTGGTAAAAGCTGCTGAACGAAAGGTTACAACATACCACTGCCGCGAAGCACAGTATGCCGAGTTCAAAAAGAAATAATCTATCTCCGATACTTTCTTCCGCTCCTCCTCAAAGGAGCGGTTTTTTTATGCTTATATGTCTGCCACCACTTCCATGCTGATAATCTCATCCGGTTGATAGACCATACCGTTAAAACCACCGCCTTTTTTAATATTATCAACAAATTCCATACCGGAAACGACTTGCCCCCACACTGTATATTGACCATCCAAATGCGGACAATCTGCATAACAAATGAAAAATTGACTATCAGCAGAGTCCGGATTCATTGCGCGCGCCATAGAGACAGTCCCTCTTTTATGTGGGATTTTATTAAATTCTGCCTTTAATTTTTTACCGCTTCCGCCTGTTCCTGTTCCGAGCGGACATCCTGTTTGTGCCATAAATCCTTCTATAACACGATGAAATTTTAAACCGTTATAAAATCCTTCTCGCACCAATTCCTTAATTCTTGCCACATGGTTTGGTGCCTCATCCGGAAACATTTCTATCACCACTTCACCATCTTTTAGTTTCAAAACAAGTGCATTTTCCGCATCTTTAACATTATAAGAATATTTCATTTTTTTTCCTCTTGTTGCGCTCATGACGATTTTCTTTTTTTCTTCCGAACCGATATTTTTTGTTTCGCTTTTATTTAAGCTCTTTGTTTCGCTTTTTCCCAAAACATTAGACATCATAAAACTCCTCTAAAAAACAAATCTGAATTTTATTTAGGAATTAATTTTTATTTATTCAAGACATAATCCACACGTTCTTCCGCGCTTAAGCCTGTCGGATACGTTTCATCAATCTCTTTAAGTATTGTTTTAAGCCCTTTGCCGTTTGCAATCTGAATAGCCAACCCCGGCCGCGCATTAATTTCAAGCATCATCGGTCCTCTGTTTTTATCTAACACAATATCTGCTCCTAAATATCCTAAACCGGTCATATCATACGCCAGAGCACCAATAAGCAAATGTTCCCGCCAAAAAGGCACTTTCAAATCCATCAAATTAGCACCTGTATCCGGATGGATTGTCACCGGTTTGTTATGTAACACCGCACGCAGAGTTCCCCCTGTTTTCACATCCAGTCCGACACCCACACCTCCTTGGTGTAAATTTGCCTTTCCATCAGATTCTTTTGTTGCCAAGCGCATCATCACCATAGCAGGATACCCTTTATAAACAATCACACGCACATCAGGAATTCCGTGATAACTAAAGTTCTTAAACACATCACTAAAATTAACTGTTTCTTCTATCAATGCAACATCATACTGCCCGCCTAAAGAAAACAAACCGCTTAGTGTATTAGATATGTGTTGATAAATGTTTTTAAAAGTCAACTCTTCGCCGGAAGCACTATAAAACTTTTCGCCATTATGCTCTTTTATAACCAACACACCCTTACCGCCACTCCCGTGTGCTGGTTTAATCACAAAAGTTTTATATCCCTCAACAATTTTCAAGAAATTTTTAACATCATACTGATGCTCAATAATCCCTATCATCTTTGGTGTATTGATATTAATATTATTTGCCAGCTTTTTCGTTTTCACTTTATCATCAACCAACGTATAAAGTGAACGATCATTGTACTTAGCTATCACCGAATAGTTCCGGTCATTCATCCCTAAAACACCGTTTTCTCTAAGCAATTTTGCTGTTTTAAACCAATCAAACATATTAATTATCCTTTTTTGCCAAAGATGCAAAACGTGTAATTTCCGTCAGTCGATATCCGGTATATGTACCAAGCAGCATAACGATAAACAAAATCACAATATTAAGTTCATTAAAGGCAAACATAATATGTCTTACGGTTTCATTACTGATAACAAAGTACGTTACCACCGCTGTTAACAGTGTATTTAAAATTTCCTGAACAGTATTACGAGCCCCTTCTTCTTCCCATGTAATAGAAGCTCTTTCAATAATCCACGCTGTAATAATAATCGGGAAGAATATTGCCGAGCTGACAAGCCCTGAATCAATTCGGTAACCAACTATTGTCAAAAACTGGATCATCAAAATCACAAAAATTACCACAAAAGAAATTCTCGGCACAAGCAACAAATTAAGTTTTGCAACCAATGCCCTCATTAAAAGTCCCATAATAATCATAATGGAAAAACAAACCAATCCCGGCAAAAATCCTGTTTTAACCAAAGACATAGAAAGCAACATCGGCGTAAATGTACCCATTGTTGAAACGCCGATAACATTTCTCAACAAAACAACAACCAAAATTGCTAACGGGAAAATCATCAACCATTTAAGCGTATTTTGCTCCAAAAGCGGTAAAGTGTAGATAGAATATTTATACTTATCTCCTTGGTTATTTAATTTTGCTCGGTGTTCAGCCATTTTTAAAGGTGTTGCCACAGATTTCATCACCGAAAACATAACTTTAGAATTTTCCCCGCCGCGCACATCAAGCAAAGACACACCACCGCGTTGAAAAACAATCCACTTTTTCGGCAACCCTATTTTCCCGTTATCCAGATTATACAAATTCCAAGCATTATCTATATAAGCTTCAAGTTTTACATCTGGTTTTTCTGTTTTTTTACCTTCTACAAGTTTAATAGCCCGCACGATTCTTGCCGGAATGCGTTTATACGCTAATATCTGAATAACCTTTTCCGCAAACTCTTTATCAGTATGTTTTATAGGCAAAATTAAACTCATTGAAGGATTTGCCATTTCCTGATTAACAACCGCAATAATTTTTTGTACTTTATCTTTATCACCTTCTATTTCACTAGCCAAATCCCAAATCTGTTTCATTTGCATTTTTTCTTCATCAGAAAGAACCGGTCTTTCCATTTTAGCCGGTACCTGCTTATTCATTTGATTATTTTTGACATCGTCATAAATATCTATAAGATAATGAAGTGTTTGTTTGCTTGTCTCATTTCTGATATCCCAAACAACCTTATTATTTTTTTCATCACGAAAAGGCTTATATTTTTCTTCTTTAGGTAAGTAATCTTCACTTAATATATTAAAATTCTCATTTTCTCCTGGCGTTGCAAATTCCACATGCACATTTTTATCTACCGGTACAAAAGAGATTTTAGCATCAATACGCCATACATCTGTTACATTTTTTGGTGTTAAAGAAAATCCCCAATATTTAACTTTATAATAAATTCCATACGCCGCATAAACAATAGATAAAAGCAATAAATAAGTTAAAACTTTGCGTACAGTAAAAAAATTAGCTAATTTCATATCGTCACCCTTAATTTTAGTTCAATGTATAAGATGTAGATGTATCAACAATAAATCTGCCCGTCAATATATTACGACCAATCAAACCTTGGTAATCAAAATCTTGTCGATCAGCAATTGAAAAAATTGCACTAAACGTTTCTTTTCCCATTTTAACATCCATTTTAACCGCTTTTCTTCTTTCATCATCCCCAGTGCGACGCACTTTAAAAGCACGTTCGATTTTCTTTTCAAAAACATGCTCTTCGCCGGTTTTTCTATTAACTAATCTAAAAGCCACCCATTTTTCTCCATCTCTTTCAAACTGTTCTATATCTTTACAGTCCAAAGAAGATGTTGTCGCTCCTGTATCGATTCTGGCATAAAAAGGCGATTTCATCGGCAAGAAATAAATCGGCTCAACCTCACCGATAATCGGCAAGTGTGATTTTTCAACAAATACTTCTTTCGTTGTTTCCACATTATGCACCACTGCCGGCACAATAACTTGTTTAGATTGACAAGCTGATACACTCAAAAGTAATACCAATAACCATAATTTTCTCATTTTATTTCCTTCTTTCTTCAAATCAAATTTGACTTGATTATCAACATTTTTTAGAGAATAAACAGCAAGAAATTACACTAATACACAAAGAAAAAAATAAAACCTCAAAAAGATACAATAAAAATATCACTTGCATATATTTAAAAAGACGATATATTGACCGTACAAAATTTATTATTAGATGATTATGAAGACATTTTTATTTTTGGCGCCATTTACAGCCATTGCGCATTACAACAGTTTATTTTCCGTTACTCAAAACTCTCTTAATGATTTTTGTTGGGGCGGATGCTTAGTTATTTTTGCAATTTTTGCAATATTTTCTCTTTGCTTTTTAATTATGTGCATTCGCATGAAATGCTGGAATTTATTGATCTCTGTTCTGGGAATGAGTATTTTTTTCTTAGTTATCATCATTCTGATGCTAAACAAAATCTATCATTTCAATACGAACACTTTTAACTTGCTATTATTATCATTCTTTACATCTATTGCAATGATAATTCTCCCTTCAAACAGTCAAGAGCATCTCAAATGAGTAGCTCTTGCTGTTTTTAATACATACTTACATCCTTTTTTCTTGACTTTTCATTTTTTTCCCTCTAAATAATACCCAATTCCCTGCGGCGCGGCGGCGGAATGTTTTTTTGTAACACGCGCAAGTCCGCTTAAATTTTAAGGTCTGGCATTTTTTGAAAATATAAAAATAATGGCAAATACTGCAGAATTAAAAATCCCTGAAATGACTGAAAACTTTGAAGACTTGTTAAACGAACAATTCGGTAACAAGGGCATTGTCGGCACAGTTATGAAGGGTACTGTTATTCGTGTAAATGATGGATATGCAACTGTTGACGTCGGCTTAAAATCTGAAGGTCGCATTCCTTTGCGTGAATTTGGTAGAAATGATGAATTAAAAGTTGGCGATGTTGTTGAAGTTTTAGTTGACAGATATGAAGACAAAGACGGCAACATTGTATTATCTCGTGAAAAAGCTCGCCGTGAAGAAGTATGGCAAGATTTAGAGAAGATGATGAACAATAACGAACGCGTTAACGGTGTTATCTTCGGTCGTGTTAAAGGCGGCTTTACCGTTGATTTGAATGGTGCAATAGCTTTCTTGCCTGGTTCACAAATTGATATCCGTCCGATTAAAGATATTTCCCCTTTAATGGGCATTTCTCAACCGTTCCAAATCTTAAAGATGGATAAAGTTCGCGGAAATATCGTTGTTTCTCGTCGTGTTGTTCTTGAAGAAACACGTTCTGCCGCTCGTGCAGAATTAATAGACACCATTAAAGAAGGTGCTGTTCTTGAGGGTATTGTTAAGAACTTAACCGAATATGGTGCATTTATTGATTTAGGCGGTGTTGATGGTTTGTTACACGTTACAGATATCTCTTGGAAGAGAATCAACCATCCTGCTGAAGTACTTTCTCTCGGTCAAACCGTTAAAGTACAAGTTATTAAATTCAATGAAGATACACAACGCATCAGCTTAGGCATGAAGCAATTAGAAAATGACCCATGGCAAGTTGTTGCAGATAAGTACAAAGTTGGTGAAATTTACAAAGGTAAAGTTACCAACATTACCGATTATGGTGCATTCATTGAGCTAGAAGATGGCATTGAAGGTCTTGTTCATGTTTCAGAAATGAGCTGGACACGCAAAAATGTACATCCGGGTAAAATTGTTTCTACATCACAAGAAGTTGATGTTAAGGTTTTGGAAGTTGATGCTGAAAAGCGTCGTATCAGCTTAGGTATCAAACAATGCACACCAAACCCATGGGCTGCATACATTGAAGAACACCCGATTAATTCCATCATTGAAGGTAAAATCAAGAACATTACCGAGTTTGGTTTGTTCATTGGTTTATCAGATGAAATTGACGGTATGATTCACTTATCAGATATCTCTTGGGAAAAATCTGGTGAAGAAGCTGTTAAAGACTATACCAAAGGTCAAACAATTGAAGCTAAGATTATTGATGTGGATATTGAAAAAGAGCGCATCAGCCTTGGCATCAAACAAATGTCTGAAAACAATATTGCCTTAACTTTGGAATCTTTGAAAAAAGGTGATATTGTTAAAGCCGTTGTTACAGGCACAGATGAAAAAGGTGTTCTTGTAACAGTTCAAGGCATTGCTGCTACAATCAGAAAAGCAGAATTATCTAAAGATAGAAAAGATTTATCAAGCTACAAAGAAGGTGAAGTTTTGGATGCAAAATTAACCTCTGTTGATCGCAAAAACACCAAACTCGGTGTTTCTGTAAAAGCTTATGAAGCAGAAGAAGAAAAGAAAGCGTTAGAAGAATATTCTAACTCTGAAGCTGCAAGTTCTTCTTTAGGTGATGCCTTAGGTGAAGCCTTAAAAAATAAAGAATAATTTTTCTTTATTAAACAACAAAACCCCCGTTTGAAATTTCTTTCATACGGGGGTTGTTATTAGTCAGTACAATTGCTTAGTAATACTCCATTAAGTCTGGTAAGATCTATGATATACTCTTTGATCCACTCTGATAAATATTCAGAAAACTTTCTTTTCTTACAGTATTCCACCACTATCACATTTGCCCACATAGAAGTACCTAGCCATCTGTTACGATCTTGCTCATCTGGAATTCTGTACCCGCAATAAGCTTTATAAATCAGCGCTTTAAGAACTGAATCTGGAAGTTCATGCTCCTCAATATAGTTCCTCAAAACGTTCCACCATCCCCATTCTTCTATGAGTTTTAACAAACGTTCTTCTGAGCAAGTATTTTTTTTGTCAAAAAATAAAAAGACCTCCCGCAGGAGGTCTTTTCCTTCGCAAAATCTTATTTCAAAACCAGCAGTCCGTGTTTTTTCTTTCCTTGTGAAAGTTTGATTCGCCCGTCTGTTAAATCAGCTTTTGTGATTACATAATTTTCATCACTGATAACTTTATCATTAAGCTTCAAACCGGCTTGTTTAATTAAACGTCTGGCTTCTCCTTTACTGCTGACAAAACCTAAAGATACAAACGCATCAAGTACACCAATCTCACTTTGTGCACACTCAACAGACGGCAGATTATCATCAACAGTGCCTTGTTCAAAAGTTTTTGTTGCTGTTTCCAAAGCAGCTTTTGCCTCTGCTTCGCCACGGCAAATCTTTGTTGCTTCATAAGCCAAAATTTTCTTAGCTTCATTAATTTCTTTATCTTGCAAAGCTTCTAGCCGCTTAACTTCATCTATCGGCAAATCCGTATAAATACGCAAGCATTTACCAACTTCCGCATCACCGATATTCCGGAAATATTGGAAATAATCATAAGAACACAATTTTTCATCATTAACCCAAAAAGCATTACCTTCAGATTTACCCATTTTCTTACCGGCAGAATCCGTAATAATCGGACTGGTAAAACCAAACAATTCCGTATCATAGCGACGGCGCCCCAATTCCGTCCCGGAAACAATGTTGCCCCATTGGTCGGCACCGGCTATTTGTGCCCGACAACCATATTTTTTAAGCAATACACAGAAGTCATATCCTTGTAGCAACATATAGTTAAATTCCAAAAAGGACATCGGCTGTTCACGCTCTAACCTGCTTTTCACACTATCCATCGTCAGCATTCTGTTAACTGAATAGCATGTTCCTATATCGCGTAAAAAAGCCAGATAATTAATATCTTTAAACCAATCCCAGTTATCAACCATTAAGGCATCATTTTTACCATTACCGAACTTTAAGAACTTCATAAAAGATTTCTTTAATCCGATTTTGTTGTTCTCTAGAGTTTGTTCATCTAGAAAAGGGCGTAGTTTATCTTTACCGGAAGGATCTCCGATTCGCGCTGTAGCACCTCCCACCAATGTCAATGGTTTATGCCCACATTTCTGAAACCATCTCATCATCATCAATGGCACAATATGTCCCACATGCAAACTATCTCCTGTCGGATCAGAACCCAAATACCCAACCGCAGGCACACCTCTTTTTTCGCAGTCAGATAAATACTCATCAAATCCCTGCTCGTTTGTGCATTGATTATAAAACCCGCGTTCTTGCATAATATTCAAAAATTCTGATTTAAATTGTGACATTGATATATTATCCTTTCTTTTATACCAAATATTAACGTATCTTAACCTTATAATAGTACGCATAAACATTTTATATTGCAACCACAAAAGGTATTTTTTTAATGATAATTAAAGGGCTTAATTGTCTGGGACTAATGGGAACATCAACATACGGCGGTGTAGAGCTTTCTCTCATTCGCACGGACGGCTTAGATATTTTAGAAAGAAAAAAAGCTTATGTTATTCCATATCCGGATGAAATAAAAGAAAAAATACGCTCTGTTTGGGGGTTAAAAAGAGATGTTGCCGATAATGAAGAAAAGTTGCATGCGGTAGATATTGCCGTATCAGATTTTTATATTAAGCTGATTAATGATTTTCGGGAAGAATGTTCAGAACCTATAGATGTTGTCGGAATAGAAGGAATTACTATTTGTCATAATCCAAACCAAAAATACACTTATCAATTAGGACTAGGTCGCTATATTGCTGAAAAAACACATACAAAAATCATTACTCACTTCAGAAATGCCGATATTGCTAGTGGCGGACAAGGAACTCCTATTTCCTCTGTTTATTTTAATGCCTTATCAACTAATGAAATTAAACCGATTGTTTATGTTAACATTACCGGAAAATCAAGTTTAACATGGATAGGTTCTTACGGCGAATTAGTAGGTTTTGATTGCGGCCCTGGTGATAATTTTATTAACCACTGGACAGAAAAACACGCTCACATGGATAATGATTATAACGGGCGCTTGGCTATCCTCGGTAAAGTTCATGAAAAAACCGTAAATACACTAATGCATCACAAATTTTTTGCCCAATTTCCTCCTAAATCAGCTTATACCGGTATTTTTGCCGATAAAGCCGAGCACTTAGAAGGTCTTTCATTAGAAGATGGTGCCGCCACAGCCACAGCTTTTGTAGCTGAGGCAATTTGCTATTCAATTTGCATGTACCTTCCTGAATTTCCTAAAAAAGTTGTTATTTGCGGCAAAGGAGCCATAAATCCGACTTTGGTTAGATTCATCAGACAACGTCTACCTGAAACAGAAATTGTTTTAAGCAAAGAAGATGACATCCCCTTAGACACCATGAATGCAGAGATGTGTGCTTTTTTAAGTGCACGCACGATTTACTCTCTGCCCATCACTTTTCCCACCACAACCGGTGTATCTGTTCCCATGTCCGGAGGAGAAATATATGAAGCAAAATAAAATCTCACATCCAACTCTACAAATCATTAATGTCTGCAAAAATTACGGCAACATTAAGGCTGTAGATAATATTTCTTTTACTGCAGAAACAAAAGAAATTATCGCGCTTTTAGGACCAAACGGTGCCGGCAAATCAACTCTGATGAATATGATTGCCGGTTATTTAAGCCCTACATCTGGCAAAATATATGTAAATGGAAATTCAACAAAAGAAGATGACTTACTAACCAAAAAAGATATTGGTTTTCTCCCTGAAGGTTCTCCACTTTACGCTGACATGACCGTAAAAACATTCTTAAAATATTTTATAGAATTGAAACTAAATCTCCAAGAAACAGAAACTCAGACAAAAAAACAAATTCAAGAACAATATAATCAAGAATATGAGCGTATTATAACCACCGCCAAAGTCGAACAAGTCTGTAATCAACGCATAGAGACCTTATCAAAAGGCTACACCAGACGTGTCGGTTTTGCAGCCAGTTTAATAGGTAATCCTCCTATTTTACTCTTAGATGAACCGACAGATGGCCTTGATCCAAATCAAAAAGAGCACATGCGCAACCTCATCAAACAAATGAGTAAAACCAAAACAATAATTATATCTACTCATTTACTGGATGAGGCAGAAAACCTAGCCACCAAAATTATTCTTATAAACAAAGGAAAAATCAAAGCAGAGGGTACAGTTAAAGACATTTTAAATCAAACCAAAAAGAAAACCTTAGATGCAGCTTTTAAAACCCTAACCATAGGAGAAAAAGATGAATAGTATAAAAACAATCATCAAATATGAATTAATTAGATATTTCACCTCTCCTTTAGCCTATGTTTATCTCATAAGTTTTCTTTTACTAAGTGGCTCTTGTGCCATTTACTTTGGTCATTTTTTTGCAGATGATAACGCAAATTTATGGGCGCTGTTTGATTATCAACCATGGTTATATTTATTATTCATCCCAGGCATTTCTATGCGCACCTGGGCAGAAGAATTTCGGTCCAAAAGCATTATTCAGCTTTTAACCACTCCTCTTAGTTTATCCAATCTTGTTTGGGGTAAATTCTTTGCTGCGTGGATATTTACCATTTTTGCAATAATCCTGACTTTTCCGTTTTGGATAACTGTAAACATATATGGTGATCCGGATAATACTGTCATTTTTATCGGCTATTTAAGCTGTTTTACAATAGCAGGTGCAA
Organism: Alphaproteobacteria bacterium; assembly: GCA_045603405.1. Lineage (GTDB taxonomy): Bacteria > Pseudomonadota > Alphaproteobacteria > RF32 > CAG-239 > CAG-267. Next base: position 4,344 of record JAZUMA010000020.1, on the reverse strand, counting down.
TGCTGGCCATATCTCAAACCATGTCTTCTTTAACTAAAAATCCTGTTATCGCACTGGTTTTATCAGTCTTTGTCAATTTGCTGTTTTTCTGGAGTGGCTTTGATTTTGTTTTATTTTGGATACGCGAATTTTTCAACGATATCATCGTTGATACCATCATATCTTTTAGTTTTCTTTCTCATTTTTCAACCTTTAGCCGCGGTTTAATAGAATTACGAGACATTATTTATTTTTCCTCTCTTATTCTCTTTTTTAACCTTCTCACTATCGCCTTCATTGATATTAAAACAAAAGCCAATACTAAATTACTTTTTTCCTCTGCGAAAAAGCATCTTATCCTGGTTATAACTTTGCTTTTCATTGGTTTTTTCAGCTTAAACATCATTGCAAACAATCTCTTTCGTCAAATCAATTATGACTTCACTGCAGAAAAATATTTGAGTTTAAGCAAAAATACCAAAAATATTTTAAGCAAAATTAATCGCCCGATTGTTGCCCGTCTATATTATTCCCCTATTTTAGGACAAAGAAATCCGCAAACGCGTGTTTTATTTAACCAAATAAAACTGATGCTCAAACAATATAAATCTTATAGCCATGGAAAATTTGACTATCGTATTTATATGCCGCAATTTTTAGATAAAATAGAAGACAGAGCCTTAGCCGATGGCTTACAGCCGATACCTTTAATTGACATAAATCAAAACGCATTATTCGGCATTGTCTTTGCAGATGACCTGACCAACAAAACAGTCATTCCTTTCTTCTCTATTGAAAAATTTCCTTTTTTAGAGCAAGACCTTACAACTTCGATTTATAAATTATATCACAAAAAGAAAACTGTCGGCATATTAAGTTCTCTGCCGATTATGGGCGGAATCATACAAAGTAATGTCCATATTAATCATTGGGAAATAATCAATCAAATCTCGGAATTATATAACATTAAAGAAATAAAAACACCAGAAGATCTAGATAAATCAATAGATGTTCTTATGCTTATACACCCGCAATTTTTAGAAGAGGATATGCAGAAAAAAATCATCGAACAACAAAAAGTGTTGCTTCTTTTAGATGTCGCAGATGATGCTTCACGAATATATTCCCCACACGCCGGCGCTTTTTACCCTTCCGAACTATCTATTTTAGCTGATTATTGGAAAATTAAATTTTATGACAATGGTGTTGTGGCAGACTTTGATAATTCAATAACGGTTGATGAAACAATAAATTATAAAAAGAACCCTTCCTTTACTCAAGATTTATTACAATTCAAAGTAGGCAAAGCAGAATTAAATCCTAACCACCGTATTACCCAAAAATTAAACAGCATCTTATTTTCAACCGCTTCTGTTATCTATCCGCAAAACGCAGAAGACATATCTTTCTTCCCTTTAATTAAGTCTTCTTACAATTCCTCTTTAATGACTACTGATATTATCAGACAAAACTTACCCCCGCGCGAAATTTTAGCGCGGTTCTCTCCTCAAAATGATGTCTTGTTCTTAGCCGCAGAAATTTTAAGCAACAATGCCTCTAAGCCTTTTGATATTATAGCAGTAGCCGATACAGATTTTATGTATGACACATTTTGGGCAAAAGAAAAGAAGTTTTTAGATACATCTTACAGCGTTCCCATTTTTGACAGTGCTAATTTTATTCTTAATGCACTTGATTATCTCGCAGAAAATGATGATTTAATTTCTTTACGAAGCAAAGGTCTAAAAAGCAGACCTCTTTACAAAATAGACAGTCTACGCAAACAAAACACATATCTTTACAAAATTAAAGAAAATGAAATCTTCAACGCCATAGACGGTGTCCGCCAGCAATTAACAGAAATCACTGCCAAACGTGATTTCGAAGAAAGAGAAACATTTAATGCCGATGAATTAGCTCTAATTGGCAAGATGCGTAAAGAAATGACAGATTTAAGACAACAATTAAGCAGAATTCGCCTGAATGCAAATCAAAACATCTCTCACATAGAAACCGAAGTAAAGTTTTTCAACATTTACTTTATATCTCTTCTCATTTTACTTTTTATTCTATTAGCAAATATAAAAAAATTATCTCTTAAAAAGATACATTTAAGAGATTTCTTTACTTTCGATAAGCCGTTATATAAATTATTTTCATTAATTGTAATTATCTTTTTATTGGCCTTACTAACAATTTATTTTGACAATAAAAATAATCTTTCACAATATGAAGACAAACCCGTTTTCAAAGAATTTACCCAAAAAATAAATTCTATTAATAAAATCAAATTAAAGAGTAGCACACAAACACTGACTTTTACTAACAAAGATGGTCTTTGGTTACTTGAAGAAAATACTTCAATACCCGTTTATCAAGAACGCATCCGTCAATTTTTAATAGCTTTAAACAATATGACTTTTGCTGAAAAAAAATCCAACCGCGTTGAAGATATGAAATATTTTGGTATATCTGAATCAAAAGATGAAAAGAACCCCAACATCCATGTTTCATTATATAACACAGAAAACAAACCTATTATCAATTTTGATATAGGCTGGCACGATATAGATTACGGCCGAGGTTCCAAAGCAGCCTTTATTCGTTTGGAAAATCAATTTCAAGTCTGGAAAACAGAAGTAGATTTTTACGATCTCTCACTCAATAAAAACGCATGGACATACAGCACAATATGGAATCTGCGTTTCGGTCGTCTCATAGGTTACAATGGTATAACTGATGCCACAAAGATTATGCAATTAGTGAAAAAAATGTTAAACTCAGACATAATCTCTGTTACCGATAAAATCGATGCACAAAAGCAAGGCACAATTAAACTTGATATTGAAAACAACAACTATATAAACTTGGATTTTTATAAAACCACAGATAAAAAATACTATATCCGATATAATTTTGTTACACCGCCTCACGGACACCATTTAGAATTTTTTGCCTCTTACATAAAAAATAAATATTTAGAAATATCAAAAAAAACATGGGAAAACTTAAAAGATGACACAATCAAAACAAAATAATCTCAAAAAAATCGCCGGCATTTCAAGCATTTGTGTAGCTTTCTTGCTCATATTTGTAAAATTCTATGCTTTTTGGAAAACAGATTCTCTTGCTGTTTTTTCTTCTTTTATAGACAGCATAACAGATTTATTTGCTTCTGCAATTTCTTTTATTGCCATTTATTTTTCAACCAAGCCGGCTTCTTCCAGCCATCGATATGGTTACGGCAAAGCAGAAGCTCTAAGTGCACTCTTACAAGCAACTTTTGTCGGCTTATCCGGTATTTTTGTCATCACAGATGGTATCAAGCGCCTTATAACACCAATAGAAATTACCGACACAGACATTGGTATCGGCATCATGCTGTTTAGCCTCATTATAACTTTATTGCTTGTTCTTTTTCAAAATTATGTTGCAAAAAAAACAAACTCCTTAGCCATCAAATCAGATAGTGCACACTACATTGTCGATTTTCTGACAAACACTGCTGTCATTACTTCACTTATTTTAATCAGGTTTTTCGATTTCATCTATTTTGATTCCATTGCCGCCTTATTTATTTCTGCTTATCTCTTATATAATGCCTACACTTTAGCTAGAGAGGCAATAGATTTAATTACCGATAAAGAACTGGATTCTTCCATTCGCAGCCGGATAGAAAACATTGTAAAAGACAATTCTGAAATCAAAGGCATGCATGATTTTCGCAGCCGTAGTTTAGGCGATATTTATTATTTTGAACTTCATTTGGAATTAGACGGCAATATTTCTTTATATCAAGCACATGATTTAACCGATAAAATAGAAAAAGAGATATTAAAACTTTATCCGAACAGTCAAATAATAATCCACCAAGATCCTTATGGTATAAAAGAAAACCGTCTTGATCACGAACTTACTGGTTCTTGCAATCTTCCGTAATTTATATTCTGATTAAATTCACTAACAACAAAACTATTTGACAAAAAAAGCAATGTTATATAATTATCACATATACAAATTATTACGTTAATAGATATCCATGGGGAAACCCGTGGATATCTATTACAAGAAAAGATGAAAAAACACCTCTTCTTTTATCATATTAGCTTATTAAAAACTATATTTAATACCAGCATCTATCATCTGTGGTTTGTTGCGTTTGAGCAGCATCTGATTATATTTAGCATAGAGAGATAATCTCTTGTATTCATAATCAACTGCGGTTTCAACAACAGCACGATCATGGTCGTAGATGTTGGCATAATCGTTAATCTTGTACCAGCCGTTGCTGCCTTTACGCTGTGCCTCGATTTCATCGTACGGATCAGCTAATTCACGATAGTATGCGCCGCCAATTCTAAAGCC
>JAZUMA010000019.1:0-1738 GCA_045603405.1 Alphaproteobacteria bacterium | reverse complement strand
GTAAATTAATTTTGTACACCATTCATAAAGCGTAGATTTAGAAATACCGTATTTTTTCGTTATTTTTGTAACGGCATGAGTACTTTTGTATTCGGCAATGATTTTTTGCCATTCTTCAACCGTGTATTTGCTTTTCATTTTTGTTATTAATGCTTTCCAAGTTATAAAATTTCTATTTCATTATTTATAAATGGTATTAAAATAGTTTGTTCTATTTTATTGATTATAGGCATTAAGTCTAATGCGTCTATAGAAAAGTCTATCTTATCAGTTTCATTTTTTTCATCGTGAAAATTAAAACCACCTTCTCGTAAGGTAATGTGCCCATGAGCAAGAGCATTCCTTAATCTTCTAAATAAATCATCATCTCCATTTGATGTCTCTTTATATGTGATTTTGGAAATACGTTTTAATTCATTATTGATACAATCTAATTTAACTTTTTCAGAAGGAATTTTGCTTAGTTCTTTAAAAATAAGTTCTTTAGGTAATACTAGATAATTATATAAGATATTTATTACAGCCATATGTGTAGTAAATTGCTTATTTTTTTCATCAAAAAATTTTGAATATGGGTCATTAGAGTCTTTAAATATAACGCCACTTTTTTCTATGGCGACTTCTGTAAGGTGATTTATAAATAAGGCCTGAGTGAATATGTGTTTAATATTCTTAATTTCATTGGCTGATAACATTTTTCCAATTCCTGTTTATTATACCTAAATGGTTATATAGGAAATACAAACTAAAAATACAACATGAGTAAATTGGTTTATAAAAGATGGTCTGGTCGCGAATTTAACTTTTTGTAGCGAATGTACGAAGTTGAGCAACGAAAAAAAGATACTTTTTTCATCGACAATATCATAATTAATTGATTTAATTATATAAAATAAATGATGGGTTGGCGGTAAAATTATCGGTAATTGGTCTAATGTATCCTATGCACCACCAAACAGAACCTCCCTTTGGGGAGGTTTTTTGTTTGGTGGTATGCTGCTCGAACCGGAGACCGTCGTAGGCCGGAGAAAAGAAAAATGTCCTGTGGACATTTTTCTGACGACGGGCGAAGGTTGCTTTTGAGCAAGGGAAGTGGAAACTTTCAGCAGCGAAAAAATCGCAACCGAGTGACCGAAGTTTAAGTTTTCGAATTTAAAAATAAAGAAAGTAAACTTAAACGAGATGAGGATAAAAACAACCTCAAAATGTTGTTTTTACCGCAAGCGGCGAAGTTTTGTTAATAAGCAAGCTAGCGTAAGCGACGCAAAGCGAATTTACAAAACGAGTGCCCGAAGCAAGCCGAAGGCGCCGCAAGACGATCCTCCTCAGCTCCACCAATTAAAACATAAAGGACACTTGATGTGCCCTTTATGTTTTTAGGTCAAGCCAAGCTTGTCCTAAATCTTCGCGTCCTTGATATTCTATATAGCGTTGTATCACTGCCTCATTAACCCCTACGGTACTAACAAAATACCCATCTGACCAAACACTTTGTGTACCGGAATAGCATTTTTTAAGAAACGGATATTGCTTTTTCAAATCCCTCGCCGTATTTGATTTTATGATGCGCACAACACTACCCACACTCATCTTTGGTGGTATTGATACCAATAGATGAATATGGTCTCTGTCGTGATTTTGTTCTATGAAGTATATTTGTGGGTAGTGTTCGTGAATTTCTATCAACCGTTTCTTAAAAAATCCATATACGCCCGCATTGAATATCTTCTTACGGTAT
>JAZUMA010000018.1:0-2011 GCA_045603405.1 Alphaproteobacteria bacterium | reverse complement strand
CCATGCGTACCACTTTGAATATAAATTGTTTTACCCGGATTACCGCTGTCTATAGTGTATTTAAGAATACTCAACTCATTACCCATCGGGGTTTGACCGATATTGATATTTTCTTTATAAACTCGCATAGTGCACTCCTATATGACCTTTTGTAAATTAGATACCATATTGTTTGTTAATATATTGTTAGATTGCACAATATTTTGTGTTTTTACCATTTGTCTTCTCTTCTGTCGTAACGGATTACGTTCCATATAATTCTCACCGAATAGATAATTATAAGTCGCAGTAATAATATTTTGCCATTCATTGCTTAATATCGTTTTATTGTGTTGTACCATAAAAGGTTCACTGCCTTTGGTAGCAATGCCGGTCAATCGGAACAGCTGTGAGCCGCCCTTGACTGTATCTCCGGTATGCCAATCTCCACCGTCTATTTTTATTGTTACATAATCTTTTTTTGTATCTGTTTGATATGTTGTGTCCGAGTTTAAGCCACGGTGTGATGAAAAATCAAAATACCATTTGCCATCTTTTTTTCTTATATCATAAAATCCCGGCAGTATATTATGTTGGAAAACTGCCGTTTCATTTGCCGGATGGGTAGAATTAACTTTCAGATAAAATTCGCCGCTTTTGGTTGTATAATAATCGTTAATTTCTTCCGCATTATTCTTTATATCCTGAAAATATTGTTGAACTTCATCACTTCTAAAATCGGCATAACTCGCAATCAGATTAATCTTTGAAATTGATGGCGCACCGTTTATTTCTGCATCTTTAGACATCTGCGAAGTCGGTCCTTGCAGACGGTCGTTGATTTCATTAATCCAGACTTTTCCTGATTTATCAATCAGTAAATCGGCTCCGGCAACACCGACTTTACCGGCAAGTGCCATTAAATGTGATAATTTATCACCGATTTCTTTAATTTGTCGGCGAATTTCAGGCGGATACACATAACCTAAATCATTACCCACACCATTGGCGGCATTTGAGGTTAAATTATCATCTCCTACGGCCTTAAATGTGCCTCTACCGACTAAAGTAACAATATTTTCATCATTGATACCGATGTTTAATGCACTTTGCAGCAAAACATCCAATGTATCAGGATTATATGGGTCAAGTTCCGGTGTTAATTGCAACTTTTTTGCACCGAGTTGGTCATTATCAGGTAAAGTGTTTGTTGCAAAAAATGTCAGATTGCTCTCAAATCCTTTAATAAAACGCACCGCCTTAAATTCACCTTCGGCTGACTGAACGGTTTTTAAGAAGCCTTGCAAAGATGAAACAAAAAAAGTCCCTTTTCCCGCGGCATTTGCTATCTTAGAACGAATGTCTTGCAAAACCACTTTACCATCTTCATTTTTTAATTTATGATATACGGCATAAAGCTCTTTATACGACATTTGTTTACTGACGTGTTCGGTCGGAATGGTATAAGCCCCTAAACCGGCAGTTTGCAATATTTTGATTAAGTTTCCTTTTTCTTCAAAATAATTACGCAAACTTTGCTCAACTGTTGCGATAATTTCGGTGTTTAGATTTCGTTCTTTAATATAATTACTCCAACCGATAGAATTAATAAATGAAAATATGGCAATTTTCTTGTTTTTAAGTTTGTCCTCAGGGATTGTCTGCACAATTTCTTTGGTAATCTGCGGCGGAAATACTCCGATATGCGGTAAAACATCAATTTCTGTACCGATTTGCGGTATTTCTTTATAAAAGCGAGAATTTTTCGGTCCTCCGACAATCAATGTATCTACACCATTAACGGCCAAAGCACGCAACACTTCACCACGTTGCGGCATATATGTCGGCATAATAACAGTTATGTTATCTCGGATAAAATTATCGGATATATGTTTTAATATTTTATTGGTTGTCAATGTTAATTTTTTTACTTCGTTACTCATTTTTCTTTCCTTTATATACTGTTAAGACTGTTTGTTTTTGGGAAGCAGAGTATTACCTTTTAAGCACCTGCTTCCCTTAAAATCAGATG
>JAZUMA010000017.1:0-2063 GCA_045603405.1 Alphaproteobacteria bacterium | reverse complement strand
AAAGGAAAAAACTTTGCACCACGTATAAGCACACACAAAATTTCCGAAAACACTGAAATAACTTTGGTTGAGCCGCCCTGTGGCAGCAACACAATAATCATAAATAGTAATGGAGAGTATTTATTTATTGATAGCGGATATTCTTGCTATCAAAATGAAATGGTTAATATCTTTAACAAAATCATTCCTGAATTTAATACTATAAAAAAGAAAATACTTATCACCCATGCGGATGTAGACCATTGCGGACTCCTGCCGATTTTTGATGAGATAATTACAAACGAAAAAACAGCGAAATGCTTGGAAAAGGAATATAATGGACTTGACGGATACCGCGAGGAAAATCCCTTACATAAGCCGTATATTAACATTTGCAAAATTCTTACTGAGTACAAGCCGATAAATCCCGAAAAGGTTGTTAAACTTTGGAAAAGTGCACAAACATATGACAAGCCTCTTACCCAAATAGGTTTTTATAACTTTGGTGAGCTAAACTTCGAAGTGTATGAAGGAAAAGGCGGACATCTGCCTGGGGAAATCGTTTTAATAGATTATGAAAATCACATTGCTATTACAGGAGATATTTATATAAACACGCATGGTCTTACAGCCGAACAGGAAAAATATAACAGATACGCACCAATACTAATGACCTCTGTTGATACAGACCCCAAATTATGTTCAGAGGAAAGAAATGCTATTTTACAACGCTTGGGCGTAGGAAACTGGCAGATTTTCGGAGCGCACGGTTTTAAAAAGGATTATTCAGTAAATTTATAGTTTTATTCTTAAATATATTATATTTTCCCACTTTTGCGTACTGCACCACAGGCTGCCATCAAAAACAACAAGTAATTGTTGATATAAAAATCCTCTCGGAGCAATCCGAGAGGATTTTTTATGTCTTTGATGGCGGCAGTTATGATTGCCTTGCGGCAAGTTATGAGTTATGAGACGCTTCGCATCGTTATGATGCACCTTCGGTGCAGTTGACTTCGTCGGGCAATCATATCATAACGAAAACCGCAGGTTTTCTCATAACTCTAAACTCATAATTAAAAAACCATTAAAGACTCGAAATAATTTGACTTATAAAGCAAATAATTTCGGCACTGCCCATCCGCGCAGACCGTAAATTGCAAGAGCATAGCGAAATAATAAAACCCCACCGTTGCTACGGTGGGGTTTTTGCTTGCAAAGTTAATCTTCCACATATTCCGCAATATCTTCCAATTTGCAATGCAGTGCGGCGCAGAGTTTGTTAAGTGTTTTGGTTTCCATATTCTCATTGGCGCGCAAGCGGCGGATGGTCTTGCTGTCAATGCCGCATTTTTCTCTCAGCCAATAGGTTGAAACATCTTTTTCTTTCATAACATCCCATAGTTTATCAAATTTGATCATACGAATACCCCCTTGACAGTTTTTATTATGGGGATTATAATCCTAATTATTAAGGGGATATAACCCCCATATAAGAAAAAGGCGGAGATATTTATGGAACAAGAATGCTATCAAGCCTTGTTGAAAATCAAAGAGATTATAGAAGACGAGATTCTGAACGATGCAGAATGCTTTGAAAAAATCGAAGAAATAATCAGAGTTTTGGAGTTTGTTGGCAGTAATGGCGGAAGCCGCCATGATTAAAGCATTCTCCACCGTAGAAATGTCCGGATATTTTGTTTGAAACTGTTTTTTGTCACAAACTCGGCTGTTACCGCAATTGTTAATATTTTCTGTATTTACATTGATAGGGGCCTTATGGTATAATGAATGATAGTTTTGTAGTTCAAGGAGAATTGTGGTTAGTGAAAAGAGTCTTAGCAAGTATTTTGATGTGTTTGATGCTTCTTTCGGCGGTGTCTGTCGCTGCAGAGGCTTCAGCGGCATATGACTTTTCCGATGTGGCAGCAGGGGACTATTATTATGATGCGGTCCAATGGGCGGTGGCGGAGGAGATCACGAACGGTGTCGGCTCGGGGCGGTTTAGTCCTCAAGGGAATTGCACCCGCGCGCAGGCGGTCACCTTTTTGTGGCGTGCTTCCGGAAGCCCGCAGCCGACCAAT
>JAZUMA010000016.1:0-112550 GCA_045603405.1 Alphaproteobacteria bacterium | reverse complement strand
GCTTCTTCTTTACTATTTTATTATAACTTTCTCTCTTAAGAAATTTGCCCACAGAAAACTCTTAAGCTTTTTTTAACTTATTCCGTCCTGTCGGTGAGACGCTTTATATGATACTCTTTTTATAAAGTCAACACCTTTTTTTAAAAAAAATTCTTTTTTACCACTTTATTTTATTTCTTCCACCTCAACACCTTGTTTTTATTAAATTTTAAAATACAAATAATTGAGGGTATATTTTTGATTTAAAGTGAAAATATCCTTATTTTGCCACTTCATTGATAGTCAACTAAAGAGACTCCTTTTTTGCTTGAAAAGAGAGTCTTTTTATGATACTATATATAAATAAGAACAGCAAAAAGCCTAAAATATAATAGTCTTTAACAAACCATTGCCATTACACATCTCTGTAATGGCTTTTTTATGACCATAGAGGCATTCCCCTCTCTAATTTTGTTTTTTGGGCTTCCATTAAGGATGCTAAGTTCATATTGCCAGAACGTAGTGAGCTGCGTACAGCACATGCGCTACTTAAATCCGGATTAGCAAAAAGTGTCTCAATATTTAAGTGCTTTGGAAAACCTTCAAGCCGTTGATGTATGCAAGCTAACAGACAGTTTCCTATTTGATCAAAAGCTAAGTCTTCGGAAATCCCACCAGTGGATGCATATTTTGCAAGAGCCTGTATGGCATCAACAACATTGTTTGCGTGAATTGTAGAGAAAACTAAGTGACCTGATGTTGCAGCACGCAATAGTTCTACAGCTGCTGCACCTGAACGAATTTCTCCTAAATATATATATTTTGGCATTGAACGAAGTGCAGACTTAATTCCTTCTTCCCATATACCATGGGGAGGAACCGTTTGTTTACATAACCCCATATCACCATTTTTTGTTTTATAAATACCATCCAGCGGCATCTCTATAGGATCTTCGATCGTAAAAGCGTAGCCGCCTTCTGTTTCCAGATATTTTTTTAATAACGAAGCAATACTTGTGCTTTTACCAGCACCAGTAGCACCAGCCAGTAAAATTAATCCAGTTCTGTTGGCTAAGCTCATTAAATATCTGCAAACTGTTGCGGGAAGACCTAATTTTTCCATATTAGGAATGCTTGATGGCATTTTGCGTGCACAAAACTGAACACCCTCAAGAGCTATTGTACGCTCTATACGATAAACTCTATCTTTAAAACTTAACGAGTAAGAGCTATTTTCATTGTCGTATTTTTCTTGTACTGCATTGATGAATTCTTGTAAATCAGTGCAGTGCGCTTCTTTAAGTCCACTCTCACTTTTCCCACTTGCTATATAGCATGTTTTATTTGGTGTTATGTATATATCAGAGAATTTTGTTGCATTCACACTTTGAGGTTTCTCTTCCTCTTCATTTATGGTGTTTGTAGCGCGGCCTTCTTTGTGTAAAAGGGCTGCACTACTCTGAATTTTGGGTGTTGGTGAAACTTTGTTTTGAGGTGTTCCGGCCTCTTTTTTACCAAATAAACTCATACTCTCATTCCTTTGCTTTTTTCATGATTATAATCTGAATTACTTAAAATTTGGTTAGTGGAGTTATATAAAAAACATCTATAGAACTTTTTTTATTGAAATAGCTGAAGAATAAAAATATTAGATAAAAAAGCCTTCCCACCAGGGAAGGCTTTTGAATTGGAGCGAGCAATGGGATTTGAACCCACGACATCAACCTTGGCAAGGTTGCGCTCTACCCCTGAGCTATACTCGCATTGTTAACGTCAGTGTTTATATCATAGTTTTTTATTATTGCAAGAAAAATTTTATATTTTTTGTTTCCTTTATATTAACACGTTGTTTTTAATATTTAAATTTATTTTTGCTTTTTGTGTATCTTTGCTTTCTTTAACACTTTTTATATAATTTGTTGATATAAGAATAATATAAAGTTATAAAAGGAGGATTTTATGGCAGTAAAAAGACAAGATATGCGGATTGAAAAAGAAGCAAAAGCTTTGAAAAAAAACTTGGAAAAAAGAAAAAAGCAAGAACAGGAACTAAGAAAATTAAAGAAATTAAAAATAAACGATAGAAAAAACAATTATTATGAAGACTAAAATGACGGATTGATGAAGGAGCGTTGCTATGGATAAAATAAAAATTATAGGCGGAAATGTATTAAACGGGCAAATTTATATAAGCGGAGCAAAGAATGCTGCACTGCCTTTGATTTGCGCGTCTTTATTAACTAAAGATACCGTTACACTTAAAAATGTGCCGGCACTTTCTGATATTACTTTTTTAAATAGTTTGCTTGAATATATGGGGTTAAAAATTAAAGAAAAAGAAGAAATTTTTGCCGGACACCCGACTAAAACTTACACTTATCAGGCTAACGATATTAAGGAACTTATTGCGCCTTATGATTTTGTTAGAAAGATGCGTGCTTCTTATTATGTTTTGGGGCCGGTGTTAGCGCGCTTTCATCATGTAGAATTTTCTCTGCCGGGTGGGTGTGCTATCGGTGCAAGACCTATGGATATACATTTATCTTCTTTAGAGCAAATGGGCGCATGTATAGAAATTAAAAACGGTTATGTCATTGCTGATGCACCGAAAGGACTTAAAGGGGCGCACATTATTTTCAGTAAAGCCTCTGTGGGGGCAACATGCAATATTTTAATGGCAGCCGTTTTGGCTGATGGTATAACAAAAATAGAAAATGCTGCAAAAGAACCAGAAATCGGAAATTTAATTGACCTTTTAATCGCAATGGGTGCAAAAATTTTCGGAAGAGGCACATCTATCCTAACTATTGAGGGTGTAAAAGAATTGCACGAAGCGACGCATGCTGTTATTGCTGACAGAATTGAGGCCGGTTCATATGCTATTGCTGCAGCAATTACAAAAGGGCGAATCGAGTTAGTTAATGCATGTGCAGAGCATTTGCAACAGCCATTGCGCGTGCTTGAAAAAATGGGCATAGATGTGGAAGAAAAAGAAAACTCGATTGTAATTGATGCCAGAGGCAAAACAATTGTCGGAGAAGATATCTATACAGATTATTACCCCGGATTTCCAACTGACTTACAAGCACAATTTATGGCTTTGATGACTGTGGCAGAAGGTGCTTCTTTGGTAACAGAAAGTATTTGGGAAAATCGATTCATGCATGTGCCAGAGCTTTGCCGTATGGGGGCGAATATAAATATCCACGGGCACGCTTCTGCTATTGTACGCGGTGTAAAAAAACTTTCCGGCGCTCCGGTTATGGCTACAGATCTACGCGCCTCTTTTGCGTTGGTTCTGGCAGGTTTAGTGGCTGAAGGCGAAACAATTGTTAACCGTGTCTATCATCTTGACAGAGGTTATGAGAAGCTAGAGGAAAAACTTAAAGGTGTCGGTGCAAATGTTGAGCGGATTAAAGAGGACGATTAAGACCAAGTTGTTGTAAAAATGCTTTAAGCTGTTGATACTTGCGAGCTGATTTGAGCTCTTGTTGGTTGTATTTAAACATAGTTGCGTATGTAGTATAAATCTTATCTATTTCTTGTGAAATCGGGATATTATGTCTTTGCAAATTGGCTATGCCTAAAAATAATGCACCAACGAAACTATCATCAATCAGCATTTGTATATAACGTGGAGAGTTTTGATATTCTGTCGTGTGGCGCATGTAATCAATTCTCGGCTTTAGAATTTTTAGGGTTTTTAGCCCTTTTGATGCGCTGCTGACATGATTATAATAATTATATACAGGTTTATTTAAAACAGAAATCAATGGATTATAGGCGTGAGCTCGAAACATAAAAATTAAATCTTCACCAATGCTTAGTTTGTCTGGAAATTCTATATTATTCTTGGTAATAAAATCCCTTTTATAAAAATTATGAACCAATGTTGCTCCATCATAGTACAAATCGCTAATTGCATCTTTGGCGTAAAAAGGAGAAAACAGAGCGAGTTTTTCCAAATCACGTTTGGGAAATTTAGTTTCTTCCGGAACATTCTTTGCTACTTCTTCTCCTCTAGTGTCTCTTACCCATTGACGATCATAGACATCATAGAAATCTATTAAAAGGATATCGGATTTATCTTTTCTTAATACTTTGCGAACTGTAGAAAAAGCATCCGCTTCCCACCAATCATCATTATCTATAAATGTTACATACTTATATTTTGCGGCATGAATGCCTGCATTACGGGCAGAAGCTATGCCTTGGTTTTGTTGATCAATAACTTTCATATTTGAATGTTTTTTGGCATATTGTTGGAGAATTTTTAGAGAATTATCCGTTGAACCATCATTAACGGCAACAACTTCAAATGTTCCAGATTGAATAAAGATACTATCTAAACATTTTGCCAAGTATTTTTCTGCATTATAAACTGGTATGACAACGCTAATGGTAATTCTGTTTTGCCACCAATAACAGCAGCCTAAAAGAAGCCCTAAAAATATTGAAACAGTTATCAGTCGTTTACTCATATGATTGTCCTATAATATTTTAAGCTGTTTGTATAAAGGTTTATCCGTGCGGATATTTATGTATTGACAGCTAAAGCGTTTGCAGAATTTTTCTATTGATTGGCGTTTATCTTGAAAATAGTAATAATATGTGCGTTTGAATGACTCTGAAGACGAATCGAAAATTAACTTATCTCCATTATATTCTGCCATATATTCTCCGGCCTCAGGCGGAACTTCTTCAATATAATCATAAATATTGACGCAATAAACTCGGCATCGTTTGGTTAAAGCAACAATTGATTTTAAGGCCTCGTTGCTAACCTTTTTAAAATCACTTAAAATGAAAACCATAGCACGGCTTTTGATACCAAAACGTAGAAATTGTAAAGGTTCGTTTATATCTGCTTTTTTTATATCTTTTGTTGGTTGTTTTAATAATTCTTCCGTAGTGGTAGAAATGGCATTAAATATTGCCATTAAATTTTTATGGTTGCTTTGCGGCTTAAAAACTTTTGTCTCTTTGCCATTATATAAAATTAGTCCGAATCTGTCTTTATTGGCAACGCTCTGCCAGCCTAAAAGTGCAGCCAGCTTGGCTGCGGATACAGACTTTAATTCTTTTTTAGTGCCAAAAAGCATATAGGGAGACAGGTCTAAAATAACATAGACTTCACGATCTTTTTCTTCTGAGAAAACTTTGGTATATGTTTCATTTTTACGCGCGGTAACACGCCAATCTATATCACGGACATCATCACCGAATCCATAGGTGCGAACTTCTTCAAACTCCATACCGCGACCTTTGAAGGCAGAACGGATGTCACCGGCTTGATCCGATGTCAGATTATTGTGGCGACGTTTGATATATGGTAAATATTTTTTTTGTTCAATAAGATCATCTAAACCGGCATACAAGCCGTTAGATTTTGGTGATTGAATTTCTTTTTTCTTAAAGAACATTGTTCACCTCTTACGGCAGAGGAACTAATTTTAATAGAGAAGTAATAATGTTATCAGCAGTCAGGCCTTCTGCTTGAGCTTCAAAGCTTAAAATGATACGATGGCGAAGGACATCATAAATCACCGCGTGAACATCATCAGGGGTTACAAAATCTCTTCCATCTAACCAAGCATTTATTTTGGCACATTTATCAAGGGCTATTGTTGCACGCGGACTTGCTCCATATAAGATGCTGTCTTTTAACGAAATATCGTATTTAGCCGGCTGACGGGTAGCAACAATAAGCTGAACAAGATATTCTTCAAGGGCTTCACTCACATGCATGGAAAGAACCTCGTGACGGGCAGATAAAACATCTTCTATTGAAATTTTACCAACTGCTTTGGTAAATTCCTGCCAATCTGCATTTTGTTCTTTTGTGCCTAATTGTTCTGAACGAACTAATTTTAAGATTTTTCGTTCAACTTCTGCATCCGGTTGATCTATTTTTATGTACATTAAAAAACGGTCTAACTGGGCTTCAGGAAGATTATATGTTCCCTCTTGTTCTATAGGATTTTGAGTAGCTAAAACCATAAATAAATCAGGCAGGCGATATTGTTTGCCACCGACACTGACTTGACGTTCGGCCATGGCTTCCAATAATGCAGATTGTACTTTTGCAGGGGCACGGTTAATTTCATCTGCTAAAACAAGATTGGCAAAAACCGGACCTTTTTTGAACTCAAAATCTCCACGTTCGGCTATGTAAATATCACTACCGGTGATATCTGATGGGAGTAGATCAGGCGTAAACTGAATACGGTTGAAAGAAGCCCTAATACATTCGGAAAGAGTTTTTATTGCTTTAGTTTTAGCCAACCCAGGAGCTCCCTCCAATAAGGCATGGCCATCAGCTAAAAGAGTAATAATCAATTTTTTGACTAAATCTTTTTGGCCGATAATTTGGCTGTCTAAATATTTTTGTAAACCAATGATTTTATCTTTAACTTCGCTCATCTTTCCCTCAAATGTTTTAATTATGTTCTAAAAATAAATAAAAAGCTTTTATTTTTGAAAATATACGCTATAAAGCTATATATAAGGTTCTAGGGATAAAAAAACAAGAAAATTTATAAGATGAGTAACATTTTTGATTTTGATAATGATAACGGACAGGAAATTGCACCAATTTATGATAATATCAGTGCTTTAAAACCGGTACCAAGCTATTTGGATGACTTAAATCCGGAACAAAAAGAGGCTGTATTTAAGACTGAAGGGCCGCTATTGGTTTTGGCCGGTGCCGGTACAGGTAAAACAAAAGTTTTAACAATAAGATTGGCATATATTTTAGATAATCTTAATGTGCGACCATGGAATTGCCTAGTGGTAACTTTTACTAATCGTGCTGCTAATGAAATGAAAGAGCGTGTACAGCAATTTATCGGTGATACGGTTAATTCGGTATGGCTCGGTACTTTTCATAGTATTTGTGTTAAGATTTTGAGACGTTATCCGGAACTTGTCGGATTAAAGCCGAATTTTACTATTTTGGGTGAGGATGACCAAAAAAGACTTATCAAAAAAATTATCCAGGAATATAATATTGACGAAAAAACTTATACTCCGCAGGCAGTATTAGAAAAAATTTCGCGATTCAAAGATAAAGGGCAGTCTATTGCGCAGATGGGTAATGATTTTAAGAATAATATGATTCTTTTTATCTATAAAAAATATCAGGAAAGATTAGTGGAACTTAACTGTGTCGATTTTGGAGATATATTGCTCTATGTGCTTAATATGTTGATGAATCCGGAAAATAAAAAAGTACTTGATGAATATCAGGAACGATTTAGGTATATTATGGTTGATGAATACCAAGATACCAATGTTACACAGTACTTATTGCTGCGGTTACTTTCGCAAAAATATCGTAATATCTGTTGCGTCGGTGATGACGATCAATCTATTTATTCTTGGCGCGGTGCTGAAATTGAAAATATATTAAAATTTAATGAGGATTTTCCGGAGGCAGCTACTATCCGTTTAGAGAGAAATTACCGATCAACCGCAAATATTTTAACAGCTGCATCGGCGGTTATCAGCCATAATACACAAAGATTGGGGAAAACACTTAAAGTGGCAGAACACAGCCCGATATCAGGCTGTAAAAATGAAAAAATTAAAGTTGTCAGTACTTATAGCGGTGATGATGAAGCAAAATATATTGCCAAACAAATTCAAAGACTTCACTATGACGGGTATGATTATGAACAAATAGCTATTTTGGTGAGAACTGCTTCACAAACACGCGCGTTTGAAGAAGTGTTTATTAAAGAATCTATTCCCTATAAAGTTGTAGGTGGATTGAAATTCTATGAACGCGCGGAAATCAGAGATATGTTGGCGTATTTTCGTTTGATTTTGCAACCGAGTGATGATTTAGCTTTTGAAAGAATTATTAATAAACCGGCGAGAGGAATCGGTGATAAAACCGTTGATAAGTGTCGAGAGAAAGCCCGAACGGAAAGAATTCCTTTGTATCAAGCTATGTGCAATCTTGCTGAAGAAAATGCTTTTTCCGGTAAAGCTCGGCAATCAATTAATGATTTTATCGGACATATAAATGAATGGCGAAAGATTATGCCGGCAATCAGCTTAGGCGATTTGGCGGCACAGGTGGTTGATGAATCCGGCTATATGAGTATGCTTGAACAAGATACTTCTGTGGAAGCACCGGGGAGAATCGAAAATATCAAAGAACTTATCAGTGTGATGAGTGATGGCGAGATATACCCCAATTTATCTGATTTTTTGGAGCATGTCAGCTTGGTGATTGACAATGAATATAGTGATAGTGGCAATAAAGTAATTGTTTCCACTTTGCATGCGGCAAAAGGTCTAGAATTTGATGTGGTATTTTTGCCAGGATGGGAAGAAGGATTGTTTCCGCACCAAAAATGCTTGGATGATGGAATTGAAGGAAGTGTTGAAGAGGAAAGACGACTTGCTTATGTGGCTATTACAAGAGCAAAAAAATTACTCTATATTTTAATGGCATTCAATCGTAAGCTCTATGGGCAATGGCAAAATAATATCCCTTCGCGCTTTTTAAATGAATTACCTCCAAGCTGTATTGAGTTGATGAATAATACCGGATATTCAAAACCAGAAAGTGCTAATTATAACAGCAGTTATGGCGGTGGGCGAAATTATTATTCCCGAAATAATGAAGACGGATACACAAACAGCCGTGGCGGTTACAGGAGCAGCGGAGGATACAATGGTTATAAAAAGCCCAAAAAACAAGGCTATTTTGACAGTTATGAAAGTGTAGCATATGATGAGTATGCTGATTATGAAGAATATGTTCAGCAACCTCAAAATGATTATTTTTACCAAAAGAAAAAGTCTTCCCCTTTGGTGGGATTGCGTGTTTATCATACCAGTTTCGGTTATGGCAGAATCGTAGATGTTGATGGGGATAAATGTGAAGTCAACTTTGATAAATGCGGTAGAAAAAAGATTTTAGGCAGTTATTTGGAAAAAGCGTAAGATACTCTCTCTTTATGGAGACTCTTTGAAAGAAAAGTTTTGTTTTGTGAGTAATAGAAAATGGGATATTGCTCGACTATCCGACACTGCCTTCAAGTGAAATATCAATCAACTTTGCGGCCTCAATAGCAAATTCCATTGGTAGCTTTTGCATTACTTCCTTACAAAATCCGTTTACAATCAAGCTAACAGCATCCTCTTCCGAAATTCCTCTTTGTTTGCAATAAAATAGTTGCTCATCACTGATTTTCGAAGTTGTTGCTTCATGTTCCAATATTGCTGAACGGCAATTATTTTCAATATAAGGTACAGTATGCGAACCGCAAGTCTGTCCGATAAGCAAGCTGTCGCATTGCGAGTAGTTCCTTGCTCCGGTTGCATTTTTGCCTACTCTGACTAATCCACGATATGTTTGGTCAGAAAATCCGGCAGAAATACCTTTAGAAATAATCCTTGATGTTGTATTCTTACCTAAATGAATCATCTTTGTTCCAGTATCAGCCTGCTGATGATTATTGGTTAATGCCACCGAATAAAATTCGCCTTTAGAATTATCTCCTTTAAGCACGCAAGAAGGATATTTCCATGTTACCGCCGATCCTGTCTCCACCTGTGTCCAAGAAACTTTTGCATTTTCACCGTCGCAAAGAGCCCGCTTTGTCACAAAGTTATAAACCCCGCCTTTACCGTCTTTATCACCGGGATACCAATTTTGCACGGTAGAATATTTCACTTCTGCATCTTTATGCACTATAATTTCCACAATTGCCGCGTGCAACTGGTTTTCATCGCGTTGTGGAGCAGTACATCCCTCCAAATAAGAAACATAACTTCCTTCATCAGCCACAATCAATGTACGCTCAAATTGTCCTGTATTTTTGGCATTAATACGAAAATAGGTTGAAAGCTCCATCGGGCATTTAACCCCTTTGGGAATATAAACAAATGAACCATCTGTAAACACTGCCGAATTAAGTGCTGCGAAAAAATTATCTGTATAAGGCACTACCGTTCCGAGGTATTTTTTTACCAAATCCGGATAGTCTTTAACCGCTTCAGATATTGAGCAAAAGATAATTCCCTGTTTTTTTAGTTGCGCTTTGTATGTTGTTGCCACCGATACACTGTCAAAAACGGCATCAACCGCCACCACACCGGAAAGTGCTTCTTGCTCTTTAAGAGGAATACCGAGCTTATTATACGTTTCCAAAAGTTTCGGATCAACTTCGTCAAGGCTCTTCGGTTTAGCCGTTTGTTTCGGGGCGGAATAGTAATATAAATCTTGATAATCTATTTTCTCGTAAGTTACTTTAGCCCAAGTTGGCTCTGTCATCGTCAGCCAATGTTTATAGGCTTTCAAGCGTGCCTCAAGCAACCATTCCGGTTCATTTTTTTTATTTGAAATTAAGCGAATAATGTCTTCGTTCAAACCTTTTGGTGCCACGTCGGCAGCAATATCGGTTACAAAGCCGAATTTATATTTATCGCCACTTTCGTCAACAATTTCAGGTTTGGTGTTCATCTTTTTTCAATATCCTTATCAAATTTCTTCATTTTATAAGCTATGAACATCCAAAAATCAAGAGGATAATTTTTTTGCCTTCTAAACAGCCATTTTATTCTCCTTTTTATAGTTTTTTATTCTATCATCTTTTGTTTTATCCTGCAATATTTAAGTTAATTTCAGTTTAACGAATCTTTAGTTATTTTTATCTATAATCAGGATATATAGTAGGGGAATCTGTATGAAAAAAATGTTAGTTACATTGCTGATGCTGCCTTTGCTGACAGGTTGCTATGCCTTTCGCACAGGGATTCCTATGTTTAACAGCCACGGATATCGCTATACACCTGATAGTGTAGAGGTTCAAAAAGGCGATACCTTATACAGTTTATCCAAAAAATATGAAATCCCATTGCGTAGTATAATAGATACTAATAATTTGCAAGCTCCTTATACTATTAACGTTGGTCAAGTTTTACGTCTACCGGTTCGACAGACACATAAAGTTGTTAAAGGTGATACATTATATAGTATTTCACGAAAATATAATGTTGACGTTACCTCTTTAAGTAAATTAAATGGCTTAAAAGCACCTTATGCAATCAATGTCGGTCAAGTTTTAGCTTTACCAGGAAATGCATCTAATACAAGTGTTGCCAGTAAAAAAGAAGATGTACATGGGACTAAAAGCAGTTATTCATACAGTTCGCCTAAATCCGCGACAAACTCCAAAACAAAAAACAATGCTACGCCAACAAAAGTTGCCGCAGCAAATAAACAAATTACTAAATCCACACCACGTCAAACCGTATCAACTTATCGAAAAAGTAAATTTATTTGGCCGGTGAATGGATCTGTTGTTTCTAATTTCGGAGTCGTCGGTAAAGGTCGCCGTAATGACGGAATTAACATAAAAGCTGCATTGGGTACAAATGTTAAGGCTGCAGATAAAGGTGTCGTGGCTTATGCCGGTAATGAGTTAAAAGGTTTTGGTAATTTGGTTCTTATCAAACATGCCGATGGTTATATAACCGCCTACGCGCATAATGATAAACTATATGTAAAAAAAGGTCAAACTGTACTTCGAGGTGAAAAAATAGCCACTGTCGGCAGTACCGGCAGCGTTAATACACCGCAACTCCATTTTGAAGTAAGAGCCGGCAAAAAAGCTGTTAATCCGCGTACATACCTTCCATAAGTTTTGTATTTTTTTCATTTTTTACAATTTTTCGTGGCACATCTTGGAGTTTTCAGTTGTATTGCTGTTTTTTTTAGCTTAAACTCCTTTCAGCTAATAATTTTAAATGGAGAAAAATATGTTTATAACAGAAGCTATAGCAGCGACTGAAACGGCAGCTCCGGCAACAGAAGCCAGCCCAATGGCCGGTTTTCTTGTTCAGCTGATACTGGTGTTTGCAATTTTCTATTTTTTGCTCATTCGTCCTCAACAAAAAAAGATGAAAGAGCATGAAAATAAGCTCAATGCGATTAAACCTAAAGATAAAATTGTCACCGGCGGTGGTATATACGGCACAGTTGTTAAGGCAAACGGAGACGTTTTAACGGTTGAAATTGCAACTGGTGTAGAAGTGAAAATATCTCGTGCGACAGTTCGGGAAGTAGATTCTGGCGAAATGGTTAAATAAAGAGAGAAATAAATGTACAAATTATCACTACAAAGAATACTTATGATTTTGGCAGTTTGTATTATCGGTGTTTTTTATTCCGTACCAAACTTTGTCAAAGATGCAAAAAAGACTTTGCCCTCATGGTGGCAACCGGTGAATTTAGGCCTAGATTTGCAAGGGGGATCAAGCTTACTCTTAGAGGTAGATTTGAATTCTGCCTTAAAAGATAGAATGCAAAGTTTAGAAGATTCTGCTCGTCTGGCATTAAGAGATGCGCGTGTTCGTTATCAAAAAATAAGTTCCGGTGCGGATGGTTTAAAAATTCGTATAGAAGATGCCAATGCACGTTCTAAGGCTATAACTCCACTAAGAAAAATGGACGAAGGCTTAACAGTTACAGAAAAAGATGGAACGCTGGTTGTTAATTATGACGAACAAGCCTTAAATATCATTAAAGGTAAGTTGGTTGATCAATCAATAGAGATTGTTCGTAAACGTATTGATGAATATGGCACTAACGAACCGATTATTCAAAGTCAGGGTTACGGTCGTATTTTAGTTCAATTACCTGGTATTCAAAATCCGGAAGAAGTAAAAGTTTTACTCGGTAAAACAGCGAAAATGACTTTCCACTTGGTAGATAGTTCGACTACCGCAACAGATGCCAGACGTGGTAAATTAAAGAGTTCATCTCGTATTATTCGCGGCTCCGGTGGTGAGCAATATGTTATTGTAAGAAAGCCAGCCGTTGGCGGTGAAACATTAACAGATGCCGGTGTTTCTTTCCAAGATGGTGCTGCTGCTGTTAGTTTCAAGTTTAACAGCTTAGGCGCTAAAAAATTTGGTGAAGTAACCAGAAATAATGTCGGTGAACAACTAGCTATTGTTTTGGACGATGAAGTTATTTCCGCCCCTACAATTCAATCTGCAATTACCGGCGGTTCAGGTGTTATTACAGGTAACTATACTTCAGAAAGTGCTCAAGAATTAGCGTTATTGTTGCGTTCCGGCGCTTTACCTGCTCCGTTAAATATCTTAGAAGAGCGCACAGTTGGTGCAGGTCTTGGTGCGGATTCAATTGAGGCTGGTGTCTTTTCTTCAATAATTGGATTGATTGGTGTTATCATTTTCTTGCTTTTAGCCTATGGAGTGTTTGGTTTGTTTACCTCTATTACGGTATTCCTGAACTTATTCTTAATGTTGGGTGCATTAAGTTTAATAAATGCGACCTTAACGCTTCCTGGTATTGCCGGTATTATCCTAACAATTGGTATGGCGGTAGATGCCAACGTTTTAATTTTCGAACGTATGCGTGAAGAAGTTAAAAACGGTCGTTCAATTAAAGATGCAATAGAAACAGGTTTCTCTTTTGCATGGGGAACAATTATAGACTCTAACTTAACAACTTTAATTGCTGCTGCCGTATTGTTCTACTTTGGTAGCGGTCCGGTTAGAGGTTTCGCCGTAACATTAGCAATAGGTATTATAACTTCATTGTTCACATCCGTAACGGTTACACGTTTAATTATTACGGCATGGTACAATCGTTTCAAACCAAAAGCATTACCGATTTAATTAAAGAGGATAAATAAGATGACTATGTTAAAATGGATTACTAAAGATACGACTATTGATTTTATGAAAACGCGTAAGTTTACCTATGTGCTTTCCGGTTTGTTGATTATCTTATCATGTTTGAGTATATATTTCAAAAGCTTTAATTTCGGTATAGACTTTTCCGGTGGTGTTTTAATGGAAATCAAGTCCGAGCAAGCAATTAATGCGGAAGATATTCGCAAAAAATTGAGTGTTTTAAAGCTTGATGAACTCAATTTGCAAACCATTGGTGAAGATGGCAAAGAGTTGATGATTAGAGCTCAAGCTGAAAATGCCAATGAAGAAGCACAAAGGAAAGCTGTTGTTGATATTAAAAATATATTAGGTAGCAGTTATGAATACCGCCGCGTTGAAAACGTTGGTCCGCAAGTCGGCAGTGAACTGAAAAGAGCCGGTATCATTGCCTCTGTGTTGGCAATGTTGGCTATTGCTATTTATATCTGGATACGTTTTGAATGGCAATTTGCTTTAGGTGCTTTGATTGGTTTGTTCCATGATATTATCATCACGGTTGGTTTACTATCTTTCTTCCGTTTTGATTTTAGCTTAACCACCGTTGCCGCAATTTTAACCTTAGTAGGTTACTCAATTAACGATACAGTGGTGAACTATGATCGTATTCGTGAAAATCTAAAGAAGTATCGCAAGATGCCGCAATTAGATTTGCTAAATAAGAGTATTAATGACATTTTCTCCCGTACTATTTTAACCGGTGTAACAACATTGATTGCTGTTTTACCGTTATACATTTGGGGTGGAGATGCATTACACAGTTTTGCCTTTACGATTTTAGTCGGTTTGATTATCGGTACATATTCTTCAATTTATATTTGTACGGCATTCTTAAATCTGTTTGATTTGCGAGCCGTAGAAAAGAAAGATGAAGGCAATTACTTTGGTACAATCGGCTAAAATTTTAAGTACCATAAAAAGCCTCAGTTGTTTACTGAGGCTTTTTTATTTTAGAAGCAGTATTTGATGTTAAACATGCCGGTATGTTCTTGGTAATGATTACGGAAAACGCCAAGATAACTGATTCCTGCACTAATATTGTCCGTAATTGCAGTGCTAATAGAAGTACTAAATTCGTATCCTAAACGAGGCAGACGTTTACCGGGAACAATATATTGCGTTCCATTTGCTAATTTTACAAATGCATTGTTTGTGTCGCTGACAAAATCATATGTAATACCAAAATAAACTTCCGGATGAATTTTGGCAAAATCTTTGCTAACATGAATACCAGCTACAGCTCTTAAAATATCCGTATTTATACCTGAAATATGCTGTTCTGCCTTGTCAGTATAGCCATCTTGTTTTAGATGGTAATAGCGCAGGCCAATTTCCGGTGTAAACCAATCAAATTCATAGCCGGTCATAGTTGCTAAAGAAGCTGTATGAACATCATACTTAGCTTTATAAACATCGCCAAGAGCATATTTTTTCTCATCAAAATTTGATTGTCCATAAGAAACTATTCCATTTATAAACCATTGGCTGGGTTTGTACTCACCATAGGCAAAACCTGAGGTAGATGAAACATCAATTTTACGATTTAATGCATCGATGTCAGAATCATCAAAATGAAGCCCTGCACCTATTTTGCTTGTATGACTTGTTTTTGCTTCTATTCCAATGATAACTCCTCGACTATCAGAACTCGCTCCGGCAATAGGCCCGCGCCGATTAATTTTTGCTGTTCCTATATATGTTTTACCCCAAAGTTTAACATTTTTTAAATCATCACCAGAAGAAAAACCAAGAGGATCAATTATTCCGCGCAGATAACCATCGACAGTTTTGAATAAGCGTGATGAAATATCAATAATAGCTGTTTCTGTAACTTTTGCTTCTGTTGGAGCTAAAGCCATAAGAGCTTTTTTAAATGCGGTGGCATTATGTTGTGCTAGTGTAGCCAACTTGTCTGCAACATCGGCGCCTTTTGAACCTTTTGCAAAAGCAGCATCGTCAACCCATGATGCAGCAGCTTGTCCCACCCATGTTTTAGGCTTACTTTCAGGTTTTACCGGCTTGTCATCTGGTTCATCATCTGGATTATCGCCCGGGTTATCTCCAGGATTATCGCCCGGGTTATCTCCAGGATTATCGCCTGGGGTGTCTCCAGGATTATCGCCTGGGGTGTCTCCAGGATTATCACCAGGGGTGTCTCCAGGATTATCACCAGGGGTGTCTCCAGGATTATCAATTATATCTGATGCCGATTTAATTTTTGTAATTAAATAAGTTCCGCTATTGTCAATTTTTTCAAATGTATAGATATTATTATCATCTACTTCAACAGCATTGCCATTATTATTAATTTCATTTTTCTCATCAATAAAGTTATTGTTATCAATGCTTACATCATTTTTGCTAAGCAATACAACTTTTCCCTGTTCTCCTATTGCAGCTTCTGCCATCATACTCTGAGTTAAAGTTGCTTTCAATTTTGCTCCTTCACCGATTGTAATTATATCACTTACATTAAGACGCCCATGTTCTCCAAAAGATCTTACTGCGCCGTCTTCACCAAATTCATCTAAGCTGTTAATTGTAATTCCAAGAACAGAATTATCTGAAAACATCACTTCTGATGCATTAACCAAACTCTTTCCGATATCTAAAGTTCCATTGAAAACATTTAAATTTTTTTGTACAACATTTGTATTGAACTGTACTGTTCCCTGCCCAACAGCTATCTCATGTTCTTCACTGATAAGTTTGCTTTCCTCTTTATTATAGGTGTAACTTTTGTAGAAGTTTCCTGATTTATTAATGTTTATAGTTCCTTCTTCGCCGCTAATCTCATCATTAAAAATGATTATTTTATCATCAGCAACATTCAGATTTACTGTGCCTATATTATGCAAAGCATTTGAGACTCCGCCATCTAAAACAGGCTCGCCTGACACTTCATCTCGCGTATATAAAATATTTATTTTATTATCGGAAAAATCAATATTGTCATTTTCTGCAATAATATTTATATTTCCGCTATTATATATAGCACCACCAAGACTGGTTGCTGCATTTTGGCTAAATGATGTATCTTTAATAGAAATACTGCTTGAGTTATAGATGGCTCCTCCAAACCCATCTCCTGTATTTGAAAGAGCGTAGTTATTATTGAATTCGCCGGTAACCAGACCTATTTCATTTACATTATAAACTGCTCCACCATGTGAAAACCCATCTTCTCCAGTAGCTAAGGTGTAGTTATTGCTATAATTTCCTTGTAAAGTAGAAATGTACCCTGAAGAATTCGCGGCGGCCATATTGGCTATGGCGCCACCTATAGCATACCCGCCAGCTGTATCAGCAAAATTAGAATCAAAATTTCCATCAATTTTTTTTATGAATCCGTAGCTAATGATAGCTCCGCCACGCGCACCAGCGCTCGTTCCTGTCGATAAGGCATAATTTGATGAAAAATCACCGGTAATACCATCTAATATATAAGTATAGGTGTTGTGATTTATTGCTCCACCGGAAGCCCTTACCGGTGTGATAATATAGTTATTTGTAAAATCAGCATAAATAGAATTCATAAAAAGATTACTATCCAGCTTTCCTAAATTCATTATAGCTCCACCTTGTGCCTGTGAAGCACTGCTAATTGAATGATTTTGGTTGAATAAACCTTTTGCTCCGCCTTGACCATCAATAACTCCTATTGAAGAGTATTGATTATAAATTGCTCCACCCATAGATGCTCCAGGTCCTTCTGTATAATTTTGGATAAAATTACCATGAATAGCATCAATTGAACCGGCTGTATTTGCTGATGCCCTGTATGTTACAATTGCTCCGCCGGAATTTCCCGGATTCGCATTTGAACTACCGGTAACATGGTTCCCTTCAAAATTTCCCTCTATTTCTCCAATATAACTGGAATAATTATAGATTGCGCCGGCATTTGCGCTAGCTGTTCCCGGGTTATATGCAGTATTATTAATAAAATTACCGACAATTTTTCCGATAGTTGATCCATTTGTGCTATATATTGCTGCTGCTGCACCGATATTTCCGGAGCTATTTGAATTTCCTTCAGCGTAATTGTTACTGAAATTTCCTTTAATAATTCCTATTTTACCCCCTCTACTGTGTATTGCGCTACCATAAGCCCATCTGGTTGTATATTTAACATGATTGCCATCAAAATTTGCTTCAAGCTCTGTTATTTCTCCTTCGTTCCCAATAGCCCCGCCAGCTACTCCTGCATAATTATTATTAAATGCACTGTTTTTGATTGTAACTTTGGCTCCTGATTTAACATATAAATCTTCAGTAAATCCATCCATTATCACGTTCTGTAAAGTTAGGTTTAAGCCAGACGGAACATTAAAATTATTATGTCCATTTCCTGAAAGTGTATGATTATTGCCATTTATGGTTAAATTTGTTAAACCAGTAGAAAATCCGCCCAAATTTTCATCAATTATTATATCATTTTTAAAGTTTATTGTGTCTCCATTTTGCGCTGCATTAATTGCTCCTTTGAGTTCATTGTAGTCTGAAACATCATAAATCTCAGCGGATGCTTTCATACAAAAAGAACAAATAAACAGTGACAATACATATGTTAATTTGTATTTATTATTTTCGCAGATTCTCATAGTCCCAACCTCAATTTTAAATTAAAAAGCTTTATTGTAGTTTAATTTAGAATGATTAAGATAATATTAAAGCCTAAATCTGCCGGAAAAGCTTTCTTCTCATTAAAGAAGGTGTTTTTTAATTATAGATTCGAGGTTGGTATTTTTTGGTTATCTTAGATGATAACGGACGTATTGTTTGCGTATCTTCCGCACGTTTAAACACTTCTTCGGCAAAAGCCATTTTTGCGACATGCGTAATAAATAAAGGTTTTTCCAATTTTAATTTTCCCAAAGTTTCTTCTAAAGCTTCAAAACTGTCATAAATTGTGCCGACAAAAATCAAGTTATCTTTTAAAACATCTTTGCTTGTTTTTCTCATTTCCACCTCACTAAAATAAAATCATAACGCTTAAAAAAGGTAAGAAACGAAAATTTTTTTTAAACCTCCTAATATTGCTACATTGACAATAATTTTGATTATACATTGAAGTTATAAAATAGATTTATGATGTACTCGTGTATTATGGTGCAGTTTTATATCTTTCGGAGCGGAAATAAAATGTTTATGATGCCAATTTTCTGCCACCAAATCCACAAACTCTTTATCCATATCCGTATGTTCAGTAAAATTAAATCTGTTTGCCAGGTCATAAATAACATAATTTGCAATATCCATTTTTCTCATAAAAATACCTCCCTTTGCCAAGGTATAATATAACGCATTGTTTTTACGAGATAAGAGGTTATAAAACTAATGTCTATGTTTATAAGCCGATTTTTACTCTGGACACCCTGATTTTAAATCTAAAGTTCTATAATAAATTAATTTTTTATTAAAGCATCGTCATTTACCTTGAATAGTAAAATTAAATTTTAATAAAAGGATTTTCATTAATGAGCATAGATAAATTAAAAAACGAAAAAATGCAACGAATAGTTCCTACAATTTTGGAGGCTAAAATTAATACAAATGCGAATAATTTCTCTTTCAAGTTACAAAAGGAGAGTCCCGCCCATCTTTTTCTTACAAATTTAAGCAAAACCATGTAAAAATTTTACTCTTTCTCGTCATTCCGAACTTGTTTCAGTGGCGCTTCAGTATCTCTTCTATACAGTGTATCATAATTTATAGGAGATTCTTTGACCTCACTTCGTTCGGAAGAATGACGTTGCAACATTTCCCTTTTCTCTCTTCTTCCGTCTTTCTTAGAGGTGGCTTTCCGATGTTTTGATGTGTATGTTTTTCTCAAATTCTACCTTAAACTATCCTAGTTTTTTCTATTTAAAAGAAAACCACCGACACAACAAGTCAGTGGTTTTCTTCTATTTTTATTCCAAAATATAATTTTTAATCTTGTTTAAAAAAATAGCGAATCCTACCCAAAACACAAATACTTGTAGGACATACGCAATGGCTATCACCGCCACTTTTGTTAATTCCATAAATGTTTCCATAATTTATATTTTTAATTAATAAGATTTTATTCAGTCACATTGTACAAAAAAGCGCTATCTTTGTCAACAATAAAAATAACACTTTTCTATTTTGCACTGCACTTACTCACTCTTTAACGATTTTAAAGAGATAAATTTTAGGTGGATAGAAGTAAATGTCCGATATCCAAAATCCTAGTGTAGATAAAATTGATAATCCGGCTTTCATCTACGATTAGACGCCAAAATTTTCGCTTAAAACCTATCCCAGTTTTTTCTTCAGCAACTCATTAACCACTTGCGGGTTCGCTTTGCCTTGTGATTGCTTCATTACTTGCCCGACAAACCACCCGAACAAGCCAACTTTACCACCGCGGTATGCTGCTACATTATCCGTAGCCGAGGCAAGCAAGTCATCAATCAACTTTTCAATCGCACCGGTATCTGTTACTTGCTTTAAGCCTTTTTCTTCTACAATCTTTTCCGGATTTTCTCCTGTTTCTGCCATAATAGCAAAAACATCTTTGGCGGTTTTGCCGTTGATAACATTGGTTGTAATTAACTCAACCAATGCTCCCAAATTTTCTGCCGAAATAGGAGATTCTTTAAGCTCCAATTTCTTTTCATTGAGCATGGCAAAAAAGTCACCCATCAGCCAATTTGCTACTTTTTTGGCATCATGACCAATGGCTGCTCTTTCAAAAAACTCTGCTGTTTCTTTGTTTTCGCAAATTACCATCGCGTCATAAGCTGTTAACCCTAAATCTTTTACAAACCGTGCTTTTTTAGCGTCCGGCAATTCCACCAACTCACTTTTAATCTTATTGATAAACTCATCACTTAAAATAAGTGGTGGTAAATCCGGCTCCGGAAAATAACGATAGTCATCAGCAAATTCTTTCAGTCGTAAAAACTTTGTTTGGCCTGTAATTTGGTCAAAACGACATGTTTGTTGCTTAAATGTACCCCCGTTTTCATAAATTTCAATTTGCCGTTTTGCTTCATTTTCGATAGCTTGCATAACAAATTTAACTGAGTTAACGTTTTTAACTTCAGCCCTTGGGCGCAGTTCGTCAGATCCAACTGGACGCACGGAAATACTGGCATCACAGCGCATGGAACCTTCATCCATATTGCCGTCACAAGTACCAAGATAGCGCACGATAGAACGTAATTTCTTTAAAAATGCACCTGCTTCTTCCGGTGAACGAAAATCCGGCTTTGTTACAATTTCCATCAAACCGACACCAGCACGGTTAAGGTCAATAAAGCTCTTTGTTGGCGACATATCATGAATAGATTTTGCAGCGTCCTGCTCAATATGCATGCGCTCAATACGAATAGTTTTCGTTGTTCCGTCAGATAAATCTACATCAATTGCACCTTCACCGACGATCGGGTATTGAAATTGTGTAATCTGATACCCCTGTGGCAAATCAGCATAGAAGTAATTCTTGCGTGAAAATTGAGAATACTTATTAATAACCGCATTTAAGCCTAAGCCGGTTTTAACTGCTTGATGCACACACTCTAGATTAAGAGTTGGCAACATACCCGGCATTCCTGCATCAACAAAAGACACGTTTTCATTGACATCATCGCCGAATTCCGTAGACGCACCGGAGAATATTTTAGATTTTGAAATAATTTGGCAGTGGATTTCCAACCCGCAAATAACTTCCCATTTTCCTTTTTCTGTTGTGATAATATACTCTGCCATTTTTTACATCCTTATAAAATTCGCACCACGTTCAAGCTGATATGCTGTCTTAAATACCGTTCCTTCATCAAAAGCCTTACCGATAAGCTGCATTCCTAATGGCAATCCGTTTTTAGATAAGCCGATAGGTAAGCTCATAGCCGGCAATCCGGCTAAGTTAACCGAAACGGTAAATACGTCGTTCAAATACATATTAATTGGGTTTTCGAGCATTTTTTTATCCCCGATGGCAAAAGGCTCAATCGGACTTGTCGGTGTTAAAATAACATCACACTTATTAAATGCTTCATCAAAATCATTCTTAATCAATCGGCGAACTTTTTGTGCTTTTAAATAATAAGCGTCATAATATCCGGCAGAAAGAACATATGTACCGATAAGAATACGACGTTTAACTTCTTTACCGAAACCAGCCGTTCTAGTATTAATATAAAGCTCATCTAAACCGTTGCCCTCTTTACGGTTGCCATAACGCACACCATCATAGCGAGCCAAGTTAGAAGAAGCTTCTGCCGGAGCAATCACATAATATGTCGGCAAAGCATATTTTGTATGCGGTAAGCTGATAGAAACAACTTCTGCACCTGCATCTTTAAGCATTTGTGCAGCCTTATCCCAATAAGTAACTATCTCTTCATTCATCCCATCTACACGATATTCATTGGGGATACCTACTTTTAACCCTTTAATATCTTTACTTAAGAATGTGCTGAAATCAGGAACTTCTTTTTTAGAAGACGTCGAGTCTTTTGCATCATATCCGGCCATGGAATTTAAGAGAAGTGCACAGTCATTTACATCTTTACAAATCGGACCAGCTTGATCGAGAGATGAAGCAAAAGCAATAATACCATAGCGGGAGCAACGTCCGTAAGTTGGTTTAATACCTGTCACACCGCAAAAAGCTGCTGGTTCACGAATAGAACCACCGGTATCTGTACCGGTTGCTGCCGCGCACATTTTAGCTGCTACTGCTGCTGCCGAACCACCGGAAGAGCCACCGGCAACGAGTTTTACATCTTTACTCCAAGGGTTTACCACTGGTCCGAAGTAACTGGTTTCATTACTGCCGCCCATTGCAAATTCATCAAGATTAAGTTTTCCTAAAAAAACAGCTCCATCATCAAGCAGATTTTGTGTAACAGTAGATTCATATTGCGGTACAAAATTATCTATAATATGAGAACAAGCTGTTGTCCGTAAACCTTTTGTGCAAAACAAATCTTTAATTCCCAAAGCAATGCCTTCAAGCGGTCTGTTTGTTCCGTTTTGATATCTTTTATCCGCCTCTTTTGCTTGTTCCAGAGCTTTTTCCTCATTGAGCGTTACATAAGCGTTATACTTGGCATTGTCCTGCATTTTATTAATGTAGGCATTAGTTAATTCCACTGCAGAGATTTCTTTATTTCTTAATTTTTTAAGAGATTCGCTTACTGTTAAATCAATTAATTCACTCATTTTTTTACTCCACAACCTTAGGCACTACAAAATAGCCGAATTCTTGTGCCGGTGCATTAGCCAACACTTCTTGAGCATTGTGTCCGGCAGTAATTTTATCTTCTCGCAATGTTAAAGACTCATTATTGACCGAAACCAAAGGTTCCACATTGTCCGTATTTACTTCACTCAATTCTTCTACCCAGGATAATATTTTATTAAATTCCTGCTGCGTCTCTCCCAATTTATCTTGTTCAACTTTAATCTTTGTCAAAAACGCAATTTTTCTAACGGTTTCATTATCTACAGCCATAATTACACTCCTATACAAAACTCCACAACTTTTTATCACTAATCCCATTTTTTGCAAGCATAAATTTATAAAACAAATGTACTTTGCATTTTTTCTATGTTAAAAAAACAAAAAAAGCGAGGGAAAATGTTTATTGTTAAAGCTTATAAGTATTTGGAAGATATATGGTTTAAGCAAAACGAAAAATTGCGTTTTTTACTTGTTGGCGGTTTTAATACGGCGACGTCATTCCTTATTTATTATATTTTTTTATATTTTACTTCCGGTCGCGAGCAGGTATCATTGTTTCTGATGAATTTAATCAATATTAATATATCCATTACGACAATGCGCTATTATGTTTTCAGAAGTACAGGCAATTTTTTTAAAGAATACAGTAAAGCTTTTTCTTCATATATTGTATTATATTTTGTAAATATGGGGCTTTTGGCTTTTTTTGTGCGCATAGTTCACATATCAGAACATTTGCCTTTGGATAATTTCTTATTAGATATTCCTAATTTAAATAAAGCGGTGGCACAAATTTGTTGTATCTGCATTATTACTGTCATTACTTTCTTTGTGCATAAATATTTTTCGTTTAAAAAGTAAAAAAGGAGGTAAACCTCCTTTTTTAGAATATATGATATCTTTTATTCATTTTCTTGAACAAGCATATCATCTTCTTCAACCATTATCGGCTGAGATGCCGGTGCTACAGTGTTGTTATTTGGTGCGACTTCTACCCCTTTATTTCCAGGCAAAGGTTTCATATTTTCGTTATTATCAGATATTGGTATTGAAGACGCACTATATGTTTCTATAATCATTACCCCACCGTTATCAGTAGCGGAATTATCTGCTATTTTCCATTCTTGTTGAAGCGGGTTCTCTCCAATGGAGTGTCCGATAACTAAAGCCAAGGCAGCAACAGCCAAAAAACCTAAAAAAAATCTACTCATTAAAACCTCCTTACAAATAATAACAGGAGATATATAATATGCGTAATGAATGTTTCAAGTCATCTGGTAAATACTTTTATTCGGTAATATCATTCAGACTATGTAAGCTTTCTTTCAGATTTTCATCTGTAATTATAAGCGTTTTTAGAGGTCTTAATCCGTTTTGAATTTTTTGTTTAACTTTTTTCAGATTTAATTCTTCTTGCTCTTCTTTTTGCTTTAAGGCCTGTTTCCATAAAAAGATAGCTTCATATTTTCTACCACCGAGCCAATAAGCGTCTCCCAAATGATCACTAATAACTGCATTCTGCGGGTTTAGTTCTGAAGCTTTTTCTAAATAAGCAATCGCTTTTTTATATTCTCCGATATTAAAATAAACCCATCCTAAACTATCAATAATGACTCCATCATTGGGTTCTTTTTCATATGCTTCTAAAATAAAAGAAGCGGCCTTATTGATATCTATATTGTGTTTAAGCCAACTATAACCTAAATAGTTGAGTACTTGCGGATGACGATTACTTAATTTTAATGCTTTTTGTAAATATTCTTCAGCTTTATTCCATTCATTATTTCTGTCATAAGATACAGCCAAAGCATAATAGATAGGCCAATGTTTTTCACTTTCATAAAAAATAGATTTTATTGCTTCTTGATAATATTTTATAGCATCAGGTTGGTTGTTGCTAATTCTTAATATATCGCCAATATTTGAAAGTACCTGAATATTATTTGGGTTTTCTTTTGATACTTTTTTCAATACTTTGATAGCTTCGTCATATTTTTGCTGCGCAGAGAGGTTATTTGCCTTTTTAATTTGTGCCGGATAGTGCATTTCTGATTTTTTATCTATTGTATCGTAATAGCGATTTGCTTCATCATACATTTCCCTTTCTTCATAGATATCAGCCATGGCTAATTTAGCTATATCATTGTCCGAATTAAAATATTGCGAAATAGATATATACATTTGTGCATAATCGTAACCGGCTGGTACTGCCTTAAACAGCAGGGCAACCTCTAAAAAGACTTCGCCTACACCAATATCAGGCGATTTTACAATAGCCGGTGTTTTTTCATCTCCGTTTTTTATTTTATCATTCAAGCTTGAAAGCATTTCTTTCATATTACTTGAAGCATAAAACTTATTAATAAGATTTGTAGCGCGTTCTTTTTCTCCTTGCCGCACAAAAAAGTTAGAAATAAGCTGTAGAGCTCTAAAAGAGATATCTGCATGAGAATCATCTATAATCATATTATAAAAACTACGAGCCTCATCATCATATCCGAAATATTCAGCAATCAATGCACTGTGTATATTATAAACTGTTTTCATTTCATCAATATTAGAGATTTTTTGCAGCTCGCTTTTAGCTCTGTTGTAGTCTTTTTCTCCAACATAGCTCCAAGCGCTAAAAAGCGGCGCGATTAGATTTTTATATGTTTTTTCAGAAATTTTATTAACTTCTTTCCGCGCTTGCTTATATTCTTTTAACTTAAAAGCACGAACAGCTTTGATAACATCAATAAAATTATTTTTATCACCCTTTTCGCGAGCCATATTTGCATATTTTTCCGCTTCTTCAATCTTTCCTTGTGAAGCTAAAATAATATATGTTTTACTTATAATATCATCGTTAATTAAGCCTTTTTCTATGCTTTTGACATAGTATTTTGCTGCTACATCGTAATCTTGCCGAATATGTGCGACTCTTCCGACTAAATAATTTCCATATAGAGACTCGCTATCTTTAACAACTGGAGTTGTTTGGTATCGAGGCAAAGATATGAAATTACCCGTGCAAGAATTAAATAACCCTATACCGCTTAATAATGTGATGATGTAACTAGCTTTAAACATTAACCTAAACAATCCTTTTTCATGCATAAAATATCATTTTTTGTTTCATTTTAAACTAAATTTATTATATTTGTGTAAATAATTGCTTTATATTGTGATAAAAAGTATAATATTTTAATAAAAAAGACAATGGAAAAAAAGATTAATATATTAGAAGCGCTTGATTGGTATACATTAGCAGGGGTTACAGAAACCTTCGCAGATGAGCCGTGTTTAAAGGTAAAACAATCTGAAAGTGTAGTAACCCCAAAAGAAAATAAAATTTCTATCGAGCCGTCTCAAAAATCAGTTTTTTCTTCAGAAGCTGTTTCGGTTACTTTACAAAACGCCAAAGATATTTGCTCAAAGGCCTCTTCTTTAGAAGAACTTAGAGAACTTTTAACATCATTTAGCGGATGTCGCTTAAAAGTAACAGCAGCATCTACTGTATTCGGCGAAGGATCTTCTCAGGCAAAACTTATGCTTATAGGGGAAGCTCCAGGAGCAGATGAAGACAGACAGGGCAAACCATTTGTCGGCAGATGCGGAAAGTTGCTTGATAAAATGTTGGGGGCAATTAATCTTTCGCGTGATGACTGTTATATTACCAATGTATTGCCATGGCGACCACCAGGGAATAGGACTCCGACAGACGATGAAATAGCAGTATGTCTGCCCTTTTTAAAAAGACAAATTGAACTTATTAAGCCGGATATTCTATTACTTTTGGGGGGAATTGCTTTAAAGTCTTTAATAGATGTTTCTGATTCCATTTCTCGTGCACGCGGAAAATGGATGGATTATGCTATAGAAAATAAAGTGATTGATGTGTTAGCTACATATCATCCTTCTTATATATTACGGAGTTCCGCACAAAAAGCAAAAGTTTGGGCAGATTTATTACGATTAAAGAAAAAAATGGACGAGAAAAAATAATCTGCAAAATCTTTGTTAATATTAATAAAAATTAAACTATCTTTATTTAATATGGCTTCATAAGTTAAAAGCTATGAGGTTTGGTTATGAAAAAATCTATTCAATATTTATCTTCTGTTATTTCAGGTGTTATCTTTTTAATATCCGGTAGTGCCTATGCCGTTGAAACAGAAGAAGTTAAAGAACCCACGACACGCAATGATGCTGTTATATTTAAAGTCCATGAAATAGAACCGACTTTAAAAGATGGAATCGTAACCGGATGTGATTTCTCAGTTACTTTGTATAACAGAACGTCAATTAACTTCAGATCTTTTACGATTAATATGGCGTGGAAAGATGCCGTAGATGAGAGATTTAATTTTGAGCAATATATGAAATCTTTTGTTGATCCGAAAGAATTGGAAGAACATAAAGAATTTTTACAGCAAGATTCCGCAGCAAAACCAATGACTGTGGATCTCACTGTTAATGCTTTTGGAGCGGATAAACAAATTTCTGTTCGTTCGCATGTTGAAAATGATAAGTGCTATTTGATGCTAACAGATGCGGAATATACAGTAACACCTTGTGATATTGTTCGCAGTATCGATAATGAAGCCACAAAAAATATTAACGGTAAAGAGTGTACTCAGCTTTTCCAATTTGTTAATACTTCTAATCCGGAATACTTTGGGCAATTTAAGAATATGTCTGCAACAGAATTGGCGGAACAAGAAAAACTTATTGAATCAAATGAGCTTGCTGATATTGACCTTATTATAAATAAAGTTGTGGAAAATATAGAAACATCAGATAAAACATTAAGCAGCATAAACTAACCTCTGTGAGGTGCCATGCTATCACGAAGAAATATATTTTTTGCTATTCTGCTCTTTTTATTTAGTATCGAATCGGTGCAATCTCAGGTATTGGATGATGATGACGCTGCTTCTGAATCGGCAATGATTTTTGAGGACGAAACGGCTAAAGATGAAGCTTTGTTTGATGAATTGTTCAGCGATTACAGTGCAGAGGATCGTGATATTACGAAAATAAAAACTTTTAATGATGCAATGGATGTTGTTGCTAAAAATATTGATAAAAAAGATTTGGAAAAGGATGATACTTTGCAAAAAAAAGAGTATCCTCCGCTTAATGGCAATATGTATATAGGTATAACGAAAAACAGTTTTCGTATTTATCAGAATGCTTTTAATGAACCTGCTTGCCAATTTAATGTAACCTTAAAATCAGATGTAAACAGATATATAAAAACTATGGCTCTTAACCTTATTTATGCTAAGGAAGTATTTGCTTTTGTTTTCAGAGATATAAGGGAAGGTAAAACCATAACACAATCTATACGCACTATGGGAGATATTTGCTATAATTTATCCGGTGTACCAGATATAGATATTCATAAATGTAAAATAATGGGCGCAGAAAGTAAGGAATGTGCACAAAGATTGGAATGGTCTAATAACTTATCCGCAGAATAATAGTTAATTTTAAGATACTTTTTCTTGTATAATTTATTAAATTCAAATAAGTCTTAGTTTGAAAATTAAGATTATGTAAATTATGAAAACAAACTGTTTTAAAGTGGTGTGGGCTGCTCTTTGTGCTTGGTTGACAGTATTGCTTTTATTATGGCTGGATGCAGAGTTAGGCCTGTCTGTTAGGATATTTTCTGTGTTTTGCAATTATATCCGTTCATACGGAATTCCTGTTCGAAAATTTTTGTTTATTGCTTTGTTTTTATTTTATTTGATTACAGGAAAACATAAAATACTCGGTCCAGCAATACTTACTGTTACGGGATATATATATCTGATTAAGGACGGAGCTTTGCTTATACCCACCTTGTACTATGGTTGTAAATATCTGATGGAAAAAAAGGATGTCATCGTATCTTTTGTATGTGATGCCTTGAATATCTGATAAAGATAGCATGAAATCTGTCATAAAAAAGAGTTGCATTGAATAGAAATCAATGTGACTCTTTTTTTGTTTTGATTAGTTGTTTTTTTACATTTATATGATATAGGGTATATTTGAGGTAAATGCATTTAACAATAACGAGGAATAAAATGGATACACAAGTTGCTAGCGAAGCTGTTAATCAAATTTCTATGTGGAGCATGGTCTGGTCTTCAGATTTAATAACTAAAGCGGTTATGATAGGTTTGATTGCCGCATCAATTTGGTCTTGGGCAATTATTTTTGAAAAATTTAACACCTTAAGACAAGTTAAAAAGCTTTCTAAATTATTTGAAGAACGTTTTTGGTCCGGCGGTTCTTTAGATAAGTTATACGATTCCATTGGGAATCCGCAAGATCCAATGTCGGCTATGTTTATTGCCGCTATGAAAGAATGGCGCCGCACAAATATTATGAAATCTAAAACAGATAGGGGCTTACGCGGTGTTTCTTTACAGCAAAGAATTGAAAAAGCAATGATGGTTTCAATGGATAAGGAGTTAGATGAACTTGATAATCATTTGGGCTTTTTGGCTTCAACAGGTTCAGTTGCACCGTTAGTTGGCTTGTTTGGTACGGTTTGGGGAATTATTGCTTGCTTTAATGCAATTGCACAAACCCAAAGCAACTCGTTAACGTCGATTGCTCCTGGTATTGCTGAAGCGTTGTTTACTACTGCTTTTGGTTTAATTGCCGCTATTCCGGCATATGTCGCCTATAATATTATTACATCAGATATAGAGCGTTACACTAAGACTCTAGAGAATTTTATGGCTGAATTTTCAAGTATTTTATCTCGTGAAATAGATGATACAGCTATTCGCGCAGAGATGGCCGGAGAGTAAGAATGCTAACAGAAATAAAAAACCATAGAAGAGCAAGCCGCCGTAATGCAAATATTAATATGACCAATCTTATGGATGTTATGATGGTTTTGTTGGTTGTATTTATGGTTGCCGCACCGTTAATGACTTCAGGTATTCCTTTGGATTTACCCAAAGTCGGCGGTGGGACATTAGATGGTAAAGAAACTTCTATTAATATAAGTGTTGATAAAGATGGTATTTACTACATAGGTCAAAGTGCCATAGAGCCGGATACGATTATAGATAAAATTATGGCAATCAAAGGCGAAAATAATGATGTAACTATTACCATTTCAGGGGATGCTTCTTCAGCATATGGCAGTGTTATCGGCTTAATGGCGATGTTAAAAGAAGCCGGATTTAGTAAAGTAGGTCTAAAAACAGAAGCACGTCGGCAACAAAAATAGAAAGATAATCAATGCAAAAAAGGTATGTTCTTAAATCAATGATTTTGCACTTAGCAGTTATTCTGCTGTGCATCTTTGATATACCTTATTTTAAAAAGAATCACGAATTTGAAGAAACTCCGCCGATTTTGGTAGATTTAGAAAACGTAAATATTTCAGATATGACTAATCTGCCGGAGTTGGCTGTTCGCGGAGAAGAACATAAACCGGCAACGCGTAAAGAAAAACCTGTAGAAGAAACGGCCTCTGCCAAACAACCTGAACCAGAGCCGACACCTGAAATAAAAGAAGAACCGAAGCCGGAGCCAGAGCCTGAAATTAAAGCTCCTTCATTGGTAGAAGATGCACCTAAAATGGAAGAATCCAAAGAAGAACCACGCAAAGAAGAGGATGAAAAACCGGTAGAAAAGAAAAAGCCGGCACCGATTCCCCAAAGAAAACCACAAGTGAAACCACAAAAGAAACCAGAACCGGAAAAGAAACCAGAGCCATCGGAAAAACCTAAACCAGCTGTGCAGACAGCTAATAAACAGAACAAACCCAAAACAGCGAATCCGTTAGAAAGCCTTATGAATTCGGTAGATGATTTGCAAAGAGAAATTGGTGCAGAAGATACTCCGGCGCAAGTCCGTCATGATGAGCAGGTTAATAATCTCGGCATAGAAGGTGGCAATAGCAAAGGTTCTTACTTCAGTGAGCTTTCTGTTTCCGGTATAGATTTTGTAAAATCTAAAATCCAAGAAAGCTGGAAGACTATTGCCGGTGGCAAAGATGATCGTAATATAGAAGTTGTCATCAATGTCAAATTAACCAAAGAAGGCGTTATTCAGTCTGTAGAAATAGAAGATATGAAACGATATCGCTCAGATACATATTTCCAAGCCTTGGCAGATAGTGCCGAGAGAGCAATACATATTGCACAAGATGTCCATAACGTCTTTAGCGTTCTTGCCCGTCAAAACGGCTCTCGCTATAATGAATGGAAAGATATCCGCTTTATCTTCACACCATTAGGCCTTGCCCGTTAAATGCTTTTGAGCTTACATAGCGTCATATTTACATCTTTTTAGGATTCGTTTATAATGTAAATGGAGAGCTTGTGGCTCGTGAAAAATTTTTGCCTCAGGAAACTCTGTTTGGTATTAAAATAAACAAGAATACCGTTTTAATGGTGAAAACTTTTAGCATAAGCGATCTTGCGGAGATAAAAGAAATTGCACCGCAGAGTTTATTTGCTTGGGCAAAAGAAAAGTTCAAAAATGTCAAAAATCCCAGAATAATAACTAAAAGGGATTTTAAGTTGTTAGAAAGATATGAGAAACTGCCTGCAGTTTTCGACTTTCTAAGAATGAAGGGCTTTTCTCTTTCAAGAATCTACTGGGTTGATATAGGTCGATTGGAAGAGGGAAAAAATGGAGAAGTAAGAGTAATTTATCGTGAGGGGAGAACTTCTCTCGCAAAATTTCTTAGCTCCTGTGACATGCTTATGATGTGTGATTTTTGATTGATAATCCGGAAGATGCAAAATCTTTCGGATTAATTTTTTATTTACTTTAAAAAATTTTTTTGGTACAGTTTTGTAGAAATTTATTATTTTAAAAATTAATTTTATGAAACAAG
This sequence comes from Alphaproteobacteria bacterium, assembly GCA_045603405.1. Classification (GTDB taxonomy): domain Bacteria; phylum Pseudomonadota; class Alphaproteobacteria; order RF32; family CAG-239; genus CAG-267. Next base: position 80,787 of record JAZUMA010000016.1, on the reverse strand, counting down.
AAGAATTATTTGAAATCTTTGATGCAATGCATCCTAGCGTTGAAGATATTAGAGCGTATCTTGAAAAAATGTGTCGCCAAATTCCTCTACCCTTGCTCTGCGAAGGAGGTGCTTACACTAAATGGAGTGATCTTGCTAATAAAAAGGAGAATTTTTTTGGAGTGTTGCTTGATGAGGAAACAATGTTGTATCTTAGGGCGCTTTCTTTTGATGATGCTAAAGATTGTGACGAGTTCAGCATTGATGCATGGATAAATGAACATTTTACATTATTTCCCAGCCGTGCAGCAACACAACAAGATATCTCCAAAATCAAAGAAAATCGCTCAAAATTAGAGGAAACATTTGCAATTTTGGACTACCATGGCATCAAAACGCCAAACATTGGATGGGGAAGGCTTGATTGGCTGAAACAAGCAATTGTTTCATTACCATTTCAATCGGCTGTTTTCACTTATATGGCGAGAGGCAACTATGATTTTCCGATACTATCTACTTACACAGATAATCTGCTTGTAAAATTATCTGTTCGTGAGGGATTCTTTAAACCCGCAAGAACTTAAGTTCCTGCGGATTTTTTATTTGCCATTATCGATAACCTTAATAGCATCATCAAGGGTAATTTCTGCACCGCGGAGACCGGCAGGAATCCGATAATTATTCTTACCACATTTGATATATTGACCGTAACGCCCCACCGCTAATTGTACATCTTCTTTTAAGCGAGGGTGTTTGCCTAATACTTTGGCTTCTGCTTTCGGGGTCGCTCCTTGGAGCAACTCTTCCGCACGCTCTTTGGTGATATTAAATATGTTATCTTCTCCCTTGAGTGAGCAAGACTTGTTGTCTTGTTTGATGTAAGGACCGAACTTACCCATGTTTACTGTTATGCCGTTGCCTAAATCAAACGGCAGACTTATTAGCTTTTCAGCGTGTTCGAAAGTTACTTCTTCAGGATTTAGAAAACGCGGTAAGGCAACACGTTTCGGTTTTTCTGTGGTGGCAGTAGCATCTTCACCCAATTGAACATAAAAACCATAAGGACCTTTTTTCAAATATACATTTAACCCTTCATGTTCGCCTAAAAGTTTATCTTCCGGTGCAGGCGCTTTTTCCGTGCCTTGCTCTTCCTCATCTTTAGTATCCATTAAAGGTTTGGTATATTTACAATCCGGATAATTGGAACAGCCTAGGAAAGCTCCGAACTTACCTAACTTGATACTTAAATGCCCTTTATGACATTCCGGACATTCACGCGGATCTGAGCCATCAGCTTTGGGCGGGAAAAGATGATATGATAAAACTTCATCTATTTTATCTATTACTTCACTAACTTGCAGCGGTTGGACAGATTGAATCGTGTTATAAAACTTGGTCCAGAAACCGGTTAAAAGCTTTTTCCATTCCATAGAACCGGCGGATATATCGTCTAAATATTCTTCCATTTGTGCGGTGAAATCATATTCAACATACTTTTTAAAGAAGTTTTCTAAAAAGATGGTTACAATTCTCCCTCTGTCTTCAGGAATAAAGCGAAGTTTTTCTACTTTTACATATTTACGTTCTTGCAACACCGCAATAATTGAAGCATATGTTGACGGACGACCGATGCCTAATTCTTCAAGCTTTTTAACCAGACTTGCTTCAGTAAACCGTGGCGGTGGAGTGGTCATATGTTGTTCCGGCTTAATAGCCTTCTTATCAACTTCTTCACCCTCTTTTACATTTGGCAATAAACGATTTTCATCATCTTCATCACTGTCATCTTTACCTTCTTGATAGAGTTTTAAGAAACCATCAAAAGCTATAACCTGCCCATTGGCACGCAATAGAATCTTTTTATCTTTAGAAAGAGAATCTATCGCAACTTTATCTAATATGGCCGGCTCCATTTGGCAAGCAACCGTGCGCTTCCAGATTAACTCATAAAGCTTATGCGAATCAGAATCTAACTTCTCTTCCATCTTTTTAGGTGTATTCATTACATCTGCAGGACGGATAGCCTCGTGTGCCTCTTGAGCATTTTTGGATTTTGTTTTATATTCTTTGGCTTTTTTCGGTAAATATTGCTCACCAAAATATTTTAGGATAGCTTCTCGACAGGCGGCAATGGCTTCTTCTGATAAATTGACCGCATCCGTTCTCATATAGGTAATGTAACCGGCTTCGTATAATTTTTGAGCAACCTGCATCGTTTTTTTGGCAGAGAAACGCAGTTTACGAGCTGCTTCTTGCTGTAATGTAGAAGTGGTAAACGGCGGAGCCGGAAAACGATTGGCTTTTTTGCGTTCTATTTTAGAAATACTAAACTCTTGCGCTTCAATTTTGGCTTTGGCTACTTCGGCCTTTTCTTTGGTGTTTATATCAAATTTTTCAAGTTTTTTACCATCTAAATTTATTAGGTGAGATGGAATTAAAGCATCTGTTTTAGTGGCTAAATCAACATCTATGGTCCAATACTCTTCCGGCTTAAACTTTTCAATTTCCATCTCGCGTTCGCAAATTAAACGAAGAGCAACCGACTGCACACGACCGGCTGACTTTGAGCCGGGGAGTTTGCGCCATAAAACCGGTGATAAAGTAAAACCGACAAGGTAGTCTAAGGCACGGCGTGCCATATAAGCTGAAACGAGGTTATCATCTATTTGACGCGGGGCTTTGATGGCATCTGTTACTGCGCGTTTGGTAATTTCATGAAAAACAACGCGCTCTATCTTTTTGCCTTTTAATTTCTTTTTAGCTGATAATTCTTCTAAAATATGCCAAGCAATCGCTTCCCCTTCTCTATCCGGGTCGGAGGCAAGGACTAACGTGTCACAATCTTTTAAGGCTGTTATGATATCGTTTAGACGCTTTTTGCCACCAGGACTTAGCTCCCAAACCATTTTAAAATCTTCATTCGGGTCAACCGAACCATCTTTACTCGGCAAATCTCTGATATGTCCATAACTTGCTAAAACTTTATAATCCGAACCTAAATATTTGTTTATTGTTTTGGCTTTGGCGGGGGATTCTACAACAACTAATTTCATAATATTTCCTCTTTTAAGCTTTAGCTATTTTGTTACCAGGCAAGCGGATAACTTTATTATCCAGTTCTAACTCAACAATCATCATCAAAACCTCTGCGGCGGAAGTATCCATGCTGCGGATAAGGCTGTCTATATCTTCACCGCTTTCAGAGATTAATGATAATAATTTTTGATATTTATCATCGTTGTCTTTTATATCATTTTTATTTTCTTTAATGTCAAGTGAATATTCAAACAAGTCTGCCGTTTCCGTTTTTTTCACTTTATGCGGGGTAAATTCTGTTTGTGTAAAATTAAAATTGTCTAGGATATCAGTAACGCTTTCAACTAAAACAGCGCCATCTTTTATTAATTGATTACAGCCGGAGCAACGGCCATCATATGGTGCACCGGGTACAGCATAAACTTCTCTACCTTGTTCTAGTGCCTGATGTGCAGTTATTAGTGAACCGGAACGAATATCTGCTTCTATAACTAAAGTACCTTTGCTTAAACCGGAAACTATACGATTACGACGCGGAAAATTTGAAGCTTGAGGTTTGGTATGAAAAGGAAATTCTGATAGAATCAAACCTTCTTTTGCTACCTTCTTATATAAGTCTTCGTTTTCTTTCGGATATGCTATATCTATTCCCGTACCTAAAACAGCGATTGTGTTACCATTAGCAGAAAGAGCTCCTTCATGAGCGGCGGCATCTATGCCACGAGCAAGACCGGAAATAATAGCTATGTTTTTATTAGCCAAACCTGAAGATAATTCTTGCGCAAGGCGTTTTGCACTGATTGAAGCATTGCGTGAACCGACAATGGCCAAAGCATTATCATTTTTTAGTAAATCAGTATTACCTAATGCATAGAGAATCGGCGGAAAATCTTCTATCTGTTTTAAATTATATGGATATAAGTCATCTTCATATGTAATGATTTTAACGTGTTTTATTTCCGCAGTCATTAACTCTTCTTCAGCTTTTTCTTTGGAAAAGATTTTACGCTTTTTTGATAATTCTGATAAAGCGTTTTCAACTGTTGAGAAACGCTCTATCAAACGTTTAAAATGTATCGGTCCGATGCCGGTCGTGTTTATTAACTGAATATATGATATGAGTTTATTTTTATCCACGTTATTACTTTGCCTTATTGTTTTTTTAATTTAATTTTGCTTTCCTCGCCGTGAAGAAGCCTTTTTATATTTGCATGGTGACGAGCAATAACTAATAATACTATCGCGCTATAAAACCATGTATATTCTACTGTTGGAGCGTAGAAATAAGAAATAATCGGAACCAAAACGGCGGCTGTTAAAGCTGATAAAGAGGAGTATTTAAAAATAAATGCCATAATAAGCCAAACAGCTAAAGCTATCAATGCTACGGGCCAGCAAGTTGCTAAAATAAAACCAAAACTTGAAGCGACTCCTTTACCGCCTTTAAATTTGAGCCAAATCGGAAAATTGTGCCCGATAACACCAAAAGCACCCGCAAGAAGTGAGGCTGTTATTGCTGTTTCGCCGTTAAAAAGATATTTGGCAATTATGGCCGCAACACCGGCCTTTGAAGCATCACACAAAACTGTTAATAAGGCTAAAGTTTTGTTGCCTGTTCTTAGAACATTTGTAGCACCAATATTACCGGAACCAATTTTGCGAATATCACCATAGCCGGCTAACCTGGTTAAGATTAAACCAAATGGAATCGAACCGATGATGTAGCCTAAAAAAGCACTGAGCAGATAAATTATGTTACTTGACATATTGTTGTTCTCCTAAAAATTTCTTTTATGTTAGATAAAAGCGAAAAAAATTCAACTTATTTTCAAAGCAATGTGTATTTTATCTTGCATTAACGATTTATTTAATTAATATACATTCAAATATGTGGTAGAGAGGGAATGATGAAAAACCGCTACAAAAGAATTTTATTGAAACTTTCCGGTGAAGGGCTGATGGGAAACAAACCCTGCGGAATTGATGATGATGTCCTTAATATGTTTGTTAACAGCATTAAGAAAGTTTATGATAAGGGCGTGTCTTTATGTATTGTTATCGGTGGCGGAAATTTTTATCGCGGCGTTAATAATACAAATAAGGCTGTACCTCGTTCTGTTGCGGATCAGGCCGGTATGTTGGCAACGGTTATTAATGCTTTGTTTTTAAAAAGTGCTTTAGTAGATAAAGGTATTCCGACGGAAGTTTTGTCCGGTTTGTATGTACCGCAGGCCGTGCTGAACTATTCTTTCAGCGAAACAGATAAATTGCTTAAGGAGAAAAAATTGATTATTTTTGCCGGAGGCACTGGGAATCCTTATTTTACAACTGATACAGGAGCAACTTTGCGCGCACTGGAATCGAATTGTGATGCTTTACTTAAAGCCACACAGGTTGATGGAGTTTATGACAGCGACCCGAAAAAGAACCCTAAAGCCATACGTTATGACGAAATTACTTATGATGAGGTTATTGCTAAAAATCTAAAAGTTATGGATATGACAGCCATTTCAATGGCTAGGGAAAACAAGCTACCTATTATTGTTTTTAAACATGAAAATGAAAATTCCCTTTTAAATGTGTTAAACGGTAAAGGGAAGTATACGATTATAAAGTGAGGTAATATGACTGATTTTAACGAAATTAAACAAGATACTATTTCTCGTATGGATAAAACCTTAGAAACTCTTAAAGGTGATTTCGGCGGCTTAAGGGCCGGACGCGCGCATGCCAGCTTGCTCGATAATATTATGGTAGAGGCTTATGGTAATATGACACCTATTGCACAAGTCGGGACTATCAGCGTGCCGGATGCAAGAACTCTTTCTATAAGCGTATGGGATAAAGGATTGGCAAAATCTGTTGAAAAAGCTTTGCGCGAATCCGATTTAGGACTAAACCCCGTTTCTGATGGACAACTTATTCGCATTCCTATTCCACCGCTTTCTGAAGAAAGAAGGAAAGAACTGGTTAAAATCGCAGGAAAGTATGCTGAACAGAATAAAATTGCTATTCGTAATATCAGAAGAGATGCTTTGGATGAGATTAAAAAACTAAAAAAAGATAATCTGATTTCTGAGGATGATGAGAAAAGATACAACAATGAGATTCAGAAACTCACCGATGATTCAATTAAAAAAATTGACGATGCTTTAGCTCAGAAGGAAAAAGATATATTACAAGTATAAAAAAAATGACTGAACAAAAATGTAAACATATTGCCATTATTATGGACGGAAACAGGCGATGGGCTAAGCAACATAATCTGCCAAAGGGATATGGTCATAAAAAAGGAGCAGAAAATGTGGTTAAAATTACGCGTGCGATGAAAGAATCCGGCGTAAAATATTTAACTATTTATGCATTTTCAACCGAAAATTGGCAGCGCTCTGAAGATGAAGTAAAAACCTTAATGCAGCTGCTCAGAGAGTATTTGGATAAAGAGTTTAAGGAGATTATGGAAAATAATGTTCGCATTATTTTTATCGGCGAAAGACAAATGCTTGATACAGATATTCAAAATAAAATGCGTTATATTGAAAAAGAATCTGCAAAAAATCAAGATTTGACGCTTTGTGTTGCGGTGTCTTACGGATCAAGACAAGAAATTGTTGCAGCTGTTAAAAAAATTGCGCTGGATGCTAAAGAAAACAAAATTGAAACCGAAAAAATTTCAACAGATACTTTTTCTTCTTATTTATACACGGCTGATATTCCTGATCCGGATATTCTTATCAGAACAAGTGGCGAACAGAGAATAAGTAATTATCTTTTATGGCAATTAGCTTATACTGAATTATTTTTTACAGATACTTTGTGGCCGGATTTTAGCAAAGAAGAACTGTCAGATATTATTGAAAAATTTAATTCCAGGGAGAGACGTTATGGAAAAAACTAATGTTAATTTAACATCTTTACAAAAAAGAGTTTTGACCTCTTTAATTATGATTCCTTTGGTTATCGGCGCATTGCGTTTCGGACATCCCTATGTTGATATTTTAGTTTATTTAGTCGGGGTTATGCTTGCTTGGGAATGGTCGGTTATGATCCCGAATCAAAAAGCAAATCTTTATGCTGTATGTTATGCTTTTGCTCTCGGATGTTCGCTTATTGTATTTAATAACAGATATGTTTTATTTTTTGCTTTAGCCATTATCAGCGTCTTTGTTTATCTTAAAGCAAAAAATGAGAAATATCGTTGTCTTCTTACATTAGGTGTGCCTTATATTTCTATCGGCGTCGGCGCTTTATTTTGGATGTATTTTTTGTTTGACGCATTTGGTAGCTTTTCAGGAGAAAAAGGAAGCTATGTTATGACTTTATGGTTTATTTTGATGGTGTGGAGTGTTGATATCGGCGGTTATATTATCGGTACATATTTGCGCGGGCCGAAGCTTGCACCAAAAATAAGCCCGAACAAAACATGGTCAGGTCTTATTGGTGGTGTTATTTTAGCAATTGCCGTCAGTTTTATTTATCTTTATATCATAAAAAATATTTATGGGGTGGCTTTACCAATGAAAAAACAAATGTGGTTTGCACAACTAGGCGCTGTTATTGCTTTTATAGCGCAAATCGGTGATTTGGTTGAATCTGCTATTAAACGCTATCTGCAAATAAAGGACAGCAGCTCAATTATTCCTGGTCACGGTGGTGTATTTGACCGAATCGACGGGCTAATTTTTGCTGCGCCAATTACTTATTTTTATTTTGCACTTGTTTTATCTGAATAGTAAATTTGAAGGAATAAAAAATTATGGAATGGTTGCTGAATATTGTTTATTATGTTGTGCCTTTTCTTATCTTATTGGGAATTTTGGTCTTTGTGCACGAATTCGGACATTTTATTGTAGCACGAAAATTAGGTGTGGCAGTGAGTGCTTTTTCTATCGGTTTCGGTAAAAAACTGTGGAGCGTAATGGATAAAAAAGGTACAGAATGGAAAATTTCCGCTATACCGCTCGGCGGATATTGCCAATTTTTAGGAGATGCGGATGAATCTTCTTCTACGGTAGAAATTGATTTGAGTAAGTATAGCGAAGAAGAGCAAAAACATCTTTTTGCAACACAAAAACCGATAAAAAAATTAGCTATCGCGATTGCCGGGCCGCTATTCAATTATCTATTTGCTTTTGTTATTTTCTTTGGTTTGTTTTTCTTTTTGGGCAGTTATGATATTCCACCGGTTGTTTCTGATGTGGTTGAAAACAGCCCTGCAGCAAGAGCCGGTATTATGGCAGATGATAAAATTTTGGAAGTTAATGGACATAAAATTAAAGAGTGGAGTGATATTAACAAGGAGGTCAGCATTTCTGTTGATGTGGCGAATCTAAAAATTGAAAGAGCCGGAAAAGTTTTGACTTTTGCTGTACCTCTGGAAGAAATTGAATTTGCCTTTGATGAAAATGAAAAACCGGTTAAGAGGAAAATGATTGGAATAAAAGGTTCTGCCAAGCAATTTCATATTGTTAAAGATAATTTTCATTTTGTTCCGTCGATTATACGCTCAGCGAAGGAGGTATATGGTGTAACAGATATTACTCTTCGCGGTGTATGGCAAATGCTAAGCGGAAAACGTTCGGGAGAGGATGTCGGAGGAATTATCAGAATTGCTGAAATGTCCGGCGATATTTCTAAAGACAGGGATTTTTGGAATTTTCTGTCATTCATGGCTTTGCTCTCTATTAACTTGGGTTTGATAAATTTATTCCCAATCCCTCTATTAGATGGTGGACATGTAATAATTTATTTGTTAGAAATAATATTAAGACGCGAAATTAATGCAAAATTTAAAGAATATTTGTTTAAAATCGGTCTTGGATTTATTTTGTTTTTAATGGTTTATGCCACATGGAATGACATAATGCATTTAATAACAAGATGGTTTGAATAGCTTTTAAGGATATGAAAATGAAATTTAAACTCGCGGGAATTTCTTTACTTACTTTAGCAATTTGCGTTAATGCTGTTGCTGATGAAAATATTAAATCAATAAACATTCAAGGGCTACAGCGCGTTGAAAAAGAAACTGCGCTTTCTTATGCCGGTATTAATACAAACAAACCGGTAACTTCTGATGACTTGAATGATGCTCTTAAACGTTTGTATGATACCGGTTTATTTAGCGATATTAATTTTGATACAAAAGGTGACGTGCTCGTTATTAATGTTACAGAGAATCCGGTTATCGGGGTAAGGGCATTTGACGGCAATAATAAAATCGATGATAAAATATTGGAAGCAGAAGTACAATCTGCCCCGCGTTCTGTTTTTAGTAAAGCAAAAGTTCAACAAGATGTACAAAGAATTTTAGATATTTATAAACGGGCAGGACGCTATGGTGTTTCTGTTGAACCGAAAATTATTAAAAAATCTGAAAACCGCGTTGATTTGATTTTTGAAATAGAAGAAGGTCCTGAAGCTAAAATTGACACAATTAACTTTATTGGCAACAAACACTACACAAGCAGTGATTTGCAGGGCGAAATTATGAGTAAGGAAAGTCGTTGGTACAGGCTGTTTTCCAGTGCTGAAAATTTTGACCGCGAAAGAATGAACTATGACCAAGAATTGTTAAGACGTTTTTATAACAGACATGGTTATGCTGATTTTGCTGTTGTATCTGCTTTAGCGGAGCTTTCGCGAGATAAAAAATCTTTTGTAATGACTTTTACTGTTGATGAAGGGCGCAGATATAAAGTTGATGATATTATTATTCGTTCTGCCGTGCCTGATGTTGATGTTAACCAATGGTATAAATATGTTACCTTTGATAAGGGAGATTGGTATAATTCTGATGAAGTTGAAAAGACTGTTAATGAGTTAACAGAAGAACTGTCTAAAAAGGGTTTTGTTTTTGTTGAAGTTGTACCAAACATCCAAAAGGATAGAGAAACTGGTAAATTGGTTGCTATTTTTGAAATTAAAGAAAATGCAAAAGTATTCATAAACAGAATCAATATTACCGGTAATACAAGAACACTCGATGAGGTTATCAGAAGGGAATTCCGTACAACAGAAGGCAGCGTGTTTAATGCTTCCAAAATCAGAGAATCGAGAAGAAATATTGAAAGACTGGGTTACTTCAGTAAAGTTGATATTGATTCCGAAAGAGTTGATTATGATAAAGCAGATATTAATGTTAATGTAGAAGAAAAATCCACCGGTTATTTTAACGTCGGGGTCGGTTATTCTACTGTTAACGGAGCCTTGGTTCGTGCCGGTATTACTGAAAATAACTTTTTGGGTAAAGGACAGCAGATCAGCTTGAATGCCGGTAAATCACAAAGAACAACTGACTATGGGTTTAGTTTTACAGAGCCTTATTTCTTGGATAGAAGATTAAGTGCCGGTTTTGATTTATTCTATCAGATAGAAGATTATCAAGACGAAAGTAATTATGATATGGACAGCTACGGCGGGCGTGTTCGGTTTGGTTGGGACTACACTGACAATTTAAGCCAACAAATACGTTATACTTTGAAACAAGACGAAATTAAAAATGTAAAATCTGCCTCTAAGTATATTCAAAGAGAAAAAGGTAAATCTACCGACTCCGTTATTGGGCAGACAATTGTTTATGATAAGCGTGATGATATAATGAAACCGCGTGAAGGATTTTATTTGTCATTCGGGAACGATGTTTCCGGTTTGGGCGGAGATGATAAATATTTGAAATTTGATGCCAAAGCTTATCAGTTTTATACCCTTTCAGATTACTACACTTTTAAATTCTATGTTAATGGTGGTTATGTAACCGGATACGGAAATAGAGATGCTCGTTTAACTCAAAGATACTTCTTGGGCGGTAATACAATGCGCGGATTTGAATCCGGCGGTATAAGTGCTCGTGATAAAAATACAGACGATGCTCTTGGCGGTAACTGGATGGTTTGGGGTGGTGCCGAGTTGGCATTTCCGCTTGGACTGGACGAGTTAGGTATCAGAGGAAGAACATTTGTTGATATTGGTACAACAGGTAAACCTGATCATGTTGATAATGCTGATATTAATTACAGTTCTAAACCGCGTGTGGCCGTTGGTTTCGGTTTTGAATGGACATCCCCTATGGGTAAAATTGATATAGACTTCGGTTTCCCAATTGTTAAAGAGAAATATGATGAAACAGAAGTATTTCGCTTGAACTTCGGTACAAGTTTATAATTATAGAGGAAAGCTAATGGCTGATACAATTTTTTATAAATGCGGTAAAGCTAAGACCATTCAGGAAATTGCTGAAATCACCAAAGCAAAAGTTATTGGTAGCGGAAATGAGAAAGAACAGATTGAAAATGTATGTTCTATTGATTCTGCCGGGAAAAACGATATTTGTTTTTTCTATGACAAGAAAAATAAGCAGTTAGCTCAAAAAATAAAAGCAAAAGCTTGTATTACAACTGAGGAATTGGCACCTTTGGTACCTCAAAATGTAATTACATTAATATCTGACAATCCCAAAAAAGCTTTTATTGAACTGGTAACAGCTTTTTACCAAGAACATAAACCGGTGGCTAAGGTTGAAAACGACGCGAATATTGCTCCAACAGCAAAGATCGGTAAAGGCTGTTATGTCGGACATGGTGTTGTTATTGAAGACAATGTTGAAATCGGTGATAATTGCATTATTGAAGCTAATGCTGTTATTGCTCGCGGATGCAAAATCGGAAACAATTGCCGTATCGGTAATAATGCAAGTATAGCTTATTGTTTGATGGGAAACGATTGTTATATTTATACAGGCGCGCGTATTGGACAAGACGGATTTGGATTTTCAGTTATTGACGGGAGGCATCAACGTATTCCACAGATCGGACGTGTTATTATTGGCAATGATGTAGAAATCGGAGCAAATAGCTGTGTTGACAGAGGCGCTCTTGATGATACAATTATCGGTAATGGTACTCGTGTTGATAATTTGGTGCAGATTGCTCACAATGATAAAATCGGAAATTGTTGTATTTTAGTTTCGATGACAGGTATCGCCGGTAGCTGTACTTTAGGAGACTATGTTGTGTGCGGCGGGCAAGTGGGATTGGCTGACCATGTTAATATCGGTAGCGGTGCACAAATTGGCGCACAGTCCGGTGTTATACGAGATATTGAACCCGGGGCAATTATGATGGGAACACCAACTGTTCCGCTTAAAGATTTTATGCGTCAGGTCGCTTTTTTACAAAAAAACAGTAAGAAATAATACAGGAGATGATAATGGCTGAAAATGTAAAGATATATCCTATTGAGGAAATAATAAAGATGTTACCACATCGATATCCTTTTTTATTGGTTGATCGATTGGAAGTTGAAGTTCCAGGAGAAAAAGGTGTTGGTATTAAAAATGTAACAATGAATGAGGAATTTTTTCAAGGACACTTTCCAAATAATCCGGTCATGCCTGGTGTTTTACAAATTGAGGCAATGGCTCAAACAGCAGGAGCAGTTGTTGTAGCACAGGATGAAGATTATGCTAAAACAAAACGTAATGTTTTGTTTATGGGAATCGATGGAGTTAAATTTAGAAAACCTGTAAAACCAGGTGACCAGTTGCGGATGCACGTTGAAAAAGTGAGAGCTCGTCGTAATATCTTTGTTTTTAAGGGTGTTGCAATGGTTGATGATCATGTTGTTTCTGAGGCAGAATTTACAGCAATGATTATGTAGAATTTCCATAGTAGTTTAATAGCGGTTGTGGGAATTGTCTTGCAACCGTTTTTTTAATAACAAACGTCAAGATAGATTTTTCTTTGTTATGGCGAAGAAGACAAATGTTACGGCTATGCTTAAAGGGGTTGTAATTAAAAATGTTTTTGCACCAGTAAATGGATATAAAAACAGTAAAGCAATGATAGATATTAAGATAGAATAAAAACTTGCATTGGAGCCAAAACTTTTAGTAGTGATGGCTAGTAAGATTGCTGTTACCGGCAAAATAGCAAGAGCTAAGTAAAATACGCCTAAATCAATCATTTGCGGGAAGACCAGTGTTATTAGGACACCAAAAGAGCCAAAAGCTAGTGTTATAAGGCGCGCTTTTATAATACTGTTATCTTTGCTTGAAATAAATTCTTTATAAATAATTGTAGAACCGGCAACAAACATGCTATCCAAAGATGATGTTACCGTAGCAATAATTGTTGCAAATCCCAGACCTACTGCCCAATGCGGCAACGTCTTTTCCATTAAGATAAAAACGGCTTTATCTGAATTATCTAAACCGGAAAGAGTGTTATAAGCATATATACCTAAAAACATGATTATAGCTGTTAGAATAAGGACAATAGGCGCCGAGTAGAAAAACGATTTTTTGGCAACACTTGATGATTCTGCTGATATAATCTTTTGCCAATGAGGGGCAGAAGATATATATGAGAAACCAAGCATTAACGATGCAATAACAAACCAAGCTGTTCCTTTAAAACTGGATGGGTTTAATACTTCGGCAGGCGTGTCTTTTATCATCTGCACAACATCAGTATTTAGATAGGCTATGACAGCCATTGTTAAATAAACGATAAGCATAACCCAAAATTGAACAAAATCTAAGATGATGTCTGCCTTAATTCCGCCAATCATCGAATATAAAAGACAAACAGCCATAACAAAAAATAATGCCTCCATGTAAGAAATATTGAGTATTTGTGATAGCAGTATTGTTACTGCCATAGCTTGCAAACCAATCCAGACAATGAGCAACATCAGTTGGTAAATAGCCATAAGTATTCTATTTTTTTTATCAAATCTGACTTGGAAATAGTCAACTATTGTGGAAATGTTGTATTTTGCACTCAAATTTCTGATTTTTGGAGCCATATACCCAAGTAAAAATACGGCAAGAATAAAAGTGGTGACATTAGCCCAAGCTAAAGCGGTGAACCCTTTATAAGATTCACCTATTGAAGGGACAACGGCACCGGCACCGATAAGCGTTGCGACGTTAGAAAAGACCATAAACCATAGTGATGTTGAGCGTTTGTTGATAAAATAACTCTCAATATTTTGATTGCGGCAAAAATAAAGCACAATACCAAATAAAATTGTAAGATATGCTGTTATTGTGACAAGAATTAAATTCATTAAATATCTCCAAAGTCCTATCTATGGAAATGATATTTATGGTTGCTATTAATGTCAAAAAAAAATTAAAGAAAATTTACAAAAATGTATTGTCTAGTCAGAAAAAGTGTGATATATTCTTGTATGAGATTGTTATTTTGTTTATTTTTAATTTTAATAAAGACCACTGAGTAAAGTAGGTGGCAACAAAGATTATGATAATTCTTGTCGGAGAAGGAGGTATCTGCCCTTGCGGCGGAATCTACAAGTGGCTCAGAGCCGTAGGACGTGACGGTGATTGTACTACTGCGATAAATGCGGTAGAAAAAAGCCCTCAGAATAACCCTGACTACTCCCTGCCCTAAAATCCCTTTGAATGACCTAGAGTCATTTAAAGGGATTTTTTTATGATGTAAATCTTTTAAAGGCTATTCTAATCAAATAATTTTTCGGCTTATTTTGTAGTTGAAAAAAATAGAGAGAGGTTTTATGTTATTGTTAAAAATTGAGGTATGATAAAATGTTTGATGCACATGAAATCAGAAAAGACTTTCCAAATTTAAATAAAATAATTGAAGGAAAACAGAATACTTATTTGGATACAGCGGCTTCTGCACAAAAACCGGCTGTGGTTTTAGAGAAAATTATCAGTGCATACACAGATGAATATGCAAATGTTCATCGTGGTAGTTATTGGCTGTCTGAAAAAGCAACAGAAAATTATGAATATGCAAGAAAAGTTATTGCACAATTTATTCATGCAAAGAACACAAGTGAAATCATTTTTACTCGTAGCGCGACGGAAAGTATTAACTTAGTTGCAGCATCATATGGCGTGCAAAATTTAAAAAAAGGAGATGAAGTATTAATCTCAACAGCTGAACACCATGCAAATTTGGTTACCTGGCAACAATGGTGTTTAAAAACCGGTGCAACACTTAAATATTTTGATATAGCTGAAAACGGTGAATTTGTTTGGGAAAACTTTGTTAATGCTTTAAACGAGAAAACAAAGATTGTAGCTGTTACCGCAATGTCTAATGTGCTAGGAACGATATTTCCGGTTAGAAAAATATGTACAGAAGCGCATAAATACGGGGCAAAAGTCTTGATTGATGCTTGTCAATTTGCAGTACATAAAGCCATAGATGTGCAAGACTTTGATTGTGATTTTTTAGCTTTTTCCGGTCATAAATTGTACGGTCCTACGGGAATCGGTATCCTATATGGTAAACAAGAAATTCTTGAAAATATGCCCCCATATCAATATGGTGGAGATATGATTGAAGATGTCAGTTATCAAAGAACGACTTTTGCATTGCCTCCAGCGCGTTTTGAAGCAGGAACACCGGCTATTGTGCAGGCTATTGGACTAGGCGCTGCCGTAGAATATCTTAAACAGTATAAATTTAGCGATATTGAGGCTTATGAAAAGAATTTAATTGGCTATACAACTCAAAGATTAGAAGAAATACCACAACTCAAAATTGTAGGAACAGCTCAAGATAAAGGTGGCGTATTCTCATTTGCGGTAGAAAATATTCATCCGCAGGATTTGGCTTTTGTGCTTGGAAAAGAAGGTGTGGCGGTGCGTACCGGACATTTTTGTGCTGAACCGATTGTTAATAAACTTGGATACAATTCCTTGACACGCGCTTCTTTAGGAATTTATACCATAAAAGAAGATATTGATATATTTATAAAAGCGCTTTATAAAGCTATCAGTTTTTTTAAATAGAAGAAGTAAAAATGACAGAAACAGCAGAAGAAAAAATGATCGATGATAATGAAGCTCAGTTGCTCGCAGCAATGAGTATTAATGATGTGACAGAATTGCCTGTTTATAAGGCTTATGCCGGAAAAGAAAAATCCGGAATAAGTAAAAAGGCTGAAATGAATGATATAATTGAATCCTTGAAAACAGTTTATGATCCGGAACTTCCAATTAATATTTATGACTTGGGACTTATTTATGAAATTAAACAAGAGGATAATGGTAATTTGCATATTGATATGTCTTTAACTGCTCCAGGATGTCCGGTAGCAGAAATATTGCCGCAACAAGTTGCAGATGCGGCGGCTATGGTAGAGGGAATCGGCAAAGTTGAAGTTGAAGTGGTATGGGAGCCGGCGTGGAGCTTGGACAGATTGAGCGAAGAAGCACGTTTGATGTTGGAAATGATGTAATAAAGGATATCCGTTATGACTGTTGATGAGCTAATTGATAATTTTTCATTTATAGATGCTTGGGAAGACAGATATAAGTATCTGATCGAATTAGGGGGACAATTACCACATCTTGATGAAAAATTTAAAACAGAGCAATGGAAAGTACCAGGTTGCCAATCTCAAGTATGGATTATTCCGCACTTTATTAATCATTCCGTTTGGTTTGAAGGCGATAGTGATGCTATTATTGTACGCGGTATTATTGCTGTTGTTCTGATAATTTTTAAAGATAAACCTGCACAAGAAATTTTAGATATTGATGTTGAAGAAATTTTTGATAGAATAGGTTTGAGGGAGCATATTACCCCTAACCGGAGAAGCGGTATGCTTTCTATGGTTGATAAGATAAGATATTATGCAAAACAAGCTCTAGGACAATAAGATGGATATTTATGAATATCAGGCAAAAAAAATTTTTAAGAATTTTGGAATTGATGTGCCTGTTGGTTTGATTGCTTATACTCCTCAAGAAGCGAAAGACGCTGCAGCAAAAATTTCAAAAAAAGGACCATGGGTTGTAAAAGCTCAAATTAAAGCCGGAGCACGAGATGTAGGTAAATTTTTGGATAAAAGAGCCGGACGTAAAGGGGGTATTCGTTTATCTAAAACCCTTGATGATGTTTATGAAAATGCGGATAAGATGCTTGATAATATGCTTATTACGAACCAAACGAGTGCCAAAGGGCGTTTAGTAAGCAGAGTTTATATTGAAGAATATATTAAAGTTAAGAAAAAATATTATCTTGGTTTTGTTATTGATCGTATTTCAGCCTCTGTTATTTTGTTGCTTGCTCCTTTAACACGGCGTTTTTATGATGATATTATTTCTATTTCACAAGAAGAGCCTTATAACATATTGAAAATAAATTTGGGCTTGCAAAAAGAATTCACGCCAGAGCAATTGACTCTTGTTGCGGATTTTTTACGTTTTGGCGGTAACAGGTCGCAATTAAAACGATTTTTAAATGATGCGCTTAAAGTTTTTTATCACTACGATGCGACAATGCTTGAGATTAATCCTTTCGGACTTAGAGAGAATAACAAAATTTGTGCATTAGATGCCAAAATTTTATTTGATGAAAACGCTTTGTATAGGCATAAAGATATTTTAGAGCTAAATAATGATGACAGTATTGACGAAAGGGAGACAACTGCAGAGAAATATGGTTTTTTATACAAAGAGTTAGATACCGGTATAGGTTTAATATCTAACGGTAACGGTTTGGCTTTTAACACCATGAATGAAGCAAGTACTTTAGGATTATCTACGGCTTGTTTTTTAAACATTAAAGGTGGTGTGGATAGAGATAAAATTACTGCAGGAATAAAACTAATTATGACAAACCCTAAAGTTGATGGTATATTTATTAATATTTTAGGCGGATTTACACGTTGTAATTTTATTGCTGACGGAATAATCAGTGTTGCTAATGACTTAGGTTTAAATATTCCACTGGTCGCAAGATTTGAGGGAACGAATAAGGACGAAGCTATTAAAATCTTACTCAATTCCGGTTTACCTATTAAGCTGGCACCAGATACACAAACCGGTTTATTACGGTTAAAAGAGGCTATTGAGGAGGACCTGTAATGACAGTGTTAATTGATAGAAATACAAAGGTTATTGTGCAGGGTTTAACCGGTACGCAAGCTTCTTTTCACACACCAAGAGCTATAAAATATGGAACAAATATTGTCGCCGGTGTTGTGCCTAATAAGAAAGATAAGACGCATTTAGGTATTCCTTTGTTTAACACGGTGAAAGAAGCTAAAGAAAAAACAGGTGCAACCGCGTCGGTGATCTTTGTTCCGGCTAAATTTGCAAAAGCAGCTATTTTAGAGGCTATTCATGCAGAATTGGAACTTGTTGTGGTTATTACTTCAGGAATACCGGTTAATGATATGATGGAAATCAGGCACGAACTTGCTTCTTCGAAAACATTATTAATCGGCCCAAATACTCCGGGAATTATTGCTCCACAAATTGCTTATTTGGGAACTTTTCCTGATGATATTCATAAAGCAGGCAATATAGGTATAATTTCTCGTTCTGCCACGCTGACTTATGAGGTTGTTTTGGAGATAAATCATGCAGGATTCGGCGAATCAACTGTTGTCGGGCTGGGAGATGATTTTATTATCGGAACAGGTTTTATTGATGTTATAAAAGCTTTTAATAAAGATGAAAAAACAAAGGCTATTGTGGTTATAGGCGGATATGGCGGAAATTATGAAATTGAAATGGCACGCATTTATAAAACAATACCAAAGAAGAAAAAAGTAATTGCTCTGATTGTTGATGATCAGGCCTATGTTAATACAAATTTCGGCATTGCTTCTGATATTCTTTGCCGAGGTATTGATACTGTGGAAGAAAAAAGACAGCTGTTGGAAGACGCCGGAATGATTGTAGTTGATAATCTACACTCTCTTACTGAAGAACTCGCAAAACTATGATGCAACTTTGGACCAGATTTATTAATTTTATTTTGCCGAACAGGTGTTTATTATGCGGTAGAGTTATTAACTCTAAGAATAGTGTATGTGTAGATTGCTTTGAAAAAATAACATTTATTACCAAACCATACTGTCAGCACTGCGGAATGCCTTTTATTTCACATATTGAGCAAGGTGAGAATTTGTTATGTGTTAATTGTCTTACGCATAAGGATAATTTTCGATTGTGTAGGGCAGCTATTGAATATGATGAATTTTCGAAGAAACTCTTATTAGATTTTAAATTTGCAGACCATATTGAAAATAAAAAGATTTTTGCTCAATGGATGTATATAGCAGGAAAAGACATTTTTACAGCAGGTGCAGATATGATTATACCTGTTCCATTGCATTATACCAGACTACTGAACAGAAAATATAATCAATCAGCAATTCTAGCCAGAGAACTTTCTGTTTTGACCGGCATAAAGACCGAATATGATGTATTAAAAAAGGTGCGTCATACGTTGCCGCAAGCAAAATGTAACAGAGATGAAAGAAAAAGAAATGTTAAAGGAGCTTTTGCTGTTTCAGCTCCCGAGAAAATTAAAGGAAAAAGAATTATCTTAACAGATGATATCTTTACAACCGGTTCAACATTGAAAGAATGCGCTAAAGTTCTCTTGAAAGCCGGAGCAAAATCTGTTGATGCTTTAACTGTGGCAAAAGTTGTTGCTTGATACTACTTTATAGTTAAAAGTTTGGCGTATTTTTGTAAAATACATTCTGCAATGCCTGTTAACTCTTTGGCTTGCGTGATATCAAATATTCTATCTTTAACCAGCATATCAGCTGTCAACTCAAAGATATCACCGCTAAAATCTCTGATGCAATGTTTTGCACTTTTGCTTTTTATGACGCTTTGCCGCAGTTCTTCTGTTACTTGGTCTATGTTTTCTTCTTTTTGCATATTGTTCTCACTGTTTATCTATTCCGGTTGAAAGCCATTTACCACTTGTTTCTTTATAATTAGCATTTATATCATATAAATCAACCTTTAAATTCAAATCTTTAGCGGTTAGTTTTCCCATTGCTTGTAAAAGAGTTAGACCGGCAACATAATAGTCATGCTTTACCGTTACTTCTTCCACTTCTGAATTCAATAGATATTGGTATTGATTTAAGACATCTAGAACGGTGCGATTACCTAAAGATTCCTCTTCTCTTACTCCATTTAATGCTACCTGATAAGCTTTTGTTTGTGCTTTTGCCGAAACCATGCGGGCTTTGTTTGCTGTCATATATTCCCAAGCGCTGGTGATACCTGCGTGTAAAGCATCTTCTGTATTTAATAAATCTTCTTGAGCCTGCCAGCGATAATATTTGCTTTGGCGAATTTTCGCACGGCTCGCGCCGGCATTATATATAGGCATAGAAAAATTGATGCCTAACTCAACTTCATCATTTGTCGGACTTTTATCGTACATATATTGGTGCTGTTTGATTCGGCCAGCCGTGGCATATGCATTCACTGATGGTAATAAATCTCCCTTATTGGTCGTTACATCATATTTTTTGGCCTTTAAATTGTGGCGTGCGGCTTTTAGAGCATAACTATGTGTTTTGGCATAGTCTAAGGCTTTTTCTAAACTTTGCGGAAACATCTTCTCTATATTTTGAGGAATACTTATGTTTTTGGGATTATCTCCAATTATTTGCTTATAAATTGCTCTTGATGCTTCCAGATTACCTTCTGCAGAAATGCGTTGAGATTGAGCAGAGGCATAGCTTGCTTTTGCCTGAGAAACATCTGTAGAGGTTACTTCACCAACATTAAAACGTTCATTTGTTTCATCTAATTCTTTTTTTAACAGTTTTTCATTATTTTTTTGCAAACGAACAATTGCTTCATCTTGCAAGACATCCAAGTAAGCAATAGCTGCTTGAAGTAAAACATCCTGTTCTGTGGCCATTAAAGCCGCTTGTGATGCTTTAGCATAGTTTTTGGCCGACTGTATTGAGTTCATGGTTTTAAAACCGCGAAATATCGGTTGAGAAACTGTAGCTGATATTGCTTTATTATAGCCATCGATCGGTTTTGTTGGGGCATTTGTATTAATCTTTTTATCTGCATAACTGCCGTTTACGGATAATGTAGGACGATAGCCAGATTTTGCTAAAGCAACATTTTCATCAACAGCCTGTGTTCCGGCACGGGCGGCTTTTAGAGCAGGATTATATTCATACGCTTTAGCTAAAGCTGTTTCTAATGTATCTGCATGCGCTGAAATAGATGCGACAGCTAGAAAAGACAGTATTGCAATACCTAATTTATTCATCTCACATTCCCTTTTCGATATGCATTTTTTCTTTTTATCTATGCTTGATTTATTATATGATTTATAAAAAAATTCAAAGATTATTTTTATTTTTAGAAAAATATCTTATATTATTAACGAAAATTCAAACTATTTTGCAATAGGTTTGTTGATAGAAAAGTATGTTTATTTAGGGAGATTCAATTTTGAGAAAAAGTAAATTAGAAATAAGCGACGAGATGAAAAAAGCAAGACTACAGCTTTCTATTGAACATTATATTAAGTATTTTATCGGAAAAAGAGCTTGTGAAATAACTAAAGAAGAGGCTCTGTATGCTATATCTTTGGCAGTGCGCGAATTTGCCATGGACGAGCTGTATAATTCTATGGCAAGGTATAATAAAAAATCCTCTAAAAGAGTTTACTATCTTTCTATTGAATATCTTATAGGTCGCTCTTTGGAAAATAATTTACATAATCTTGGACTTTATGATATTATTAAGGACATTAAAATTAAGGATTTTCCTGATTTTTCTTTGGAAGAAATTTTTGATACAGAATATGATCCGGCTCTCGGTAACGGTGGCTTAGGTAGATTAGCCGCTTGTTATTTGGACTCTATGGCTTCGCTGGGAATCCCTGGATTTGGTTATGGAATTAATTATCAGTTCGGTTTATTTAAACAAAAGTTTGAAAACGGATGGCAAGTTGAACAGGCCGACGCATGGGTTTCTGACTTTTCACCATGGGAATTGGCAAGACAAGACAGAACAGTAACTATTCCTCTCTATGGTCATGTGGAAACGTATAAGGATGCCAAGGGAAAAGATACTTATGTTTGGACAAACACACACACGCTTTATGGTGTTCCTTATGATTTTCCAATTGTCGGATACAATGGGAAGTCTGTTAATTATTTGAGGCTGTTTTCTGCCAAAACGAATGATGAATTTGATATAGATATTTTTAATAACGGTGGTTATATTGAGGCGGTGGAAGATAAAATTAAAACCGAATCCATTTCTAAAGTTTTGTACCCTTCCGATGCTATTGAAGCAGGTAAAGCACTTCGCTTATCGCAACAATATTTCTTTGTTTCTTGCGCTATTCAGGATATCTTTCGGAGATTTTTAGAAAAATACAGTGATTTGAAGAAATTGCCGAATAGTGTTTGTATTCAACTTAATGACACTCACCCAAGCTTGGCTATTGCAGAAACAATGAGACTTCTTGTTGACGTGTATGGGCAAGAATGGGAAGATGCATGGAATATTGTAACAAAGCTTTTTGCTTATACAAACCATACTTTGTTACCTGAAGCTTTGGAGACGTGGCCATCTAAGTATTTTGCCGTTATGTTGCCAAGGCATTTACAAATTATCTATGAGATAAATCGTCGTTTCATGGAATTCGCCAGGGAAAAATTTGGAAATGATGATGAAAAACTTGCTAAAGTTTCTATTGTTTCCGGTGAAGGAGATAATCAAATTATACGAATGGCGAATCTTTCCATTGTCGGCTCTTTTTCTGTTAATGGCGTGGCTCGTATTCACTCAGAATTGATTAAAACTTCTCTTGTGCCGGAATTTTATGAATTATGGCCGGAGAAATTTACAAATATTACAAACGGGGTTACCCCTCGCCGCTGGCTGTTGCATGCTAATACAAATTTAGCTTCTATTATTTCTGATAAAATCGGTAAAGATTGGATTGCTCACTTGGAACTATTAGAAAAATTAATTGACTTTGTTGATGATGAAGAATTTATTCATAAATTCGGCAAAGTTAAGAAAATAAATAAAGAACTTTTGAGACAAGAAATTTATAAGCATAGCAATGTTGCTATTACGACAAAAAGTATGTTTATCGTTCAAGCTAAACGTATTCATGAATATAAACGACAATTGATGGCCATATTGCAAGTTATTGGTGAGTATTTGGCAATTGTGCGTGATCATGTGCGGCCTATTTACCCAAAGACTTATATATTTGCCGGTAAAGCCGCGCCATCTTATACTTTTGCTAAATTAATTATAAAATTGATTAATAATGTGGCAAAAGTGGTTAATAATGACCCTCTTGTCGGCGATGCGCTCAAAGTCGTCTTTATGCCTGATTATAAAGTTTCTGCGGCAGAAATTCTTATTCCGGCGGCAGATGTAAGCTTGCAAATATCTACGGCAGGATTTGAAGCATCCGGTACGGGTAATATGAAATTTGCTCTTAATGGGGCTTTAACTGTTGGTACTTATGATGGCGCAAATATTGAAATCAGAGAGACTGTCGGAGAAAAGAACTTCTTCCTCTTTGGCTTAAAGGATGAAGAAATAAAAACAATGCGACCTTTTTACAACCCTAGAAAAATATATGAGGAATCCGACTATGTTAAAAGGATTTTAAATGCCGTTAACTCCAATATGTTTTGTGAAGGAGAGAATCCAACTCTGTTTAAGCCGATATTTGATGAATTGTTAAATAGAGATTATTTCTTTGTTTTAGCAGATTTAGAATCTTTTGATGCAACAATGAAAAAAGCAGAGAAAGCTTATTTAAACAAGCAAAACTGGATAAAAATGGCTATTCATAATGTGGCAAAAATGGGGTATTTCTCCAGCGATAGAGCTGTTAAAGAATATGCTGAGAAAATATGGCATGTAGATGTGCCTTCTGATAATGTTTCGTTTTTAGAGACGGAAGAAGTTAAATCAGCGTAAAACCTTTATATGTAATGCGCAATTTGGTATTCTTTCCACCAGGACTCTTCAGGAGACATACGTCTGCGTTTTGTAGCATTTTCTTTTGCTTTTGCAAAACGAGTAGCATTCTTATTTGCTTCTTCGAGTATTAATATATATCTCGGGCCGAGTTTTTTCGCTGTTTCCGCTATTTCTTTGTAGAGATTACTTTTTAACTCAAATTTTTTTGTTCGGCTATATTTATTTTGGGGTAAAGTATTTACAATTCCTATAGCGCCTTCATATAAATCTATTTTTTCCGGACAGGCATCCATATTTTTTATATAACCATCTTCGAGAAGCTTTTTAAAGAAACTCAACACTCTTTGTTTTAAGATGATATCATTTTCGTTTTTATTTTTATATTTTTTATTATATCTCATTCTTGCTTTTATTTGTGATATTTCTTCTCTATATTCTGCAAAAGTATTTTCTTTTTTATATTCAGGTAAATACGATTTCAGTGTTCTTTTCAACTTTTGAACAACTTCTATATTTTCATCTTCTATGTGTGAAGCATATGTATCTAGTTGCTCTAAAAGACGACGACACACGAATTTGGAAACATCGCAATCATCACTGTCTAAACCTGTTTTTTGTTTAAAATAGTCCAAATCTTCACAAAAAAGTTTGGTTTTTTCTACCTGCTCTTTGTAGGGAATATTGTTTTCAAAAATATTTAACTGAGGATTTGTTTGCAAGCGATACAGATATTTTTGCTCATATATATGAATTTCACTAACTAAAGACACATTTTCAGTTATGCCATAATTTTTTATAGCGCGGTTAATTATTTTATATAACTCACTATATGTTGTTTCGGTCATTCCTGAAACTCCTTTTAGTTAGTATAAAAAAATTTACTTATTTTGTAAAGTATAAAAAGCATTGGACAAAATTTTGTTTTTATTTAATTATTTGTTGCTATATATGTGAATGAAATATTTTTTTGGATTTTTAAAAATATTTATTGACAAAAATAA
The DNA here is from genome assembly GCA_045603405.1 of Alphaproteobacteria bacterium. GTDB lineage: Bacteria > Pseudomonadota > Alphaproteobacteria > RF32 > CAG-239 > CAG-267. The sequence goes on along the minus strand of JAZUMA010000016.1, from coordinate 56,022 downwards.
AAAGCTGTCATTTATTGTGTCAATAATAAGAAAGGAACCAAGTATGATTAAGGCAACAATTAGTAATACAACAAAAAGAAATGCATTTGCAAAAACCGGCGGACATAGAATAGCCCGCGGGACTTGCCAAGAAAGCCCTATTGTCAGAGGTATTGTTTTGAAAAACTATAAATTACTCGGTAGTGGGACTTGTACTGAAATGCAGTTAAATCAGACGAAAGATAATGTATTTCTTTTCCAAAAAGAAAAAGAAGTTGCTTAAGTTTTTACTTAAAGAACCTCATGAGACTCGCTTGAAGCGAGTCTTTTTTTGTGTCATTCAAACTATAAAAGTATTTTGAGAAATAAAAACAGTAAAAGTTTCTAAATTATGGACAAATAGTAAAATCTGTGCTAGTATTTTATTATATTTTAACCATTTTTCTTTAGGATATATGAGAAGGAGAAGAGATATGCCCGAAGGATTGTATAAATATCAAGATTGGTTAGACACATTTTTTAATAACGATGAAGAATATAAACCTCGTCGTCGAGCTCGTATAGCTAGAGAAACAAGCGAGAAATGCGATAACATCTTAAATCAATTAGAGACCATTTTGGCGAATTCATCTAATGCAGATGAGGTTTCTAATATTGAACATTTATTGAATGATATGATTGAAAATTATGTAGGTTTTTCTCATTATAGAAGGGAAAAAACATGTGAAGTTATACAAAATATAAGAAAAAAATATAGCAATCAATTTGATAAGTATCTTGTTAAATTTATAGCTCAACGCCCAGTAGATATTTTTACGCATGATTTAATAAAAAATGAATACTCTCTTTTACAACCTAATAAAGACGCTCTGGCAGAACAATATATAATATTAGGTATATAACGGATCAAGACAATAGTGAAATTGGTAGAAATTTATCATCACTTAAAAAACTTCTCGAATCAGATGGTAATGATAATATTTGCTATTCTTTAGCTCGCAGTATATTAGCTAAAACAGGGTATCTAAATGGCATATATTCTGCACGTAACCCTAATGAAGAAGCTTGTAAACAAGCCTTTCAAATTTTAAATTTGCATCCAGAAATAATTAATACGGATAATTATCTTAAAAGGGATCTGAAATATATTTTAAGTAGTGGATTTATCAAAGAAGGTCTTAATTCTAAGGTTATTGATAAAATTATTGATACTGTAGATTTATTACCATCACATAATAACAAAGATATTGAAGATAAATGCGATTTACTGAGCTCTTTGAGTGATTATTCAAAGTTTTCTGGAAAAATTTTGAATAGTCTTGAAAGAATTCAACCGAAAGAATTAACTTCAGATATCATTCGCTTTTCTGCAAGTGCCTTTTCTGATATCATAGAGAATCATCCTGAATTAACCCCTAAAGTAGCACCAATTATACAAAGATACGCTAAATCATCAGCATGCGATTGGGGGTGCTTATGTGAACTTTGTAAAATTGCTCAAAAAAATATTTCAAAATATAGCCCTGAAGGGATTGATCTAAGCATTTCAATTATTTTAGACTGTATCAAAACATTTGAAAACAATAAATGCAAAATGACGACTGAATATGCAAAAGAAGTACAATGGCAATCAAATTATTACTTATCACAAATATTAAAACAAACTTCAATTGATAAAGTATTGTCTCTGCATCCTGAAGAAGAAAAAACATTACGTTTAGCGCACAAAAGTAGATTTTCACATTTGCTAGAATGTGAATATGCATTAAACAATTATAAAAAAGAAACTTTAATTGAAACAAATATCTTTTCAGCACAACAACGTGTCATGAATATTTTATTTTCCGCATCGGCACAAGAGGCCGGAATCAGTAAAGAAGACGCTTTAAACTTCCGTAAACCAGATGCTCCGGATGCTGTAACAGATTATATGGCATCAAATCAAGATTGGTTAATACCGGCAAGTTTTAAGGGGGCTGCTATTTTTAAGGAATATTTCCCAGCATATATTAAAACAATTCAAAATCATAATCAAAAAAATCCAGAGGATAAAATATCTATCCACGATGCGGTATATTGGTTACCGGAACCAATGAATAAAGAAGCAAATGCTCGTTTTTCAAAATTTATTCAGAGAAATATAGTTTATCAAAATGCAGAACACAAAAATGTGCATCGACCATTTAATGAATTAGCTATGATCTCAAGAAATTGGCAAGCCGTTGAAAAAAAACTAGCTCAGGCAGATGAAAATTCTGATATTACTAAACTTAAATATAATGATATTTTATCAATTTGTATGAGTGTCCGATATGAAGATCAACGCAATGATGCTTTTGCGGTAGAAGCAGCAAAACATGGTGTGCCTGAAGAAGATTATCATAATTGTGAAGATATTTATTTAGCTGGCTTGAAAGTGCCTGAGCCGTTCGATAGTAAAAAGGAATTTAAGGAAGGTAAGTATACAGGCAGATTTTTGCCGCGAGATGATGTCCGCACTGGATTTTTCGGTGACTATACAGATTGTTGTCAGCATTTTGGTGGAGTTGGAGATGCTTGTGCCGTTTCTACAGTTAAACATCCTTTCTCTCAATTATTTGTTATTGAAGATGAAAAAGGTAAAATTGTTGCCGGCAGTTGGGCTTGGGAAAATACAGAAGGAAAATACCGAGAGGTTTGTTTTGATAATATTGAAGCAATAGGAGAATTTTCCGAACATCCGATGGTCAATAAGATTTATGGTCAAGTTGGAGATTATTTAGCAAAAGAACAAAATTGCCGTAAAGTTACAATAGGTTTAGGCTATCAAGATGCTGACATAACGGAATATAAAGCTACAGAATCTATAAAATTGCCAAAACTTTATGGTAACGATGGAACAGATGATTATTCTGATTCGTATTCACAAGTTTTGTTAGCAGAAAATCCAAATGCTAAGCCATTGGATAAGACACAAGAAAGCCAAAGATACATTCGAGATGTATGCTTTTTGGACATGTCAGCAATGGATAGAGTTTCAGAAGCGGTTTTCCCTGATGGAGATAAGCAACTTCAAGTGCCGGAAAACATGGCTGGATTTGTTGTTGAAGACAGAGAAAAGGGTGTCGTCGGCTACTGCTTATACGATAAAGAAGAAAAGTCAATTTATGATATGGCTGTTCTACCGGAATATCGTAAAGATAAAAGCGCATCTTCCCGTAAATTATTTGCAGAAATGATGCGTGTTATCAATAAAGAAGGCGGTGAGTGGAGCGCAGAAATGCGCGATGAAACGACATTGCGTTATCTCAAAGTAATGGCTGAAAGAGGATATGTTAAATATAAAGAACATGGTGTTGACCACGTTATGAGCGATGGAACAAAAGTTGTAGCTGTTACTTTTAGCACAATTCCAGAAAAAACGCGTCAAGCGATGAGTAGGCTAAAACAAGCGATGAGTAGGTTAAAAAAAGAAAAGGATGAAACTTCTAATGAAACTAAACCTGAAGTTACAAAAAATAGTACTCATCAAGAAAAAAAGCAAAATCAACCAGAAATTTTGAAAAGTATAAAAAACGTTGGACAAAATTTTGTTTTTATTTACTTTTATTTAATTATTTGTTGCTATATATGTGAATGAAATATTTTTTTGGATTTTTAAAAATATTTATTGACAAAAATAAAAAAAGCTGTCATTTATTGTGTCAATAATAAGAAAGGAACCAAGTATGATTGAGGCAACAATTAGTAATACAACAAAAAGAAATGCATTTGCAAAAGCCGGCGGACATAGAATAGCCCGCGGGACTTGTCAAGAAAGCCCTATTGTCAGAGGTATTGTTTTGAAAAACTATAAATTACTCGGTAGTGGGACTTGTACTGAAATGCAGTTAAATCAGACGAAAGATAATGTATTTCTTTTCCAAAAAGAAAAAGAAGTTGCTTGAGTTTTTACTTAAAGAACCTCACGAGACTCGCTTAAAGCGAGTCTTTTTTTGTGTCATTCAAACTATAAAAGTATTTTGAGAAATAAAAACAGTAAAAGTTTCTGTTCTCAAAAATTATAGACAAACAGTAAAATCTGTGCTAGTATTTTATTATATTTTAACCATTTTTCTTTAGGATAGCTCAGAAATTTAAAGAAAAGATGATTCTTTGTACAGAGATATGTAAAAGAGGTCCTGAGTTGAAAATGAAGATAGCTGAAACAATGAAAACAATGGCTAAGACAGCGACAAGGGAAGAACGTTTACAAGCTCAAGATGTGGCAAGAGAGAAATTTATGCGCTCAATAGCAGATGGAGTTAGCTCTCGTGGAGGGTTTTCTGGTATAATTCCAGGTGGGCGTGATTAATTTACAAAAACGCTAAAGTTAAAGCCGAGCTTTCGGGCTCGGCTTTTTTATGTTTGATTTAAATTCTGTCTTAAGTAACATATCTTCTTAAGTAAAATTAAGCAGAACTACAAAGACTTAGCTCTTTCCTATTTTTCTGTTTCTAAGATTATTTCTCCGGTTTTTTGCAGAACAATCTTATCTAGTACCCATTTATTGATTTGTTTTAGCTTTTCACTATCTACATTTACTTTTTCAGCAACATCAATAATGAAATCTATCTCTCTATCATCTAAACCGGTATCTGAATTAGCTAAATAGCAAAGTTCTTTGACTAACTGCAAAGCCTTTTGACGATTGGTAATTGTGCCAATATGTTCCATAATCTCATCTTTTTTCATATTTTTTAAGATGGAAACAATATCTTGCTCAGCAATACCATACATTTTGCCAATGCCTTTTAGAAATTCAATCTCTTCTTTGGCAACATTGCCATCAGCGTATACCATACAGCAAAAGCTTTCTACAAAAACCCTCTTTTCATTGGCTGATAGTGTTGCAATATAATCGTATTCATGATCCATATTAATTCTCCAATTTATATTTTGTAGCATTATATTGGATATATTTTAAAATGTAGTAAATAAAAATACAATGAATAAATAATAACAATACCATAAATTTTGAAAAAAAAGATTGACGACAAGAAAAACATACTGTAAATATTGCTCTGTTGTGGAGTGTTGGCAGAGCGGTAATGCAGCGGATTGCTAATCCGTCATCCTGAATAGGGATGCACAGGTTCGAGTCCTGTACACTCCGCCAAAGTGAACAAGTCGTCAGAAAAGACGGCTTTTTTTGTTTTTAAAATTTAGGTTAGTTCGTGAGACAAGTTTTAAAAATACGAATCACAGATATCTATACGGACTATTAAAAATGACAATTTCATATAATAAATGTGTTATTAATTTTAGCCTTTGCATATTCCCATTTCGTATGCAATCAGTCTTTTAATTATATTTCACTTCTTTTATATTGATGTTTTATTTTTGAGTGTTACCCTTTGGTATTACCTTTGGTTTTGTATCATCAGTTATTGGAGAATTATGGATAATGGACAATAATGAGAGTAATATAAGATATCAAGAGATAATTAAACTATCACGAATAAGTGCCGGAATCACTTTTGGATGGTATTTTTTTATGCGATGCTTTTGTGCTTATTATAAGATAAGCGGACTATATATTGAAACATTAGTCTTTGTTTTATTTCTTTTGTCTCCAATATTGGGAAACATGATGTTGAAGGAAAATATTAAAAGTATTCGTTTCAGAGCTTTTGGTGTAGGATATAAAGTTTTTTTTATATTTTTTTGGATAATGTGGAGCGTTCATCTTGCCCAAGGTGAGGAAAATTTCAATTTTTTAGCATTTGATTTATTAGCTCCGTTGTTACCTGCTTCCTTTTTAAGTATTGTTTGTGCCCTTTTCTATATGGAAATTTTTATTTTCTTAAATAAGGATAAACCTCTTTTTGTTGAACAAAAGCAAGAGAATATGATGCCCAAAATACAGTTGCGTCAGTGGTTAGGGAAGCCGCCAGTAATGATTTTAAGACCTAAAGATGATATCTCGTTAAAAAGGGAAAGATGCGCTCGTGTTTGCTTTATTGTAAATGCTCATTTGTCTTTTATTTTTATGCTTTTTGCCAGCTATCATTTGGGTTGGGGGCTTATATTTCTTATTTTTCTGGGATTTCCAATTTTATTGGGGAGTGCTTTTCTTGCTTCAGCAATATTTGCTCTGTTAGCAAAACGTATAAATATACAAAATTCTATTGTTAAAGAATGGGTAATTGCGTTGATAGGCTTTTCTTTATATCAAACTTTATTGCTATTAGCTATACCTGTAGGTAAATGTGAAGGATGTTTAGAAGCATGGCCTTTCATTTTTAATATTACTATTAGCGCAGTCTTTTTAATGATACTTTATATAATTTTGATGAGACGCAATGCCTAAGTAAAGTTATATTAATCCGTGTAACAGTTTCTTAAAAATGCGAATCACTGGCGGTTATGCGGACCATTCGCGGTGATAATAGCATAAAATCAATGACTTATCTTTTTTTTTGGTTTAGCATATTTACCCTGTTAATAATAGCTTAGAAACAATTTACAGAGTTGTCCCTTTTAATGCGACTCTGTGATTACTATGAGAATTTATCTGTTTGACTTAATACGAAATCCTAATATACTGTATAGAGAATAGGAAAAAAATGAGGGCTTTTATGAATAAAATCAGGATTGCCATTATCGGTTGTAAAAATATGGGGCGGAAACATCTTAAAGTTTTGCGCGAAAACTTTGCTGAAGAGGCAGAGGTGGTGGGAATTATAAACTCGTCGCCGGAATCATCGGCAAAATGCGCGGCTGAGCTGGATGTACCGTATTTCACCAATATCGATGAGATAAATAAAGATAATGTTGATGCAGTGATTATTTCCACCCCAGCACCTTACCATGCAACGATTGGGGAGAAGTTACTTTTGCAAGGTATCCCATGCCTTATAGAGAAACCATTGGCAACAACAACAGATGAGTGTAACAGATTAATTATGGCGGCAAAAAAAGGAAAAAGCCTAATTGTTGCCGGACATACGGAAAATTATAACCCTGCGGTTATTAAGTTAAAAAAAGAACTGCAGGCGCCTGTTGTTGATATCAATGGAATTAGAACAAGCCGTAATTGCACAAACAAAACCGGTGTCAGTGCCGTGCAAGAGTTGATGATTCACGATTTGGCTATTGTTTACTCTTTGTTAGGCAATGAGCTTGCAGAGTCCAAAATTTGTAAACGTTCAGATTTAAGTTGGGAAAATCATGCTGTTGTGGAGATGAAATATAAAAATGGCGCATCTGTAAGATTGGAAGCATTGAGAGAAGATCGGAAAGTGGAAAGATTTATGGATATTCGTGATGCAAGTGGGAATGTTTTTCATATTGATTTTATGGATTGCAGATTACTTAAAAACGGACAAATACTTACTACCGGCGGTAATTCTTTAAAAAATGAACTGGCAGATTTTATAGACTGTATTAAAAATCATTCAAACCCGCAAGTTAGTGTATATGAAGCTAAAGGAATTCTTGAACTTTGTCTAAATTTAGAAAAAGGAATGTCTGCCGAATCTTTTGTTTTTAAAGATGGTTTTGCAGATAAAAGTATTGACAAAAATTTAAGAAAAATCTAGATTGGTTGCGATAACAGTTATTATGTAAATTTTAATGTTTCGCGAAAAGGCGCGAGTATTTTTAGGTATGAAAAGAGGTTTATTTATCGATCCTTCTGCTACAATCGGCGAAGGGACAACATGGGGTTGCTGTGTTGTTATCGGAAAAAATGTTAGCATTGGTAAAAATTGTCATATCGGTGATTTTTGCATTATCTTGGGAAATGTTACTATTGGTGACGGAACTTTTTTATGCTCTAACGTTTGTATTTATGGTCATGGTGCAACGATTATCGGAAGAGGCAATAGAATTCTTGATGGTTGTGTCATCGGGAATTTATCTGAGTGTATCGGGTATCATACATATTCGGGCAATGTTGTCATTGGTGATAACAACTATTTTGGTAGTTATTGTAAGGTAAGCTGTGGTAACAACTTTTGTACAAATGAGAGAGAGGACCTTTTGGTCTATAGCACAGAAAAAGATCAGTACCAGGATGATGCTACCATAATTGGCGACAGGTGCTTTATCTCTTCAAACGTGATAATTCACCATAATTGCCATATCGGATTAGGAAAGGTGAATAGTTCCAGAAGTAAAGACTACGATACAATCATCGGTTCAGGGTGTATATTAAATGGCTTTGTGCATATCTACAAGGGGTGTGTACTCAGCAGTGGAGTTCTTGTTCATGAATGGATGACTATTGGATCATTCGCTTTCGTAGAAATAGGAGAACGTATTGTCAAAAATGTACCTCCTTATGCAAAGATATCTGAAAACCGCTATATTCAATATAGTCAGATTAGTGATGATTTCGGATACGAAAACGGATCGGCAAGGGTGGATTTCTTGGTAGCCAATTTTGACAGAGTATCAATTCCTGATAATTGTACTTGTCTTGTTTCAGAATTAAGCCGATATGGTATTCCATTTTATTATAATCCTATGACACCGTCCAGTAATAAAGATGTTTATAATTTTTAACTATATTTATAAAAGAACTGCACAAGCGGTTCTTTTATTTTTGCAAAAATGAAAAAAAATTGCTTGCAAATATGACTTTATTTTGTATATTCGGTGGCAGATTAATAATAAAGTTTATAAGGAGATTGATATGCCTTTAGTTTCTATGCGTCAGATTTTAGACCATGCTGCTGAGAACAATTATGGTGTTCCGGCTTTTAATATTAATGATATGGAACAAGTGATTGCTGTTTGCGAGGCAGCAAAAGAAGTTAATGCGCCGGTTATTATTCAAACATCTACCGGTGCGCGTAAATTTGCCGGAGACCCAATGATTCGCCACATGATTGCTGCTGCGATTGAAATGTATCCAGAATTGCCGATTTGCTTACACCAAGACCACGGTGCAACAGTTGATATTTGCCAATCTGCGCTTGTTAATGGTTATTCCTCCGTAATGATGGATGGTTCTTTGGAGACTGACGGTAAGACTCCTTCTTCTTTTGAGTATAATGTTCGTGTTACAAAAGAAGTTGTGGCTCGTGCACACGCTGTCGGAGCTTCGGTTGAAGCAGAACTCGGTGTTATCGGTTCTTTGGAAACAGGTAAGGGTGATAAAGAAGACGGACACGGCGCTGAGGGCGTAATTGATAGAAAGCGTTTAGTAACAGACCCTGATGAGGCAGCAAGATTTGTAGCAGAAACGAATATTGATGCATTGGCTGTGGCTGTTGGTACTTCTCATGGTGCTTATAAATTTACACGCAAGCCGACCGGAGATATTTTAGCTATTGATGTAATTGAAAAAATTCATGCAAAATTACCGAATACGCATATGGTTATGCATGGTTCTTCTTCTGTTCCGCAAGAATTGCAGGATTTAATTAATGCTTATGGCGGGGCTATTCCGCAAACATTCGGTGTACCAGTAGAAGATATTGTTCGCGGTATCAAGGCCGGTGTGCGCAAAGTTAATGTGGATACGGACTGCCGTATGGCTATTACAGGTGCTATTCGCAGATTATTTACCGAGAATCCGAAAGAATTTGATCCGCGTAAATACTTAAAGCCGGCGATTGAAGAAATGAAAAAGGTTTGTATTGCACGCTATACTGCGTTTGGTGCAGCCGGTCATGCCGATAAAATTAAGGCTATTCCCTTATCAGTTATGGCAAAGAAATATGCCGGATAATTTTATCTATGATTAACTTACAAAAGGCAACACTCTTTCTTTGAGTATTGCCTTTTGTTTTTTATTAAACAACTTTATTCATAATGATTTATTTTAGTAAATAATTGATTTAATAGTATTAATGTATAGGTTATTTATAAAATACTTTGAAAAATATTCAAGTATAAAAATGTCTCGCGGTAATTTGTAGTGGTAACCTATTTATTTTGCAGATTCAGAGAAATTTGAGTCTTTTTTTATTTTTTGACCAAAAAGTTGTTGACAAAAAAATATAGAGAGGATATAAGGAGCTCACATTGAGTTATTTAGATATTATTTATTAACCTTTAAAATTTTTGATTTATGAAGTACGAAGCTTTGAAAGATCTATTTCGCAATAATGCGATGGATCGAAAATTCCGTCCAAGATTGGTCTGTATTATTGACCTCTCAAAGCCGCAACTTTTAATCTGCGGCATGGGCGATGATGTCAAGGCAGAAGTTGATCTGTCTGATACTGACTTCATTCCAGTTACAGAAAGAGGTGAACTCTTTGTATTTGGACGCGGCGAGAAAGCTGATCTGGATTTGAGCGATCATTTGCTTCCAGAAGCTGCCGACAATTCAGTTAGTCGTTATCACTGCTTCATCCGAAGGGAAGATGTACGTGATGATAAAGGAAAGCGCAGCATCTACGCACTCTACGACTGTAGCTGTCGTCTACTTTGGACGGCTGTGAAGCCGAAAAAGTAGACATTAAATCTAAACAACAAGCGCTTCCCAGAAGGGAAGCTCTTGTTGTTTTTAAATAATGCGTTAGGTTAAAAATTGTATTTTATGTTAAACATGCCGGTATGTTCTTGGTAGCTGTCACGATAAGCACCGATGTAAGAAACTGAAGCACTGATGTTATCGGTAATTTTAGCCTCTACGCCGATGCTTGTTTCATAACCAAGCTTATTTAAGCGCTTGCCAGGAACGGTATAGCTTGAGCCATTAGCTAAGTTTACGGTTGTATTGCCTTTATCAGAATGAATATCATATGTAAGACCGACATAAGCTTCCGGACGGAAACGACCAAAATCCTTCTTCATGCGAATACCGGCTACTGCGCGCAAGATATCTATCTTATCATCTTTAATGCTTTGACCAAGTGCATCTGTGTATCCTTCTTGTTTGATATGATAATATCTTAAACCTGCTTCAGGGGTGAAGACATCAAACTCATAACCAAACATCGCAGCTAAAGAAGACATGTGCACATTGTATTCTGAATCATAATGTGTGCCTAATGCGTACTTACTTTCATCAAATTTTGAATATCCATATGATGCGACACTGTTTATAAACCATTTATCCGGCTTATATTCACTGTAAACAAAACCCACGGTGGTATTTGTTTCTGTTTTACGGCTATATGCCTTTATATCCGTAGTGTCAAACTGAGCTCCAACGCCTAATTTAAATGACTTATCTAATTTTTTCTCAATCGATAAAATTGCACCTCTGCTGTTGGCATCAGATCCTGCTGTTATTCCGCGTTTGCTGATTTTGGATTCTCCAATGTATACTCTACCCCAAATGGTGACATCTTCTAAATTATCGCCTGAGGCAAAGCCCATCTGACTTTGTTCGCCACGGAGATAGGCATCTACAATTTTGAATAAACGATTGGTGTTTTCTGTTGTTTCTGCCAATACTGCTGTTGTTTCTGTCGGAGCTATTTTCTTTACCTCTTCTACTAATCTTTCAGCATTATTTTGTGCTAAATCTGCTAACTTATCTGCAACAGCTGCTGTGATTGTGTCATCTGCAAAGGCTTTACCATCAACCCATGCACTGGCTGCATCACTTACCCAATTTTCACCTTCTGTTTCTTTGGCGACATCTTCTGCCGTTTTTACCAAACTTATATTATATAGACCATTTTTATCTGCTTTTTCAAAGTGATACATATTATTATCATAGCTATCGGCAAAATTGTTAAAGTCTATATTTTTTGCACTTAATAATCTTACGGTACTGGTTTTACCAACTGTTGCCAAGCCTTGTGCTAAAGTCGCTTGCAACTTTGCGCCTTCTGCTATATCTATGTTCTCAGCTGTTAGCAGACCGTGATCTTCAAGACTGTTTATCTTTAAAGCTAATGTTGATGTTGCATCAAAGTTTGCATTCTTTACTTTTACCTCATTATTCTCAATATTTATCGTTGCACCAAGTGCATTTAAGGTTACATCAGAGCCTAGTTTATTTGCACCGCTTAGGCTTGCCTCTTTGACATTTACAGTGTTACCGCGAATTGCTTCTGTTAATGTTATATCTGCATTGATGTTGGTTATACCTGTGCCACTTACTTCTCCTAAAGTGACTTCCGAATTTATCTCCATTAGACCGTTATTGATAATATTACCAACGGTTGAATTTGTTAACTCAACTATGCCGCTATTGCCCATTGTACCATCTATTACAGTATCTTTTGCTGTTAATGTACCACCTTCAACATTGGCTATATCCCCCTTTGCTCCGGTTAAGGTGACATCTTTTAAGCTTACTAAAGTATCTGTTCCTATCTTCTCAAAAGCCTCATAGCCGGCAAAATCTATTGTACCGCCTTTACCATCAATGGATAATGCGCCTTTGCTCTCACCTACATCTTCACTAACGGTGTAGGTCTCGCCATCAGCTGTCGCATCAAAGGTCTTCTCTTCTGCCGTGTCTAATTGATTTACTAACTTTAAGGTATCTCCTATCTTTTCTCCGACAACAATATCTTTTAAGTATGATTCTCCGTTAAGAGTAATGCCGATACTATCGTTTTCATTCACAGTAGTTGCTAGACCTATTGTGCCTAAAAAGATTTCATCTTGGGTTTTGTGGTTATAAACCTTATCCCATGTGTTTTCAGCTACAACAACATCATCTCTGTTATGAGTTGTTTGCGCTAATTCGTACTTGTTATTTCCTAATTCTGATTGTGCATCTTCACTTATAACTAGCTCTAAATCAGCATCACTGTCTTTTAATATTTGGACGATAAATGGTTTATCTATCATATCTATCGGCAAATCAGATATGTTACCACTTAAATTGAACAGACCTAGCTTAATTGTACCGAAACCATTGGCTGTAATTGTATCTGCTATCGGATTATCAATATCTGTTATATCAAAATCGATATTGTAGACTGCATTCTCACTAGAAGTCAAACTGCCAATTTTATAATTTTTAACACCATCATCTGTAAGAATAATCGTGCCGCCAGTAGTATTTAGGCTTGCATCTTTTAAGGTTTCATCATTAATTTTTAACGAACCGGAAGAAATGGTCATTGAGGCTTCACCAACATTGCCGGTAAGAATATTGTCGCCGCTTAACCCCATTGTGTAGCCGGTTGTAGAGACAATATCTCCATCAACTTCAGCATTATTAAGATTAATTACTGCATTGGCATTTTCTACAGTAGCCAATGTATCGTTACCGGTTAATTTAACATTATTTAACTCTAAAGTTGTAGCATTGGCTAGATCAAAACCTCTTTTGCCGTTAAGATTGATGGTTTCTAATTCACCACCGCTTATGCCGTTGATGGCAAAGATACCTGCGGCGGTTTCTCCTAGATCTTCAATGACTGTATATGCCTCGCTATCGATTGTAGCATCAAAGCTGCGGTTACCAATATCTGCTGTATTGACGAGTTTTAAAGTGTCATCTGGTAGATTAACGTCGGCTGTCTCACCACCAGCACGGCGAGTTTCAATGATGCCAAGAGAATCGTTTTTGGTATATGTTGTTGCTAAACCAAGTTTACCAAAAGAAAGTTCATCTGCCGTAATATGTTTCTGATATTTGTGACTCCAGTCGGTTTGGGTTGCAACATCATCGACGATAGTGAAGCCGGTACCATCAACCGCACCTATAAATATTTCATCCATCGCAGCAAGACGTGCTTGCAGGGTATCAGATAAAGCAAGTTCAAGACCATTTGCTTGGGTTTTGAGAATTCGTACTTTCGTGTCTTTGGTGACGTTTGAAATATCATCTAAAATATTGATATCATTTAATGTTACGAATTTAATACCATCTGTCAAAGTGACACTAGTAGTAGCGATAGTATCAGCCTTGTTGGTGCTGAAATTGACGTCAACTGTGGTATTAATTGTACCATTCTTAGTAAGCATACCTAAGCTGTCATTTTGCAGAATGCCGTTGGCGATGTTCATGTTAAGTGTTGAATTTTCACCCATGATGAGCTGTGCACCATTAATTGATTGCCAGCCGTCATTAATAGTAACAGTAGCTCCTTCAGCAATATTGATGATACCGGCATTATATATGGAGTTAGGGATTTGCGGAGAATCAATGTAGTTTCCTGCAAAGGTGTTACCGGTAAGAGTGATGATTGCCTCAGATGATACTATCGGCTCAAAAGTATCAAAATCTACTTCGCCATTAAAGATGGCTCCACCATAGGCATAGTAAAAACTTTCAGCACTGTTATTGATGAAATCGCCGGTGATGGTTATTGCTCCTCCATTATTAGAAACAGCACCTCCGAAGGCATAGTCACCTTTTGCTTTGTTATTTTCAAAGTTTCCTGTAACATTATTAATGACTGAATATCCCCCTTCATTATTAATTGCACCACCAAAAGCAGAAGAATTTGTTGATATGGCGCTGTTAGAGACGAAATTGCCAGTGATGATAACCTTTTTGTTGGCATAATAATTTCCTGCATTGTGAATAGCTCCACCGCGAGCAGAGGCATCCCAACCAATAGCGCTGGCACTGTTATTGATGAAGTCACCGGTGATAGTTAGTTCGCCGCTGTTGGAAATGGCACCACCATAGGCAGAATATTTTGTTGCTTTGACGCTATTAGCGATAAAATCTCCTGAAATAATACCGATGGTGAAGGTGTTATGAATAGCTCCTCCATAGGCGTAAGTACCCGTTGCGCTGTTATTGTTGAAATTACCGGTGATAGAGCCGATGGTTCCGGCGAGGTTATAAACAGCACCACCTTGAGCAATATTTGCTTCTGCACCGCTGGTAATAGCATTGTTATTGATAAAATCTCCCTCTATGGTAGTAATAATTCCGCGGTTATTTATTGCTCCTCCATAGGCTGCGGAATTGACTGATTTAGCTATGTTATTGATAAAATCGCCGGTAATAGTGCCGATAGTGCCATTGCTGCCTGAGTTATAAATGGCACCGCCAGAAGCCGGAGCAAAGCCTTCACCATATCCAGCATTTATAGAGGTTGTTGCTTGATTGTCGATAAAATCACCGGTAATAGAGTTGATAGCGGCATTGCTGGCAGAGTTATAAATTGCGCCACCAGAGGCATAGTTATTACTCGTTGCCCTGTTAGAGATGAAATTACCTGTAATAGAATTGATAGTAGCATTGCTACCAGAGTTATTAATTGCGCCACCAGAGGCATAAGATGAACCAGTTATGCTGTTATTGATGAAGTCTCCGGTGATAGAACCGATACCGGCGTAATTGGTATTATAAATTGCACCACCATATGTATAAAAGCCAGTTGCGCTGTTATTGTTGAAATTACCGGTAATAGAGTTGATAGTGGCATTGCTACCGGAGTTATATATTGCACCACCATAGACATAAAAGCCCGTTGCACTGTTATTGTTGAAATTACCGGTAATAGAGCCGATAGTGGCATTGCTACTGGAGTTATATATTGCGCCACCAGAGGCATAATAATTTGTCGCTTTGGCACTGTTAGAGATGAAATCACCAGTGATGGAAGCAATAATGGAATCTCGATAATTAAATATGGCACCGCCGTAGGCATTGCTTCCTTCAGCGCTATTATTGATAAAATCACCGGTGATATTGCCTATAGTAGCATCTGTACCTATACTGTATATTGCACCACCATAAACATCTGATGAACCTGTTATGCTGTTATTGATGAAGTCTCCGGTGATGGATTTTATGGTACCAGAAGAGTTAAAGATGGCACCACCTTGAAGAGTACTATTGTTAGAAATGAAATCGCCGGTGATGGTACCGATGGTGGCATTATTGTAAATAGCGTGAGAAGTGTTATTAATAAAATCGCCGGTAATGGTGCTGATGTGTGCACCACTATCGTTGTAAATAACTAATCCTAATTTATTATTGATAAAATCACCGATAACAGAGCTAATTATTGCATTGGTGCCGGAATTGTAGATAGCTCCGCCATTATTGTTAGAGCTGTTGTTGATGAAGTCTCCGGTGATGGTGCCAATTACACTATCATTGTTATAAATGACTGCGCCTGTAATTGTTCCGGCTTCTGCTCTGTTGTTAATGAAATCTCCATTAATAGAACCAATAGTTCCATAATTATAAATGACACCTCCATAAACAGTGCTTCCTTTGGCAAAGTTATTGATAAAACTACCCATGATAGACTTTATTTCAGCATTTTTGCCAACATTAGCAATAGCACTACCACTTGCTTTGTTATAATAATTTGTGGAACCGGGTGCAACACTGTTAGAAATGAAATCGCCAACAATAGAATCTATGGTTCCGTTAAAATTATATATTGCTCCACCCATGAAAGTACCTTTGGTGTATTGAGATGGATTTGTTGCTCTGTTATTAATAAAATCACCTGCAATGGAACGAATTGATGCATTTTCATTATAAATAGCACCGCCATAGGATGAAGCATTCATAGAAGAAGATGCTACATTGCTGTTATTAATGAAATCTGCTACAATATCGACAGTTGGTAAAGATGTTGTGTTGTAAATAGCACCCCCATCTTGGCTACCGGAAATCCCGACAAAAACTTTGTTTTTTACATTTGAACCATCAGCATCAATGCTTGACACACGCGTTTGGATAAGTTCATAATCTGCAGGGGCTGTGTAGGTAAATGTTTGCCAATTATTCCATGTTTCCGGTGTTTCACCATTATGCGAAGATTTCATACGGATAGCGCCGGAAACAGTTTTAGCGCCTAGGTCAATAAAGACATTTGAACTAGGAGTATTATCATCTGCCCAAGTGTAGCTCTCCGGTGCTGTAGTTAAAATATCTGACCAAGCAGCTTTATTGCCTAAATGTGATGTTTTACTCATGTCTACTGCAGCTTTATAGTACTTTGTACCGTTTGGTAAGGTGATGGAGAGGTCATAATCTTCAGCTGTTGATGACGTAAAAGTAACGAGGCCGTTTTTGGTAATAGCACTATCTTTTAGGGCAAAAGTATAATATTGCTTGGTGGTGTTATCATCAGCATAGTCATAGTAATCATAACCGTCTTCGGTGCCATCACCTTTGAACCACGCGGAAACAGGAAGTTTTTTGGTCGCATAAGTGTAGTATTTATCGTTTATATTAAAAATATAATCTTCATTTGAGTTGACTTCTCTTAAAGCATCTGCGCCGGTTGCAGCTAAATTGCGGACAATTGCAGTCATTTCATCCGTTGATTCGGCGGCACTGAAATAATATGTTGTACCAGCAATTATTACAGCATCCGGATGGTCATCATCTTTTTCAGTGACTAAATCTGTGTAAACGGCGTGATTATCGGCGCCGAGTTTGAGATATTCACGGCTTTGTTTATTTATTGTATCTATGGTTGCGTCACCAAGCAAGGTAACAGGATCAATACCATTAAAGGTTAAAATACCATTTTCAGAATTGTATGATACGGTGTAGATATAATCATTAGGAGAAAAAATGCTGTCATTTATTGCAGAGGAGAGAGTGTAGGCTGATTTTAAGGTGTCATTTTCGGTGAGCAAGATATCGGTGATGCCTTCTTTGTCGTTTAAAAGATTAATTGCGCGAATAAGAACAGACTGGGTACCAGAGAGACTCGTTACAGTAATTTTATCCGAATCGGCGGCAAGAAGATCAGCATCCATATCCCAATTGATAGAGCCGTTATTGGTGACAGTACCTAAATTATCGGTCTGGAGAATGCCGTTATCTACGCTCAAATTAAAGATTGAGTTGTTACCAATGTTAAGCTGAGCTTGGCTTAAACCATCGTAACCATCATTTATGGTGACAGTGGCAGAATCGGCAATATTGATTTCACCGGCATTATAAATAGAGTTCGGGGTAATTGTTTCACCAATTTGAACGTAGTTATCTGTAAAAGTATTGCCGGCGAGAGTTAGTTGTACACCTCCTTGATAGTAAGAGGGGAAATTTGCATATAGACGGCCACTATAAATCGCACCACCGTAGGCTTTGCCTGAAGAATTTGTGACAGTAACATTATTGCCAGTAAAATCGCCGGCAATAGAATTGATGCGACTATAGTTATAAATGGCACCGCCGTATGCGTTCAAGCTACTTGTAGCGCTGTTAGAAGTGAAATCAGCGGTAATAGAGCCGATGGTACCTTCATTGTGAAAAATAGCACCACCTGCGACTGTGGTACCAAGATTTGTACTTGTATTTATGGCAGAAACGTAATTGCCAGTGAAATTGCCGGAAATAGAACCAATAGAAGCCCCACTATAGCTATAAATTGCACCGCCTTTGGCTTCAAGTGTAGAATAAGAGGAACCGGTTGTGACAGTTACACTATTATCAGTAAAGTCACCGATAATGGAGCCGATATTAGCACCTGTGCCGGTGAGATGAATAGCACCACCGTAGGCTTTGCCTGAAGAATTTGTTGATATGGCACTATTAGATGTGAAATTTCCTTCAATATTGTTTATTTTACTGCTAAAAATATATATCGCACCGCCTTGAACAGAGCTGCCTGTGGCTTTGTTATTCGTGAAATCGCTATCAATAGTGGTTATAGTGGCAGGATTGTTATTATAAATAATACCTCCGTTGACACTACTACCGGTTATAACATTATTCGTAAAATCGCTATTAATAGTGGTTATAGTGGCAGAACTGTTATTATAAATAATACCTCCGTTGACACTACTACCGGTTATAACATTATTCGTAAAATCGCCGGAGATGGAATCGATGGAGGCGCTGGAATAGTTATAGATGATGCCGCCATAGCTTGTGCCGGTGATGTTGTTAGAAATAAAATCACTATTAATGTCACTTATAGTGGCGTTAGTGCCGGAATTATAGATGATGCCGTTAGAATTTGCGATGGTATTACTTGTAAACTCACCTGCAATTGAATTGATGGTACGATTATTATAAATTATTCCACCATTGCTTCTCTTATTGGATGTACCAGCAGCACTGTTATTGATGAATTTACCATTGATTGAATCAATGCTACCAAAGTTATAAATGACACCGCCATTAATAGAGTCTGAGGAATCGGTTTTGGTGGCTTTATTGCTAATAAAATCGCCAGTGATGGAGCCGATGGTACTTCCGTTATAAATAACACCACCAGAGATTGAACTTTGATTTCCTGTAGTAATGAATTTGTTATTAATGAAGTCTCCGGTGATAGAATTGATAGTGGCACTACTTGTATTATAAATGACACCTCCGAGAACTGAATAAGACTGTGCATTATTATTGATGAAATTGCCGGTAATGCTATCGATAACAGCATTGGCACCGGAATTATAAATTGCGCCACCATAGACTGAAGAGTATTGGTTATTGCCTTCTGCACTATTATTAACAAAATCTCCGGTAATAGAGTTAATGATACCGCCGTTGTAAATTGCACCACCGAAAGCTTTACTCCACCTGTCGTTGCCGTTATCATTACTAATATTATTAATGAAATTACCTGTAATGGATGATATGTTACCAAAATTATAGATTGCGCCACCGCTGCTTGCACTGTTATTAATAAAATCGCCAGTGATGGAAGATATTGTAGCACTAGTGGCGTTATAAATCGCACCACCTTCACTTTTAACAGTTCCATAATTATATGATGATAATGTTACACTATTGTTGATAAAATCACCAGTAAGCGAGCCAATTTTACCGGAATTATAAATCGCGCCACCTGAGCTGGGAGCAGGATTATTACTTTGTAAACTTTTTGTGATGTTGTTGATAAAGTCACCGACAACAGAAGTGATAGTGCCGGAATTATAAAGAGCAGCACCAGAGAGGGTCCCCCCGCTTCTAACTGTAATACGGTTGTTGATAAAATTGCCAGTGATTGTGTTGACGGTACCATCGTTGTAAATGGCGCCACCATAGGCATATCCATTATAGACTGTAATATGGTTGTTGATAAAATTGCCAGTGATTGTGTTGACGGTACCATCGTTGTAAATGGCGCCACCATAAGCATATCCACTATTGTTTGTTGCTATAGCTCTGTTAGAGATAAAGTCACCAGTGATAGAGCCAATAGTATTTATATTGTAAATAGCACCGCCATTACTGTAGGTGGATGTTGAATTGGCACTATTAGAGATAAAATCTCCCGTAATTGTTTTGATAGTGCCAGCGTTATAAATGGCACCACCATAAGCATCGCTATTACTTTCAGCTGTGTTATTGATAAAGTTACCAACGATGCTACCTGTAGAGGCTGCGAAATTATAAATAGCACCACCACTGGCATCACCGGGAGAATTTGTTAATATGGCACTGTTATTAATAAAATCTCCAGTAATACTGGCGATAGTAACGTTTGAACCAGAATTATAAATGGCACCACCTTCGGCAAATGATGAACCTATGGCGCTGTTAGAGATAAAATCGCCGGTAATGGTGTTGATGGCAGCGTAATTGTTATAAATTGCGCCACCAAAGGCATCACCAAAAGTACAATTTGAAGCTATCACGCTATTGCTGATAAAGTCGCCAGTTATGCTGGCTATGGTTGCTTTTGATCCAGAATTATAAATAGCACCGCCTTCGGTATATATAGTTACGTTAGCACTTTGTGATCCTTCTATGTTACCTACTAATGAATTGCCAATAAAATCGGCTATCATTTTAGTGATAGTGCCAGTATTAGAGATAGCACCACCTAAAATCTCTACTTCCTTGTATGCTGTTGTGGTCGAGATGACTGTACCTGTATATTTATTATTTGCAAAAACCTTGTTTGTAATAGAAATGGTGGTGTTGTCTGGGTTGTTTAGCGTAAAACTATTAAGCATTTTATAAGTATTAGGATATGAGCCGTTTGGATCGGTGACAGAAACTTCATTGATTTTATTGGAATAAGAAGCGATGTCATAATTATTTGGAGCAGTATAGGTATAGGTTACATGATTATTCCAATAATTCGGGGAGTTACCATTGCTAGCTGTTTTGAGGCGAATAGCACCGGAAACAGTTTTAGCTGTGGTGTCAACAATGGTATTTGAACCTGAAATGTTATCATCAGACCAAGTATAATATCCGTCATCTTGTAAATCTTGCCAGTAGTCATCTGAAAATTCTGATAAAATTCCTGACCAAGAAATCTTGCCTCCTACATGACTGGCTTTACTTTGGTCTATGCTCATTTTGTAATATTTTGTGGTGTTTGGTGTGGATATGAAATGGTATTCATTGTAATCTTCATCGTATTCATAATATTCGTCATAAGGTAATGCAACGGCGATAGTATAGTCTTCAGCTGTCGATGGTGTGAGCGTAACAAGACCGTTTTTGGTGATAGCACTATCTTTTAAGTCAAAAGTATAATAGGTTGTATCTTCACCCTTAATAATCTTTATATTATAATCATCTTCGTTTGCACCTTCGGTAGTTAATATATAAGAGCTTGAAGGGAGATTGCTCGTATCAAATGTATAATAATTTGTACCATCGGTGAAAACATAGTTTTCTGAGGTGGCACCGGTTTGTGTGAGGGCGGTGCCAGTTAGAAAAACTAAGTAATTATTTTGTTCAGCAGTTTGTTCGGCAGGGGTATAGTAATATTTTGTGCCGTTAATGAGAATAAAATGGGTATTTTCACCTTGATCGGTGGTAAGAGTGTATTTTGCATGATCGCTTTCAAGATAACTCGGCGCATGGCTCGCCATATAATCTAAAATCGGCGAGACGCTTAAAGCTTCTGCCGGTGTTGTCAAAATGAGCACCCATATATTGACTAAAAAAAAGCGGTAGCAAAAATGAAATAAATTTCTAGTTGAAATCGTTGCGTACTTCATTGTTTTACCCTCCTTAAAACAAATTCGTATACTCTGTTTATAATACCAAATTATTAAAAATTTGTCAATTTAACCTAAGTTTTGTCTTTAAAATGGCAATTTGTCAATTAAGTTATTGATTTTAAAAAGAAAAAAACCTCTGCAAAAACAGAGGTTATATTGTCTCTATAACTTTAGTTATAATCTATGCGGGAGAAACCAGCATAGACATTTGTTTGCCTTCCAGTTTCGGCTCGGAATCCACCTTGCATAAACCTTCTAAATCTTCCAGCAGTTTGTTTAAGACTTCTTTGCCCATATCATTAGCGCTTAATTCACGACCTTTGTAGCGCATGGTAAATTTTACCTTATCCCCTTGGGCTAAAAACTTTTTAGCTTGTTTAAGCTTTACTTCATAATCATGCGCCTCTATCATCGGACGCAATTTTAATTCTTTTATACTGATAACTTTTTGATTTTTCTTGGCTTCGTTCTTCTTTTTTTGTTGTTCATATTTATATTTGCCATAATCCAAAACTTTACAAACAGGCGGATTAACCTGCGGAGAAATCTCTATTAAATCTAAACCAACATCTTCTGCTATGTGTAATGCTTCTGAAAGCGACACAACGCCTAAGTTCTCTCCATTATAATTAATTAAACGTACTTCTTTTGCTTTTATTTCTTGATTTATGCGTGGTCCGTCGTTTTCTCGTACTGGCGCATTTGTGTTTTCTGTAGCTATTGTTACCTCCAATAAAAATTTTAGTTACGCGTAATATGATACTTATCTTAATTCAACTTGCAACAAAAATCTTTATCAAAACGATTTATTTTATCAAAAAAACTGAATTATTATAAAAATTTTATAGCAACTTATCAACTCTTTATATATATATTATTGTAAATAGTGTTTTTGGAGGACGTTGTGATTGATTTTGATATAAAAAATATTACAGAAGAAGAGGCAAAGCAAAAATTAGAATATCTTGCACATGAAATAGAAAAAGCGGATGCTGCTTATTACCAAAATGATGAGCCGTACCTTGATGATGCACAATATGATAGATTAAGACATTTGAATAATGCTCTTGAGGCAAAATTTCCGCACCTGATACGCGCAGACAGCCCTTCGAAACGAATCGGAGCTAAAGTTAAAAGTGAATTTAAGAAAGTTGAACTGAGTGTGCCGATGCTCTCTTTGGCTGATATATTCAGTGACGAAGAAGTGGCTGATTTTATTATGAGCATTAAACGCTTTTTGAATAGTAGTGATGATATTGTATTTACATCTGAGCCAAAAATGGACGGATTATCTTTTTCTGCCCTTTATGAAAACGGTGTGTTTGTTCGCGGTTCAACACGAGGAGATGGTAAAATCGGTGAAGATATCAGCTCAAATTTGAGAGAAATTAAAGGCTTTCCCTTATTTTTAGACAAAAAAGTACCAAAAATATTTGAAGTGCGCGGAGAAGTGTTTATGTCTAAAGCTGATTTTTTGGCTCTTAACAAAAAAAATGAAGCGGAAAAGAAGAAAACTTTTGCTAATCCAAGAAATGCTGCTGCAGGTTCTCTCAGACAGCTTGATGCAAAAATAACCGGTCAACGACATTTAAGTTTTATTGTTTACACATGGGGAGAGGTTTCTGATGTGTTCTGGAGAAGTCAGGTTGAGTTTTTAGATTTTGTGAAGAGTTTAGGTTTTCCGGTTAATCCTTATAATAAACTGTGCCATAATGAAAAAGAGCTCTTAAACAGTTTTCGTTCGTTAATGGAAAATAGGGCAGATTTACCATATGATATTGATGGAATTGTTTATAAAGTTAACGATTTGGAGCTACAAAAACGACTGGGTTTTTTAACGAGAACACCGCGTTGGGCAATTGCTCATAAGTTTCCGGCGGAACAAGCTATTACAAGACTTAATAATATACGCATACAGGTAGGGAGAACAGGTGCATTGACACCTGTAGCTGATTTGGAACCGATTAATGTCGGCGGTGTGCTCGTTTCACACGCAACATTGCACAATGAAGATGAAATTAGACGTAAAGATATCAGAATAGGTGATATGGTTGTTGTACAACGTGCCGGAGATGTTATTCCACAAATAGTTTCCGTATTAACTGAAAAAAGGGAGAGAAATTTAGAAGAATTTTTATTTCCGACGCGGTGTCCAGAGTGTGGCGCACATGCAATACGCGAAGAAGATGAAGCTGTGCGACGATGTACAGGAGGGCTTTCTTGTCCGGCACAAGCGGTAGAAAGGCTTAAACACTTTGTTTCTCGAGAAGCTTTTAATATTGAGGGATTAGGCGATAAGGTTATTGAGGATTTTTATAAAGAAAAAATTATTCAAACACCTTATGATATTTTTACGCTTGAAGAACGCAATAAACCGGCAGATTTGTTTAGTCAGAACGAATCTCTTAACCTGCAGAACAAAGAAGGATGGGGCGATAAATCTGTAAATAACTTATTTGAGGCTATTAATAAAAGCAAAAAAATTACTTTGCAAAAGTTTATTTATGCTTTAGGTATTCGTCAAATCGGTACGGCTACTGCTTATTTGATTGCAAAACACTATCACAACTTTAATGATTTTATGACCGCAATGATTAATCAGGATTTACAGTTACTGATAAGTATTGACGGTATAGGTGCAGCTATGGCAAAGGATATCGTTGAATTTTTTAAAGAGGAACATAATCTTCTGATTATTAAAAAGTTGCTCAGCATTGTTAATATTGAAAATTTTGATGAAACAATTACAACGGATTCGCTCTTATTTGGAAAGACGGTAGTATTTACAGGAACACTTGTTTCTTTGACAAGAAGTGAAGCTAAAAGCAAAGCCCTTGCATTAGGGGCAAAAGTAGCCGGTTCTGTTTCCGGCAATACGGATTATGTAATTGCCGGAGAAAATGCCGGCTCTAAGCTTAAAAAGGCGCAGGAACTTGGAGTTAAAATTATTTCTGAAGAGGATTTTGCTCAGTTACTGGCTTAGATTTTGCTTTATGCTTATAGAAAATCTTATATATATTAATAAAAACGATATTGAAATAGATAGGTGCTAAAGTCATTAGGATAATTGTTGTATTTATTTTATAAGTTGTATCTATGTAGTATGATATTATGAAAAATAAGGCAATAATTATGGCAAGTTGTATAAAATTGCCATAATTATAACGTGTTCGTTTATAAGAATCCATTATCCAACGACTTTTGCCGACTAAAGAAGATATCCATGCTAAATATGGACGACTAATGGTAAAGGGGGAAATTAATACCATACATGTATAAAATAAAAGCGTACCTAATATGCCGTTATGATATTCCATATATTTTTCAAAAAACTCTAAATATCTTTCTCTAAATCCCATAAAAAGAGGAACAAATGGAATGACTGCAAAAAGTAAATATATACTTATATTCATAAACATTATTTTGCTTGCCGGTATTAACCCATTGAAAATTCTAACAAGTGAGAAATAAGGCTTATGCTGTAAAATATATCGAATGAAAATACACCAATATATATAATAAGCAACCAGCCATAAAATACTTAAAGAGTTTGTCCATCCATTTGGTATATAGATAAATATGTATAAAAACAAAAAGTTTACAAGACACCAAAGTAAAAAAGTACGCTTAAAAAGCAATATAAACTTCATACTGCTCTTTAGTTGTGAGAACAGAGAAAAAGTTTTTATCTCTGCAGATGATTTAGTCTTCATCTTCCTCAAAGTCCTCAGCTCCTTCTTCTGCATTCGGATCATAATCTATACCAAGTTTGGAGAGAATATCTTCATTTTCGTCCGTGCGTTGAGCGACAATCCAATCAGGAACATTCGGTGATGGCGGCAAAGCGGCCAAAGCTTTCATTTTTTTATCAAGATACCAACGCGGAGAATCTGCCATAATCGGCGTTTCTATTGCACCTTGCATTAAAACAACTTGCTTTAACATCGGTAAACTTAATAACTCATTGGTACTGATGGCTGATACGCCTTGCAACTGGTAGCTTACGTTTTTAGAAAACGGATTGAAATCTTTGTTGCTGATACCACCTTCTTGGCGTGAATAAGATGTTGTTTGCACTGTCTTATTACCTATCATTTTAGAGAAACGTTGAGCTGTTTGCTCGTTGTTTTGTGATAGGATAACTTTGCAAGCGGTTGTAGAAATAACTGTTTCAAGATCATCTTTACCATACTTACCTGAAATTTGGCCTAAATCTTGTCCAATCAATAAATATGACACTTTTTGACCACGACCAACGGCCGGTCCGTCAATAACTGCTTTTAATTTCGGCATTTGCGGAAACTCGTCGAGCACAAACAGTACCGGAAACGGTCCCATTTTGCCATCTGTTTTGTTGACGTGGTTCGGAGGATTTGAAATCAAATAAGCACTCATTAAATCTACAAACACCGCACTAATCGGGTTTAATGCCTGTGCATCTGTTTGATTTACGGAAAGATATACAGAGATAGGCTTCCATTCGCCGGTAACAGGATCTTTCATACCGCGTAAATCTTTAAACTTGAGGTCTGAAAAGCTGGTGCGGGCAATAACTGCTGCGTTCTTAAAGATACGAATACCGTTAAAAGCAGTTGATAACACGGAGCCGCGCTCTTTATCCGGCTTGGCTCTTAAACCTGATAACTCTATTACGCAACGACGAGAATAGCCATAATCATTGGCTTCACTGACAGCATTATCTAAAAGATCGCCCATTAGGTCTGCCATTGCGGCCATTTGATCTCCTTCATCCATACGGCGCTTGATTTCGTTACTTTGCTCTATTTGCGCGGTGGTAATCCATTCCAAAACCATTGCCATGCATGGTTCATGATTTATCCATTTTTCAGGAAAAGACTTCCATGTACCGATTGGCAAATAATTCTCTATGGTTAAATTACCACTTTGAATATCTGCAATGGCACGGGCAGCATTATTACGCAGATTACCATTTTGCATTTCAACATAATATTCTATTAAATCCTCTTTATCTTTTGCGGTTAGAGAACCTTCATAAATCTTTTGGATGTATTTTTCATTGGCTAAAGCTTTTTCGCATTTTGACGCCACAAAATGAATCAATCCGCATAAAGCACTTCGACCTGATTGAGACCAATATTGATCGCCACCGCCTTTAGGATCTTCAACAAGCGTATTACACATTGAATCTATATATAAGTCTCTTTCCGGTCCTGGTGCCGGTAAAGCTCCAGGTGATAAAGGATTCCAACTCGGATAATATTCGCCCGTTTCCGGATTATCTTCTTTACCCCAGTTTATCACAAAAACAGGTCCAACTTTTGCGCGTGCGCCTGTTGTTTTATAACATAACTCAGGCTTTGGGTCGTTTACGATGATGCTAAGACCTTCCGAATTAAATATGGTTGGAATAACAACACCAACAGTTTTACCTGTTCCAGGAGGAGCGCAACATAATGTTGATAAAGTTTCTTTTAATTTCAACATTTTACCTTGGAATTTACCGACAACCATGCAAAAACCATCAAAACCAAGCAATTCCATTTTTTCAATATCGCGCAAGGTGGCAATGTGAGCGGCACCATGAATATTTGATTGAAACTTATAAGGATTTTTAATCGCACCAATAACAATAATTAATGGAAGTGTGATACATGGTAAAATCGGGATCCATAAACTGGCTCTAAAACCATGATAGTGCATAGCCTGCTTAAACCATCTTATATATCGATCATAAAGAAAACCAGGATCAGCAATTGACTTTTTTAAAAATCTGACTGCTGTGTCTACGTTTTCTTTTGATATTCCTTTTTGGATTAAAAAAGCCAACGGCTGTGACAGATATAATAGTGCTACAGACACACCTATTGCCAAAAGGAATGTTATTGCCATCCAACGGACGGCGTTATCATATTCTTCCCATTCTTTTCCACGTTCTTTTGCCATTTATTCCCTCTATATAAAATAATTAAGCTAAACTATGTATTAGTTTTTTCAGTTTTTCAAAAGTACCTTTATCTGCTCTATCTTCACAATCTTCTAATGTTTTGGAAAACAGATGAATTTCTTTCGGACTACCGCGGCCAATACGCGTAACATTGACATTTTTCTCATTCCAAATTTCAAACATATCTTCTGCATTGATGATGTTTCCTGATTGAATGATTACATAAGAGACTATGTCAAAATGCATTTCTGCTACAGCCAGTTTCGTTTTTAGGACATCGCGAGCTATATCAACTTTGCGTACCGGTGAGATACGATGGCTGCTTTCTGAGAACCATAGAGGTTCTTCATCATTAAATTTTTCTTCGTCTGCAAGCCAATCGCCTACTTCTTTATCTACCAAACAGAGAATTAATTGTTGTTTTGAAACGGCAATATAATCAATGTTTGTGTTTTTGATTATGGCAGAAGGAATGACATCGTATCCCTTTTGTTTTAAAGTGTCTAAAACAGGAGTGTGTGAATTTGAGGCTTCAGGATTTCTTTGTTTTGATGTATTTTCTTTGCGTGTATTTGTTTTATTCTTTGTATCTTCTTCCGAATTCATGGATTTTTTATCTTGCTTATTTTCGGTTTTTTTAGGTTCATCTGCAATTAAAGCTGAAGGAATACTATCATCTAAATCTTCTTTACCTTTTTTATTGAAATCAAAATCTAAATCAAAATCATCATCATCATCAAAATTAAATAAAGCATGATTGGTGGGCATTTCCGGATTTTTCTTACTTGCAGGTTGATATGGAGATGCCGGTGTACCTCGAGAAGTTAAATTGCTGTTTATATTTGATTGCATTAATGTTGCAGAAGGTAACGGCGGACGCTTTAGTGGTGCTTTTTTGACTACAGAATCAGCTTTTTTGATTGTTTTTGTTTCTTCCGCAACGGATTTTTTCTTAATCACAACAGGCGGTTTTTTCTTTAATGATAATTTTTTATATAAATAAGTCGGCCACATAAATAACGGTCTAAACAGCTTGTTCCACTTAACAAGGCATAAACCAACCCAGCCGGCTACCCATAATGGGATAGAACTGACAAGAACTAAGAAAAAAGCCAACTCTGAGCGACTTATTGATGCCCCACTATTCCATTTTTCTGCCAAAAGACGCCAATGCTCTCTTAAAAAAATATCAAAATGCCAATTAATTAACAGCAAAACCCTAATGCCGTCAATGAAGATTATGCTCCAAAGACAGCCTATTATCAGAGTTTTTAATATAATCAGCAAAGGTTTCAAGTTGTTCTCCGATTTTTTATTTTTTGATTATAGATGGTGATTGGTTAACAAGTGATTATTGATTTTCATTTTCTCCTATTTTTGTAGAAATTTGTTTGCGTAAATCTCTTATGGTTTGAGATTGGGTTTCAGTTCCTTTATTTTGTTCCTTTATTCTGGCGGCAATTATTTCATCCAAACTCTGATCTTTTTCGCCCAAATGCTTAATTGAAACATGCTCCACATCCATTTTTTTCGGACGTGTAAAATAACGATAAATTTTGGTTATGGGACTAAGTAAAAACTTTAATAAACCATATTTGTAAAGTTTATAGCTGCAAACAAGCCAAATAATCGGTAAAAGGAGTAAAGCGGCACCTAAAGTATAGTCCTTAGCAGTACTAAAAACACCTCCTTCTTCCCAATATTCAGCTATTAAACTATAAGTTTTAGGATTTAACAGCTCAAAGTTCCAAATTAAGCGAAAAATTATATTGCTTATTGGTATAAAAATCGCAAAAAGCAACAGACTTATAAAACAAAAACGAAAAAACTTTTTTACTTTTTTCATAATTAACGTCCAAATTTTTGGTTATACAGGGTAAATGGGCCTTTTTTATTCGCAAATGGTGATTTAGGAGTTTGAGCCGGATCGGGGCGTGAGCTAATTTGTTGTCCGCCGGCCATAAAACCTGAAATGGAAGAAACGGAAGCGCGAAAACTTTCTTGGGCTTTTTTTCTCATTTCGTTAATAATAACCGTATCTTCAACCGGAATATTTTGATTGGTAAATCTCTTGTAGACAATTTTTGCTTTTTTGCCGGCAGCACGCATTGCCTGTCCTAAGTGATTTGCATTAAGACTTTTATTTACATCAACTAATGCCTTTTTTGTAGTTTCATTTACAGACTCTAAGTAATTTTGAATTGTTTCTGATATTTTTTCTGCATTTTCAGGATACAGTTCTTTAATCTTTTCAATATTTTGGCTCATTTCATCATAATATTTTTGACTTTTCTCATCTATTTCAGCTTCTTGAGCAAATGGTTTTATATCTTTCATTTTTTCAATTTTTTTGCCAATTGATTCTGTTCTGTTTTTTTGATTCTTTTTCGGATCATTAATATCTTTTTCTATTTCTTCTAATGTTTTAGCTAATTCTTTATTAACAGATGAATCCTCTTTTATTAATTCTTTGAATTCTGATATTTTTGTTTTTATTTCTTTTTTATATTTATCTTCATCTTCGATAGAACTTAATTTTTCCATCTCTTTGATTTTCTTAACTATATCTTTGGGTAAAGTATAATTTTCAGACGCTAAAGCAATCTCCATACCGGCCATAGAAATAGATAATTTGCGTAATATCAATTCTTTATTGAATAAACCTTTCATTACTTCAGGCACTGAATTAATTCTTTTCCATGTTTCAGCTTCAGGAGAATTGGGATCAGCTTCTGCTTTTTTAGCAATTTCTACAAACTCGTCAAAAAACTGTGGCGCTTTTTTGTTAGGCCAAACTTTCCACCTCACTCCTAGACCATTTTTAGCCAGTTCTATATTTTCCATTAATTCTTTATGAGCATGTTCAAGAGTATCCATTCCTTCTTTAGCGGTATTATCATATTTTTCATAGACTTTTCTACAAAGACTCCATATATCTTTTTGTTCTTTTTCTTCTTCCTTTTTTTGTGCTGATTGCGGAATATAAGCATCAAATAAGACGTAATCGAAAAAATCAAGTGTTAAATCTACGCTTTTGCTTAAACAGCTAGTATAAGCGGGGACAATTACTTCATTCCAAAAAATATCCATGATGTCTTTGCCACCACCGCCACTTTTGGGACCTTTGTCACGTTCAGGCTTTTTAATGCCGCCGCCGGAGGATGAGGGTGAAGACTTTTCTTTTTGCTTAATATTGCCATATATGTCAAACTCTACATCAAAACCGTTATAAGCATTTGATTCGCCTATATACCTATCAGCCACAGGTTCTTTAACAGGATCAGAATCAGGATCAGCAGGTGGTGTGGATGGCGGTGTTTCTTTCTTTTCACTGCCAAATACTTCTTCTTTTTGTTTATTAATAAGATCCTCAAACTTTTTATTAAGATCATCAAACTCTTGATTGGGATCAAATTCACTAAGATCTGACATTTTTTCCTCCGAAATATATTTCTGTTGTTATGCTAACATAAAAACAAAAGTTTGTCCAGTTTAAACACACGAATCGAGAAAAAAGTTTAAACTTTGAGATTTTTTACAAATTTTCCAATCTTTTGATTCGTTTTTATGCCGTCTTCCGGAGTTACTTTTATTAAGCCAAAAAATTTAGGACGAATTTTTTCAACCTGTATAGGAGAAAACATTGCCGGATTTTTAACTAAAGCTTCAAAAGAGCCGTCCGGATCTTTTTGTGCGGCGCGAAAATAGTTGTTTATCAAATTTTTAGCATCTATCGGAAAATTTTTTTCTTGTAATTTTTCTATAAACATCTGCTTTCGTTCTTGTAATTCCATATATTCTTCGTACAGTTCTCTCTTTATACGGCGTTTTTGCATTTCTTCTTTTCTTTGTTGATATGTGTTTTCACAAATTTCCATGTTCATCAAAATCTCAACATAGGAAATTATAACCAACTGCAAATATGTATCTGTTAAGCTTTCAGCAAAATTCAAATAATCCTCATCGGTGGCTGTAGGAGAAAGTTTTTTCATGTTTTCCGGATCATATCTGTTAATAATTGTCCAGCAATCTATCAGATATTGCGCAATTTTTTTGCCTATGCTCGGTTTATAATTCGGAATAAGCATTTCTTTGGTATAATCAAATTTCGGAAGTTTTAAATTTTTCTTGCCAGCCATCGCATTTATACCATCTTGGAAATTTTCTATGGCGCGAGAAAGCTCTTGCTCCTCTTCTTTCATTCCATTTGCATCAACATTTTCTTGATTTTCATTTTCCGGATTCTCCGTTACCAACTCATCTAAACCGCCAAAATATTCTTCTTGATTTAAATACTCATCCGTTTCATTTGTATTTTCTGTGGCAAATTCATCTAATCCACTATTTTCTTCCGTAGGCATTGTATTAACCATGCTGTCTAACGACATTTGTTCCTCAGACTGATCTTTTTCATTTGGTGTTATTGTGTTATCTAAAGATGGTTCTGATGTTTGCTGATTATTTTGCCCCATATCTTGGCTTATAAAATCATTTAAGAGTTTTGAAAATTCATCTTCTAAACTCATATTTTCTTGAGTGTCTGTGGCTTTTTCCGGTTTTTGTTCTTCTTTTGGAGAAGATAAAGAATTATTACCGGAAGATAAAAAAGCATCTAAACTACTTTGGCTGTCACTCATCAATATTCTCCTTTTGCTTACATATTCTTATAATTTACTTGATTTATCCGTATTTTCTTGTATTTTAATCTAAATTAATAAAAATATACTTAACACATAGTGATGATAGAAGAAAATAGCACAGTTTTTTATACAGACCAAATTAGATCGGAGCAAATAAAGCTACGGATAGATAAATTTATTGCAGATAATTATGCACAATTTTCAAGAGCTCAAATACAAAAATTAATAGAAAACGGTTGTGTTTTTGTTGATGATGAAATGATTGCGGATAAAAACTTTAAAACAAGACTTGGCGATGTTTATCAAATTTCTTTACCACCGCCTGTTGAAGCTGAGCCTGTTGCACAAGATATTCCTTTGAATATTCTATATGAAGACGACGACCTGATTGTAGTTAATAAACCAGCCGGAATGACTGTACATCCGGCGGCTGGAGCTTATAAAGATACGCTCGTTAATGCTTTGCTATATCACTGTAAAGGTACTCTCTCTGGTATCGGCGGAGTAGCACGACCAGGGATTGTACATCGAATTGATAGAAATACCAGCGGTGTTTTAGTTGTGGCTAAAAATGATGTAACGCACAGATATTTGGCAGAACAGTTTTTTGAGCATTCTATTGAAAGAACTTATTATGCCGTTGTTTATGGGATACCTCAGCCACCAAAAGGAACTATTGAAGGAAATATAGCAAGAAGTCCTTATGATAGAAAAAAAATGGCTATTGTTCAAAACGGCGGAAAAAATGCCGTAACACATTATGAGGTAATGGAAAGCTATAAAAATGCGGCAGCTCTTGTTAAATGTAATTTGGAAACAGGACGTACGCATCAGATACGCGTTCATCTTTCAAGCATAGGTCACAATCTTATCGGCGACGATGTATATGTAAAAGCAAAAAAAAGCAGTGTTCTTTTACCTGAAATTTTAAAAAATTATGTAAATACTTTTCCAAGGCAAGCTTTACACGCTTATTCTTTAGGTTTTATTCATCCGAAAACCAAAAAATTTTTGAGTTTTAAAGCGGAAATGCCTGATGATATGCAGGAACTTATAAGTAAATTGCGCTCTTATAGCTTTTAGTTTTAAAATTTAGCTAAATACTTAAAAAAACATTAAAAACAATAGAACTATTGTCTAGGTTGTGGAAAAATTTTTCTCTTTATAAGATGGCGGTTAGTCAAATTTTTAGGAGAAAAAGTATGAAAACGCAACTTAGTACTCTGAACGGACTTGACTTTTCACCTGAGGAAAACCTCTCTCGTTATCTGCAATCTATTAAAAAATTTCCGATTTTAACGCCTGAAGAAGAATATCAGATGGCTCTAGAATATCAAAAAACAAAAGATAAAGACTTAGCTTATAAATTGATTACCTCTCATTTACGATTGGTTGTTAAGGTTGTTTCTAAATATAAAGGCTATGGATTACCAATAGGAGAAATGATTTCAGAAGGAAATATCGGCTTAATGTATGCCATAGATAAGTTTGCACCCGAAAAAGGATTTCGTTTTTCAACTTATGCATTGTGGTGGATTAAGGCTTCGGTGCAAAAATACATATTGAATTCATGGTCGCTAGTTAAACTGGGAACAACTGCAGCACAGAAAAAGTTATTTTTTAACTTAAGAAAGATAAAAAATAAACTTAATCTAATTGACGACAGAGAGCTTTCAGAAAACATTTTGGTTGATATTGCTAAATCTCTTGATGTCAGTGTGCAGGAAGTAACGGATATGAATATGCGACTAAAATCTCACGATGGTTCACTTAATGCTGTTGTTGATACCGATTCTGATGGTGCAAGTGAGTGGATGGACTTTATTTCTGATAATAAACCTAACCAAGAAGATATTTTTGCGCATGCTGAAACCATAAGATATCGACGAAAAATGTTTAACAAAGCTCTTTATGTGCTTAATCCGCGCGAAAAAGATATTTTATTTAAGAGAAGGTTATATGATAAGACAATAACTTTAGACGATTTAAGTAAAATGTATAATATATCTAAAGAACGCGTACGCCAAATAGAACTTAACTCCATAAAAAAAATATCTAAAGCTATAGAACTTATGCAATAAGGGTTGAATTGAGCGTATTGCTTATTATCTATTCTAAAAATTTATTATAATTTGAGGTTTAGTGATGAGTAAAAATAAGTATTTGTATAAAACACTGCTGTTTTTTTTGTGTCTTATAACATTAGGACTTGGAGGATATTATTTTTATATAACTTTTTTTGATAAAAATAATAATATTCCGCTAAATGATACTGTAACGCTTGATGCTATTCCTATTAAAACAGAAGATATTTTAATTAAAAAAAGTTATGTCGGTCATGTGGAAGCAATTAACCAAGTACAAGTTATTCCTTATATTAGCGGTTATTTGAATACGGTTATTGTTAATCCAGGACAAGTGGTTCATAAAAACGACTTACTCTTAACTATTGATGATGGAGAGTATAAAGCCAAACTTGAAGCAGCAGAAGCAGCCGTTTTGCAGGCAACTGCTGCTTTTGATTATAGTGAAAATTATTATAACCGCGTAAAAAAAGCAGGGAAAAAGGCTTTTTCAGAAGTGGATACAGACAATGCAAAAAATAATTTTTTACAAGCCGAAGCTAATCTTAAAAACGCACGAGCAAACAGAGATTTGGCCGATGTTAATTTTAAATATACTCAAATAAAAGCACCTATAGACGGGGTGGTGGGAAATTTTACACTCAGCACCGGTGATTATGTGACACCGTCAGGAAATTCTCTATTTACAATTATTCAAACTGATCCTATTCGTGTTGTCTTTTCACTAACTGACGCAGAATATTTGAACTTAAAAGAGAACGACGACTTATTTAAAGACAGTGTCATAAAACTAATTTTAGCTAACGGCAAAACTTTTGCATCTGCCGGAAACTTTAAATACGCAGATAATCACTTAAACAAAGCAACAAATTCTTTGGCTGTGTATGCTTATTTTGAAAACAAAAACAATGAATTGTTACCCAACTCATATGTGACTGTTAATGTTTATAAAACATTTAAAAACGCTGTTATTTTGGATAAAAATTTTGTGAAAATGAAAGAAGATGGTTATTTTTTAACCATTGGACGTGGAGAGCAGATTAAAAATGTAAAAGTGCAAATTTTATCTGAAAAAAATAATCAATATGTATTGAAAAATGTTTTTAGGCAAGGAGATGTTGTCGTTTTGGATGAAACGGACAATATTAAAGCAAGTGATAAAATTTTATTTAACATTGTAAAAGCCTGATATGGAGAAAAAATGTTTTCTAAATTTTTTATAGACAGACCACGCTTTGCTATCGTTATATCCATTGTAATGGTTCTGTTGGGTTTATTGGCAATCAGAGTTTTGCCTATTTCTCAATTTCCCAATATAACACCACCGCAAGTTATGGTAAAAACGCAGTATTTAGGCGCTAATGCTGAGGTTTTGACTGATACAGTTGCTGTGCCGATTGAAAATCAGATGAACGGCGTAGAAAATATGATTTATATGTCATCAACATCTGATGATAATGGTTCATACACACTAACAGTTACTTTTGATATAGGCTCTGATCCGGATATTGCACAAGTTAAAATTCAAAACAGATTACAACAAGTAAATAGTGAGTTACCGGAAGAGGTTATTCAAAACGGAATAGATGTTTCTACTGAAAACGCGGATGTACTCGGATTTATTGTATTACGTTCTCCAAACAATACTTATAATGATTTATATTTGAGCAATTTTGCTTATACTAATATAAAAAATCCACTTTCCAGACTATATGGTATCGGAGAAGTACAAATTTTCGGACCACAATATAGTATGCGGATATGGCTTGATATTGATAAAGTAACAGCTTTAGGACTTAACAGCGCGGATGTCATTGCTGCGGTTAAAAATCAAAATGTACAGGCGGCAGTAGGTAGTATAGGTTCTGCACCAAGCTCTAAAGATACAAATCTAGTATTAAGTTTAACGGCAAAAGGCTTACTTAATAGTGTAGAAGATTTTTCTAATATTGTTGTAGCAACTGATGAAAATGGCGGAACGGTCTATCTAAAAGATGTAGCAAGAATAGAACTCGGGCGGAACAGCTATAATATAAACTCTGAATACAACAACGCACCGGCTGTGATTATTGCACTGAACCAGACACCGAATACAAATGCGTTGCAAACCATGCAGAATGTGCGTAAAGAGATTCAGGAACTCGCAAAAACTTTTCCAGAAGATATGGATATACAAGTTGCTTATGATTCAACGGATTATGTGCGCTCGTCTTTAGATGCTATTATCGAAACATTGTTTATTACTTTCGGCTTAGTTGTGTTGGTAACCTATATCTTTTTGCAAAAATTTAAAACAACTCTTATTCCGCTGATTACTATTCCTGTTTCTTTGATTGCGACGTTTATTATTATCTATTTATTGGGCTTTGATATAAATATATTGACATTGTTTGCGATGATTTTGGTTATTGGTTTGGTAGTTGATGATGCAATTATTGTGGTAGAACGTGTGCAATATTTAATGTTGCATGAAAATCTCAATGCTTATGATGCCTCAATTAAGGCTATGCAACAAATAGGAAGTGCTATTATAGCAACAACCTTTGTGCTTTTAGCTATTTTTGTGCCTGTCGGGCTTATGGCCGGAATTACCGGAAAGATATACCAACAATTTGCAGTAGCTATTATTACTTCTATTGTTTTTTCTGCTTTTAATGCCTTAACACTAAGCCCTGCTCTGTGCGCTACTCTTTTAATAGATGAACAGAATAAAAAAAATAATTTTCACTTTTTTAATTATTTTAATAGCGGTCTAGATAAAGCAAATAAAATATATATAAAATTTGTTACCTTCTTTTCTTCGCATTTTAAATACACCGTTTTAGTTATTTTATCGGTTATTTCTATAATTGTTCTCTGTTTCAAGATAACGCCAACTTCTTTTATTCCGGAAGAGGATCAGGGTATTATTTTTGCGAATGTACAACTTAACTCTACCGCAAGTATTAACCAAACAAACAAAGCTTTAGAAAAAATGAGTGAATTTGCACTTAAAATTGATGGTGTCAAGTATGTTATGGCGGTTGCAGGATATAGTCTTTTAGGAGGTGGCGGAGAAAATGTCGCTTTGGGCGTTATTGGTCTTGAGCCATGGAATGAAAGAAAAACAAAAGAAACTTCTATTAATTATATTACTCAACAACTATCTGAAAAATTCTCTTATGATAAAAATATTAAATATAACTTTTTTGCGCCACCTTCTGTGCCAGGAATAGGACAAAGTAATGGTTTATCTTTGGAATTAGTTGCAACAAATCCGGCACTTACACCGATTGAGTTAGAAAAAGCACTTAATGATTATTTGAAGGCGGCTAACGAAAACAAAAATATTGCTTACGCTTTTAGTACTTTCAGGGCAGATACACCTCATATTTATTTGAATATTGATAGAACAAAGCTACAATCTTATAACGTTCCAGTAGTAGAGATTTTTGCAACATTACAAAGTAATTTAGGAGCTTCATATATTAATAATATTACATTGGAAGGACAGATTAATCGTGTTATATTACAGGCAGATTTTAACTACAGAAAAAGTTTTGAAGATATAAAAAATCTATATGTTAAAACAACTCAAGGAAATTTAATAAAAGTAGCCAGTTTTGCAGATATATCTACAAAAATATCACCGAAAGTTATTTACAGATATAATCTTTATACAGCAGCTGGTATAACGGCACAGGCAGCAGATAATGTTAGTAGCGGACAAGCGATGGATGCTTTAATGAAGTTGGCCAATACCACTTTAAAAAAAGGATTTGCTATAAGATGGACAGCTCTCTCATTACAAGAAATGCAAACCAGAGGATTAGTTGGTGTTCTAATTGCATTAGCTGTCGTTTTTTGTTATCTGTTTTTGGTGGCACAATATGAAAGCTGGATGCTTGCTTTTTCAGTAATGTTTTCTACTGTTTTCGCTGTTTTAGGTGCTTTTATCGGCTTACATTTGTTTGGACTTTCTCTAAGCATCTATGCACAATTAGGTCTTGTTCTTTTAATCGGGTTGGCTGCAAAGAATGCTATTTTAATTGTTGAATTTAATAAAGAATACAGAGAAAAAGGGATTAGTATTCTTGAAGCAGCAAAAAAAGGAGCGGAAGAAAGGTTCCGTGCTGTACTAATGACAGCAATGACTTTTATTTTAGGTGTATTCCCAATGATTATAGCTGATGGACCAGGTGCTAACTCTCAAAAATCTATCGGCGTTACGGTGTTTTTTGGAATGATTATTGCAACTGCTATCGGTATTATTTTTATACCTGCTTTATTTGCTTTATTTGAATCAATTAAAGAGCATTTTTATCCGCTAAAAAGGAATATTGTTAAAAAAGGAGGAAAGCGATGAAAAAAAACTGTTTTCCTCTTTTAATCATGCTTTTGCTTTGTTCATGTCATGTCGGAAAAGAGTATAAAAATGATAATAAATTTATCTCTGATGCGGAAATCGAAAAAAATTTGAATTTAAGTAAGGAGAATAAAAATATATCTAAGCACTGGTACCATATTTTTGAGGATGAGGATTTAAATACACTGCTCAAAACAGCAGAATACAGCAATTTAACCGTGCAACAGGCAATAGAAAAATTGAGGCAAACACGCCTGCAATATGCTATTCAGTCTAAAAATAATTTACCGATGATAGATAGTAACGGAAGCTATAATTATAATAAAACACACACTCAAAATGCCTTGGCTACGGATATTAATGCTTTTAAACTTGGTTTTGACGCATCTTGGGAACTTGATTTGTGGGGTGGCGGATATTATTTAAGTGAACAATATTATGAATTAATGAAAAGTGCTGAATTTTCTTTGCTTAACACAAAAGCTATAATAGATGCTGAAATTATAATTAATTATATAAACCTCAGAGAAGCGCAGGAAAAACGTCGAATAGCACTGGAAAATCTTACTCTGCAAAAGGATATTCTGCAAACAGTAAATGACCGCTATAATGCGGGTATTATTGATGAATTAGCACTTAATCAAGCGCAATATACCGTTGAACTAACGAGAGCTGTTATACCGGCTCTTGATATTCAAATAGAACAAGAAAAAAATACTCTTGCGGAACTTTTAGGTGTTATGCCTGAAAATTTACCGATTAATCTCAATAAATACAAAAGAAACATTGTAACTAAGCCCTTTAAATACAGTGTTAAAAACCTTTATAAACTACCTCTCGATATTATTCGGACAAGACCAGATATCTTGGTAGCTGAGACACAAATACGCTCACAGCACGCAGCTGTTAATCAAGCTATAGCTCAACTTTATCCTAATCTTAATTTATCGATGACATTCGGTTATATTTCACATAGCGGGTATGCGCTTGTTTCTAAAAATAAGCAGAATTATGGTTATATTCCTGGTTTAACAACGCCTATTTGGCATTGGAAGCAATTAAGAAATAATGTCGAACTGCAAAAACATATTGAGGCTGAGGATATCTTGATTTATAACGAAGCAATGCTTACAGCATTAAATGATATAAAAAATGCGATTACAGCTGTAGAAGAAAGCTATAAGATAAATAAACATAAAAAAAATTCTGTTATAAAAATGCAAAATATTATGAAAATAACTAAGGAAAAATACAAAAACGGATTGGTTGATTTTACGGATTTAGCAACAGCTGAACAGAATTTACTTTCAGTACAAACAGATTTTGCAGAAAGTAATGCACAAATATTGCAAAATATTATTGCTTTTTATAAGGCAACCGGCGGCGGATATAATTTCAGATAATATTATTTAGGATAAGTATTATCTAAGGGAACATCTTGGTTGACACTTTGCGGTTTATAAATAAATAAGTTGCTCGCTTCCGGTATATTTGTTCTGCGTTCAATATATCCTTTTTTTAGCATACAATTTTGGTATTTTTTGGGACTGACATCAGTATCATCCCGCACGGAATTAACCATTATCGGTACAGCACCAGGATAAGGAACAAAGCTAGCCCAAAGACCGTGTTCTTTATGCCATTTCACAACCGTATTATACCGTTGTTCTTCGGTGTAAAACCAGCTTTTAAAACTTGGCCAAAATTTAAATGCTTCTGCCTCACGCATACATTCTGAGTGATCTCTGGCAAATTTTATGCCTCCGGTATTATATCTATCCCAATGAAAAACAACTTGCCCTTTAGGAATGCCTGAACAGGAACTTATAAATAAAACAGCTATTATCCATATTGCTTTCTTCATATTAAAAATCCAAATTTGCATAATTTGCTGATGGCGTAATTCCACGGATGTTATCTTTTAGGATATCTTTGAAACTCGGTCGTGATTTTATTTTAGCATACCATAATTTTGCGCTTTTATATTCTGCCCAAGAAACATCACCTAAATAATCTATAATAGAGAGATGAGCTGCAACAGTTAAATCTGCTAATGTTATGTTTTTACCTGAGAGATAGTTGTTGCGATCTGCTAAATAATCTATATATTCCATATGAAATTTAAGATTATTAAGACCGGCTTTTAATATTTTTGAGTTTGGAGCTTCTTTTGTTTGAAATCTTTTAATAATTTTTTCTGTAATGATATATTTATAAACTTCATTATAAAACTTGGTGTCAAACCAATCTATTATACGACGAACTTCTGCTCTTTCTTTAGGTTGTTCGGGAAGCAGTCTATACTGAGCATTACTTTCTTCAAGATACTCTGTTACTGCATAATTACCAGAGATTACATTGCCGTCAAAAATTAATATCGGCAAATCTCCGGCAGGGTTTATCTTTCTTATTTCGGAAGATATATTCCACGGCTCTTCTTCTTTTAAAACAAAAAGCATCTTCTTTTCAGCCATAATCAAGCGGGCTTTGCGTGATTGAGGTGATAAGCTATGATGAATAAGTAGAACCATTTTGCAAACATCTCCTAATTTTTAGCCAATGCTATATCGTAAAATTCAAAGATTCAAGTATTTGTTTATTTGTGAAACATTATTTTTCTTCATTTTTGGGTAAACTTTCTACTTCTGTTTCTTCTACTCTTATGTAGGTTGGTGGAACTATGCCATTGGTATTTTCTTTGTATATTTCAAGCAGATTGTCAAATGCTTTTTCTTTAATTTTCTTATATTTCGATGAATTAAGTAATTTTTGTAATTCTACCACCAAAGGAGAGCGAAGTAACTGCGAATTTACGCGTAAGAAAAGCGGTTGTTTCCAAACAGCTTCTTGACTAAAAGCAATATAGTTATGAATACCTAATTTATAAGCTTCTATTTGACTTGGGTAATAATTTGCGGCAATGTAATCTACTTTACCCGTTAAAAGCTGTTCAAAAGCTGTTGATAAATCTTTTACTTCTGAAATATTTAATTTTGTAAAATCATTCATTACAAAATCTGCCATTTTATCTGTTGCGGCATGTACTCCTTTATAATTTTTAAGTTCATCTTTATTGTTTAAGCTTAATTTATTTTGTAATGTTGTAATTATATATACATCATTATAAAAAAATGCCGGATAAAGAAATTTTTTATCTGAAAAAGGAAAGTCTTTATAGTAGGAAAAATAAGTATTTGCAGAATCTATCTTTTCACCGCGTTCAAAGCTTCTTATTAATTCATCGTAATTTTTAGAGTTATAAAAAAATGTTACACCTATTGGTGTATTTGCTAAAAGTTCATCAAAAATTGCCGAAAAAACAGACCCTTGTTCTTGCGATGATAAAGGAAAATTATTGTTTTCACCAAGAACCTTTATTTGAAGACGCTTTTGTTTGGTTTCATTTTCTTTTTGGTATTTTGGTTGTTGAAAGCCATATTTTTCTTGACCAAACATTTCAACTGTACCTGCGCTGACGGCTGTTATACCTAATATACTCACAATTACTGCAATAAAGTATTTCATTGATATCTCCTTAAAAAGAATCTTTGCTATTTAAATATAATGTTATTATATTAAAAAATAATTTATCTATTATCTTTTTGGTTTTATACTGGTATAAAATTTTAGAAGGGTGTGTTGTGAACGAAAATATTGACATGATTTATAGGGAATTATTTTTGAGAAATAATTATTCTCTTAATATTTCTGTTTTTATATCAGGCGTAGAGCATATTGGAACATCTTGGTGCGCTTTAACGCTTGCACACGCTCTTAATTTAGAAAAACAAAAAGTCTTACTGGTTGACGGAAACGGCAATCTTTCGAATATAAGTTCTTACATTCAATTAAACAGCCCGCTTTATCTAGAGGATTATGTGAACGGAAAAAAGACGCTAAACCAACTTTTGACAGCTTATAAAAATAAAGATTTTAATATATTAACAGCCATACCCGGCAATAATTACTTAGAAAATTTACCCCTTGGCAGAGTACAGGTTTATAGTGATGACTTATGTCTTTTAGCTAAAGATTATATGCAAGCTATTATTGATATAGGAACAACTC
Source organism: Alphaproteobacteria bacterium (assembly GCA_045603405.1). Classification (GTDB taxonomy): domain Bacteria; phylum Pseudomonadota; class Alphaproteobacteria; order RF32; family CAG-239; genus CAG-267. The sequence continues at coordinate 13,242 of JAZUMA010000016.1, read as the reverse complement.
TTACTGAAAAAAATTTGGGTTTATGCAGATTAGCAAAAAGTATCTTTGTAGTTTGCTCTGAAAAAAGCAGTGACTTAATTAAGACTTTTGAAACATTACGCTATCTCTATAAAAATGGAATTAATGGTGATTTCTATTTGATTATTAATCGTGTCAATTCGTTTGAAGATGGTTATAAAATATATAAGGAACTTAGCAAAGCTCTGGAAAGAAATGGTTTGACGATACCTAATTTGCTTGGTATTATTCGCTTTGATACGCGTGTTCGTGATACTATTCGAAATAAGGAACTGCATTTGACACGCTATCCGTCTTCAGAAGCTGCTGTTGATATATGTCATATTGCACAAAAACTCTTAGAGGAGAGTAAAAATGGTTAAAAATATTTATGATCAACTGGATTATTTTAAGATTCTTGAAGCAGATGTTGGCACGTCTGATGATGTTCTACGGCAAAAATATCGTGATTTAGCTAAATTTTGGCATCCGGATCATAACGCAAGCCCTAGTGCAATTGATATGTTTCAAAAAATATCCGTAGCTTATGATGTTTTAAAAGATAAAAATACTCGTTTAAAGTATATTATTTTATCTATGATATATGATAAAAATAATTTTCCGGATATGAATGCATTGGCTTTGCTTTATAATATGCATGGACAGCAGGATATTAATCTTAGAGCTGTGCATTTGACAGAAGTTACCGGAAAAGGGTTAAAACATCAAAGCATTGATAAAATATATTATTGCAACCCGCAAGAAGCAATTAGTGTTGTTAAAAGTATAACTAAACATAATTGGCTCTACGGATTTTGGGGCTTAACTGCTGTTTTTGCTAATATTAAGGCTATCTTGCAAAATATATTTCGCATTAATTCAATTAAGGAAAACTTGACTCTCTTGATGCATAATGCCTTGGTTTATGCGGATGAGGGTAAAAATGAAGAAGCTTATGCTTCAGCTTTACAAGCAAAAAATTATGCTTCCAAAAAAGAACTCTTTTATATTAATCAATTTATTGAGAAATTTAAGGACTTGTCCAAACCGACGACTCTCAAATGGAATTTTTTTAATTTAGTGAAAATACAACTCTTTTATCCTTTGATATTTATTTTATTGCTGATAATTGCTTGCTATTTGTGGAATACAAAAGATACCAGCCAAGAAAACCAAAATAATTCTTCTGTTAAAGAGATTGTTGTGTTTAATAACGGTCAAAGAATGTTTAGTGATGTTGCTGTTTCAAGAATTATTGATTTGCCGGTTAATGTTTATGATACAAAAAGACTTTATCATACGACTGAAGAGACAAAAGCTATGCATGGTGCCGATAAAAGTTTTGATGTTTATAAGGTTGTTGAAAAGGGTACAACAGTACGCATTACAGGATATACACCTGATCAGAAATGGCTGCGTGTTATGTTTGATAACGGAGAGATGGCTTTTATTGAAGCAAACAAATTAGAACAAGGAATTGGTAATGAAATTCCTCTTTGGAGTAAAATATATAAAGAAGATTAGGAAAAAAAGATGGCTCTGAAATATGAAGTTTTAAAAAAATATAAAAAAGCACGTTTGGGAAAACTTTATACGAAACATGGTGTTGTTAATACGCCTGCTTTTATGCCGGTCGGAACTTGCGGTACAGTTAAAGCAATGCTCCCCGAATCCGTGGAAGCTACAGGAGCTGAAATTTTGCTTGGAAATACCTATCACTTAATGCTTCGCCCTGGAGCAGATTTGGTTGAAAAAATGGGCGGATTGCATAAGTTTATGAATTGGCATAAGCCTATTTTAACTGACTCTGGTGGTTTTCAGGTGATGAGTTTGAAAGGATTGCGCAAACTTACCGAAGAAGGGGTTACTTTTAAATCTCATGTCGACGGAAAAATGTTTTTTTTAACACCGGAAGAATCTATTTCTATTCAACATAAGTTAGATTCTAATATTACGATGAGCCTTGATGAGTGTACACCTTTTCCTGCAACCTATGAAGAAGCAAAAAAATCTATGCAACTCTCTATGCGATGGGCTAAACGCAGTAGAGAGGCTTTTATAAATCGTGATGGTTATGGTATTTTTGGCATCCAGCAAGGTTCTGTTTTTGAAGATTTGCGTAAAGAATCCGCAGAAAAACTTAAAGAAATAGGATTTGACGGATATGCTATCGGAGGGCTGGCGGTCGGTGAAGGACAAGAAAAAATGTTTGAGGTACTTGATTATGCGCCTGATATATTACCGGAAGATAAACCACGTTATTTAATGGGCGTTGGAAAACCTGATGATATTGTTGGATCGGTTATGCGAGGGGTTGATATGTTTGATTGCGTGATGCCTACCCGTTCCGGAAGAACAGCGCAGGCTTTTACAGAACATGGACCGATTAATATAAGGAATGCACGCCACCGCGAAGATCCAAGACCGGTTGAGGCTAATTGTGATTGTCCTTTATGTAAAAACTATTCTCGTGCATATATACATCATTTGCAAAAATGTAACGAAATTTTGGCTGTTATGCTTTTAAGTTGGCATAATATCCGCTATTATGAGCGTTTAATGCAAGGTATTAGAAAATCTTTAGCTGAGGATACTTTTGATGATTTTGTGACTGATTTTTATAAAAAACAACAACTAGGTGATATTGAGGAGATTTGATTGTGGTAAGAAAGAAGAATTGTACAACTGAGCAAAAAGATTTGCTCTCTGCCTTTATTCAGGAAAACAAGAAAGACGGTATTCGTGTTTTTGTAGCCGGTGGTTCAAGAGGCGGGCACAGTTCAATATATGTGCAAGAAGCTTACAATTTAGGCAAAAAAATTGTTAAAATGGGGTTTAAACTTGATTTTGGACTGTCAAATACAGGTATTATGGGTGCAGCTGCGCGTGGTGTTATGGATGCTTGGAATGAAAAAAATAATTGTCTTCCCAGTAATTTTCCTATTCAGGGTATTACAACCGAAGAGTATTTTAAGCTATATGATTCAGAAGATGCGTTGCTTAAACATATAAACGTTATTTTTGCAAAAACGTTAGAAGAACGAAAGAAAAAATTACTTAATGCAGATTTTGTTGTATTTGCACCCGGAGGAGTAGGAACACTTGATGAGTTAGCTTATGATTGCGTGGCTATGCAGGATGGCTTGCTACCTAAAAAACCTTTTATTCTGTATAATATTGGTGGTTTTTTCCACCATTTACTTGAGTTTCTAAAATCTATTTCCAATAAAGGTTTTTCTGACCCTGTGCCTTTTATTGTAGTTGATAATGATTTTGAATTGGAAGTTGCTTTTAATTTATTGAAGTCTAAATTTGGCGCGCATAAAGATATTGAAAATGTTTACAACAGCTCTAGAGAACTTGTTTATGAACTTCCTTATTTTATTAAGCGCAAAGAGAATTCTAATTTGGATATTATTGATATTATCAGAGAGGTCAGCGCGATAAGGGGGTTTGGCTCTGATGAAGAAAAAGCCTTGCTTGAAAGTGATATGGAAACAGCTTATCTTGAAAAAGAAATAGAACGTATGTATGAAAGGCTGGCTAAAGCCGGACGGGATACATCTGTTGTCAGCTATAAATTGGCGCGATTAAAAAAGAGAAAAAGGCAACTTTAATTTTTATTTTCAGATAAATTAATTTTTTCATCTATAATGTAGCGCGGACGACGTTTGACCTCCATGAATATTCTACCGAGGTATTCTCCGAATATGCCTAAAACAATTAGCTGTATTGAGCCGAAAAACAAAATGCATACAAGCAAAGAAGCATAACCAGGAATATCTACACCCATAAAAAGTGTTCTCCCTATGATGTAGAGTGCATATAAGCCAGAAATTGCGGCAACTAAACTACCAATATAAGTCCATATTCTTAAAGGTAACGTGGTTGATGCAGTAATACCGTCTAAGGCGAAATTCCACAGCTTCCAATAGCCAAACTTTGTTTTTCCGGCAGCACGCTCAGGTCTTTTATATTCTACACCGCAAGACTTAAAGCCAACCCAACTGAAAATTCCTTTCATAAATAGTTTGTTTTCTTTTATTTGTAAAATAGCATCAACTACTTTTCTATCCATCAAGCGGTAATCTCCTGTGTTGGCAGGAATTGGTCTATCTGCTATTGCGTTAAAAATTTTATAAAAAATCCCAGCAGTAAAACGTTTGAGCAACGAATCAGCATCTCTGTTTGTTCTTATTCCATATACCACTTCATATCCTTCTTGCCATTTTTTTAAGAACTCTTTTATTAACGACGGCGGATCTTGCAAATCTGCATCCATTGGAATAACACAACGTCCTGATGCTGCTTCTAAACCGGCAAAAAGAGCTTGTTCTTTACAAAAATTGCGAGAAAAACTGATGATTTTGATGTGTTTATCTTTTGCGGCATATTTTTTTAATATAGAAAGGGTGTTATCTTTGCTGCCATCATTAACACATATATATTCATAAGTATATTGAGGAAGTTTTTTTAGTGTTTTTTCCATCGTTGAAAAAAATGTAGGTATAACAGCTTCTTCATTATACATGGGAATAATAAATGATATATCCGGAGTATTATTCATGTTGAAATCCTTTCTTTTATTCAGAATTTTGCTCTGTCTCTTTGTTTAATAAAACAAGCGCGGCAGCGCGAGCTTCTTTTGTTATTTTTTCGCCAGCAAGCATACGGGCTATTTCTTCTAATTTTCCCTCTGGTGACAGTTTTGTTAAGATGGTGGTTGTTATATTATTTGCTGTTTTCTTTTCTACTTTAAAGTGTTCATTGCTGAAGGCAGCAACTTGCGGGGAGTGGGTTACAACAAATATTTGCTCTTTTTTTGCTAAGCGAGATAAACGCTCACCTACTGCTTCTGCCGTTGCTCCACCTATACCGGCATCTATTTCATCAAAAACCAGTGTTTCTTCTTGACTCTGTTCGGCTAAATTAACTTTTAATGCCAGCATAAAACGAGAGAGTTCACCACCGGAGGCTATTTTATTTAATGGCCCCATTGGAGTGTTTGGATTGGTTGAAACTTCAAAACAGACACTGTCCCAGCCGTTGTCTGACCAGGAATCTTCTTCTTTGGTTATGATTGATGTTTGAAATACTGCTTTTTCCATTTTTAAAGGAGGAAGCTCTCTCATTATATTTTTATCAAGTTTTTTGGCTGTTGATTTTCTGACTTGGCTTAGCTTTTTTGCAGCAACTTGGTAGTCTTCTTTTAATGATGCTGTTTTTTTCTTTAACTCAGCTAAATCTTCGGCTCCTGCTTCTAGACTTTTGAGCATAGCTGATAATTCTTGTAATTTTTCAGGTAGCAACTCTATTTCTGTTTGATGTTTTTTAGCCAAATCTTTTAGCAAAAATAATCGCGTTTCTATGTTGTCTATCTCATTTTGATTTAGCGATATATCTGACGAGCATGCTTCTATTTGCTCCACCGCATCATTTAGCGAATACAAAGCATTTTCCAGATTTTGTTCAATTTCAACATATTTATTATTGACGATTTCGTTGGCGCGAGAAATACTGTTGCGCGCTTTAGAAACACTTTCTATCACAGAATTTCCACTATTAAGACTATTATATGCACTATTTAGCTTATCTATTATTTTCTCGGCATTCATAAGTTCACTGCGACGAATCCGTAATTGAGCCTCCTCACCTTTTTGAACATTTGCTTTTTCCAATTCTTTTACCCAATGGCGAATATTTTCTTCGTCTTCGGCTGCTTTTTGTATTTTGGTTTCTTTTTCTTTTAGTTCTTTCAGAGTATTTTTGTATGATATAAAAGCTATTTTTGTTGCTGTCAGTTCTTTATTATAGCAACCATAGGCATCTAAAATACCACAATGCGTCTGTGGATTGAGCAAACCTTGATTATCATATTGACCATGTATTTCTATTAAATTTTGAGAAAGCTCTTTTAAGAGTTTTAACGTGATAGCTTGGTCATTAAAAAGTATTTTATTTTTACCATCCGCTGTTATTGTTCGTTTAATAATTATATCACCATCTATCTCTAAATCGTATTCTTTGGCTAAATTATAGATGTTGTTTGAAGGAGATACTTCAAAAACACCTGTTACAGATAATTTATCTTTACCTGTGCGAATAAGTGATGTTTCTGCTCGTGAACCAAGCAATAAACCTAGGGAATCGAGTAAAATAGATTTTCCGGCTCCGGTTTCACCGCTTAAAACAATTAAACCGGTTGTAAAATCAGCGTCAAGACTATCTATTAAGACAACATTTCTAACGGATAAAGATTTAAGCATTCGATTTTGTTAATCCTTTGCTATTAACTTAGATGCACGTTTTGACCAATCTGTCTTTGGATAATTATTGCGTAATATTTCTTCTTTTCGCATGGCTTCAGTTTTTAATCCGAGAATTGTATAAACTTCAACCTCTCGATATAAAGCTTCCGGTATTTGTGCCGTATCCTGATAATTATCTGTAACAGCTGTAAAGCGATTGAGTGCAGATATATATTCTTTATTTTTAAGATAGTACCGGCCGACAGTCATTTCATGACCTGCTAAGTGATCTTGTATTAAACCCATTTTTGATTTTGCATCTGTAGCATACTCACTATCCGGAAACATGGTAATAATCTGACTAAATGTTTCATATGCCTCTTGGGAAGCTGATTGCTCTTTTTTTGAAGGAGCAATTTGATCATAATAGCAAATACCTCTTAAATAGTAAGCATAGGCTATATCCTTGTTGCCAGGATGCAATTTTATAAAACGATCGAGAGAAGCTATTGCATCATCATATTTTTCGTCTTTATAATAAGAATAGGCAGCCATTAATTTTGATTTGGTTGCCCATTTGGAATAAGGATGTTCTGTTTCTACTTTATCAAAGCTTTCTGCTGCCTTTTTATAAGATGTCTTTTCTAAATAATTATAAGCCTCGTTGTATAAAGTTTCTGCTGTTTTATCTTCATCTGCAGCATCGTCATGACCGGCACACGCTGATAAAAAAATCATTCCAAGCATGGGTAAAACATATATGTACTTTTTCACGATTACACCTCTTCTTCTATAATTTCATAATTATCTTTTGAACGAAACAGTTCTTTCAACACTTCGTTATTATGATAGTGTCCGCTTTTATTGGCAACAACTTTTGCTAAGATATGATACCCTGAAGTATATAAATCACCGATAGCGTCCATTACTTTGTGATTTACACACTCATTTTTAACACGAAAACCTTCCGGATTAAGTAATTTCTCACCATCTAAGACAACAGCATTTTCTAAAGAACCGCCCTTAATTAACCCTATTGACTGCAAATAATCGACTTGATATTTTTCACAAAAAGTACGACATGGAGCAATTTCACGAACAAAAATGTCTTTTGTTATCTCATGATTAAAATTTTGATGACCGACAATTTTTGAAGGAAAATCTATATCAAAATTTATTTGTAGATTTTCTGCAGGAAGTAAGGTAACAGAAGCTCCTTTATCATCTTTGAATGTAATTTCTTTTTTAACTTTCAAATATTTACGAGGAGATTGTTGTTTAACAACACCAACTTTTTCCATCTCTTCAAGAAAAATTTTACCACTACCGTCAAGAATTGGTACCTCCGGATTATCTACGGAAATATTTGCGTTATCTATTCCTAAAATGTATAAAACAGCCATTAAATGTTCTATTGTGCTAACAATGTTCTGTAGTGATGAGCCTACGCATGTGCAGTTGCGAACATCAACAACGTTGGAATATAGTGCGCGAATCGGTTCTTTATTTGATAAATCACGTCGATTGAATTGAATACCAAAATTTTCCGGAGCAGGCTCTAAAATCAATAGCGAATCACAACCGGAATGAAGACCTATTCCTTTTATTTCTGCGCGATTTTTTAATGTTTGTTGCATATTTTCTCCCTTTATAAAAAAAATCAGGTGGTCTGTAAGCCGAGTTCTGTACTTTTCATTTGCTTCACAAAAGTGAAGATTAAAGCGGCAGCTATTCATCTAGGCTGATTGTTACCAAGCCAGCTCGTGCGACCTACCTCTGGAGTGGAGTGGAAACGCCCCAATAAACGATTTATAAAAAAACGATCTCCTATTTTGGTCTTGCGTCAGATAGGGTTTACCTTGCCAAAAGTATTGCTACATTTGCGGTGAGCTCTTACCTCGCCTTTTCAACCTTACCGATAAATCGGCGGTAACTTTCTGTGGCACTTTCCCTTGGATTTCTCCAGCCGGACGTTATCCGGTATCTTGTTTCCATGACGCTCGGACTTTCCTCATCAAAATTGACGCAGCTACCCGACCACCATATTTTGCCTTGTATCACAACTCTGTTTTAAAATCAATATTTTTAAGATGTTACGGCATTTTTTTAATTTTTTTTACTTTTTATTAATTTTTTTCTTGTTTTGTTTAAATTTTGTGTTATTTTGTCTATGAAAATACTTTTAAAATTATAGAACTGGAGTTTTCTTATGACAAAAAAATATAATGTATTTTTAATTCTTTTAATTGCTGTTTGTTTATTGACAGTAAACCAGGCCAAAGCAGGTTGCGACGGATTTTATATGGCTGGTCGCGGCGGTTGGGCTATGTATAAAATTGATGAAAGTAAAAGAAAGACAAATAATGCCTCTGACTACGTTGTTGATAAAGACAAGTTTATGGCAAGTATGGGGCTTGGTTATAGAGCCGGGCATTTTAGAGCAGAAGCCGAGTATATTTGGCGTAGAAAAAATACAGAAAAAGTTATCAGCATGAATACAGCAAGCTTTAAGTCTCATTCTTATATGTTTGTTGTTTACTATGACTTCTTCCCAAATTATTGGTTCACACCATTTGTTAATGCCGGTGTTGGTTATACGAGAAACAGAATCGCTTATTATGAAAATGCCAGCAAAAGTTTTCATAAAAACAGAGATAATAACTTTACATGGTCTTTGGGTGCCGGTGTTTCTGCTAAGTTAACGAATCGTTGGAATCTTGATTTTGGCTATCGCTACTATGACTTAGGTGATGTTTCCATGTACTATGGAAGCACGGCTGTTACCGACCATGAAGTTTATATGGGCTTAAGATACGTCTTTTAAAACTGGCGACAGCTAAGATATAAAGCTTGCAATATCTGTTATTTGACTTTAATTTAAGCTAGAAATAATAGATTTGGGAGCTTGAAATATGGTTAATAAATTATTTGGAACAGACGGTGTTCGCGGTGTGGCTAATACTTACCCTATGAATGCTGAATTTGCTTTTGATTTAGCAGATATACTTAGTAAAGAGGTTTGTGTTAACACAAAAAAAATTGCTATCGGCAAGGATACTCGTGTTTCCGGTGATATGCTTGAAGCTTCTCTAACCGCTGGGTTTACGGCTAACGGCATTAGCGTTATTTCGCTCGGTATTGTGCCGACTCCGCTTGTAACTTTTATGACACCGGCTCTTGATATTGATATGGCGGTGATGATTACAGCATCACATAATCCATACCAAGACAATGGCATAAAGCTCATTAACAATGAAGGTGATAAATTCTCCGATGAGTTTTATGCTCGTATAGAAGGGCTTTTACAACAAAAAGAACAAGAAAAATCTATAAGAAGCAATAATAATACTAATAATAAACAACAAACCGAAAGCCCTTCTCCCCTTGGGAGGGTTTTGCATAATGATACAATCATTGAAAAATATGAAGAAAATATGCGGCGAATCGCACCAAACTATAAGGCCTTAAAAGGACTTAGAGTTGTTTTGGATTGTGCTAATGGGGCTTTTTATGATATTTTGCCGCAAGTTTTTAAAGATTTAGGCGCAGGAGTTATCTCTATTTCCAATGAACCGAACGGATATAACATTAATGAAAATTGCGGTTCGCAACATACGGAAAAACTTTCAGAAACAGTTATAGGCGCACATGCGCATTTTGGTATTGCTGTTGATGGCGATGGCGATAGAATTATCTTAGTTGATAATGAAGGAAAAGTTATAGATGGTGATCAATTGCTTTGCTTTTTAGCACAGTACTTGAAAAAACATGGAAAACTCAAAAACAATACTGTTATCAGCACAGAATGGTCTAATTTAGGTTTAGGCAATTATTTGAAAAATAACGGATTTTCGTATTTTAAGAGCAAAGTCGGTGAAAGATATGTTATTGACTTAATGAAAGAGAAAAATGCCGTGCTTGGCGGGGAGCTGGTCGGGCATATTGTTTTAGCAGATTATGCCAAAAGCGGTGATGCGCTCGCTACAGCAATTGTGCTTGCACTTGCCTATTTGGAAGACGGACGGAAAATGAATGAGATATTCCCGATGTTTGAACCTTATCCGTGTGTGATTGAAAATATACGCTTTTCAACTAAAGAATATATGATGGAAAGTGTGGAACATGATGATGTAAAACAGGCTCTTGATAAGGCACGAATCGAACTTGGAGATGATAGTAATTTGATTGCCAGAAAATCAGGAACAGAGCCGGTGATTAAACTTAGAGTTGAAGGAAAAGACGAAAAAGTTGTTACGCGTCTGGCGGAAGAATTAAAAGCACTGGTTGTGAAATATCAAAAATGAGTCTTTTTTGCTTGAAATCGGTAAAAGCATCTATTAAAAAGAGGAGCTTGCCGCATGGTAACCTCCTCATCAAAGTTAAAAGTTAGACACGAACCTCACTTGCCCCAAGCTTCAGGATTTTTGTACCACTTATTGAGGAGTTCTGCCTCCTTATGCGTAAACTTGCCCAACTCGAGACCGGCCTCCACCAGCTCCCGATAGTTGGTCAGCGTAACGAGCGGCACCTTGGCATCAGCAAAAGCCTGCTTTGTCTTTTCCCAGCCATAGGTAACAATAGCAACCATGCCTATAACCTCAGCACCTGTGGCACGCACGGCCTCCACGACAGCAAGGGATGAACCACCTGTTGAAATCAGGTCCTCGGTGATAATCACCCTGTCACCCTTCTTGAGCTGATAGCCCTCAATCTGCTGACACAAACCATGATCCTTAGCCGCCGACCTCACATAGGCAAAAGGCGAATTTGTGTCTAACGCGACACCAAATCCCCAGCCGATGGCACCGGTGGCAACACCGACAATCACAATCTCGCTTTCTGTACCTCGCTCATCGTCATACGCCGACCACATCCGACGGACTTCATTGGTAAATTGGCCCATCAGCTGAGCCCTAAACGAAACGTTTACACCAGATTGAACCGCGCCATAAGCCGCCCGATTGTTACAATAAACCGGAGACATGATACCTGATGTAAACCGAATGGCTTTATTTGGATCGGGATTAAACTTGACTGCCCCGATCTTCAACAGTCCTCTAGCAATTTCTATCATACTGCTTTTTTAATTGTTAAACATGATAATAACACACTAGTAAATAAAGTAGTAATATATTATGTCTGTTGTTTTTTTTTGTCAACAAAAAACTTGACTCTTTAGATTTTTACATATAGACCAATCAAATCTAATCATATTATTTTTTCACCCTTTAATTATTTCTATTATGATGTATTCTGATTTAGTCAAACAAATTATTGAGAAGCAATCGTTTTTGTGTGTCGGTCTTGACATTGATTATGACAAGATTCCGCAGTGTTTGAAAAACATGTCGCTGGGCAATTCTTTTATCGTGTTCGCATGTAACATCATCAATGAGACGGCCCCCTATACGGTAGCCTACAAATTGAATGTTGCATTTTATGAGCGCCATGGCGCACAAGGTATTGAAGCGCTGGAGGCAATTATTGATTACCTCAAAAGAGAGTATCCTGAAATCTTGGTAATTGCTGATGCGAAGCGCGGTGATATTGGCAACACTGCCAGGCAATATGCTGACGCAATCTTTGGTAACCTACAGGCAGATGCAGTCACACTCAATCCATACATGGGAAGAGACAGCATTGTGCCTTTCTTAACCTACCAAGACAAGAAGAATCCTGACAAGACTCTCTGGTCAATCATCTTAGCCCTCACCTCCAATCCCGGTGGGCTGGACTTCCAGATGACAGAAGACAAAGACGGTACTCCTCTCTATCAGCGTGTTCTCTCTACTACAAGCTCATGGTCGGAGAGCTCCTCTAAAAACACTATGTACGTGATTGGGGCCACCCGTGCTGAAATGCTGACCGAGGTAAGAAAGATTGTTCCCGAGCATTTCCTTTTGGTACCGGGTGTTGGCGCACAAGGCGGAAGCCTGAAAGATGTTGCCAAATACGGCATGACCAAAGATTGTGGCCTGCTTGTTAACTCCTCGCGCGGCATCATTTATGCCGATTCTTCCGAACGTTACGCAATCGCTGCCGGCACCGCCGCAAGAAATCTGCAACAGCAAATGGCCGCCCTGCTTCCCAAGCGTTAAATTTCTAAAGACCTTCTTAAAAAAGGTATCTTAAACTAAAAAAGCATCCCTACCTCACCGTAGAAATGCTTTTTATTAATGCCTTGTAGAAAACCACCACTTTAGTGGTGGATGAATAAAAAGTCGGCGATATAATACAAGCATGAGATTCGTAGAAAGTTCACATGGTTTTGGAAGGCCACCCGTATGAGTGACCTTCTATCTATGAATAAGATATTAAGGTGATAACATGAATTTTCAGTTATTAGTATTTGCTTCAGAAATAATTTGATATAAATACTTTATTTTTTCTACTTTTCTTTCTGTTATCTATATTTTATTGAGATGGCTTCAAAACCACTGTTTCCACAAATTTGAGCTGCTTGAATAGGATTGAGAGGTATGCTACAAAATTTGTGTTGTGGTTTAAAAAAGCTACAGGTAACTGTTCCATCTTCATCATGTGTATCTGGAACGCTATCTTCTAAGATTTCATTCAAATAACCATAACCACCAAAAGCTAAAGCTATCAGAGAATCATCTTCTCCTCCCCAATCAAACGAAGCAAGAGCCATACAAAAAGCAGATGGTATATTATTTATTTCTACTATAAAAGAGCCTGAAGGGTTAGTTTTTGTTTTAGAATCTTTAATGTATAATTGACTATCAATTGCTGTTTTAATTGTACTTTCTTCTTCTTGGTACATTTCTTGCGGTATAGCGCCTATATTTATGGCCGTGCCGTTGGTTAAACCTGTATAATTTTTTTGGTTAACAAAAATTGTTTTTAGATTTGTTAAAATAATTTGAATCTGCTCTATAGCCCTATTGCTTTTATATTTTGCCATAGCTTTTGAATAACCACGGAAAGAACACCAACAATAGCCAAAACGCCGAGCATTTCAATCATTGAACGGCCT
>JAZUMA010000015.1:0-120667 GCA_045603405.1 Alphaproteobacteria bacterium | reverse complement strand
TTCTTCAATGTTTATTCCTTCTAAGGTGCTACATAATCGATTCGCTATATCAATGATTTGTATCGGTCTATAAGAATAAATTATATTTTTTTCGCCACAGTGCTTGTTTACAAAATCTATTTCATCTTTGTATGTGTTTTTATCATTGATATTTATCATTTCATCTAAAAATTGATCATACATTTTTAATCTTTTATTGCCTGTAGCATCATAGAGATAAAATCTTTCTATCTTTATATATTCAGAGATTTTTTTTGATTTTATATCTAGTTTAAAATTGCTAGATAGAAGGCTGTCACTGTCAGCTATAAATGGAGAAAAAAATTTAAATACTGTTTGAGGATTTCTGTGCTTAGCTATAATCATAACTTTGTATAACAAAATGTCTCGTTCTGTATCATTAAATATATTATGCGCCTCATCTATCATAACAAAATCTAAATTTAAATTCTTATTCTTTTTTAACAATGTTAGCAATCGTTCCTGCGTTAAAACAGCTACAAATTTGTCTTCATTTTTATACATTTCAGGGTGTAAGATTATTTTATTTAGACTTTTATATATAGTACTGTTATCTAATAGTCTTCTCTGTGTTTGGGAAAGCAAGGCTTTTGTTGGTACTATTATACATACTTTCTTATCTAAGTTTTGGCTTACAAGTTTAATAATTAAATCTGATTTTCCATACGATGTTGGGGCAACTATTAAAGCTGAAGAAGTTGTTTTTCGAGTAAAATCATAAAGTTCTTTTTGCTCCTCAGTTAAATATATATTACCCTTCTTAAAAAGATTCATATATGCGGAAGTAAGTATCATTGGAAATGTAAGATTCACATTATGTGCAAAGGCAACTTTTTCTATTAACTTGGTTACAGGAATGAAACCTAAAGCTATGCTGGTTTCGTACAATGGAATATAATCTTCGTATATTGTTGTATATCTGACTATTATTCTATAGCCTAATTTTTTCAAACTAGCATCTTGTTGATTTAAAAAAGTAATTGCAATAGATAGTAAATATAATTTTTGTTGCTCATTTAATTCTATTTTTTCATTAATCATAAACTCTTTATATAAGTCAAAAAATAATTTTGACCTATCTTCTTGATTTCGTAGTTGTCTGATTGAAAAATCTATCATTTATTAGCCTCTTGATCAATGAAATCTTTAATAGTTTGGTAAGTATTTTTTTGTATAGCAAATATTATTAAATTCTTAAAAGGACCAACTTTTAGCTTTTCTCTATAGGTTGCTATTACTTCATAATCAATATCAGAGGATACATCATAATATAGGACAGATGTTAATATTATATTTTTTGACTCATTGGAAGCATTAGGAGTTTCGTTCATACAATTTTTAAATTTTTTTAATATCTCTGCTAGATTTATTTTTTCAGTATTTGCAGCCATCTGCGCGTGATTCATAGCATTAGACCATAAATTTTGAGAGTTTTTAGAAAATTTGTTTTTCATATCTTTTTGCGCTCTTTTTAATAATATTTTAGTACCACTTGTAGGTGTCCTTTTTGCTTTGGATGTACTACCTGATTTTACTTCATTATACCATAATTCATTATCTTGTTGAGAACAATATACAATATCAAAGCCCTTCTTAAAACTTTTTTCTTCTAAATTCATAAGGCATGAAAGAGGAACAAAATTTTCTAATACTTTATTTATCAAAAGATGTGCTAATAATTCACCTATCATTCCCTTGATTCTATTTTGATTATTTTGACATATATCCAGCATTTCACGTAATATCTCATTATGCGAAAAATATGTGCCATTTTTTCCACGTGCAATAGATGCAATTTTTTCTATAATTATCTGCTGTAATTCATTTGTAAAAGAAGTAACTTTGCAAATTACAGTGTTTTTGTCAGTTCTTTTTATATTTATCCCATTAATATTCATTCCGAGCACCTTATAAAATATGCCTGAATTGTATATTAATAAAATCAAAATCTCAATATCTATTTATTTTTAAACGTTACCTCTTTAGCTCTAGAAGTGCCTCAATTTGTTTTTGAATAACTCTTAATGTGTGGCTATCTTGGTTTTTAATCAGTTTTACAATGGCTTGCACGTTCTCTGGTAGTTCTTCAATCGGTTGTTGTTCGTTGCCGTTAAATAAAGAATCGACAGGAACATTTAATGCTTGTGCTAAAGACAACAAAGTAGTTACTTTAGGATCGCTTAAACCGCGTTCTATATTGGAAATTGTGTTAATCATTTTGCCGGAAACATCCGCAAATTCCTCTTGATTCATTCCTTGCTGCTTGCGGAGTGTAGCAATTCTTTTGCCTAATATTTTTAAAATTTGCGTTGATTCAATCATTTTTCAGCCTTTCAGATCACCGGTTATTTTCACATTTTAATGTGTTAAATACCATAACGGTTGGCTGTGTTTTTTATTGTAATTTTGATTGACACCGAATCTAATACACATTACACTGTGTTTTAAATTATTCCTTTTTCGCAGTGGAGTGTATAATGAAAAAGTTTTTTTTATTAGTTTTGTTGATGTTAATTGGGTGTACTAATGAAAGGCTTATAGCTCTTAAAGAACAGTATAAAAACGTTAGGGCAGAAATACCAAATAGTTGTCATTTTCTTTCTGATTATTTTAGATATGATAGTGATAAGAATATTCAATACATATCAAACATTCAATATGGTAAAGATTGGACTGATACTAATAAAACATATCAAACTTTGACGATTGATACTGCCGATAATGTTTTTGATAAATTACTGAAAGCTTGTGAAATTTGTTCAGAAGAACGCCCGGAGGATATTGCTAAATATGCACAATACAAGGCAAGCATTTTAAAAGTACAAAAAGAAAAAGAGGAAAAGGTGAGTGATTGCAAACGGGCTATGGAAAAGGCTAAACTACGTAATACTGAACTTAACAACTCTGAAGGCAATTTAATGATATTGGATGAAACTATAACTTCTAATCCGGAGAATCGTACAAGTAACTGGAGTTTCTGTTTAAAGGTAATCGGTTATGATAATACGGGAATTGTCGTAAGAAGTGGCTGTACATTTTCTCCTTTAGCAAATCTATTTCTTAATCCTCTTATTGGATGTGAGGAAAAAGAATATTTCATTTATACTGACGATGATTATGCCGATGGAGAATGCTACAAAGACTGGCAATATTTACATAAAGATATTGGAATATATAACTGGAAGAATAAGAGAATTAGGGCATTTAAAAAATCAAATTTCAAAATATCCGAAATAGAATACCAAACGTACCTTTATGATAAGAGTCTTAAATGCTGTACCAGTAATGGGGCGGCTGGTTTGTGCAAATAATAGAAAAAAGGAGAAATAGACATGATAGCATGGCTTTTGATAATACTTGGTTTTATAATAAGTTGTTTGATTGTTCCGCCGATAGGACCAATAATTTACCTTATTTGTGTTATTATATTTTTAATAATCGTCAAAATTATAAAGGCTTCGGCATCTACTTCTACGCATGCGTTGAACGCAATTGGCAATAAAATATCTGGAAATACAAAAAAAGTTAGTTTTACTTATTCCTCATGGTTTATACTTTTTGTTACTTTGATTTTTTTTCCTTTATTGGGTGGATTAATTGTTTTCTTTGAATCATTAGGTGTTGAATCTGATTCAATTTCTTTTTGCGTTGTTATTACCTCTTTTCTTGTTATTGGTTTGTTTAGCTTTGTATATAGAAAATACGCAGAAAAATTATACAAAAAACAGCTTTATTCTATTGTCAAGGAACATTTTAATATATTATCTGAAAAGTATAAGGAACTGGTCTATGTTGGCGATTATGGTGAGACAATATATGATAAATGGTATGAAGAAGTAGATAGATTTATTGCGGGTGTTATAAAAAAGCAGAAATCTAATTTTACGCTATCAGATGATGAATTAAAAACTCGAATTATTAAAATCTTTGATGAAATTAACAATCAAAAAGTAAATCAGAAATAATTTTGTTTCTATACGACTTCTATTTATGGCGCATCTTAAAAGATGATGCGCCTGTTTTTTTATTTCATGAAAGG
Source organism: Alphaproteobacteria bacterium (assembly GCA_045603405.1). Taxonomy (GTDB): domain Bacteria; phylum Pseudomonadota; class Alphaproteobacteria; order RF32; family CAG-239; genus CAG-267. Next base: position 116,607 of record JAZUMA010000015.1, on the reverse strand, counting down.
TAAAAACAATGGCGCAAATATATGCTACAAATGATATATATTTTTTTCCGAAGGTGGTAAAAGTGTTTTTAGTTAGCGATAAATACGAAGCTGATTTATGGTTCTACAAAACAAGAGATATTTATGAGGCTGATTGCAAAGATGAAATTTGGTATTTTTCCGATAGTGAATATGGTGCAACAGCAGTTATTTGTTGGGTTGATGATAAATATGGTGCAGATATTTGGGTTTATCAGGTTCGGGATAAATACGAAGCTAGATGGAATAAAGGCAATAAATTTTTAGGTCAATTGAGTTAGCTAATAAAAAGGGCGAATCGTAAAACTCGCCCTGTCTTTTTCTTATTTCTAATAATTTTCCGCCAAAGTGTAGACTTCGGGATTTACATAGTAGGTTGTCCGGCGTTTGCCTTTGGTTGTTCCGGCGCGCGTGCATTCATAACGTAGCCAATTCAGCTCCACCAATTTTTTAGCGGCAGTTTCTGTCGGCTCCTTACGGCGCAGATATTTTACTGTGCCATTGTTATAAACATCACGTAAAATAAAGCTTTCAGATTTATTTTCGATAATCCATCGAGCCAATGCCCGTGCTTCAATATTATATACCGGACTATAATACATATAATAAACACGTTCACACATAGGTAATAAATAGGTATCGTAAAGATTTATAGCTGCCTTGACCGCGTCTTCGCTGACTTCTGTCGGCTCAGTAAATTCCGAATTACTCCACCACAAAAGCTCTAAAAGTAACGCAAGCCTAAGGACATAACCTTGTCCTTTGCCAAGAAAATATTTGATATTGCTTTCTTCCTGCTGGGTTCTGGTTAAATGTTCAATATACCAAGTGCTAAAAACATCTTTTGCTTTTATACTTAATTGCAAGCATTTTTTCTGTTCTTCTGCAAAATCTGCATATGGATCTAATAAAGTGTCCAGTTTTTGCAATGCTTTCAGAGCCGTGTCCGGTAAAGCAATATTTTGCGGGATAGCAGGCGGTATAACCGCTGGATACACCCAAAGAAAACGGGCAAGGAAGCCGTCGCCGCGGTCATCAAAAACCGTGTCTACGAGCCTTTGAGGCTGTATAGTACCGAACACCGATACCAATAGATTTTTAATTTCTAAGCGGTCGTCGTCATATTTAACGCGATCGCATACAAACTTGTGGCCGTTAAAAGCCTCAAGCCAAAAACCGCGCTCGGAACTGCCGCTATTATAGCGATTCATACCACAAATCCACGCTGACAATTCGTCACGGAAAAGAATAGCGCCTTTTATGTTGCGTTCCATATCCTTGGTAATTGCCTCTTGCGTAGTATCACCGTAAACAAAGCGATATGTTTGCGGTTTTGCCGGAATAATAGCGGTATTTGGAAAATTGCTTGCAGTATCGGGATTTTCTTTGACCTTTTCTTCCCATTCTTTTTTGCGTTGCTTAGCAACTTCTCTAGTACGTTTCCATTCTGCTAGTTTTGCAAAATAAGGCTCTTTATGGTCTTCCTCAATTTGATTCAGAATACGCCGAATAGGAGTAGTTGCCGGTGTTTTGCCGGAGCTTGGCTCTCCGACAGCACCAATCCATAAACAGCATGGTTCTATCCATTCTGCCCAAGGTGAAACAGAGCGCGACAAACCAATAACACCTGCTGCGCCGGCTAGCAATGAAAATGCGACATAGTCAACCGGCGCATTAGTATTTTGTGCCGTTTGCACTACCCACGGCTCTAAGCTTTTAAAGATGCTTGTATCAAGCTGTGGAGCCGGCAATAGGTCCTTAGCTTTAAGGATATCCATATCCGGCTCTGTGTCTGCTTGATTATCGCTGTGAGCCTCTGAAAACTTGATAGCATTGCTAACTGTTTTTACTGTCTCTGCTTTTGTTAATCCTGATTCAAGCGCGGCATTTACAACATCTTCTTTGATTTCGGAAATATCGCGAAATTGTCTATCTGCACTATTACAAATTTTGATAGTATTACTTAACAATCTATCGTTCCGTGTTCCCTCAGGAGCGTTGGCTATTTCATCAAGCAACATATCAATATCTGTTTTTTCGGGATTGTTAATTAAATCAATCAACCATTCTGGCGCAGTTGGAAAATCTTGACTAAAGTCAAAATTAACCCAAGTATATTTATTACCGTTTTCGTGAATAGATGGTGGTGCTACAACATAGCCTCCATTACCGCGTATATCAATATGCGGAGCTATTTTACTCGTACTGCATTTGATTTCTACCCATTCCGGCATTTTGAAATACAAATGCTTACCTTTTCCTGTGCTAACGGTCGGGGCTTTGAGTTTACCATATTTATTTTCAAACTCAGCTAAAGATTTTGCGCCGCTTTCACCATCTACATCAACAACAAAGATATTATTGATTGCTCCGGTCGGAATGCCTATATTGCAATCTGGAAATTGCTTATTCCATTCCTGCAATACGACTTTATCAGCGGTTGCGTCATTAAAACCATGCGGGCAAAGCGGTGATTTGCCTTGCTTTTTTACCGGAAAGGTTTTAATATTGCGTTGTGCGTAAAATGTAGCAATATCCAAAAAGTTGGTCGCTTCGTTGATATTGCAAACATTTTGGTTATTGAGAGCAGATGCGCTAACATCTTCTCTCGGAGGGAGTGGAGAGGCTTGCGCCTCTCGCTCCATTTGTTCAATTAAAATGTTTTTTAGTTTCATTTCATACCTCCGCTTTTATAACTAAAATTTTGTGGTCGACTTTTAATAATTTCATTTTTTGTATTCTCCTTTTCATTTTCGGGGTTGCAAAATTTCTTTTTTATGTATAGGATTACATCGTTTACATCATAGTAAGCTTTGCCGTTTACGTAGTAAACTTCGCCTATTCCTTTTTCTGGGTTTTCATAATCAATATTTCGTAATGTGTTTCTGCTCAGAAATGGGAGTATTTCGCAAAGCTTAACTCGGCTAATTAAAGGTGCTTGTTCGAGAAGTTTACTTTTGTAAATTTCAAAGAATCTTGGCGATAAATCATTGTTTTTCTTCATTTTCCGTTTCCTTTTTCGAAAGTTATGAAAAAACACCATTGTTTTTTCGCGCTATAACGACCAAAGACCTCAATTCACCTTTTTTGGGTGCAAAAATATTTTGAGTGCGGAACTTAAAAAAAAGCCCCGAAATAATAAACAAAATAATATGTTAAACTGCTCTAATTAAGCTTAGAAACAGCCTCTCGTAGCGTTTCATTTGCCAAGTGTGAATAGCGTTGAGTCATTGCAATATCGGAATGTCCTAACAGTTCTTTGACTTCGTAAAGTGAAACGCGTTTTTGCACTAACCGACTGGCAAATGTGTGCCTTAAAGAATGAAAAACTACTTTTTGCCTGCGGTCTGTAACACCTTTATTTAATCCCAATGCTTTGACTGCACGTTCAAAAGTGCGTGAAACATGTTCTATTTTCTTTCCCTCTCTGCTTTGAAAGACTAATTCATTGCCTTCATGCTGTTTTAATTTTGAAAGTTCATCAAAAACACGGTCTGTCATATAGGCATAACGATTCTTGCCATTTTTTGTATCACGCAAAAACAGCATTTTTTCTTCTAGGCTTACATCAGCCCAAGTTAGTCTGAAAATTTCTCCGGCGCGTAGTCCGCAATCGGCGGAAATAAGTGCCATTACATAAACTTGATAGCTATGTTTCTTTATTTCTGCTAAAAGATTGTTTAAATCTTCTTCGCTTAAAAACTTTACACGTTGATTATCTTCCTTTTTCAGCTCGTCAAATCTTGCTGCCGGATTTTCCCCTGCAAATAGCTCATATTTAATTGCAAAATTAAGAACTTGTCGCGTTAGTGCTATAGCATAGCGTTTTGTACGATTAGATAAATGTTTTTTATCCATAGCTTGAATTAACCTAGTGAGGCTTTTGAGGCTAATGAGGTTTAACCTAACATCTCCCAAAAAAGGTCTAAGCCATACTTTATATAGGTTAACTTCTCTGTCATATGTTGATTTTTTGTCTTTATTTTGAATATGCGGCTGATAATATTCTTCAAAAAGCTCTGAGAACGTCATATTTGCCGCCTCATTAGCAATTCTTTCTTGTTCGCGTTGGTTGTTTTTGTCGCGTAAAGAAGATACTTTACCTGCTTTTATATCTTGTTTTAATTCTTTTAAAATTTCGTAGGTTTTTTCTGCTGTAAATCCGTCTGATTTATAACCGATGCCTTCTTCACATTGCTTACCGTTTTTGGTATAGCGAATAGAAAAGTAAATATCTTTTCTACCATTTCTTATGCGATTTGCTGTTCGCACTCCAGGAAAACTTTTTACCATTTCAAAATCTCCGTTTCGGTTTATCTGATACCTAAAGTATACCGAAACGGTTCGGAAAATCGAGAATACCTAGGTACGCCAAGGTACGCTAGGCAAAAAATTTTTTTTGCTTAAACTGTTTGAAAAATCAATAAAAAATGTGGAAATTTAAATACTTGGAAAATTCTATTTTGGGTTTTGGAGACCGATGCTCTACCAACTGAGCTATACCCCTATCAAGCTAAAATGCTTATAAAACATTTCTTTACGCAAATCAAGAACTTTTTTCTTTAGTTCAAGATTTATTTGTGTGAGAAAGTGCTATATTTTTTGTAAAACATCTAGGAGATTAAAAAAACTCCTAGATGTTTAAGCGATAGTTTATATATTTACGTTAAAATGTATATCTGATACCGAGTAAAATTTCATGTGCTTGAGAATCAAATTTAGCTTTATTTCCTTCTTGATCATGTAATGTTACATCTCCTGAATCGGTATATCGATATCCTAAATCAAGAGCTGTATTATCAGTTAATGTATAAGATATACCTGCACCTAATTGCCAAACAACATTATTTTTGTGTTTGCTGATGTTTGCACCCGTATTATCAGAATATGTTGCTTTTAATCTAGCCATACCAATGCCTACTCCAATATACGGAGTAAATTTAGTTCCTGTATTTATGTCATAATATGCATTTAGCATAATTGAATTATTTTCTAATTCTCTTTTTTCATTTGTTCCATCATGAAACTGACTCTTTTTTGCTTTATCGTTAATGTTCAATTCTAATTCTGTTCTTAAGGCATTATTTTTTATACCATAGGCAAAATTGCTTCCCCATACTTTATCATCAACATTTGTTTTATCTGAACCTCCGTCGAAGTCTTTTATCTTAACATCATTAGACATATCGCTATATGTTAGTTTTCCAGAAATGTATTGCTGAAAATCAAAAGCGTTTGCATTGAAAGCAAACAATGAAGCGGCAACTCCTGCCAATAAAAAAGTCTTTTTCATTATAAAACTCTCCATAAAAAGTTAAAACCACCCTGTTATGAAAGGTGGTCGGAGAGTTCGTAAATCATATTGGTATAAATGACTCTCTTAGCCTTTTAAACAGTATCTTCATACAGTTCTTGGACATACGCTAAAAGCTCCCCGACCATATTGTTATGAATCGGGGATATATCTATTGTCAGCTGTTATGAACAGCTGATAAAATGACGATGTTATATCCCTAACACCGATACCAATATTGAGCTTACGACAGCTCTCTTGCACCCAAACAGGTACTCAATGCCAGTATTAATAAATAGCTGGCATGCACAATTTATAATTAAAAATTTGGCAAAAAGCAAGAGAAAAAAGATTTCCTCTAGGTATTATAAGTTGATTCAAGGTAAAGGGGGAAATTAATTCTTGCGCAGTTCGGCAACGGAATTCCACATTTTTTCCAAATTGTAAAAATCACGGACTTCCGGGCAGAAAATGTGTACTATAACATCAAAGGCATCTATTAAAACCCAGTTGGCTTTTTCTTCACCTTCTGAAGAAGATACGTAACCATTTTTCTTTAATTCAGACTTTACTTTATCAGCAAGAGAGGCAACATGACGGTTGGATGTGCCACTGGCGATAACCATAAAATTAGCAATAGATGTTTTGCCTTTTAAATCTATGGTGACAATGTTTTCGGCTTTGTTGTCATCTAAAGTCTTTTCTATCAATTTTAATAGTTTTTCATCTGCTTTGATGTTCATTTTATGCTCCATATTAATCTAAAGGGGACCAGCTTTTTTTAATCGGTTCTTCAACAATTATGTTTTCTTCTTCAACTTTTTTAGTTTTGCGTTGAGGTACATGGTGCGCTATTTCTCTTAGACAGTCCAACGTGTTTGTTCCGGCTACTGCAGAAATTGCAAATATCGGGGATTTGGTTACTCTTTTAAGTGAAGTTATTTTCTTTTTTATTTCTTCCGGTGTTAACGAATCGATTTTGTTTAGGGCGATAACTTCCGGCTTGGTAATCAGATTTTTTTCATATAATTCCAGTTCTTTGCGGATGGTTTTATAAACTTTCGCAACGTGTTCGGAAGTACCATCAATTAAATGTAGGAAAACAGAACAGCGTTCAACGTGTTTTAAGAATCTGTCTCCTAAGCCAATGCCTTCATGAGCTCCTTCTATCAGTCCAGGAATATCTGCTAAAACAACTTCTTTATTGTCTACCCAAGCAACACCTAAATTCGGATGAAGCGTAGTAAAAGGATAGTCGGCAATTTTGGGACGCGCTTTGGTTACTGCAGATAAAAAGGTTGATTTGCCGGCATTAGGTAATCCAATTAAGCCAACGTCGGCAATGATTTTTAAGCGTAACCAAACCCACATTTCTACCCCAGGCCAACCGGGTTCTGCATAACGGGGGGCTTGATTGGTTGAGGTTTTGAAATGGATGTTACCGCGACCGCCATCGCCACCTTTGGCAATCATAAATTTTTGCCCGGGTTCAACCATATCAGCTATAACAGTAGTACCGTCATCAGCGACAATTTCAGTACCAACCGGAACTTTAATTATTAGGTCTTCACCTTTAGCACCGGCCATTTCTGAACCCATGCCGTGTTGACCATTTTGTGCTTTGAAATGTTGTTGGTAACGGAAATCTATTAAAGTATTGAGATTCTCTACGGCAACAAACCAAACACTGCCGCCTTTGCCACCATCTCCACCGTTAGGTCCGCCAAACTCAATATATTTTTCACGGCGAAACGAGACGCAACCGCGTCCACCATCACCTGATTTTAAATATATTTTTGCTTGGTCTAAAAATTTCATTTTTAAGGTCGCCTTTTCACAAAGAAAGGGGCGTCAAACACCCCCTTGTTTTGCTTATGTGAGTCAAATTACTCGGCAGGAACAACAGATACATAAGTTCTGTCATTGGCTTTTGTTTTGAACTCAACTTTACCTTCTGCAGTGGCAAAAATGGTGTGATCTTTACCCATGCCAACATTGTTACCCGGGTGGAACTTTGTGCCACGTTGACGGATAATGATGTTGCCGGAAATAACGGATTCACCGCCAAACTTTTTAACACCTAAACGACGCCCGATGGAGTCACGTCCGTTTGATGAGCTACCGCCTGATTTCTTATGTGCCATTTTTATAACTCCTAGTTAATTATTCACACAAATCCGTAATCTTTACGATTGTGATGTTTTGTCTATGTCCATTTTTACGACGGTAATTTTGTCTTCTCTTCTTTTTGAAAACAATAATTTTTGCGTCTTTTGCTTGCTTAACAATAGTACCTTTTACGCTTGCACCTTTGACGAACGGTGTGCCAACGTTTTCGCCCATCGCTAAAACTTCATTAAAAATTACTTCACTTCCGGCGTCTCCAGCAATTTTTTCAATTTTGATAACATCATTTGATGCTACTTTATATTGCTTGCCGCCTGTTTTAATTACTGCATACATTTTATTCACCTGTTTGTATAGATTTTAAACATAACTTTTTTGTGCAATATACATAAGTTTTTAAAGGAGTCAATAGAAAACTTGAAAAAAGTTAAATTAATTCATTTTTTGTTGTTCTTGTAAACGGCGAAAAAGGCGTGGTTGTATAAAACGGCCAGCCCATAAACCTCTTTTGTTTTGTTGTGCTTCATGCTGTTCTTTTTTATAGGGACTTTCTAAGTAGGGAATTGCGTGGCCGGCACGAACCATTTCCGCATTCAAGTCCGTTTGGCCACTATAGCAGGTGCATAGATTTCTTTCGTATTGGTCTTTTTTGTGTATTTTGCAGGTTATGTTATTTTTGCCGATAAGTTTTTGTAAATATTCTTTTGAGAGTATGCCACATGGGTACTTTTTACCTTTTTTATTTTTGCATTGCTGAATGTATTCAGGTGCATCTATACCCATTAAGCGAATGCGTTCCGAACCTATTTCTAGGCTGTCGCCGTCAATAACGTTGACAGGAGTTATTGGCGATGAAACAATTTCTTTTGCCGAACATGTGGAAAAAGTACTCAACAAAATCAACAATAAAATAAAAAACAAACTGTTATATGGTGTGTATATTTTTGACAATTTTCTTTCCATTCAGATAGTTTACAATATAATCCTTACTAAAGTATATACTAAATTTTGATTAAAGGTTAGTTACCGTGAGGAAAATTTTTAAAATATTTGCCTTAATAGGCAGTTTAGGTGTTGTTTCATGTTCTTCTTTGTGGAACAGCGGAGAGGATGAATATACTGTTTCAGCCGCAGACGAAGTCATTATTGATGACTATATTGTTTCAACAGATTCTCTCGGAGATGAAGTCTTTACGGAAACACCGCGAGAGGCGGCTGCCGTTTATAATAAGCGTATTCCTCCGCTTAATACATTAATTGTGTGCAGGGATAAACAATGCGCTCCGGCAGAATTGGCTTCTTCTCGGGAATATATTTTTAATGCGTTGGCACAATTGGTTGATAATAATTTAGATGAAACAGCTTTGTTGTGTGAGGCTAATGCGCAGGCTCATGTTTGTATTAATCCTTATTTAACTGTTCCCGCTAAAGTAGGGGTTACGCCGGCATATGTTTATTTTGATGGTGTGAAAATTGTTGATGCTACTATGGGTAAGGGAAAAACCTCAGTTAATCTTGCTTTGGGGTATAATTTAAGCTATAACGGACAAACACCGACTGTATGTAAACCAGATAAGGCTATGCTTTATGTTAAAAATAATAAGGATATTGTATTAAACGGTAATGGCTTTAAGTGTGATATGACGAGTATGGGTGCTACTAATATTCGAGTTATGTTTGCGATAGATTATATTGATTTGGATTATGGATATATCGGTGGGTATTATTCTATCGGCCTTTCCGGTCCGGCGACAGGTGGTGGTTCAGGATATGGGATGATTCGTTTGCCGGAAGATATTCATCCGCTGAATCCTAAGCTGACTACGAATACTAGCGGAAGATTTGGCGCGCCGACTTTGCGCCGTCCGGTAGAGCAGCCAGTACAGCCTTATCAGACGAATAATATTTCTCAGCCGATGACATCTTATCAGGGAGGAACACGTCAGCCAGTGGCTTATCAGGTTCCTTTAGATGAGCCGGAGCCTGAATATGAAGGTATGTATGCAAATTAGTTTATTGTAAATATTTTTTAAATTTGTGTATCAGACTGTGGAATTGAAGGCTTTTATTTATTGTTTGCAGTTAAAAAGTATGAAGAATTAAGGAAATGATATGAGTAAAAAATTTGTTATATCTTTGATAGGAGCTCCTGCTTCCGGTAAAGGGTATATTGCTTCTTGTTTGACAAAGGATTTAGAAAAAAAATATGGTTTTTCTGCAGAGGAAATTGCTGATGTTTCTATGGGTGAACTTATACGGCGGGAAAAAAAGGCAGGAACAGCTATAGGACAAGCATTAATTGCAAATATGAAAGAGGGCGGATTAGCACCTGATAATTTGGTCAATAAAATGTTGATTGATGAATTGTGTCAGCTTAATGCAAAGGTGCTGATTTTAGATGGGTATCCCAGAACAGTTGGGCAAGTGCAAGAATTTTACCATCTGATGAAGGACTTTTCAAGTGCAATTATTTTCAGAGATACACCTAAAGAACTTATTCTAGAGCGCGTTAAGAATAGGCGTATTTGTGCTGTGTGCGGTAAAGGACAAGAGGTTAGTAATGGTGTATGCCAATATTGTGGTGGTAAACTTATTAAAAGAAAAGATGATGAAGTTTTATCGGAGCGCTTGGCAGAATATGAAAAAGTAACAAAGCCGGCTGTATTGGAGCTTAAAAAAGAAGGAAAAAATTTTTTTTACTATAATGGTAAGACGGAAGGCGAAGAAATTGCTGAAAAATTTTTGTCAGCAAATAAAGCATATTTGAAGTAGTGCTATAATTTAAGCGATATGATTGGTGAAAGAATTTCTCAGGTGTGCATGAGTGATGGCAATGGCTAGGGCATCTGAGGCGTCGTTGTTTTTGGGTTTGCACCCGGGAAGAAGCACTTTGACCATTGTTTCTACTTGAGCCTTCTCTGCTTTGCCGACACCAGTTAATGCTTTTTTGATTTTTGTCGGTTCGTACTCATATAAAGGGATGTTGTATAATGCCGGCATGAGAAATACGACACCTCGTGCCATGCTTAATTTTAATGATGTTTCTGCATTTGAATTAAGAAAAGTAATTTCAATGGAAGATTCATCTGGTTTATATAATTCGATGATTTTTTTTAGTTCGCTATGAATGGTGTGTAAACGCTGCGATAAAGGTTCTTTTGCAGATGTCGGAATAAAACCGTCTGCTACATAAGACAGACGGTTTCCTTCAACCTCTATGATGCCCCAACCGGTTGATGAAATACTGGGATCGAGGCCTAAAATTCGCATTTATTCACCTTCAGCCAATTGAGCCATAATGTTTTCTGCAATATCGGCATTATGATAAACATGTTGTATGTCTTCATCTTCTTCCAAAGCGTCAATGAATTCCAGGAATTTTTTTGCTGTTTCTAAGTCTGTGATTTCTGTTTTAACAGTCGGTTTCCAGTCCAGACGAGAAGCAGATGGTGTGCCGAATTTCTTTTCAAGTGCTTCGGTTACGGCAGCTAAATCTTCAGGTAACGTTTCAATAGCGTGGATATCATCTTCAGAAATAACTTCATTTGCACCGGCTTCTAAAGCCTCTTCAAACATTTTGTCCGCATCTGCTACAGAAAGCGGGTATTCAATATAGCCAATGCGCTCAAAGTTAAATGATACAGAGCCTGTTTCACCCATTGTTCCGCCACGTTTACCAAAAATAGCGCGAACATTACTTGCGGTACGATTTTTGTTATCTGTTAAGGCTTCAACAATAACGGCAACTTTGTTGGGTGAAAAGCCTTCATAGCGCATAGTGGTAAAATCTGCGCCGCCGGCAACTTGGGTTGCTTTAGCAATTGCGCGTTCAATATTATCTTTCGGCATACTTTCTGCACGAGCAGCCTGAATGGCTAGACGTAAGCGTGGGTTTTTATCCGGCTCAGGTAAACCGCTTTTGGCGGCAACGGTAATTTCACGAGCCAGTTTAGCAAATACTCTGGCTTTCTTAGCATCCTGTGCACCTTTGCGGTACATGATGTTCTTAAATTGGGAGTGTCCTGACATTTAGATCTCCATAAAAAGGTTAACATTTTTCTTTTCTATAAAACAATGTGCAAAATAGCGCAAGTTTTTTTTTAATTTTTAGTATAAAACTACTCAGCCTCAGAAGCAAGCTTTGTATCTGATAATAAGAAATTAGGGGTTTTATTGCCGAAAACTTTATAACGTTTAGCTAATTCACAGGCCTTTTTGTCTTGGTGTTCTTCCCTGCGTTGGTATTTAGTTTTCTTTTTATTTTTACTTTCTTCAGATACTAAAGATTCCGGTAAAGTAGGCTCATTTTGATTAACTTCTGTTACTTCGCTTTCTTTGTTTTTATCAATTTTAATTTCTGCCGGTGTTTTTAAGATTTTGTTTAAAGTATCTTGTGTTTCTTTGGAGCGGCGTGTGGTGAAAACAATGTTTTGCTTGTTTATCGGTAATTGTTCTAAAATCTTTTCCAGATTTGCAAGTTGGCGCTTTTTCTTGATTAAATTAATATCGTCAACAACTAAAATATTGATATTGGAAATATCGACGCTATTTTCTGCAATATTTTCAAGCAACAAAGATGGAGAGGCAATAATGACATTTGCTTCAATACTGTTTTCTTCTTCAGCATTTTCTTTTTCGCTTATTTCGTGATATTTATTGAAAATGGCAAACTTATCAGAAATGTTGACGGATTCTGTAGAATCAGCGGTTAATATTAGAATGTTTTGACCGGTTTTTTTAGAAATAATATCAATTAAAGGGAAAATGTAGGCGCAGGTTTTACCGCATGCAGCAGGAGCAATTGTAAAAATATCTTTGCCTTCAAGAATGGAAGGTATAACATCTTTTTGAACGGTTGTCGGCTCGGTATAACCTAAGTCTTCTATGGCTTGAATTGTTTTTTCGTTTAACCCTAAATCTTTAAAACTCATATTTATTTCCTATGCTATGACTATAAAATTAAATAGATAATAGTGCGAAATGAGATAGAGTCAAGAGAAAGAGGGGGAATATTGTAAGAATTTTTAAGAGAGATAAACAAGAGAAAGAAAGATATTAATCAAAGAAATGAAAAGCTAATGTTCTTGCAGGTTATTTGGCGGCTCTCGTTCTAATGCTGAATGGTTGGGGGGGGAGGTGGTGAGAAGGTCAAAAAAATCACTGATGAATGGTATGTCTATTCGGGGGATGCGGTGACAACTCAAAAGAGAGTGACTTATCATCCACTATATCGATAAAAAAAAAGGCGGTCATAGACCGCCTTTTTTTATGGGTAAAGTAAAAATTATTTGTGTTCGTCAGGGTCTTTTAAGATATAGCCTCTGCCCCAAACAGTTTCAATATAGTTTTTACCGCCGGAAGCTTTTTCCAGTTTTTTACGGAGTTTACAGATAAACACGTCAATAATTTTTAATTCCGGTTCATCAATACCACCATAGAGGTGATTTAAGAATTGCTCTTTATTCAAAGTTGAACCTTTGCGCAATGATAACAATTCCATAATGCCGTATTCTTTACCGGTTAAGTGTAAATCTTTACCGGCGACGGAAACAGTTTGTGTATCCAAATTAACAGCAACGAGACCGGTTTGAATAACAGAATTGGAATGACCTTTGGAACGACGAACAATGGCTTGAATACGCGCTAACAATTCTTCTTTGTTAAATGGTTTTGTTAAATAATCATCTGCGCCATAGCCCAAACCTTTAACCTTTTTATCCGGTTCGTATAAACCTGACAAAATTAAGACAGGGGTGGAAATTTTGGCATTGCGTAAACTCTTTAATACTTCATAACCATTCATACCAGGTAGATTTAAATCTAAGATGATGATGTCATAATCATATAATTTTCCGCAATCTAATCCGTCTTCGCCGTCATCTGTGGTATCTACGACCATGCCTTCTTTTTTTAAGATTGTTTCAACGCTTTGGGAGACTGCGTAATCGTCTTCAATCAATAAAACTCTCATTGTTTTTCCTCTCCGTTTTGTTTATTGTTAATTTGTATAATAATACATAAATTTTATTTGTGAATCATTGTTATGGGGGTTGTTAATAATTGTTAACAAATTTAAAATACCTTTTTAATTTAGTTACTTAATTGTATATTTGAATGAGAAAATAAAATTTTTAGGAGGAAAAAATGCTGGAATTGATAAAATTACCATTTGCAGAAAATACGTTAGAACCGGCTGTTTCAAAAGAAACTGTTAAAATACATTATGGAAAACATCATCGCGCATATGTTGATAAAGTTAATGAGTTGATTAAAGGAACAGAATTTGCAGAGATGACACTTGAGGAAATTATTGTTAAAACGTTTGATAATCCGGCTTTTCAGGTACTGCATAATAATGCCGGACAGGTTTATAATCATAATATTTATTGGCAGTCTTTCGGGGTGTGGGATAAATTAAAACCAGCAGTTAAAGATGAAATTATCAGTCAATTCGGAGATGGATTCTCCTTTGTTAAACAATTGGTTGATGAAGGCGTTAAGTTGTTTGGCAGCGGTTGGGTGTGGCTCGTTAAAGATAAACAGGGAAATTATGACATAATTTCAACCAGAAATGGTGATACACCGCTTCCTTTGGGGTATGATGTGTTGTTTAATATTGATGTTTGGGAGCATGCATATTACCTTGATTATCAGCAGAATCGAAAACAATATTTACAAAACTTTGTTGAAATGGTTTTGAAAATTTAAATTTTGCTTGAAAAAGATAATATTTTGCCGTATAAAATAACAGTTTTTTTGTTCATTGAGGAGTCTTTTTGATGAAAAAATGGGTTGTCTTATGTGGAATCTTGTTTTTATGCGGCTGTTCCGGTAAAGAAGTATCGTATCCTTACGGTTTAACCGAAAAGGAGTGGGAATCACTCTCTATTCGTGATCAGACACGTTTGAGACGAGATTTTTATTTTTATGAAAAAGGCTCAACGAACTATGTTAATCCGCAACTTGAGGTGGAAGGAAAACCGGAAACAAGGCCGGTAGTGGCGGATCCCTACAGTAATAGGTATATGGATTAATCTGTTTGCGGGGATTGGGGAAAAAGAAGATAGAGAATCTCAAAAATGGAAGAAACATTATTTTCAAGCAAAGTAAAGCGCCCGCTTGCGGATAGACTCCGACCGAAAAAATTAGAAGAAGTGGTCGGACAAGCGCAGGTTTTGGGGGAAGATTCCCCGTTGGGAAGAATGCTTCATACCGGTCGTATCTCTTCTTTTATTCTTTGGGGGCCTCCAGGGTGCGGTAAAACGACAATTGCACGTTTGATTGCCGAATATACTAATCTTTATTTTGAGCAAATATCAGCAGTGTTTTCAGGTGTGGCAGACTTAAAACGTGTGTTTCAATACGCAGAAGAAAGAAGAGCTAATCAGGGGAAAGGAACGCTTTTATTTGTAGATGAAATTCATCGCTTTAACAAATCACAGCAGGATGGCTTTTTGCCATACGTTGAAAACGGTACGGTGATTTTAGTGGGTGCAACAACTGAAAATCCTTCGTTTGAACTTAATGCTGCACTTTTGTCTCGCTGTCAGGTATTTGTACTCAACCGTTTAACCGCAGAAAATTTTGAAGAGTTGCTACAGCGAGCCGAGCGTGAAGAAGGTGTGAAATTGCCGGTTGATGATGGTGCGCGCGAATTAATGAAAACGGTTGCCGATGGGGACGGAAGGTATATTTTAAATTTGGCGGAAAGCGTATGGGCGTATGCAAAGGAAGGAGAAATTTTCGATAAAGATAAATTAATGAAAGTTATCCGTTCGCGTGCACCGGTGTATGATAAAGGACGTGACGGGCATTATAATTTGATTTCTGCCGTGCATAAATCAATGCGTGGTTCTGATGTTGATGCAGCACTTTATTGGGCAGGAAGAATGCTGGTTTCAGGTGAAGATCCGCGCTATCTGCTCAGACGGTTGATACGCTTTTCAATAGAAGATGTATCTCTTGCTGATCCGAATGCAGTAGTGCAAGCAATTGCTTGTGCAGATACATATGAGCGATTGGGCTCGCCGGAAGGGGATTTGGCAATTATGCAGTTGGTGGCTTATTTGGCAACGGCGCCAAAATCTGCAGCAGTGTATAAGGCAATGCATAAAGTGTTTGATGCAGCTAGGCAAACAGGTTCGTTAATGCCACCGAAACATATCTTAAATGCACCGACTAAATTGATGAAAAATCTGGGGTATAGCGATGGTTATATTTATGACCAAGATTTAGAAGACGGTTTTTCGGGACAGGATTATTTTCCGGAAGAAATGGGCAGAAGGCGTTTTTATAATCCGGTTGATAGAGGATTTGAAAGAGAAATAAAAAAGAGAATCGATTATTTTGATAAATTGCGGGCAGAAAAACAACGCGAACGTAAAATGAAGAAAAATGATAATAAAGAATAGTTGTTTTTCTTAGAAGATTTTAACTTAATTACTTAAAAATTTTTGTGTATGGATGTTAAAGAAATTGTCCAAAGGGTGGTCTGTTCGGGCTGTATTGGTAGTGCAGAAGGGCAGATGCTAGAAAAGCAAAGAATTAGAGCAATGGTTTCAAGCAGTGAAAAAGGCTGTTATCCTTTCTTTTCATGGAAGGATAAAGGACATCATTATATGCGTAATATGCGTACGATGCAAAATGTTTCTTTAGGATGTAGATATGTTGATAAATCACGCAGAAACCATTATCCAAAGCGCAAATAAGCACCCTTCAGTGGGTGCTTATTTTGTAGGAAAAAACTTGACAAATAGCTGATTTTGTGCTATATTGTTCTTGTATCTGTTCTGAGGAGAAAGGATATGAGGAGAATATACATTTTAGATGGTAAGAAGTATACTTTTGAAGAAGTTAGCTATGTACCAGGCAAAGAACAAGTTTTTAAGATTAATGGGCAGAAGGTTAAGCTCAGTGTGACAGGCGGTAACGATGAGGAACGTTTTATGGAGCTTAAAATGCCGGAATTATCTCGTGATAAAGCTAATGAAGTGTTGCCAGCTGTGTATACGGTTATGGATGCGCGTATTAAGAGAGATGAAGCGCATAAATTAGAACAGGCGGCAATGTTGCAATTGCATTATAATGAAGCTTTAAGAGCAGAAGATGTGGCCAGAGGGTTAAGCGGTGGCAATACAGTTGTTCAATCTGTTGTGAACAAAGATGATTTATCTGTTGGTAAAGAACAAGTCAAACTGGATATGGATTTAACAAAAAGGTTTTCTTGGCTTAATAATGTAAACAGCAGAGAATATAAAGCTCTTATGCAAATTGAGCAATATCGAAAAATTGAGTATTATCCTGATGGATCCATACATGATACTTTGGCTCAGCAACGGCGTGATTTTGACCGTCGGATGGCAGAGCTAGCTCCAAATAATACCAATACCGGCAGAGGAAATAATGCGAGTTTGTTTGTGCGTATGATGACAGCAGAGCGCTCATAATTCTTTTTGAATACCTCTTGTCAAATTGATTTTTTTAGAGTACATCTTGAAAAAATAGATTTTGAAAGATGTTAAATGTCAGGTGTAAAGTTAATTAAAATTAAAACAGAAGATGATGGTATTCGTCTGAACAGATGGTTTTTAAAATATTATCCGGGGCTTTCGCTAGGACGGTTGCAAAAGCTGTTGCGTACAAAACAAATTAAAGTTGAAGGGGCAAGAGTGGAGGCAAATACAAGGTTGCTTGCAGGGCAAGAAATTCGCGTGCCGCCGCTTGATAATGAAAAAAAAGAAATTGTTCATGCAAATGTTTCTCAACAAGATACGAAATTTATTTCTGATATGGTTATCTATAAAGATGATAATATCATCGTTTTAAATAAGCCTTCCGGCTTGGCAGTGCAAGGTGGAACAAATACGACAAGGCATGTTGATGGAATGCTGGATGCGCTTAAATTCGGTTTAGAAGAAAAGCCGAAACTTGTGCATAGAATCGATAAAGATACCAGCGGTATTTTAGTTTTAGCTCGAAACAGAAAAACAGCAGATATATTGACAAAGGCTTTTCGGGAGCATACGTTACAAAAAACGTATTTGGCTTTAACGCGCGGTGTGCCGGCAAAGACAGAGGGAGAAATAAAAGCACCTTTGGAAAAACTTGATGGACGTGTACAGATTTTGGAAACAGGTAAGCCGGCAGTGACTGTGTATAAAGTGCTTGATAATGTAGGGGATAAATATGCTTTGATAGAAGCTAGTCCTTTAACGGGAAGAACGCATCAAATTCGTGCTCATTTGGAATATTTAGGTGCTCCTATTTGCGGAGATGATAAATATTTTGGAACAGAACGAGATAAAAATAATTTATTAATGAGAAAATTATACTTGCATGCTTATAAAATTGATTTATCTTCTGTGTATGGTAAAAAAAAGGTTGTTAAAGCAAAATTGCCGGATTATTTTAAAGATAGTTTAAATTCACTCGGTTTGGATTTTAAGGAGTAATGTCATAATGTTTAAAGTATTAAAATATATCATCGTTTCTTTAATTTGTTTGGTTTTATTGGTTGGTATTGGCGGTTATATCGCAATTAAGAGTGTTGATTTTAATCGCTATAAAAATATTGTGGAAGAAAAAGTAAGTGAAGCAACCGGTCGTGATTTTCGTATCGGTGATGTGCAGATTAAAGCGTCACTTAGTCCAACCGTGGAATTAAAAGATGTAACACTAGCTAATGCAGCTTGGGCAAGAGAAAAGATGATGGCGCGTATCGGGGCAATTGATGTTGGTATTGCTATTTTGCCGCTAATCAAAGGGAATTATGTCGTTGATAAATTTGTGATTAAAAATGCGGAAGTTAATTTGGAAGAAACGAAAGACGGTCGCGCTAATTGGAATTTTGAAACAGCGAAAGTTATAGAAAAAACTCCGGCTAAAGCAGATAAGACATCTTATAACTTTAGTTTGATTAAAGTTGCAAATGCTCAAGAGAATGCACTTACTGCGGAGGAAGAAAACAGCGTTAATGATATTCTTTCTAAAGTTGTTATCAAAGAAGTTGCATTGGAGAACGTTAAAGTAAATTATATCGGAAAAGATGCGCAACTGCAAAGTTATGATGTTAAAGAATTACGCCTTGATGAAAATGATGATAAAAATATAGATTTCAACTTTAATGTTAATGACGGATTGTATAACGGAAAGGGTATGCTTGGTGCACTTAATATGCTTAAAAGTGAGAAAGGATATCCGGTCAAAGCTGATGTTAATGTAATGGGGATTAATGTTATAACGGATGCAATCTTATTTGATGTTATGAATGTTGATGCTCTTCGCTTTGATGCTAAGGTTAAAGCTAAAGGTTTTCTTGGAAAAGACAGTACTTATAAAGAATCCGCAGATGTGGCACTTAAAGGTAATTTGAAAGAAGTTGCTGCGGTTATCAATAAGGTAAGTGTGGCCGGTAATGATATTACTGGTACAGCAAAAGCTGTTTTATCAGAAAAAACGCCTAAAGTGACAGCTAATTTGAAATCTGATAAAATTAATTTGGATTCTTTTGCTGCTCCTAAAAAAGCAGCGTTGAATATCAATTTAATAAAATCCGCTCAGGCAACAACAATAGTACCGAATGAGGCTATTCCTTATGATGTTTTGTATAGTGTTAATGCAGATGTTGATGTGGCTGTGGCAGAAATTATTAAAAATAATATGATGCTTGTGAGTGATTTGGCTTTAAATGCAAAAGTTAATAAAGGCGTAGCAGCACTTAAAGTTATTAATGGTAATGTAGCAAAAGGTAATTTGCAGGCTGATGCCGTATTGAGTGCTCAAAATAAAAATTTAGATGTTAATCTTAATGTGGTTAAGTTGAATTTACTCGATTTAATGAAAATATTAGATGCACAGTCAGATAAGTTTAAAATTATCAGCGGTAGTGATACTGATTTGTATGTTAAGCTTAAGGGTGTGGGGAGTACTTATGCTGAAATTGTTGAGAGTTTGAATGGTAGTGTTGCACTGATTATTGATCAGTCACAAATGCATTTAGGAAATATCGGCCTTGTAAAGGGTAATATTTTCTCACAACTTTGGAATACTTTAAGTTTGACAAAGGGTGATGATAATTTGAATATGCAATGTGCCGTTGTGCGTGCTGATGTTAAAGATGGTCTGGCAACAATGCCAAACGGAATAGTGGTTAAAGCTGACAAATTTACAGTGGTGGCTAATGGTAAAATTAATTTGAAAAATGATAAAATTAATATTAGCTTTAAGCCGTTTGCCGGTAAATTAACAGATACAAATATTGCGAAGGCGTTGTCTTCTTTGGTACAACTAACCGGTACTTTACAAAAACCAACAATCGGTGTGGACACGGCAAATGCAGTGAAAAACATTGTGGGTGCAACGATGACCGGACCGGTTTATTTAGGGGCGCAAATGGTGATGGAAAATGATGATTCTCCGTGTTATACAGCTCTTAAAGGAACAGGATATGAGACAAGATTTCCAGAGTCTTCAAATATAATCAAATCAACCGGAGATGATGTCGGGCAGGTTATAGATGGTGGTGTCGATATGGTTAAGGATACTGCAAAAGCTTTGTTTAATATGCTTTCCGGTTCAGCGGATAAAAATAAGGAAGCAAATGGAAAAACAAAATAATTTTGAAGATATTGTTTCTTTAATGAGTAAAACACAAAAGGGCGAGTTGATTGAACGACTCGTTTCTTTTGTTTGTCATGATACGATTTTATATTTATCGGAAAATCAATCGGCGAAAAAATATTTAGCAGTGGCTAATGCTTTTTTAAGCACGCATTTTCAGATGTGTGATGCTTTTATAACAGCCGAGAGTAATGTTTCGCAAAATGATAAAGTTGAGGCATATTTGGGTAAATTGAATTCTTCTAAGATAGTCGGGCTTTATTTATCGGCGACGGAATTGCGCTCGGTACTTTTAGGTATATTGTTTGTTGAGGGTAAAATTACGGTTGATGAGGCTTTTGAATATGGTTTTGCCGAAGAATTGACCGAGCAAAAAAGGTGGGGAACTCTTGATGAAATAGAACAAAGGCATAAGGAAGTGATAGAGCGTTTAAAAGAAGCAAAGAAGGTTGCCAATGCGTGAAGTTTATTTGAAAATTGAAGGCAGAGTACAGGGGATTGGCTATCGACGGTGGGCTGTCTCTAAGGCTTTGGAAATAGGCGGTCTTTCCGGTTGGGTCAGAAATGAGGATGACGGAAGTGTGGAGATTTTGATGCGTGGAGAAGATGAATTTGTTAATCAGATGATACAAGCATGTTATGATGGTCCTTTTTTTGCAAGAGTTGATAAAATTTCTTTTATGCCCGGGGTCAAAAATTATTTTTTACCACAAATTATTGAAGGACGTTTTGTACGCATTTAAAACGTAAATATAGGAAAAGTTTTATTGTTTTGGTGTTTTTTTAGCATATTTTATTGGTGGTGTTTTTTTTAGAGGAGATAAAATATGCGTGTTGAAAAAACTTTAGGTAATGCTAAAATTTGTCGTTGTTTAAGTTGTCCGTCTTATACAACAACCTGTAAGTTGCAAAATAATATGACAACAAACGATGATGTGTTAAAACGGGTTAATGATGCGCACTGGGAACTTTTATTTTGTGCGTTTGATAAGAGTGGATGTATTCATGAAAATCGTGGGTGCTTGTGTTCAACTTGTTTAGTGCATAAAAAATATGCGCTGAATAATGAAGACTATTGTTTGCATACAGGCGGGGTTGTCTAATTTTTTTAGGTGTGTGAGATGCTGAAAGAGGTCATAAAAAAACGTCATGATATAGAGGGCCGTTTTTTTAATCTCTATAGAATTGTGTATGAGCGCGAACGCTATTTAAGTGATGAGGCAAAAGTTATCCAATATAATGCTGTTTTGCGTTATTTTACAACATTTTTGCAATCAGATGAAGAGTATTCTTCGCGTATTTCAGCTGTTTTGTATCGTGTATTTATGCGCTTGGGGGATATTTATTGTAAAGATGGTTTACAAAATCAAGATAATACTAGATATTTTTTAGCAGCCGAGTATTATAATCAAGCATTGCAGTTTGCTCGTCAAACAGAAGACAGAAGGCGAACACTGTTGGTTTTGAAAGATGTGTATTATTATTTGGGTGATGATGATGCTTTGATAGCTGTAGAACAAACATGGGCAGAGAATCATGAAGAAAAAGATAAATTTGCGGCCTACGTTCTACTTGCTCAAAATTCAGATAAACCGTATGTTAAAGCAAACTTCTTAGCAAGGGCATTGGAAATGGTGATGGCACAGAATGAAAGTTTTTATACTAAATATCAAGATACTTTACATGTATGCAGTCAGCTTTCCGTGCTATATGAGTTGCTGGGAGATAGGGAAAACGCTAAACAAATTAAAAATTTGCGTGATAAAACGATGAAATTGTTACACTAGGAGAGACTTATGGCACTATATACAACTGATTTGTTGATTTTGGGTTCCGGACCGGCCGGTTATACTGCCGGTATTTATGCTGCGCGCGCCGGTGTTAATGTGATGATTGTTTCCGGTAATGTGGAAGGCGGGCAACTTACAATGACTTCCGCGATTGAAAACTTTCCCGGATTTGAAGAAATCAGCGGTTTTGAATTAATGGAGAAAATGAAACAGCAAGCATTAAAACTCGGTGTGCAATTTGTTAATGACCATATTGTTGAAGTTGATTTTGCTCATCGTCCTTTTATTTGCAGTTCTGAAAACGGTCATTCCTATAAAGCTAAAGCGGTGATTGTAGCTACAGGATCTTCTGCTAAATGGCTCAATATCGCTTCTGAAAAGAAATATCTCGGTTATGGTGTTTCGGCTTGTGCAACATGTGACGGATTCTTTTATCGTAATCGAACGGTGGTTGTGGTTGGCGGAGGAAATTCCGCTGCAGCAGAGGCTCTTTATCTGGCAACATTAGCGGAAAAGGTTGTCCTTGTGCATCGCCGTCATCAGCTCCGCGCAGATAAGATTTTGCAAGATCGGATTTTTGAAAATCGTAAAATTACTGTTGAATGGGATAGTGTGGTTGAGGAAATTTTAGGTGAGGAAGAGCCAAGAAAAGTTACCGGAATCCGCATTCGTAATGTAGAAACAGATGAAATTAAAAATATAAAAACAGATGGTGTATTTGTGGCAGTCGGTCATAAGCCGAATACGGATATATTTAAAGGAAATCTTGTTTTGGATAGCAAAGGGTATATCGTCACTCATGAAAATTCTTCACAAACCGATGTAGAAGGGGTCTTTGCTGCCGGTGATGTTAAAGATCCGAAATATAAGCAAGCGGTTATTTCTGCCGGTAGCGGTGCTATAGCAGCAATGGATGCTGTGGATTATCTTGATTCTTGTGCCTAATAAAGGGATAAATTTTGGCTTCTAAAGCGGTTACTTCGGGTAAACCAAAATTCATGTACTACTATGTACACTAAAATTTTGGTTTCCCTCGTAGCCATCTTTATTAGCTCAAAATTTTCTGCCTTTAGTTGAGGAGGCTCGACACCCATCACTTTTGTGCTTTTTAGAGAGCACCCCCTTGGAGTGAAGGGACAGAATGATGTGGAAGAGGGGGAGATGTTACCCTTGGAGAGAGGGCGGAGATCCCTTGATTTTTGCCTACGGCAAAAAAGGGATGACGAGGAAAATCAATCAGGCAATGCCGCAGCGCTTGGCAAAATTTGTCGGTACGCACAGCTTAAAAGGGCGGATGCTTGCCGGTGCTATTTTTGATAAAATGGTCGAAGAAGGCAAGACAACCCCGCAAGAGTGGCGCGATAATAAAGTGTTGCACGAAAAATTTTATGAAGAATTGGCTCGTGCTGAAAAAATGCCGCGCGAAAAAGCTCTCAAACAATATATTCCGAATACACCGGTTAATCGTAAACGCGTGGTTGGTATGGGTATGGAAGAAAAAGGCATTGAAAATACGCCGGAAAACTTTAAATCCTTATATCGCCAAATGCGTGAACAAGGTATTTTTGAAAAAATGTTGGCTAAGCCGGAAGCGGCACGAACAACGTTTTCTTCGAGGCTTTTGGTTGAAACTGCAAGAAGAAAATTATCTAAACGTAAAGGCGACGAGGTTGAAGAAAGTACTGTAGCGAAGATTGAAAAGCATAAAGCTGAGGTGAGAAAGAACTCGGCAAATAAGAAGCGCGCAGCAGAAAAGAAGCTTCCAGATACAGAACGTGATTGATAAAAAAGAAATAGAGGCGGTAATGGCAAAATGGTGACTTCTTGCCATTTTCCGCCATATTTGTAATGCTTTTAAATGGCGTCCTCTAATATTTGGGGTTGACAAATATAAATTTTTGGGGTACGTTTGGAAATAATCGAATAACACCCCTGGAGGTTGTTCGGTTTTTTTGTAATATTAAACTTAATTAATTATAAAAAGGATTATAAAAATGTCTGAAATTACATTTAATGCTGTTTTGCGTGAAAAAGCAGGTAAGGGGGCAGCTCGTGCATGTCGTAGAGAAGGTCGCATTCCTGCTGTTATTTATGGCGGTAAAAAAGATGCCGTTAATATCAGTTTACACCCGGTAGAGCTTGAAAAAGCTTTGGATTTGGCTGATTTCTACAAATCAACGATTGTTATTGCACTCGGTAAAAAGAACGAAAAAGTTATTTGCAAAGATGTGCAGTTCCATCCGGTTTCTGATATGCCGATTCACGTTGACTTTATGCGTAAGTAATAAAGGTTAAAACGATGTTTTTAGTGGTTGGTCTTGGTAATCCTGGTGAGGAGTATGCTAAAACACGCCACAATATAGGGTTTATGGCGGCTGATGAAATCCACAGCCGCTATGAATTCTCTCCTTATAAAAGTAAATTTGAAGGTTTGCTTGCAGAAGGAGAGATTGACGGAGAAAAAGTTTTATTATTAAAACCGCAAACTTTTATGAATCTATCCGGTAACTCGGTCGGGAAAGTGGCACAGTTTTATAAAATTAAACCGGAAAATATAATTGTTATTCATGATGATAAAGATTTAGCTTTGGGGAAAATAAAAGCAAAAATAGGCGGTTCTGCCGGCGGACATAACGGATTAAAAAATATAGATGCGCATATAGGCACAGAATATAATCGTATCCGTATCGGGGCAGGAAATCCCAAAGAACATAATACAGATACAATAAATTTTGTTTTATCGCGCTTTTCTAAAGCGGAAATGGAAGTTTTAGATGAACGTTTGAATTTTGTGGCAGAAACGATTAATGAACTAATAAAAAAAGGTATTGCACATTATTCTAACGTGGTCGGCATGCATAATGCCAAATGAGAAGTTTTTATTTAATTATTTTATTAACTATTAATTTTGATTATGGAATTTACATTAGAAGATTTGGCCGAAGCAGGTGTAAGATGGTATTTGGATACCAACAGGGGATTCTTTCCGGGTCGAATCAGAGCCGAAATGGCCCAAAAAAATGATGAACAGGAAGACAAGCTTATTCAGCTTTTGAAGAGAGGTATTAAAAAAGATAAGGTGGAATACGAGCAAAGAAATGTGAATAGCTTTGGTCCCCAAGAGTCATATATAGATTTTTTGGTTGATAAAAATCTAGAACTTCTCTTAACTCTGCCTAAAATGCTTTACTTACCAAGGGCTCTGGAAAAGGTTGAAGAAACTAAAGATTTGGTAAATCTTTTTGCTCTGATGCTTGTAAAACTTCACAAAGGTACGATACCTGAAGAAGTAGAATTAGATATTCTGAATTTTCTTGGAAAAGGGAAACTTCAGCAAGCATTTATTGATTTAGGTTACAACTGGAGTAACCGAGCTATGAGGCGAATGGAAAGACAGTGGCCGGAGCTGCTTGAACAAAACTCTGGAAGGCATAGTGCTACTTTTGATGTGTAGAAAAGCAGTGAGACAAAAAATCTCACTGCTTTTTTTATTGCAATTAACAAAAATATCGCTTATAACCGCTTCATATATGAAAATTATAGGAGTGTAAAATGGGGTTTAATTGTGGTATTGTCGGGTTGCCAAACGTTGGAAAATCAACATTGTTTAATGCTTTAACACAAACAATTGCAGCACAGGCGGCAAACTTTCCTTTTTGTACAATTGAACCGAATACCGGTCGGGTGGCTGTGCCGGATAAACGTTTGCAAGCTTTGGCTGATATTGTGCATCCGAAAAATATTGTACCGACGCAACTTGAATTTGTTGATATTGCCGGTTTGGTTAAAGGCGCTTCTAAAGGTGAAGGTTTAGGTAACCAATTTTTAGCCAATATTCGTGAAACAGATGCTATTATCCATGTTTTACGTTGTTTCGAAGATAGTAATATTACACACGTTGAGGGGTCGGTTGATCCGATACGCGATGCAGAAATTGTCGAAACAGAGTTGATGATTGCTGATTTGGAATCATTGGAAAAACGTTTTGAACAAACAAAGAAAAAGGCACAAACCGGCGGGGATAAAGAAGCAGCTGTGCGGGCGAGGGTTATGGAACCGATTATTGAAGCCTTAAAAGCAGGAAAGCCGGCACGGACGGCTGCACCTTCTGTTGCAGATAAAGATGCCTATAAACAATATCAAATGATGCAACTCTTAACTTCAAAGCCGGTGCTTTATGTTTGTAATGTGGATGAGAACAGTGCGGCAAGCGGAAATGATTTTTCTAAGCGCGTATTTGAAAAAGCTGAAAAAGAAGGTGCTAAAGCGGTGATTATTTCTGCAGAAATTGAATCTGAAGTGGCACAACTGGATAGTGAAGAGGAAAAACAAGAATTTCTCTCTTCTCTCGGCTTAGAAGAGACCGGATTGACCAAAATTATTAAAGCCGGTTATGACCTATTAGGCTTAGAAACATATTTTACCGCAGGTCCGAAAGAAGTGCGGGCTTGGACATTCCTCAAAGGTTCTAAAGCGCCACAGTGTGCCGGAATTATTCACTCTGATTTTGAACGCGGGTTTATTCGGGCAGAAACAATAGCTTATGATGATTATATTAAATATGACGGTGAGCAAGGATGTAAAGAGGCCGGAAAGATGCGCTCCGAAGGGAAGGAGTATGTGGTTCAAGATGGGGATTTGATGAATTTCCTCTTCAATGTTTAATAGGGGGGGAGCTTCTTAAAGCACAGTCATGATTGCACAATTGCTCCTTTATGTACGCTTTTTTGTACACCGCAGTCGCAATTTTGCTTCCAGCACTGCGCTTTAAGAAGCTCTAGGCAAAAATCGCTCCTTAAAGAGTGATTTTTTAGTTTAAATATTGTTTAGTACAGTCATGATTGCATAATTGCTCCTTTATGTACACCTTTTAAAAACTCTCAAATTGAAAGTTTTTTCGGTTTTAAATAGGGTTTGTATAGCACTAATCAGGTTGTTGAGTTAAGCGGTATCTTTGAAAAATGGTGGAGATATTTTTTTATTGTGTTAACGTTTTTTTTATGATATAATCCTAGTATAATTATGAAGGCTAGGGTTATGCTATGTGTGAATGTCGGTTAGATATTAAGATGAATAAGGCGGTGACTTTGCAAAGCACTAAGTCTTTATATATATATGCATACATACATACATACATACATGTAAGTGCGTTGCCGAGCAAAATTTAATTAACAATTCGGTAGTTCTGAAATTTCGTAAAGATGGGGTTCTTTGCGGGATTTTTTATGCTGTCTAAACTAAAGGAGAAAAAAGATGAGTAAAGAGGAAGAAATCAGAGATGATAAAAATTATACAATAGAAAGAGTAATAAGGGGGAAAGATGGTCGCCATTATAAAATATACGATAAAAATAGAGATATAACTTTTGAGATGGATATTAAAAAAACTTCTCTTAGTATGAGAATTGAAGTTAGCATGGGGAGAGAAGGTGTTTCTGATAGTTTTGTTAAGACAGTTACACAACGCACAGTTTCAAAAGATCCATATTCCTTAGATTGTTTAATGCTTAGTACTTTAAAAATGAAAAGTGTAGGTCCTGAAAAACCTGAGGAAGATAGAAGTGCTTTTAATGCGCAATTGACAAGATATTTGCTCAAGATAGTTGGAGATGAAATATTAAGAGCTCCTAAGCATAGAAAAGATTACAAGTTAGCGCAAAAAGGTATGACCAGAGAAGAAGTAAAAGAGAGAAGAGTTAAACGTAGGAAAGAAGGAGAAGAGCAAGAGATAGAAGAAAGACAAAAAGAAGCAAAGGAAAGGATAAGAAGGGAACGCACAGAAGCTTTATATAGAGATGTGAAAGGTATGGTGTTTGGTAATAAAAGCAAATAATATCTTTGTTAAGGATAAATGTCGTTTAAAAAAGAAAAGAGGGGAAGTCCCCTCTTTTTTTAGTCTTTGGTTTTGGTTTGTGCTTCTAAGTATAAGCGTTTATCCCTTAAAAAGCGTAAAATTCCATAAGGAATACTTAGTGCATATAATGCAGTTAAAATACCTAAAGTAAGCCATATTTGCGTAAATAAAAAGTGAGCAATGATGGCGACAATAACCAGTAACGGTATAACCATTGAAGGTTTTACTTTGGCTTTTTTAAGCGATATGGTCGGGATTTGGCTTGTTTCAAGATAAAATACAATGCACATCCAAATGCTGCAGAATAAATGTGTTCTTAAAAAATGTTGTTCACCCGTGAGATGAAAACCTAAGCCCAGTAATATAGGCATCATAACGAGAGCAGCGGCGGCAGGTGCCGGTACGCCGGTAAAATAATGTGACCAGTATGGCGGAATGGTATCATCTTCTAACATGGTATTAAAACGAGCCAAACGCATT
The DNA here is from genome assembly GCA_045603405.1 of Alphaproteobacteria bacterium. Taxonomy (GTDB): domain Bacteria; phylum Pseudomonadota; class Alphaproteobacteria; order RF32; family CAG-239; genus CAG-267. The sequence goes on along the minus strand of JAZUMA010000015.1, from coordinate 88,428 downwards.
GCCATGCCCATGGCATATAACAAGCAGAAGAACCAACCGATTTTGGGAAGGTCAAATAAACACCATTGGAACATTAAAATTGCCGGAGCAACACCGAAGCAAAGAAAATCACTTAAAGAATCGAGTTCGGCGCCAAATTTTGATGAAGCTTTGAGCATGCGAGCAACACGACCATCTAAGCCATCAAATAGAGCGGCTAAAAAGATAAAGAATACAGCTTTGCTCCAGTTTTCACCGATAGCATAGCGAATTGAGGTCATTCCCGAACAAAGGGCTAGCATGGTTACAATGTTCGGAACAAGTTTGCGGAAAGGCATTTCCGGAAACTTATTGGCGGAAAATTGCAATTTCCCAGTTTGTTTTTTCATATGTTTTCCTTTCTTAAATAAAGCATATACCGAAACGCTGTTTCTGTCGTATATGCCGTGTTTTTTAAGCTTTCAGGCGTGCGCTGCATCGTCTGAACAAAAAAATTTTATCCTTAATTAAAAAAAAAACAAGTTTTATGTTGCAATTATATTTTTTTGTTTGTATAAAGTCTTCTGTTATGGATTTGCGCTTGTGGCGGAACTGGTAGACGCTGCAGACTTAAAATCTGTTGGGAGCAATCCCGTGCCGGTTCGATTCCGGCCTAGCGCACCATTTCAAATAAAGCCGTCCTTTAAGGGCGGTTTTTTGTGTGTAGATAGCAATTCGAGATTTTAGAAAATGGACTTTTATCAGATAATTGTACGGCTAAGCGCATTAATAAAAAACTTGACTTTTATCTAATAAAAGATAGATTAAGCGTATAAAATGATATTATGTTAAATTATTAAAAACAGTAACGGTAAAAGTCCGTGCAAAAAAAGTATGAAAAAATATTTATTTTTCTTTTTAGTTGCTTGTATTTTGCAGTCATGTGAGTATAAGTATAGAGACAATCTTGAGTTTATTTGTGTATACAGCTACTCAAATGGTTCAGAGAAAGGAACTATTTATAGATTGAATGATCGTGCGTATGATCAAAAACGTTGTTACACTTCAACTGGCGCACCAAATTTTATTTTGGTTGGTGAATACGAGGAAATGTTTTTCGGTTATGACGAAGATAGTACGGTTGTTTTGTTTGGAAAAAATAATTGTTTAAAAGCATGGTACAATTTGAGAGGGGAAAAGTTAAGGTGCAATTATTATACTAATGTTTTACAAGAAGAGTATAATAAAATTTATGCTAAAAATCCAAATATTTGGTATTTTCCTAAAGAAAAAATTGCCTATGACCGTTCTAAGCATGATCCAAAGTTGATAACATATGTTGAACTTGAAGCTATGAACAAGGGGGATAGCACGTTACCTAAAAGAGGGGATGTATATGTGTCTTCAGTACAAGGAATAGATGAAAGTGTTTTGAACGCTTTCGGATACACTAAAAAGCGTTATCGTACAGAAGATATGTTATGGTTGGTTTTGGCGAGTATTTTCCTTGGATGTATGACGGTTTATTCTTTTGATATTGATCAAAATAAAGAATTAATAGCAGTGGGTTGTGCAGTCTTTTACATTATTGTCTTGTATATACTTCTTTTTTAGACAGCTAATTGTATAAAAATCTTCTTATTCAGAGATGATTTTTTTATATATCGCCGAAAAAAAAACACAGGTCTATGAAGAGATAGAACAAATGAAATGAATACAAAAAAGTAGGCTTAAAATAAAAGCCTGCTTTTTTTGTTGGTAGGATAAGCAGATATATCGAGTAGGCACGATATTCCTTTGGTTGTTAAAGAGAGAAACTTAGATAAATTTAAACTTGACAAAATTCTGAAAAAATGTATAGTCGTTATAGTTTCTAGTATTATTATTTTCCTCTGTGCTTTCGGCGGTGCAGGTTCAAGGAGGTTTTGCCGGTTATTTTTAGGTATGAATACAATTAAAAAAGAAGAGGTTGAGTTTCTCCTCACAGTTTTTGAACTTTTGGTGAAGAACATCATTATCAATGATGAACAGCCTTGGTTTATAAAAAATTTGATTGCTAAGATGAGGAAAGTTTATGAATTGCTTTCTCAAAATGATGAGTCTGCAGCACAGCAATCAAGATTGCAGGCGTGGATAGAGCAGTTTTCGTGGGTAGACCCGGTATTTTGTAAGCCGGAAGACGAAGTATCGTTTCGTCTGAAGGTTTATAGACAGGTCACGTCTCACCTGTATAGGAATTATTCCAGCAAGATGGCGATCAATCTTTTGGGGAAAATGGCATGCTTCTCGCACATGGACATCATGTATCATACAACAGATGCGCAGAAGCGTGAACTTGTTGAGATTGCACTGCCATTTGGAATGATGGTATGTAAACGTGAATTGGCTATGATGGTGTCTGTTAAAGACATTGATATCGAAGTAGCGAAGAATCTTGTTAACAGTGTAATTATGTTCTCATGCATGTTATACCTTTCTGACGAAGAGCGGAATGAGATTTGTAGTGTTATGGGAAATATCAATTCATGTATCATCAAAAAGAAGCCACAGGTCTTGAAGAGCTTATTGATGAGCTAGAGGATAAGATGACTTGTTGCACTGAATTGGAGGAGTATTTGGCATCTGTGCTACTCATACTGTGCTATGCAACTGTGGCAGAGAGAAAGAAGCCACTAGATATGGAATATGTTGCTCACGCGCAAGGATGTGTGGCGTATCTATCAGAACAAATGGAACGAATACGAAAAAAAGCAGGCTTAAAATAAAAGCCTGCTTTTTTTTGTGTGAAACAGGTAAATAAAATATTTGTGGAGAGAGAAGATAAATATTTGGCAAATGCTTTTCCATTTATTAAAAATATAATAAGTGATGTTTAAATGAAGGGAAGGTCAGATGCGGTTTGCTCGATTGTATGTGCAGTATATGTATAAGTCGGAGAATGGATGGAAAAAAGAAGGAAATCTGGGAGATTGCGTACAAAATATTGCAGTAGAAAACTTATACGCTAAGGCAGGTATTTCCAAAGATGAGTTGATTTTGGTTAACAGGGATGATTTAGCTAATTATCATGGAGAAAAAGTAAAGCTGGTTATGCAATCTTATTTTGCAGAGGCCTATGGTCATTTTCCGTTTCCATGGTCGGCTGATATTACGCCTCTCTTTTTAGGGTTTCATTTAAATACAACAAATAACAGCAGAAAAATATTTATTCAGAAAAAAATACAAGATGATATGAAGCCTTTTGAACCGGTTGGGTGCAGAGACAGAAATACTCGTGATTTTTTATTGGCTCACGGGGTTAAAGCTTACTTTTCAGGCTGTATGACATTGACTTTTGATAAAAGAACAAAAGAGCCTGAAAACGGAAAAATATTTGTGGTTGATCTTTATAAAAGAGCTCTCGAAAAACTGCCGAAAGAAATTGCTGAAAAAGCAGACTTTTCTATTACACATGTTTATAAATGGGATAAAGATAAAGAACTTACATATGAAGATGCGCTTGCTTTTGAACAAAAAGCCAGAGAAATTTTGGAAATATATAAAAATCAAGCATCTCTGGTTATTACTTCGCGTATTCATGTGGCAATGCCTTGTATTGCAATGGGAATTCCGGTTATATTTATTGCAAAAAATGTGGTAAATGTGCGGTATGATATTTTGCAAGGTATTGTTCCGATTTATGATTGGCGAGATATGAAGTATATCAATTGGAAACCGAAACCTGCTAATCTTGATGATTTAAGAAAGGCTATTGTTGAAAATGCTGTGGCACAAATTAAAGAAGCGCCGGATAGAATGGAAAAATTACAAGCACTTAACTTGATAACTGAAAAAATGTTGCCTATTCGATATTTGCCAGGGTGGAAACATTATTTTCGGCAAATTTATTATAAGGTAAAAAAAATTGTTTCCTTTTTTAAATAAGAAAATGCAAAAACCGCCCCGAAAGGCGGTTTTTTTTGTGAGTTGTTTTTTATCAATATATTAGTAGAATTTGAAAGCAACATTGTTAGTATTATTATTGCAAGCACTTATGATTTCAGCTACGCTGACGTCTTCATCTCCGCAGAAAAGAGTATCGCTTGATTCGCATTCAGGAGATTGCATATCATCTTCTGTATTAATACCAACTGAAACAAGGCTTTCATCGCTGTTACTCCAGATCAATGAGACTAAAGTTGAGCAAGCTTCCGTAGGTAGATTGGTGGCTCTGACTATAAAAGCTTTTTGGTCATCAGTTTCTTTTTTATCAGCCTCTACTACCTCTATTTCACCATTAAAAGGATTAGAACATGTATTAACAATTCTATCTGCTATCTGTGTATTTGGATTTCCTAATCCTGTTCCGATACCGATTCTGCCACCTCTGCCTCCGCCATTACCTAGACCAGGAGTATTATTGAGATTGATACGTTCTTCTTTAATAATGTTACTAGGTATAATGCCTAATTTATTGAGGGTATCTATGTTGCCTGAGCCTGAATAGTTTTTTTGTGTTGAAAAGGCTGTTTTGATTCCCATAGACATTTGAGTAATTAGTTCAACAGTTTTGTTTGTTTTGTGTTTTAGCATCGCTTTGGAATAACCAGAAATTGCGCCTGTGGAGAGGATGCCGACAATAGCTAAAACACCTAGCATTTCTATCATTGAGCGGCCGTTTTCTGATGAACTGTATCTCATGGCTCCCCCCTTTAATAATAAAATCCCTCATTATCTAAATATACCACAAAATAGACAAAAGTTCAATATATCTTTAGTCATAAAAGTTATAATATTATTTGTTAACATATTGAATTTATTGTAAAAATAAGCGGTAGCGTTTTTTGTAATTATCAGATCTTTGAGAGCAAGAATAAAAATCAATGAAAGTCAGCCCAAAATATTTGACAGCAGATGCCTTTTGTTTTATAAACATAATGTTTAATTTTTAAGAGAGGGAAAAATGAAAAAAATTCTATTTTGTATGGCAACATTGTTGATGCTTGCCGGTTGTGATACCGTTTCTCAATATTCAACCGCAGATGCTAAAGCTCCAATTAAAACAAGAATGCGTGCATGTTTAGTCAGTGAGGCAACTGCTAAATTTCAGGCCGGTACGCTTTTTGCAAAAGGTATATCCGCAACTTCTGACGAACTCGTTGCAATTTGCGTGAAAAAACTTGCTTTACAATCAGCCGGAATCAGCGCTGAATCTCAATCAACAGCAGCGACAATTATACAGAATTTGCAAAACTTCGGTACAGCAAATTAAAGGAAATTTGAGCGTCTAAATTGTGAATGGTGCTTCATGACATAAATTCATGTACTTCTATGTACACTAAAATTTATGTCAGAAGACATTCACTTCTATCCATCTCAAATTTCCTTTAATTTCGTATGGAGAGCGTCTAAATTGTGAATGGTGCTTCATGACATAAATTCATGTACTTCTATGTACACTAAAATTTATGTCAGAAGACATTCACTTCTATCCATCTCAAAGTCGAGGAGGCTCGACACCCATTACTTTTTTGTGTATCTAAAATTTCTACCACAAGGCATTCACTTCTATCCATCCCAAAGTCGAGGAGGCTCGACAATCATCATTTTTTTATATTTTTTGTGTTGACAGAATTGTCAAAAAATGATAGTATCTCGTTAGTTTTAATTTTTTTTGTTATAACTTAAAAATTTTTATGGTATGAAAAAAATTTCTCTTGAATTTTTGGCTGCGGTCTATGATTTTATTGACTGTGTTTGTATTATTACAACTGCGGCTGCTGTGTTGCAACTTGGTTATGCTGCATTTATTGGTAAAGCTTTTTGGGCTGCAATGGTTGTCTTTGTGGTTGTTGTTATCGCCGTGATGAAATTTAGCAAAGAGGATTCGACGACGTGGATGTATGCTCTTAGTGTGGGTGCAATGCTTACGGCTATGGAAGTGCAACCGGTAGATGAGCTTCATTTATGTATTTTGGTAATTGTGGCTCCGTATGTCGGCTGGAGAGTTTCTCAACAATGGGGGCGGCAGCAGTCTTGGTTGTTTGCGTTAATTATTACAATTTTAGCCCCAGCTGGGCTTTATGCCATGGTACACATGAGTTTTACAATTCTCAATGTTGTGTTAATGGTTAATTTTACCACGTCACTCATCCCTTTGTTTTATGTTCCGAAGCCGGGTGATATTCGATGGGTAAATAAATCTGAGGCGTAAAAAAAAGAGTTTCTTTCTTGTCTTTTATAAGATGGGATTGAAACTCTTTTTTTATGGGCTTTTATTTGTTATTATTTGGGGTAAAACGTTGCATTTTTGATGTTTTTGATTATACTGTTTCTTGATTTTTGATAAGCATATTTTAAAATGAGAGGACTGTTTTGTGCGAAAAAAAATCTTAATGCTGTTGCTTATGCTGTGCGGATGTCAGGCGACGATACAAGTTCCGGCAGATTTTGCGTATAAAGAAATTAAAACTGATAAATTTACACTTGCAAGTTGGCAGAAAATAACTAATCCTAAGGCGCCTTTTAAAATATATGTTGAAGGTGACGGGGCGGCTTTTGCGGCTGACGGCAGACCGAGTATGAATCCGACACCAAAGGGAACACTCTTGCGTGAGATTGCTTTTGGTGATGAACACGAAAACGTTGCCTATTTAGCAAGACCTTGTCAGTTTGTTAAAGATACGAAATGTAAGCAAAAATATTGGACAACGGCACGTTTTGCACCGGAGGTTGTTTCTTCTGAAGCTCAAGCGATTAAGATAATCAGCGGTGGACAGAAGGTTACGTTGGTTGGTTTTTCCGGCGGAGCACAGGTTGCCGGTTTGGTGGCGGTGACGGAAAAAGAGGTGAACGTGCAGAAGTTGGTAACAATCGGAGGAAATTTAGACCATTTGGCATGGACAAAGTATCATCGTTTGCCTCCATTAAGTGAATCGCTTAATTTAGCTGATTATAGGGATTTGTATCTTTCACTTCCGCAAAAACATTATGTCGGAAAAAAAGATAAGATTATTTTGCCATTTTTGGTGGAAAATTTTGCATCTCAAGGAACAGTGACGGTGGTTGATGGTGCAACACATAATCAAGGATGGGATAATGTGTACGAGCGCATTCGGGCAGAATAATTTGATTTATTCTTTAGGTTCATGACCTTGTAGATTGCGTAAAAATTGACTTTCTATTCTGAGGTATTGATCTAACAGCCAGCGGGAGCGCAAGACAAAGAAAATGGTTAAAATAACCAGGAATAAAGTTAAGCGCGGGTTTTCACTTAAAAATTTGTGAACGACCGTAACAATGAAAAATGAAGAAACCAAGATGCGGAAACTGGTTAGAATGATTAATGGTAAGCGGTTGGCTTTTTTGGCCATCCATAGTTTGTAGTATATTTTTGATACTTGGTTTTTGCTGGTAAAGAAGTTTCTTAAGCGAGTTGTTTTTTGGTCTATGGCTGTTTTGATGGCAGCAACTTTTGTCGGTTCTTTTTCTTCTTGACTATCTGCTTCTATTTCTTCATCAGATTTTTTTTGCGGGAAAAACCATGGTAATTTGGCTTTGATAAATTTACTGGTAATAATGTTCCAACCAATGAGAGCTTTTAAAAATGGAGCCATACAAAGAAGGGTAATGGTTGTCATAAAGATATTAGCCGGTATACGGTAAGGAATGGCCTCGCGGACAAATGGGCGAACAGCGAGGGCTAAAATGATAATACTGTATAAAATAATCGAAAATAAAGTCAGGCGAATGAGATAATTTTTAAATAAAGCGCTCCATAAACGTTCTTCGCTATGGGTAACAGTTGCGGTGGAGGAATATTTGTTGATGTATTCCAGCCATGATTGAGGGAGATGTTTGTTTAGGAATTTATAGGCTTTATCGGCTGACTTTATCATCATCGGTGTAATAAAGGTGGTTACTACGGAAACGGTCACAATAATCGGATAGACTTTATCTGATAATACACCTAAACTCATACCTAATGTGGCAATAATAAAGGCAAATTCACCGACTTGGGCTAATGAAAATGCACCGGAAACGGCTGTTTTTAAGTTTTGACCAGAAGCGACAAAACCTAACATAGAAAAAGTGGTAATTCCCAGTAAAACAATTATGGTAATAACAATAATCGGTTTGGCGTAAGTAATAATCATCATCGGATCAACCATCATACCGACGGAAACGAAGAATACGGCACCAAAAAAGTCTTTCAGAGGGCGGAGATTTTTTTCTATGCGGTCGATTAACTCTGTTTCAGATAAAATGGAGCCCATTAAGAAAGCCCCTAATGCAGAAGAAAAGCCGGAAGAAGTGGCAAGCAGAACCATGCCGAAACATAAGCTGATGGTAATTAGCAAAAGCATTTCATCGGTTAAAAGTTTTTGTACTTTATCTAAAAATGTGGGAACTAAATAAATGCCGGTTATAAAACATAGCGTTAAAAAGAAAATAAGTTTCAATGCGCTCAAACCCAGTGCTGCACCATCAATATGGCTACCCATGGCAATGGTGGGAAGTAAGACCAGCATTAAGATGCCCATTAAATCTTCAACAATCAATACACCAAAAACAAGGTCGGTAAATTTCTGTTTTTTGATGTTTAAATCATTGAAAGCTTTGATGATAATTGTGGTAGAGGACATGGATATCATTGAACCTAAGAAAAAGCTATCCATTGTGCTCCAGCCAAGCAATAAACCCGTGTTGTAACCTAAAAAAAGCATGAACAAAATGTTTGCATTGGCGGTTATCATAGCGGCTTTACCGACATTGAGCATTTTTTTAAAGCTAAATTCCAGACCTAAGCCGAATAACAGGAAAATAATGCCGATATCTGCCCAAAGCGTCACGTCTTCTTTATTGCTGATGGTGGGTAGAAAACTAAAATAAGGACCGGCGAAAATACCGGCTAAAATGTAGCCCAATACCAGTGGTTGTTTTAATTTTTTGCATAAAAGTGTAGTAATACCGGCGTAGATAGTGATTAAAGTCAAGTCAACAATAAGTGAATTGATTGAATGCATTATTTTTTCCTTAAGCTGAATATTTAATCCGAATTCGGGTGAGAGTGTAACATGTATAAGGTTTATGTTTGGTTAAAGAAGGGAAAATTTAGGAATATTTAAGAGGTTTTAATGATGACGAAAAGGAAAGGTGAGAGATTTTTTGCTTTAATTGTTTTTTAAGTTTATTTTTATATTAAGTAAGAATTGAAGTGAAACTGGAGGACCGTCTTATGGATAATTTTGAAACTGTTGAAAAAACTGTAAATAGAGCAAGTTCATCTATTTTTGAAGCCTATATTAATGCTTTTCGCAATTATTTTAATTTCAAGGGGCGTACTTCAAGGTATGATTATTGGGGGTTTACTCTAATTAATTTTATTTTGGGATGCCTACTCATATTTGTACCTAAGTTAGTTGGCTTGTATGGGCTTTTAGTGTTTGTGCCAAATATTACGATTTTCTTTCGGCGGCTTCATGATGTTGATAAAAGTATAAGTTGGTACTTTAAGTGGATAGGTTTTTTGATTCTTTTGAGGGTGTTGTGTTACAAGTTAACTTTTTTGGCTTTTATTTTCATACCTTGTGCAATATGGTGGCAAATCAAGTGCCTTTATCTTATTTGCTGTAAAGGATATTCAAGGGATAATGAATGGGGGGATCCGATTATTGAGACGCCAAGACAAAAAAAGACCAGTAAAATTATTATCGGTATTGTTATCGGTGCTACTTTGGGAATATCTCTTCTAGTTTTTGGTGTCTATTTTTCAAAGGGAGTTGGTCATGGTATAAAAAAAGGTATATCCAACTTTGCGGTTAACAAGACGATAACACAAATTGATCAAATTGCAATGAATGTTTTTACAAAATATTCTAATGGGAACAATTTTCAAGGGTTAAACAATCTTTCTGCTATGCAAATTGGTGCTGTTCCGGAAGAAATGTATGATAGCTCAAGCGGGAGTGATATGATTGTTTCTGAGTTGGGAAAAGAAGTTGTTATTGATAGTGCCGCAAATATCAAAGGCTTTAAAATTCATCTTAATGGTGTTTCAGTAGAAGAATGTAATGCTTTAACAAAAGGTGTTTATCCGCCAAATGCCAGATTAAGAACTGTCTATGTTTCGGTCGAAAATATGGGAGATGGTGTGACATGTGATGCGTGTGGTAGAGGTTGTATTATAACATATGTATATAAATAAGTTTTTTTGTAAATCTTAATATCTATGTTGTGTCAATGGCTATTTTTCTAACTCAAATTTGTTGCTTTGGGTATGGTAAAAATAAGATGTGCCACCGTTATCCCATTTGATTTTGAGGCGGTTTTGCGGTAGAAATTGATATTTACCGCAATTGCGGTAGGCGTTGTTAAAACTACATAGCCGGCCATCGTTTTGATCTAAAAATAAGTCTTGCCATTCAGTTGTCTTTAGACTTAAAAAAGGAATTCCGGCAGGCGGTTCAAAGAAATCTGAGGCTAGAGCAAACGGGAATTCTTTAATTCTTAAACCATGATATTTAGCTTGGTAGCGAAAGTATATAGTGAACAGACGTTCAGCCAGATAAGCGAAAGCTAATTTTTGTTCTGTGTCGCGCATATTAACTTCGTCTTTTATTTCATCATATAGCGGTAGTAAAATGCTAAACAACCATTCAGCATAATTGTTTAAGATTTCTCTTTTGGTGATGAATAAGTTTGCAGGGTAAAAACCGGCCTCGCTGTTTATATCTGCCAATGCAAAGTTATACATTTCAGGGTATTTTTGTTTGAGAATGGCAAGCGCACGGTCTAAATCTTTAATGTTATGTTCTTCTTGGTATTGCTGGTAGGTATTTAGCTTTATCGGTTCTGCAAGTAAAATATCATGAGTGGCAAACCAAGGGAGAATAAATTTTTTTTCTAATTCTAAATCACGCAGGAATTGTTTGGAAAATGTTTCTAAATGCTTGATGCCTAAATGATGAAAACGCATGGATGGAAAAGCAACTGTCGGGTAATGTGTATTGGCATTTATGCTTAAAAAACGGCGGTATTGGAACATGCCGATAAAAGGTGAGGATGTATTTTTCCATAGCCAATAAAGAGCGGTTATTTCTGCAAAAGAACGATTTAATTCAGAAATATTAGCGCCGGTATCATCACCAATCATATTGTTGTTGAGCCAATTTATTTGCTCTTGAGAAAAAGTACCTTGTCTTGATGATGTATCGGCAATTTTGCGACCGGCTTGTATCGGCTCGAATATATCTGATTTAATTAACGGTGCCGGTTTATAATAGACAACGTAGATTTTTAAGTAATCAGTTTTGTAGATAAATAGGATGTAAACGGCAGAGAAAAAAATTAAAGCAGCAAATAAAACTAAAAATAAAGTTGTATATTTGCTGCTTTTCATAGGAACTACCTGATTTAAAAATATGCACTTGGCACGGCTTTTGACCATGCGATGATGTTTAAGCAATAATATTCGGATTTATCAAGGTTTCTACTTTTTGAATTTTACTTTTTACACTTGTGTTTTGGTGATTTAATTGTTGTGCTTGATAAAAATCTATTAATTGCTTGCCTTTAACCAGCTTTTTTATATCTGCATCGACTCTTCTTTTCTCCAACTTCAGCTCACAAAGTTGTACTTGAAGTTTGTTAAAAGAATTGTTATTAATAGACATTGCTGTTTACTCCTCTAAATTTTTGTCGCTTTTGCGATTCTCACTTTTTCTGGGCATAGTATACTCTATTTTAAAGAAAAAAGCAAGAAAATTTGTATGTGTTTTTCAAAAAAATAGTGAAAAATGTTAAAATGTGTTGGCATTATTAAAATTATAAGTTATCAATGCTTCAAAGGACTAAAAAATTATGAAATGAGGAATTAAAAATTATGACTAATATTAAAAAAATCGGTATTTTAACAAGCGGTGGGGATTGCGCCGGATTAAATGCAGTTGTTTCTTCGGTTGTTCGTTCTTCCACAAAATACGGCTGGGAAGTTTATGGTATTCACAACGGAACAGACGGATTGACGGAGACGCCTCTTTCATATGAAATTTTAACGGAACGGAATTTTTCGGACAGCCCATGGCCAAGGCTTGCCGGTTCTTATCTCGGTTCTTTGAACAAAGGCGTAAAGATGGAATCGCAAAAGGCTGTTTCTGAGCGTTTTGGTAAAGGTGTAGCTGAGCTTGGGCTTGATGCAGTTGTTGTTGTCGGCGGAGACGGCAGTATGAATATTGTAAGCAATTATTGTCATAATGCCGGCGTTAAAATGGTTGGTATTCCGAAAACGATTGATAATGATACGCCAAAAACACAATATTCTGTCGGTTTTGATTCTGCAAGGCAGGTTTGTGTGGAGGCAATAGATGCATTGTGGAAAACGGCTCGTTCACACCAACGTGCACTGATTTTGGAAGTGATGGGACGTGATGCCGGTCACTTGGCAATGCACTCTGCCGTTGCCGGTTTTGCAGATGTTTGTTTGGTGCCGGAAATTCCTTATACGATTGATGGTATTATTAATAAATTAAAGAGTATTAAAGCATCAGGCAGAAATCATGCGATTATTGTTGTATCTGAGGGGGTACATACCGAAACGGGCGAGGCGGTTTCCAGTGCAAAGAATCTTATCGGTGAAAAAATTAACGGCGGTATCGGTGAATATTTGAGTGCGGCTTTAAATGCTCGCTACTCAGAATTTCAAACGCGTGTGACTAAACTCGGACATGTGCAACGTGCCGGTGATCCGACAGCTTTTGATCGCGCTTTGGCTTCCGCATTCGGGGCACGCGCTGTTGAGCTATTGTATGAAGGACATACTGATGTGATGGTGGCTCTTGACGGGGATCAGATTAAAACATATCCTTTAGATGATGTTGTGGCTTGCGGGACAACGATGCTATCTCCTGACAGCGTTTATGTGAAAGCGGCTGTTGAGATGGGGATGTATATCGGAGAAATCTAGATAAAATTTGAGTGTCTAATCGTGAATGGAGGCCGGATTGGCAAAAATTCATTTACTACGATGTAAACTAAAATTTTTGCCACCGGACATTCACTTCTATCCATCTCAAATTTTTCGCTTTATGGGTATACATTAAAATTTTGGTTTCCCTCGTAGCCATCTTTATTAGCTCAAAATTTTCTGCCATTTATGTATCGGACATTCACTTCTATCCATCTCAAATTTTTCGCTTTATTGGTATACATTAAAATTTTGGTTTCCCTTGTACCCATCTCTATTAGCTCAAAATTTCCGCCATTTTTCATATAATGGTGAGTAATCTCAATACTAGATTATAGTAAAAAAATCAGGCACCCATGGGAGTGCCTGCTTTTTCTATGTTTCTGTATTGCATCATGAATAGATGCTGAAACAAGTTCAGCATGACGCATAGATTTAAGCGTCTTCACCGGTTTCTTGGTTAACGCGTTTGGCAGAAAGTTTAATCTTGCCACGGTTGTCTGTGCCAAGGCACTTAACCCAAATGCTGTCACCTTCTTTATAGAAATCACAAACGGAAGCAATGCGCTCGTTTTTAACTTCTGAAATGTGAACCAAACCTTCGGTTGAACCTAAGAAACGTACGAAAGCACCAAAATCCATAATCTTGGTAATGACACCATGATAGTTTTTGCCTTCTTCCGGAACAGCAACAATGCCGTTGATAATTTCTAAGGCTGCGTCAGCATCCTTTTTATCAATAGCGGCAACATTAACTGTGCCATCATCATCAATATCTATCTTGGTGTTAGTCTTTTCAATAATGTCACGAATAACTTTACCACCAGTACCGATAACTTCACGAATTTTATCTACCGGAATTTTGATAGAAATAATGCGAGGAGCACGCGGAGAAATCTCGGCGCGCGGAGCGGCTAAAGCTTTTGCCATTTCACCTAAAATATGAATACGACCTTCATGAGCCTGAATTAAAGCTTGGTGCATAATCTCTTTGGTAATGGAGGTAATCTTGATATCCATTTGTAAAGCGGTAACGCCTTCTGCCGAACCGGCTACTTTGAAATCCATATCGCCTAAGTGATCTTCATCACCTAAGATATCGGTTAAAATTGCAACACGGCCGTCATCTTCTTTGATTAAGCCCATAGCAATACCGGCAACAGGCTTTTTCAACGGAACACCGGCATCCATTAATGATAAAACGGAACCGCAAACGGTTGCCATTGAAGAAGAACCGTTTGATTCCATAATGTCGGAAACAACGCGTACAGTGTATGGGAATACTGACTTATCTTTCGGCATCATCGGATGAATAGCACGCCATGCCAATTTACCATGACCGATTTCACGACGACCAGGAGAACCTAAACGTCCGCATTCACCGGTTGAAAACGGTGGGAAGTTATAATTTAACATAAATTCCTGACGGGCTTCATCCATTAAACCGTCAACAATTTGGGCATCATCTGCCGTACCTAATGTGGTTACAACAAAAGCCTGTGTTTCACCACGGGTAAATAATGCCGAACCATGTGTTGTCGGTAATAAACCTACTTCACAAGTAATCGGACGAACTGTTTTGGTATCACGTCCGTCAATGCGCTTGCCTGTGGTCAATACTTTTTCACGCATTACAGAGTGCATTAACTTTTCTATCGCATCTAAGGAATAACGAACTTCAATTTCATTTTCAGGATCAATGGTAGCATTGACTTCTTCTGCTAACTGTCCTAAACGAGTAACACGAGTTTGTTTATCAATCTCATTAAAAGCTTCTTCATATTTAGAGCGAAAATCTTTTTCTATACGAGTGTAAAGTGCATCAAACTCCGGCGGAAAAGACGGGGTTTCCCAAGGTTCTTTACCGGCTTCAGCCTTTAGCTCGTTAATCATATCTATTACTTTTTGGAAGTTATCAAAACCAAACATAACCGCATTTAACATTGTATCTTCCGGTAATTCATTGGCTTCTGATTCTACCATCAAAACACCTTCTTTAGTACCGGCAACAGTTAAATCCAGTTCAGAATTTTTTAACTCTTCAATTGTCGGGTTCAAAACGTATTGGCCATTAATGTAACCAACTTTTGCCGCACCGATCGGCCCTAAAAACGGAATACCGGAAACAGCTAAGGCAGCAGATGCTGCGACCATGGCTAATATATCGGAATCAGTTTTTTTGTCATGAGCAACAGTGGTGCAGACAATTTGTACTTCATTTTTGAACGCATCAGGAAATAGCGGACGAATTGGCCTGTCTATTAAGCGAGAGAGCAATACTTCGTGTTCGGAAGGCTTGCCTTCACGCTTCATAAAACCACCGGGGATTTTACCGGTAGCATAATACTTTTCCTGATAGTTGACAGTTAAAGGGAAAAAATCTTGGTCTGCTTTTACTTCTTTAGCTGCACAAACCGTGGCAACAACAACTGTGTCTCCGTAGCTTGCATATACAGCACCTGTAGCTTGTTTGGCAATTTTGCCTGTTTCTAAAACTAATTTACGGCCGCCCCATTCCATTTCTTTGCGGCATACGTTCCAATTAACCATATTTTTTTACCTTTCCTTCTAATAAACCTCACCTGACAAACAATCTGTCAGGATTTTTTAATAGCGGAGCCCCATTGCTCCGCTATTAGTTCAAACATTACTTACGCAAATCTAGCTTTTTAATCAATGTTTGATATCTTTCTTCACTTGTTGTTTTTAAGTGGTCAAGCAAGTGACGGCGGCGCGAAACCATTTTCATTAAACCTAAACGTGAGTGAAGGTCTTTGTGATGTGTGTTGAAGTGTTCAATCAACGCGTTAATGCGGTGTGTCCAAATAGCTATTTGAACTTCCGGAGAACCGGTATCACCAGGTTTTGTGCCAAATTGAGCAATAATTTCTTGTTTCTTTTCATTTGTAATCGACATCTGTTTTTCCTTTTTTTACTAAATTAATGATTAAATACCCGAATCGGTTTTAAAGTGTTATCTTTGTGTTCGACCAGGGCGATAAGCTTATTTTGATAGCAGGTGGCATTGATGCTTGATTGTATGTTAAAACGTTTAGAATCAATAGCTTGCCCACTTTTAAGCTTAAGAGTTTCGTCTTCCGTTAAAGCGATAACCGTGATGTCGCACAGAAATGTTTCAACAGGTAAAACGAAAAAATCTCCAGAGGAGTTATACAAGATATTTTTTTTTAAATCCAGTAAAATCGTGTTTGATGTATCAAAAAATCCGTTTTTTGTGCGACGAAGAGAGGTTAAATGCCCACAGGTATTGAGTTTTGATGCAATATCGTGACCCAGCGTTCGTACATAAGTTCCTTTGGAGCAAGTAACACGCATAAAGGCGGTTTTTTGTTTGGCATTATATGATAGTAACTCCAGATTATGAATGGTTATTTGTCGAGCAGGAATAGTAAAATCTTTGCCCTGTCTGGCTAAATTGTAAGCACGTTCGCCATTGATATGAATAGCGGAATATTTGGGCGGAATTTGAGAAATTTCACCGATAAAAGTAGGGATAACTGCTTCAATTTGTTCTTTTGTCGGGATGATGTTTGAGGTTTTTATTATTTCACCTTCTGTATCATCCGTATTTGTTTCTTGACCGAATTTAAGTGTGAATTCGTAGGTTTTTTGTGTTCCTTCCAAATAGGGAATTAATTTGGTTGCTTCGCCGAAGGCTAAAGGTAAAACACCGGTTGCAAACGGGTCTAAGGTGCCGATATGACCGGCTTTTTTTGCATGAAGGAGATATTGAACTTTGCGTAAAGCTTGATTGGAGCTTATTCCTTGCGGTTTATCAAGTATAACCCAGCCGTTAATATTTTGATTATAGTGCGAACTCATATAAATAAATCCAACTGTTGATTTTTGTTTAAGTTTTTAAGGGCTTCACGAACAATCGGTATTGAAACAGCGCGACCATAAACCCAAGAAATAGCGTCTATTTCTTCAACAAGGCGAGAAATGTATTCAAAAGAACGTTCGGCATTTTTTAAGATATAATCTAAAATTTCTTGTGAAATTATAATTTGCCGATCGTTAAATTGTTTGGCGATTAAGGCGGTTAAAGTTTCATCGTCAGGCATAGAAATTTCTGCCGACGGAATAGTATTTAATCTGGAGCGTAAATCCGGTAATTTAAAAGGGATTTTGGAAAGCGGTATTTCTGAATTAAATAAGATAAAATGTTTGTCTGTATTGTAAGCATTGTATAAATGGAAAAGCGCTTCTTCATTGATTTCAGTCGAAAGATTTTCTATTACCAAATAGTTATAATTGTTGATGAATTTGTTGACATTTTTCATATTAATATTTGCGGCTTGTAAAATCGGAATATCTATCGGTTTGGGGAGGCTCTTTTGTACAGAGCTTACCCAAATATGGGCTAAGTGTGATTTGCCGCAATTGCGCGGACCAAAAATGTTTAGGGCAAAGTGTTGCCAGTTTGGCCACATTTTAATGGCATTGTAAGCAATTTCATTACACGAAGTTACTAAAAAATCTTCTTCACCAAGATAAGAATTGGCGTTGAAATGCAGCAAATATTGTTTGGTTCTGTCGTTATAAAATGACTGCATCAGCTTTGTATGACCTCATAAACTTTTTGAGTTAAATCGCTTAAACTGAACGGTTTGGGAATAAATGACATGTTTTCTATTTCAGCAAATTCTCCTTTTAAGATGTCTTCCGAATAGCCTGAAGCTAAAATGATTTTAATATCAGGTATTATTTTTTGAACTTGTTTAGAGAGTTCAATACCGTTCTGACCGGGCATAACCATATCGGTTATCATTAGTTGGAAATTTGTATCTGTTTGTAAAATTTCCAGAGCATTTTCTGCTGAACTTGCACCAACAACGTCGTAACCTTTTTTACGAAGTGCGCGTAATGCAAAAGTGCGAACGGAATTTTCATCATCAACAAATAAAATGCGTGTGCTTTCAATGTTCTCAGGGGTTTGTGTTAAATCATCAGTTGCAGATAAGCTTAAACCTAAAACCAGTTTATTAGAATCTTTTTGAGGAGATGATAGTATATCCGGAGTTAAAACAGCACGACCGCGTTTATCATTTAAGGTGCGACGAATAGTTGTTTCATCATCCTTTTTTTCAACGCTTTTAGCAGAATATGCCGGAAGATAGATAGAGAATGTGGTGCCAACATTGATAGTGCTTTTAACTTTTATGAAGCCTTCCATTTGTCGAACAATGCCATATACTGTTGCCAGACCTAAACCTGTACCGGAGCCGACTACATTTTGTTTGGTAGAAAAGAATGGTTCAAAAATGCGAGACATGTTTTCAAGAGGAATGCCACAACCCGTGTCGCTGATATCTAAACGGATGAATTTGCCGCTTTCAATAACTTCTGCACCGAAATGATATGGTTCTAACAGGGTTTCTTTTTGGGTAGAGATGGTTAATGTACCTTTTTTGTTCATTGCATCTTTAGCATTAACACAGAGGTTTAAAATAACCTGTAAAAATTGAACAGTATCAACTTTGATGTAATCCAAGTTTTCACCGTGGCGGAATTTTAATTCTATTTGCTCGCCGACCGTACGTTTGAGAAGCGGGGTAAAGGTGACTAAAATATCGGTAATACTGTTTAGTTTTGGTTGTAAAGGTTGTTGGCGAGAAAATTGTAATAATTGGCGGACAAGCTCGGCAGCACAAATAGCATTTTGCTTTATTTGCATAATATCGGCGTATGATGCATCACCTAAGCGGTGGCGTTGCAAAAGTAGGTCACAAAAACCAATCATAGCGGTAAGAATATTGTTGAAATCATGTGCAATACCACCGGCTACTTGCCCCATCGCCTGCATTTTTTGAGCTTGCGCAAATTGGGTTTCTAGATTCTTTTGTTCGGTTGTATCTAAGCAGAATAATACAATGCCTTTGATGTTTTCTTTTAACGGGACAGTCGATGAAAACAGCGGGCATATGTATAGGCGAAGAATTTTGCTTTTATTTTTATTTTTTATGTTTAAGTCAAAATAAGCCGGTTGGAGTTTTTCATTTTCGGCAGTAAAGGTATTCAGTTGTTTTTTAATCTTGGCAATACTTTCTTTATCCAAATAATTTGCCAAATAGTTATTAAGTAGTTGCGAAGCAGATGGAACACCTAAAATATCCATAAAACGTTGATTGGTGCGCTTGATAATTAAATCTAAATCAAGGAGCATCATGCCAAACGGGGATAAATCGAAAATACTGCTCATTTCCGAGACTGCTTTTTCATAGTCTTGTTTTAAGGTGGTGTTGGTTGGTATGTGACTGATGACAATGCCTCTGGTTTGTATTTCATCACCTTGCTTAAAGTTATCTACTTTTACTAAGTATTCCGCAATGTTGCCGGTATTGTCCCTGATATAGGTTAAGTATTGGGTATAGGCGTTATTATAGCGTTGTTCTCCGGCAGTTGTTTTGGGTAAAAAGTAGTTTATATCTTTGCCTAAAAGTTCTTCTTCCGGTTTATTAAGAATTAAACTTAAAGTCTTATTGATATATTCTATTTTGCCTTTCGAATTTAGTAAAAACAGGCCTATCGGTAAGAAGTTTAGGAAATTATAAAAGGCGCAACGTTCTTCTTGAAAAATAGCATCAAGTGTTTTTTCTGAAGTAATGTTTTCCAGGCTCCAGAGCAGGTACATATTATATTTTTTATCAAATTCTGATACTTTTTCAGACTCATTGATTTTTTGTTTTAAGGTTATCGGACGCAGACCTATGCGATACCATTCAGCACCGGAAAAAATAGTTGATGTATCAAATTTAAGAGCGATTTCTAATGTGTCAGCTTTGAAATGATTGCCGGCAATTTGCAGTTGCTTGAGTTTTTGCGAGTTGGTATCATCTTCGACAATGTTTTTTTCTAAAAATTCCAGGACAGGAATATCTTTTAAAAATGTTTTTGCCGTTTCGTTTTGTAAAATTGTTTTGCCATCAGTGTTTGTGATGATATAGCAGATTTTACGGCTTTTTAGTATTTCATTAGCCAGGCCACCGTATAAAATGGCTGTTTCTCCGGATTGCAGTATGCTAATGGTGATAAAGATGCATAAAATTATAAAAATAAAAATGGCTAAAACTATCGGGCGTAAGAATGTAGGATAAGCAAAAAGAAAACCGATGCTTATGATTGTTAAAGTTAACATAACAACCAATAACAACAAACGTGTTTCTAAAATTTTATCCGGTCTGACATTTTGGTCATTTTTAAACATGGGCTGTTCCTTATTTTATGTTATAATATCCGGTTTTATTTTGCCGGTACGGGAATACACATCAGATATTTCGCGGGATACATCGCTTAATTCTTTTAATATGCTATTTGGTTCGGCAAGTAAATCGTTTGTGATATAACGCTCGATATAAGTGCGTAATGTTGCTCCGTTTGTACCGGTTCCAGATAAGCGGTAAACGATGCGGGAGCCATCTGAAAAGTGGACAATTAAACCGTTTTGAGTGGAGGTTTTATCTACGGGATCATTATAAATGAAAGGATAGGCATCAGAAACAGTAAAACCTTTGAATGTTTGACCAATTAAGGAGGGAAGTTTTTTTTCTAAATCACTCATCAGTTTATCGGCAATATCTTGCGGAATGTTTTCATAATCGTTGCGCAGATAGTAGTTGCGTCCGTATTTTTGCCAGTGACTTAATGCTATTTGCTTTACGGACTTTTTTGTTTCGGCAATGATGCTTAACCAAAACAGCGTGGCCCAAATACCATCTTTTTCACGAATGTATGAAGCACCCGCTCCAAAGCTTTCTTCTCCGCAGAAAGTGATGCGATTGGAATCCATTAAATGAATAAAATATTTCCAACCGGTCGGGACTTCATAATAGCCGATATTTAAAGCTTCTGCGACATGTTTAACCGCTAAAGAAGTTGCAGCTGATTTGGCAACACCATAAATGCCGTTTTTATAGGCGGGAATAAGCTTATAATTATCGGTTAAAATGGCTAAACAATCACTCGGACTGACGAAAAAGTGTTTACCTAAAATCATATTGCGGTCACCGTCACCATCGTTGGCAGCAGCAAAATCAGCAGCCTTTTCGGAATACATCAAATCAACTAAATGTTTTGCATAAATCAAGTTCGGATCCGGATGCAGACCGCCAAAATCTTCTAAAGGAATTCCGTTATGTACAGTGCCTTTGGGTGCGCCTAAAATTTCTTCAAAGATTTTGATGGCATAAGGACCAGTTACACCATTCATTGCATCAAAGATAAATTTGAAATCTGATGTTAAAAGTTTTTTTATTTTATCGAAATCAAAAATGCTTTGCATTAAGCGGATGTAATCAATGTAAGGATCAATGATTTCTATTTCCGTTTTTTCGCAATGAAAAGTTTTTAGTGCGGATAAATCAAAATCAGAACAATCTGCTATTTTGTAAGTTGTGATATTTTTTGTTTGTTTATAGATTGCGGCACTTTCATTTGGTTGGCATTGACCACCGGTGGCGTTAGCATATTTGATGCCGAAGTCACCATTTATGCCGCCTGGGTTGTGTGAAGCGGAAAGAATAAAAGCACCGTCAAGATGATTTTTTAAAATAATGTGTGAACCGGCTGGGGTTGAAACTAAGCCGTTTTGACCGATATAGAGCTTTTTGACATGGTTGGCTGCGGCTATTTTGATGATTTTTTGAATAGCGATAGAATTATAATATCTGCCGTCACCGCCGACTAAAAAAGATTTTTGCTCAAGATTTTCTATGGTGTTGAAAATGCTTTGCATAAAATTTTCAAGATAGTTTTCTTGCATTATATCGGTTGTTTTTTTTCTTAAACCGGCCGTTCCCATCTTTTGATCTGTGTAGGGTGTTGTTTGAATAATATTAATCATTTTTTCCTCTATAACGAAAGTTTATAGCGAGCATAAAACAAAAAGTGTTTGATGTAAAGATTATTTATTAGCTGAAAATAAATTCTGCAAGTTTTGTGATTTCTCTTTTTGCGCAAATGTCTTCATAGGAAAGGTCTTTTTGTAAAAGCGGTAAAGATTTATCTTGTGCAGAAATACCACTTATATTGTTTTTGTATGCTTTGCGATAATTTAAGGGCGGGGCAAGGCGAAAGCCATAAGTACCGGCTAATTTTTGTAATTCAAAGGAAGGTTCTTCGGCGAGTGATGTTTTAAAATTATTTTCACAAACAATCCAATTTAAGCTATGATTATAGGTTGCGGCAATTTTCTTTTTCAGCTCGAAAAGATTATTTATGTATTGTTTTTTTTGAAAACGATTTAGGGCCGGTTTGTTTTTGGGAAGAATCGTTATGTATGTTGAAGCTGTGACGGATAACTCATGCTCCGGTGATATTTCAGGAATAATGACCGCCTGATATTTGTTAGCTTCATTGTAAAACTCATCAAAAGTAATTACTGTCGGAGTTAGTAATTGCGACATTGTTAAACGGCGTTTTTTTAAGACTTCGCGAAGTGGCGAATCGGGGGCTAAAACAATGGCTGTGCGCTGTGCATTGTACAGCAAAATCAGAGCCAGTTCAAAACATAACATATTGCGGCCAGAGTTTTTTTCGCCATCTATGACAATAATATGTGCTTTAGGTATAAACATAGTTCTTTATTAACGGTGACGGTATTTGTTTGATGTTTGGTTATATGCGGTTGTTGTTTTGGTACTTTTTAAAGAGTTGTTAATTGCATTCTTTAGGGTTGCTGTATTTATGCGAGCACTTTTTTGCATGTGTTGTAGAGAAATTTCCATCATTTTGGAAATATCCTGATCGCGCTCTTTTACTTTTTTATGTCCCATAGTTACAGCAATAACGCGGTATTTTCCTTGTTGCGCGGAGGTCAGAATGTTGAAGCCGGAAGCCGCTGTGTAGCCGGTCTTCATGCCATCTGTACCAAGTGAATCGTTTAATAAATAGTTGTGTGTTTTATAAGTCATTCCATTGTATTGAAATTCTGTTAGAGAAAACATGTGATAGTATTGCGGAAAGTGATGATAAATTGCAGCGCCCAAAATTGCTAAATCTTTAGCGGTTGTTTTTTGCGCAGAATTGGGCAGACCTGAAGCATTTTTGAAAGTTGTGTTGTGCATGCCTAAACGATGTGCTGTTTTGGTCATTAAGTTAGCAAATTCGGTTTCTGACGGACTTAAAGCTTCAGCCAAAACTGTAGCGCAGTCGTTTGCGGATTTAACAATTAAAGCTTGAATAAGCGTTTTAACGTCGATATATGAGCCGGCAGGCATGCCTAATTTGGATGGAGAACGAGAAGCGGCTGTAGCAGAAACTTTTAATTTGTCGGTAAATTTCAGTTTGCCGTTTTCTAAAGCATTAAAAGCGATATATAATGTCATTAATTTTGTTAATGAGGCCGGATATCTCAGCTCATCTGCATTGTTTGAGTAAAGAACATTGCCGCTTTTTGCATCTATTACGATGGAAGATGTTCCGGTAGCTTCGGCAGTGACAGCGGTTATTCCTAAATATATAACAGCTAAACTTAAAGCCTTTAATGCATTCATTTTCAGTTTATCCTTTCAAAAATTGTTTTGTACTATAGTACACTTTAAAAAGGAAATAAATTATTAATTTTGGTTATGAATAGAAAAAATTTTATTTGGTCTTGAATTTTTTATCAGATAGCAGATAATGCTCGTAAAATGCTATAATTTTTTAGAGGTACGAAATGATTAAAAAAGTGAAAACGTTGTTTGTGTTGTTTGTGGTGGGAGCAGGATTGAGCGGATGTATTGTTGTCCCTGATGATGAGTTGTATTCTTCTTCTTATTATTCCTATTCTTCTTATGATCTTTATCCGGTTGGCAGTTATGAATGGGCTACGGATTATTATCATCGTCCGCCGGCACCGAAGCATCATCATTATAAGCATCACAAATCTGACTATAAATATAAAAAACCGGTGCATGATAAGCATTATGAAGATAAAAAACATATAGATAAAAAGCATGAGCATGATAAACATCATGATGTTCATAAGAATGAGATAAGAAAGGATAGACCTTCGCATGATGTTCCTAAGAACAGGCCGGATAAAAGCAGAACTTCGCATGATAATGTAAAGCAAAGCCATGCTCAGCCGTTAGATAGGAAAAATATTGAAAAACACGAACACAGACCGGTAAATCATAAAATCTTTCAGCGGCATTAATGTTGTTTATGTGGGGAAATTTTTTAAGAATGGGGCGGACGATGAGGCTCGAACTCACGACAACCGGTACCACAAACCGGGGCTCTACCAACTGAGCTACGTCCGCCATAGTGCATTTTGTTTTACATATAATAAATTATAAAGTCAAGCGTAAAAAAGTTATTTTTTTATAAATTGTGTGTGATGAGGAATAATGTTGCTCATAAAAGCATCATGTTTGCTTATGTACCTTTTGTTGCACATCGCGGTTACTAATAAGTTTCTAACATCGGTACTTTAAGAATCATCGGGTAAAAAAAACTCTCGATCTGAGAGCTTATGCGGATGCTAAAACAAATTCAACATGGTTTTGTTTAGAATAACGGAAGATGGAATGACGGAAAGAGAGAGTGGTGACGGGAAGATGTTACCCTTGGAGAGAGGGCGGAGATCCCTTGACTCGGCCGACATTAGTCGCCCGAGAGGGATGACGGGGAAGAAGAGAGGTGATGTTTTTTTTGTTGCGTTAACGTTTTTTTTATGGTATTATTCTAGCATAGTTGTGAAAGCTAGGGGAATGCCATGTGTGGGAGTATGTTAAATATTAAGATGAATAGGGCTGTGACTTCGCAAAGCACTAAGTCATTGATTTATACATACATACATACATACATACATACATACATACATACATGTAGAGGTGTTGCCGGGAGAAAAATTAACCAACAATCAGGCAGATTTAATATCTCGTAAAGAGGGTGGCTCTTTGCGGGATTTTTTGTGCTGTCTAAACTAAAGGAGAAAGAAAATGAGTAAAATCGTAAAAGAAAAAGTAAAGAAAAAAATAAACGATCTGAAGAATAAAGCGAGGAAATTAAAGAAGAAAGCAGGGAGCGTTGCTGTTCCTTTGTTAATCGGTGGCGCGAGTTTAACGGCAATAAGTTGTGGAAATCAGTCTGAAGATCAATCGATTACTGATTCGGTTACTGATTATGAAATATTTGAGGCTTTTAAAAGGGAATATAGTGATGCGGATTATACGTATGCTAGTCACAATTATTTTTATGCATCGAAAACGAGTTCAGCGGAAAAGAGAGAAAAGATATTTGAGGAAATTTACGAGCTAAAGGAAAGGATGGAAACAATTAAAGAAAAACTGTCTGTGTACCAGAAGAAGTATGATGATGGTTTTTTGAAAGCTTGTAAGACAGGTCAAAAAAAGGATGTGGTGGAAGCATTAAAAATCGCTAATTTGAATGCAGTTGATAAAGATGGAAATACAGGTTTAATGTTGGCATTGCAAAATAAAAATTTTGCTTCTGCGTATGAAATTTCTAAATATTTGGCCGAACAGAAAGGTGTTGATGTTAATAGAGAAAATAAGAAAGGGGTAAATGCAATTGATTTAATTCGGCAAAATATGGCAATGAATAAAGCGTGGTCACCGGTGGAAAGAAGGATTATGGAAAAAAGTGAAAATAATGAAAATAATAATATTAGAAAAAATGGTATTAGAGAAGATATACAGGTACCTGATAGTGTTTTGCAACAAGAATATGAGATGTGTAAAAAAAGAGAAAAGTATTTAAGAGAACAACTTAGAGAGGTTAAAAAAGATAAAAGTCTTGTGTATGAAGTTGTGCTAGATAAGCAGAAAGACAAGAAAGCATATGAAGAAGGCATAAAATATCTGACGAAGCGCGCAATAGAATGGAAAGAAGCAAAGAAAATTCATGATGCTGTGCAAAAGAATGTGGTAAGAGGAGTAAAAGATATTAACAGTGGCAGGTAATAGGTTTGAGACTGTTTGTAATTTATCTTTAGAAATGCTGTCTTATTAAAGTAATGGTTCTGTTTGTTTATAAACTGATATTTATGCTTGAAAAAAGAGGTTTTATTGTTGATAACGAATATGTATTATGAACTATCAGGACTAGAACTTAATGAGTTTAAAGGAAAGTGAGAATGGAATATTTTACCGTGTGTGTAGGCAAGCGGTTTATTTTGTGCTGATTTTTGCTTTTATTTTCGGAATACATTTTTTAGCGCGTGTGTATGGTGCTGATACGTTTGAAGAGAACGGTGTTGTGGAAAATATGCAGTTATTGCTGTTGCTTTTCAGTTCTTTTTCTTTTTTGTGGCAGATAAAAGAAAATGAAAATTTTGCTAAAATACTGTTGTTATTATCTTCTTGTTGCTTGATGGCTGCTTGTCGTGAATTAGATTCAACATTTGACAAGATTGTACCTTTTGTTCATTGGAAGTTTGCTTTTTTATTTCCTTTGATGACATTTATTCATGCGAGCGGAGACTTAGTGCATTTTAAACGGAATTTATTTAAATTTTTTGCTATGCCGGCGTTTGATATGATGTATATAACGGTTATTCTTATTTTGCCGGTGGCACAGTGTATCGGTCATGGTGCTTTTGTGGAAAGTGTATTGGGATCTGACCGTGTTAGTGATATTAAAGAGTTTTATGAGGAGGCTATGGAGATTGTCGGGTATTTTTTAATCTTTTTATCTTCAATTGAGATGCATTTTAATTTAAAAGAAGAAAGTCACCAAGCCGGATAATTGGAAATTGTCGGCTGAATATTCGGAGTTAGCGCTTTATTGATATCTTTGATGGGAATTGATTGAACATCTAAAAGTCTGTTACCATCTTGATAAATTGTGTTTTCAATTTTGTTTTGGTAATAAAGCGGATTTTGGCTCATATCTTGGGGATTGGTTGAAGATGTTTGACTGACAAGCGGTTGTAGAATGTTTGTTGATGGGGAAGGTTGTGTTTGTGAGGAAGATACAGGTTCCGAGGCATTATAAACAGTTGGACCGCCTTGAGGTGCAGGGGTAATGTATCCGAAAGGATCAGGTGCATTTTGCGGTTGTTCGACAATAACCTCCTTGCGCTGACCGTCGGGAGTGGCGGCAGAACCGATAATTTCCGTCGGTTGATTTGGCTCAGCCGATAATATTAAAGTTGAAATAATAAGTGATAACATTTTATGCCTTTCAAGGATATTTATGCTTATTTATAAATATAATCTTTTTTGTAAATTTAAAGATATGAAAGTTGGTGCAGCGAATATAATTATGTTGTTGTAAAATACTACAACGGTAAATATGAAGCGTAGAATTTACTTGACAAAAGTTTTGGATAGCGGTATTTAAGCCTATATAAAGCTCATAATTATAACAATTATTAATTAAAATATTTTGCGTATGGATCAGTTATTATTTTTAGGAATTGGAATTGTCGTTGGTATTTTAGTGGGTGTTGCTGTTGCACTTTATATGGTGGTAGACAAAGACGATGATGATGATGACGATGACGATGATTGCGGTGATTGCTGTGATGGCTGTGATGGCGGTTATTGCGATGTATGTTAAGATTATGGTGATTAATCTTAAACTTAAGAACCATTGTTAACATTATTGTTGGCAATGGTTCTTTGTTTTGCATAATTCAAAGTTTTTTTTGTATCTGTAATATATCGGTTTGTAATGTCGTATTTAATAGTGATTTCTTGTTTTTTGTCTATGTGACTCAAAGTGAATCGGCAGAAGGGTTTTAAAAAGATTTAAAATTTCATTTTTTGTGTATTTTTTGCTTGCAATTATAAAATTTAAATGTTAAAAACGCCCAGCAACAAAAATTAAGGAATCTTTAATATTTCTCTAAGAGGTTGAACTTATTATAAAAGTTGTGGCTTCTGATGGGATAAGGTTTCTTGTGAATTAAATATAACCCATAAATGCGGACTGAGTGTTGCAAAAGTTTGCAGTAATTTTTTAGATGGCAGGTTCCATGATGGGATTTTTTGCCGTTTAGTTATAGGAAAAGTGTTAAAATGATGGATACACAAAATATCAGAATCCGCCTTAAGGCTTTTGATCATCGTTTATTAGATCAGTCTACTAAAGAGATTGTTCATACAGCTAAGAGAACCGGAGCAAATGTCAGAGGACCTATTCCTCTGCCGACGAAGATTGAGAAGTTTACGATTAACAGATCTCCTCACGTTGATAAAAAATCCCGTGAACAATTTGAAATTCGTACACATAAAAGACTTCTTGATATTGTAGATCCTACACCACAAACCGTTGATGCTTTGATGAAATTAGATCTTGCAGCCGGTGTGAATGTAGAAATTAAGTTATAATTTTAATGTTGGTTTTTGAAAGATAAAATCAACCTATTGAAAAGGAAAAAATAAAAATGCGTACTGGTCTTATCGCAAAAAAACTTGGAATGACAAGAATTTTTGAAGCAGACGGCACCCATGTACCGGTTACGGTTTTGGCTGTTGATGGTTTGAAAGTTGTTAATGTCAGAACAAATGAAAAAGACGGATATAGCGCTGTTCAATTAGGTACAGGCGCTGTGAAGGCGAAGAATGTTTCTAAGCCGATGAAAGGTTACTTCACCAAGGCTAATGTTGAGCCGAAGAAAAAGTTAGGCGAGTTCAGAGTTAGTGATGACTGCTTGCTTAATGTTGGTGATGAATTGTCTGCAGAACATTTTGTTGCCGGTCAATATGTTGATGTTTGTGCAACTTCTATCGGTAAAGGTTTTGCCGGTGTTATGAAGCGTCACAACTTCGCAGGTTTGGAGGCAACACACGGTGTTTCTATTTCTCACCGTTCACATGGTTCTACCGGACAAAGACAAGATCCGGGTAAGGTATTTAAGGGCAAAAAGATGGCCGGACATATGGGTGATGAGCGCGTTACCGTTCAAAACTTAAAAGTTGTGGCTGTTGATGGCGCCCGTGGTTTAATTATGGTAAAAGGCGGTGTTCCTGGTGCTGAAAATGCAT
The DNA here is from genome assembly GCA_045603405.1 of Alphaproteobacteria bacterium. Taxonomy (GTDB): domain Bacteria; phylum Pseudomonadota; class Alphaproteobacteria; order RF32; family CAG-239; genus CAG-267. The sequence goes on along the minus strand of JAZUMA010000015.1, from coordinate 59,565 downwards.
GGGTTCGCGTTACAGATGCCATTAAAAAAACTGCTGATGTCAAATTGCCGATGCCTGCCGGTTTGAAAAAGGTTGATGAACCTGTTGCAGTTAAAGCTGAAGAAACAGCAGCTGATAATGCATAAGAGTAAGGATTTTTGAAAATGAAACAGGACATCTTAAATTTAGAAAATAAAAATGTCGGGAGCATTGAACTGAATGATGCTATTTTTGGTGTTGAAGTTCGTGCTGACATTTTACACCGCGTTGTTAATTGGCAGCTTGCTATGCGCCAATGCGGTAATCACCAGACTAAAGGTCGCTCTGATGTTGCATTGACACCGGCAAAACCGTTTAAGCAAAAAGGCAGCGGTAATGCTCGTCAAGGTAGCCGTAAGGGTACACAATTTAGAAAAGGTGGTATTGTATTTGGTCCGGTTGTAAGAGATCACTCTCACGACTTGACTAAGAAGTTTAGAAAATTAGGTCTGAAAACTGCCCTCTCTGCGAAAGCTCAAGAAGGCAACCTTATTGTTATTGACGAAGCAAAGATGGCTGCTCCGAAAACAAAAGATTTGAAAACTAAATTGAATGCTTTGGGGTGGAATAACTGCTTGTTTATTGACGGTAAGGAAGTTGATGTTAATTTTGCATTAGCCAGCCGTAATATTGTTGGTGTTGATGTATTACCGACAATCGGTGCTAATGTATACGATATTTTGAGAAAAGAGAAGTTGGTATTAACTAAAGACGCAGTTGCTTGCTTGGAGGAAAGATTACAATGAAGAAATCAGAAAAAACAAACAATGTAACTGCAGCAATGTATGATACATTACTTCGTCCGGTAATTACCGAGAAATCTATGGCCTCATCTGAAGCCGGCAAAGTTGTCTTTATGGTTCCGTTGTCTGCAACAAAAGATGAAGTTAAAGCAGCTGTTGAAGCTATTTTTAACGTAAAGGTTGTTAAGGTAAATACCGTTACACAAGCCGGTAAGGTAAAGCGCTTTAAGGGATATGAGGGCGTTCGCTCTGATTATAAGAAAGCTGTTGTTACGCTTGCCGAAGGTCAAAATATTGATGTTACAGCAGGAATTTAGTCATGGCTTTGAAAACATTTAAGCCCGCTACTCCAGGTCTTCGTCAACTAGTTATTGTTGACAGAAGTGAGCTTTATAAGGGCAATCCTGAGAAGAGTCTGACCTATGGTTTGACTAAAACAGGTGGGCGTGATAATTTCGGACACGTTACAAGTCGGAGAATCGGTGGCGGTCATAAACGTAAGTACCGTATTATCGACTTCAAACGTAATAAATTTGATTGTGAAGCAACTGTGGAGAGAATCGAATATGATCCTAACCGCACATCTTTTATTGCTTTGATTAACTATGAAGATGGCGAAAAGGCTTATATTTTGGCTCCGCAAAGATTGAAAGCCGGCGATAAGGTTATTTCTTCTGAGAAAGCTGATATTAAGCCGGGTAATGCTATGCCGTTAAAGAGTATGCCAGTTGGTACAATCGTGCACAACGTTGAGTTAAAAGTCGGCAAAGGCGGACAGCTTGTTCGTTCTGCCGGTTGCTATGCTCAAGTTGTAGGTAAAGATGCCGGATATGCACAATTAAAACTTTCTTCAGGCGAACTTCGTATTGTTCGTGAAGAATGTTTAGCAACTGTTGGCGCTGTTTCTAACCCAGATAATCAAAACGTTTCTTTGGGTAAGGCAGGTCGTTCACGTTGGTTGGGTATTCGTCCGGTTACTCGTGGTGTTGCAATGAACCCTGTTGACCACCCGCATGGTGGTGGTGAAGGTCGTACATCAGGCGGTCGTCATCCGGTGACACCGTGGGGTAAACCGACTAAGGGTGCTAAAACTCGTTCTAACAAGAAGACAGATCGCTTTATTATGAGATCTCGTCATGAAAATAAAAAGAAATAAGGAGGTAAACAAATGACTCGTTCTGTATGGAAAGGACCTTTTGTTGATGGTTATCTTCTTAAGAAAGCAGAAGCTGCAAGAGCATCTACTCGTAATGAAGTGATTAAAATTTGGTCTCGTCGTTCTACTATGTTGCCGCAATTTGTCGGTTTGACATTTGGTGTGCATAATGGTCATAAATTTATTCCGGTACTCGTTACCGAAGATATGGTTGGCCACAAGTTCGGCGAATTTGCTCCAACACGCACCTTCTATGGGCACGCAGCAGATAAGAAAGTTAAGAGAGGTTAATTATGGGAATGGTTAAAGATAAAAGAAGACTTTCTGATACCCAAGCTATGGCTCAGAATAATTCTATTCGTTCCAGCGCTCGCAAGCTTAATCTCGTGGCACAGACAATCCGCGGTTTATCTGCAGAAAAGGCTGTTGCAGAACTTAGCTTTTCTAAGAAGAGAATAGCAAAAGTTGCTTTGGAAGTATTAAAATCAGCTATTGCCAATGCGGAAAACAATCATAAGCTTAACATTGATAAGTTGGTGGTTGCTGAAGCATATACAGGTAATGGCATTGTAATGAAACGTATGCATGCGCGTGGTCGCGGTAGAGGTGCAAGGGTTTTGAAACCTTTCTCTAAATTGACCATTGTTGTTGCAGAGCGTGGGGAGTAAAATAAATGGGACAGAAAGTTAATCCGATCAGTCTTCGTTTAGGTGTTAACCGCACATGGGATTCTCGTTGGTATGCTGATGAGAAATTCACCGATTACCTCCACGAAGATTTGAAAATCAGAAAATTTTTGAAAGAAAAGTTAGCCCAAGCCGGAATTAGCAGAATCGTTATTGAACGTCCTGCAAAGAAGGCAAGAGTTACTATTCATTCAGCAAGACCAGGTGTTGTAATTGGCAAGAAGGGTCAAGACATTGAGTTGTTAAGAAAAGACATTCAAAAGTTGACTGATTCTGAAGTTCAATTAAACATTTTGGAAGTCAGAAAGCCGGAATTAGATGCGCAGTTGGTGGCTGATTCTGTTGCACAACAATTGGAAAGACGTGTTGCTTTCCGTCGTGCAATGAAACGCGTTATGCAATCTGCGCTTCGTTTGGGTGCTGAAGGTATTAAGGTTTGCTGCTCAGGTCGTTTAGGCGGTGCAGAAATTGCCAGAACTGAATATTATCGTGAAGGCAGAGTGCCTTTGCACACACTTCGTGCTGATATTGACTATGCTACTTCAACGGCTCACACCACCTATGGTGCTTGCGGCGTTAAGGTTTGGATTTACAAAGGTGAGATTATGGCTCACGATCCAATGGCACAAGACAAGAAATTGGCTGAACAAAAGTAATAATGAGGTTTTAAGATGTTAAGTCCAAAACGTGTAAAGTTCCGCAAACAGCATAAAGGTCGTATTCATGGCCTTGCTAAAGGCGGTTCTGAATTAAGTTTCGGTTCATACGGATTGAAGGCTCTTTCGCCGGAGCGCGTTACCGCACGCCAAATTGAGGCTGCCCGTCGCGCTATTACCCGTGAAATGAAGAGAGCCGGAAGACTATGGATTAGAATTTTCCCAGATGTTCCTGTGTCAGATAAACCTGCTGAGGTTCGTATGGGTAAAGGTAAAGGCGCTCCTGAATTTTGGGTAGCAAGAGTTAAACCTGGTCGCATTATGTTTGAGATTGCCGATGTTGATGAAGAGTTGGCACGTCATGCATTTGCGCTCGGTGCAGCAAAATTGCCGGTTAAGAGCAAATTTGTTAAACGCTTGAATTCTGATCAAGGAGAAGCATAATGGTAAAAATTAAAGATTTGAGAGCTATGAGTGTTGATGAGCTTGAGAACAGATTGGTAGAATGCAAGAAGGAGCAATTAAGTTTGCGTATCCAACAAGCTACCGGTCAGTTGCAAAATACATCAGCCATCTCTAAAGTTCGTAAAGAAGTAGCTCAAATCAATACGCTTTTAACAGAGCGTAAGAAGAATAGTTAGGAGAAAACGAAATGCCTAAAAGAATTCTTCAAGGTGTTGTAGTAAGTGATAAGCAGGACAAAACTGTCGTGGTCAGTGTTGAGCGTCAAGTTATGCACCCTGTTTACAAGAAAATCGTTAAGAGAAGTAAGAAATTTGCAGCTCATGACGAAAACAATCAGTTTAAAGTCGGGGATACTGTTTCGATTATTGAATCTAAACCGTATTCTAAGACAAAGACTTGGACTGTAATCAGTAATAATGAAAATGCCTAGATAGGAAGGAATGAATTATGATACAGATGCAAACCAACCTAGATGTTGCGGATAATTCCGGTGCACGTCAGGTGCAGTGCATTAAAGTTCTTGGCGGGTCCAAGAGAATGCATGCTTCCATCGGTGATGTTATCATCGTTTCCGTTAAGGATGCAATGCCTAAAGGGCGTGTAAAGAAAGGTGATGTTCAACGTGCAGTTATCGTTCGGACAGCCAGCGACATCAGACGTAAAGACGGTAGTGTTATCCGTTTTGACAGCAATGCAGCTGTTTTGGTAAACAAAGATGGTGAACCAATCGGTACTCGTATCTTTGGCCCTGTTACCAGAGAGTTGCGTGCGAAAAAATTTATGAAGATAATTTCTTTAGCGCCGGAGGTTTTGTAATGAGCAAAATGAAAATTAAAAAAGGTGATAAAGTAATCGTTATCGTAGGTGATGATAAAGGCAAAACAGGTGAAGTTTTAAAAGCTATGCCGAAAGAGGGTAAAGTTGTTGTACAAGGCATTAACCTTGTTAAAAGACATACTAAACCCAGCCAAACAAATCCCGGCGGTATTGTTACCAAAGAAGCAGCAATTCAGGTTTCTAACGTAGCCGCTGTTACAGCTGACGGTAAAGCCTCTAAAATCGGCTTTAAGGTTGTTGACGGTATTAAAAAGCGCGTTGCTCGGAAAACCGGCGAAGTAATCGATAATTAGGAGATAATTTGATGACTAATTTTGAAACATTATATAATGATGTCATTAAGAAAGCTCTTGTGGAAAAGTTCGGTTACAAGAACCCGCACGAGATTCCGAAGTTGACAAAGATTGTCTTGAATATGGGCGTTGGTGACGCTATCACAGACAAGAAAAAGTTAAACAATGCAGTAGAAGAGATGACAATGATTGCCGGACAGAAACCGGTGATTACTTCGGCCAGAAAATCTATCGCTACCTTTAAATTAAGAGAAGGCATGCCGATTGGTTGTAAAGTTACTCTTCGTTCTGACAGAATGTATGACTTTTTAGAGCGTTTAATTAATATGGCTCTTCCACGAATCAGAGACTTCCATGGTATTTCCGGGAAGAACTTTGATGGAAAAGGAAACTTTGCTTTTGGCATTAAAGAGCAAATTATTTTCCCTGAAGTTAACTATGAAAAAGTTGAACAAATCAGAGGTATGGATATTGTTATCTGCACTTCTGCAAAAACAGATGAGGAAGCTAAGTTCTTGCTCACCTCTTTCAACTTACCATATAAGAAATAAGCGGAGATTTTACGATGTCAAAAACAAGTTCAGTATACAGAAACTTGAAAAGAGTGAAGATGGTTGCAAAATATGCAAATGTTCGCTCCAAGTTAAAAGCCATTGTCAACGACAAAAATGCACCGGAAGAAGAAAGATTCCAAGCAACTTTGAAGTTGGCAGCGTTACCGCGTAACTCTTCAAAGGTTAGAATCAGAAACCGTTGTAAAGTTACAGGACGCTCTCGTAGTTATAATAGAAAATTCGGTGTCAGCCGTGTCGAATTAAGAGACATGGCAAGCTTTGGTGAGATACCGGGTTTAGTAAAATCAAGCTGGTAAGGAGATGATATTATGTCTATGACTGATCCTTTGGGCGATATGCTCACACGCATTAGAAACGCACAAAGAGCGAAGAAAAGTGATGTTGTATCACCGGCCTCTCGCTTGCGTGAAAATGTTTTGGAAGTTCTCAAAAGAGAAGGTTACATTGCCGGATATGAGAAGGTTAATGTACGCGCCGGTGTTGATGAACTTCATATTCAATTAAAGTATTTTGAAGGTACAAGTGTTATCACTGAAATCTACCGCGTTTCCACACCAGGACGTCGTGTATATTCCAGCGTTAAAGATCTGCCGAGAGTTTATAATGGCTTAGGTATTTCTGTTGTTTCTACACCTAAAGGTGTGATGAGCGATAATGAAGCCAGAAAAGCCAATGTAGGCGGTGAAATCTTGTGCCAAGTGTTCTAGGAGATAGCGAATGTCAAGAGTAGGAAAATATCCAGTCGTTATCCCGGAAGGCGTTAATGCTTCCGTTAACGGAAATGTTGTAAATATTAAAGGTAAGTTGGGTGAGTTGAGTTTTGCTTTTGATGATTCTCACGTTAGTGTTGAAATCAAAGATGGTAAGATTGTTGTTACACCACATTCTGAAAGCCGTACGGCAAGAACTTTGTGGGGGACAACACGCGCACAAATTAACTCTTTAGTTAAAGGTGTAAGCCAAGGTTACAGCAAAAGCATCGAGTTAATCGGTGTTGGTTATAAAGCTCGTATGGATGGTAAAAACATTGTTATGAGTTTGGGCTTTTCCCATGATGTACCTTTTAAGGCACCTCAAGGCATTACCTTTGCTTGTGAATCTCCAACCGTTTTGAAAATCAGCGGTGTAGATAAGCAATTGGTAGGTCAAGTTGCGGCGGAAATTCGTAAATACAGAAAACCTGAGCCTTATAAAGGAAAAGGTATTCGTATTGATAACGAATATGTACGTCGTAAAGAAGGTAAGAAGAAATAGGATGTAAAGCAATGAATACACCAAGAAAATTATATGAAAAAAGAAGAGCTCGTGTTCGCACGGCTTTGAGAGCTGCTGCTAATGGAAAGATGAGATTATCTGTATTTCGCAGTGGCAAGCACATCTATGCTCAGGTTATTGATGATGCAAAAGGTGCAACAGTTGCTTCTGCTTCTACTTTGGATAAAGAAGTAAGAGCCAATATTGCAAAGTCTTCTAATATTGAAGCTGCTCAATATGTTGGCAAAGTAGTTGCTGAACGTGCCGTTAAAAATGGCGTCAGCGAAGTTGTGTTTGACCGTGGCGGTTATGTATATCATGGCCGTGTAAAGGCTTTGGCAGATTCTGCCCGTGAAGCCGGATTGAAGTTTTAGGAGGTTAAAATGGCACAATCTTTAGAACGCCACAATAAGGCAGAGAAAAAAGAAGAATTGGTTGAGAAACTCGTTTTCGTTAACCGTGTTGCAAAAACTGTTAAAGGCGGACGTACAATGTCTTTTGCAGCTTTGGTTGTTGTTGGTGACCAAAAAGGTCGTATCGGCTTTGGTTCAGGTAAAGCAGCTGAAGTTCCGGAAGCTATTGTTAAAGCTACAAACGAAGCTAAAAAGAATATGGTTCGCGTTCCGCTGCGTGAAGGCAGAACACTTCACCACGATATATCCGGTCGTTTCGGTGCAGGTAAAGTTGTTTTAAGAACTGCTCCTGCCGGTACCGGTGTTATTGCCGGCGGTCCGATGCGTGCAGTATTTGAAGTGCTCGGTGTGCAAGACGTTGTTGCAAAATCTTTAGGTTCTAACAACCCTTACAATATGATTAAGGCAACTATGGTTGCATTGCGCTCAATTAACAGTCCGCGTATGATTGCTGCTAAAAGAGGCAAGAAAGTCGGTGATATTGTAAGCCGTCGTGAGAACACTTCTAACGCTAAACTGGATAAAGAGGAGGCTTAATCATGGCTAACAAAAAGACAGTTAAGGTTACTCAAGTTAAAAGTTCTATCGGACATGGCAAAGATCAAATTGCTACTTTGAAAGGCTTGGGCTTGAATAAGATCGGACGTACTTCCGTTTTAGAAGATACACCGGCCGTTAGAGGTATGATTAATAAGGTTGCTCACCTCGTTAAAGTTGAAGAATAATCGCTAGAGGGCAAAGGAGGGAGTTGTTCCCTCCGCCTTTAGGCTTTTTTGTGAAGCTTTTATGGGGGCCTGAGATGAAGATTTTGATTTTAATGAGATAAGTATAAAGGTGAAGAAAATGAAACTTAATGAATTAAGAGATAATGAAGGAGCCACGAAAAACCGTATTCGTGTTGGTCGTGGTATCGGTAGCGGCAAAGGTAAAACCTGTGGTCGCGGGCAAAAAGGTCAAAAATCTCGTTCCGGTGTTTCTATTAATGGTTTTGAGGGTGGGCAAATGCCTATTTATCGCCGTTTACCGAAACGTGGATTTAAAAATCCGTTTGCTAAAACTTTCGCCGTTGTTAATTTGGATACTATCCAAAAAGCTATTGATGCCGGTAAATTGAATGCCAATGATATTACAAAAGAGAGCTTGCTCAAGTCTAATGTTATATCTAAAGAATTAGATGGTATTCGTTTGCTTGCGCGTGGCGCTATTACTGCTGCTATCAATATTACAGTTGACAGCGCATCTAAGAGTGCGGTGACTGCAGTAGAAAAAGCCGGCGGTAAAGTTATTGTAAAATAGGGGTGTACTAAAGCAAGGTCAAATCGTCAAATTGACTTCCTTATGTACTATATTTTGTACACCGCGGTCGTCAATTTAACGATAGCACCATACTTTATCTCACCCATTGCAAAAAGCACTTTTTCGGAAGTGCTTTTTTAGTTTAAATAATTGAAATTTTTGCCACAGGACATTTTGGCATCTATCTATCTCAAATTTTTCTCCTTTTCGAGGATTAAGAAGCTCCGAGAGGGATTTTTTGTGGTGTTTTATCTTACCTGTTGCAAAAAAAAAGCACTTCTTCGGGAGTGTATTTTAGTTTAAATAGAGAGGATTTTGATGTTGACTCGTGATTGTTTTTATGATAAGTGAGTGACATAAAAAAATTATTATTAACTAAAAAAATTAAAATTATGGAATATGTAATTATTATTGTTGCTACACTGTTTCTTGTAGGTGTGTATGTGATATTTTATTTCCCAGCTAAAAAGGAGCTTCTTTCAGTTGAAGAATTAAAAACTTTGGCAAACAGTTGTGTTATGGATGTGAATCTGTCGGATGAGATGAGAGCTGAGTATGAAAAGAAATCTAAACTGCTTTTTTTTGAGTTTAAAAGTTGGCTTGAGAAAAATATGGGAAAGATGTATTTAAATCTTGCAGTACTTGCAAGAGCATCCGGAGCAGATGAAGATTACACTTTTTCCAGAATTTTTTTCAAAGTAATAGCGGAAAAGAAATGGAGGTTAAATGGTGGATGTTGGGAGGTGGAAAAGCTTCTGATAAGCATTAACACAAAAGGGGAATCCAATTGCTTATCTCTTTTTGGGGACTATTATTTTAGGCTTATCCAGTATGGTGGGGACTTGAGTAATAATGCTTACAATGTAGTTATTCGAGATCAGCGGTTTAATGCTGTTAAGGAAGAAATAGAAATAATATTGGATCGTGCATATCGCTATTGGGCTCAACCGTATAAAGAACGGTGGATAAAAATGAAAGAAGAATGGTCATAGTTGATAAGAAAGGCACTCTTTTAAGGGTGCCTTTCTTAGTCTGGAGGGGAAATTTTTAAAAGTTGACAAAAATTTTTTTTAATGTTATTGTAGTGACAGAAAAAAATTATTATTTATTAAAAAATATGGAAGGATTAATTGTTTTGGCCCTTGTAGTTGGGGCATGCTTTCTCTTAAAAAGAGAAGAAAAACCGCTTTTTTATTGTAAAGAGGAGGCGGCGAGTGAGAAGGATTTGGCAGATAGGTGCGTTATGACCATCGATGAGAGTGATGCACTATTGGAAGATTTCCGCAACTGTGCGTTGTTGCCAAATCGATACATAGTGCGGTGGCTTAATGACCACGCACAATATGTAAATCTCTCAATATTGGCTGAGCTGTCTAAGATGTATGACGGGAAGCTTATTTTTGAGAGGTGGCTCGAATCTTTCTGGGGAGGATTTCGGAAAGATATAAATTATTCGATGCTGATAAGTTGTCTTATTAGTATTGATAAAGATGGCAATCCTAATTGTCCAAAACTTTTGCAAAGGTATATCTCGATGGTAGGCAGGCGGAATGTTTTACCTGAGCCTTTTTGCCTTGTTCTCATCAAAGATCCGCGCTTTGGGCGGGTTCGAAATATTGTAGAAGAAAAAATAGGTGAAAGAGGTATACCGGAGTCAATTAGAAGGCAATGGTATGACCTTGTGGAAGAAAGTGCGGCACAGGTGTAGTGGTCGAAAAAGGGGGCAGCGGTCCCCTTTTTTTGTGGGAAAATTCACCGGCAACTTGTTGCCTTTTTAAGATAAATTAAAATTTTTGCCACTGGACATTGGCTTCTATCCATCTCAAATTTCTCTCCTTTAAGGAATGAAGGCTCTCGAATGAGGGCTTTTTTTTGTGTCATTTTGCAAAATAGCGATGATGATTCTTTTGTTGACAAAAAAAGCTATTTAGTGTAAATTTAGGTAAATTTTAAATTATTGTGTTATGTTTATAGGATTTGTAATCGGGGTCGTAGTGACTCTGTTAGCGGTATATGGATTTTACCGCTATGTGGTGAAAAAGTTTTCCCCTCGGTTATATGAGGTGGTTGGCTTTTCACGCGAGAAGAATGAGGACGGGACGTATGATGTAGCTTTTCGGGTTGCAGATGATTATGTTGCGTCCGGGTATACCAAAAAAATGATTCCTAGCGAGCTGAATGCAGAAGACATCAGGTGTGTCATTCGAAGCTACCATGCTACGCGAGGAAAATATCGTGTTTTTTGGATTGAGAAAACAAGAAAATATCCCCTGTAAATGGGGTATTTTTTTGTGGGAAAGCTTTTTTATGATTGCGCGGTAAAAAAATAAAGATAAAATTTGTATTATGAAAAAGGTGTTTTTGATTTTCGGGTTGTTGTTTTTTGTTGGAGCGGCGGCTTATTGGTATTTTGCCGTCAGGTTGGATTATTCTAAAATTGTATTCGTTTTGCCTTCGTCTGAGCGTGCATCTTCACTGTATTTCTATAAAAAAGACGGGGATTTCTTTTTAGCTAATGATTTGCGCTTAGGGTTGGAAAAACTAGGCTATAAAGTGAGTTATTGCTTTCGGGAAGATTATGATGATTTGAGATTGGGTAATGCCGGAAATGTACTCTATTTTAAGGGATATTATAATTTTGAGCATTTGCCGGAGATAAAAAATAAAAATAATATTATCTTTGCTAGACATAATTTTGTTGACTTTTGGCTAGAATGGGATACTGTGTAAGGTGAGATTTAAAAAATTATTGTAAACTTAAAAAGATATAATTATGGATATGTTTTTATTTTGTTGGGTTATCTGCGTTGCTTTGTTTGCTCTTGCTTTTGCTTATGCAGTCAAAGGGATGCTATTATGTGAAAAAAAACCTCTTTCAAATGGGACACAATTAGGTGAAGAAAAACCTATTTCACGGGAAAATCTAAAGGCTTTGGCGGATAGGTGCGTTATGGAAGTAGATGTGAATAATGAACTCTTTCAAGAGTGTAAGAGACTTGCTCAGAGAATTGGTCACTATTCCCTCTTACCCTATGAGGAAGAAAAGTATATTTGGCAGGATGTGCAAATATTTCTTACTTGGCTTGAAGAACATCCTGAATGGGTGTCAAATTTGGGATGTTTGGCAGAAGTTTTTCCAATGGATCTTCCATTTGATATAGAATATAAAATGAAAGGTGACATTGAAGAATCTGCTAAAACGTCCGCAAATTTTGAACTAGAAATGATTCTTTTAAGTGTGAATAAAGAAGGAGTGCCTAATTGTGCGAAAGCTTTGGAAAAGTATCTTCATATACGGTTACCAGACAGAAGTCTTTGCCTGATGATTATTCTTGATTCGCGTTTTGCTAAAGTACTAAAGATTGTTGAAGATGAACTTGCATATGTAATAGAAAGACTGCAGAGGCAATGGTTAGCTTTCAAAAATGAGGTGTAGCTGATATGTAAAGCTAGTTATCCTCCATATCAAAAACAATGGATTAATTTAAAAAGAATGTTTAGAGAGCAGGCACTCTGAAAAGAGTGCCTGTGATGGTTTTAATTGTAGTGATGATTTTTTGATAAAAGCGGTTTTATGATTGCTAAATAAAAAAATAAGGATAAGAATTTCCTTATGAGAAAAATATTTTTGATTTTAAGTTTTTTAATTTTGAGTGCGGCTTTTGTATATTGGTATTTTGCCGTCAGGTTGGATTATTCTAAAATTGTTTTTGTTTTGCCTTCGTCAGAGCGTGCATCTTCACCGTATTTCTATAAAAAAGACGGGGATTTCTTTTTAGCTAATGATTTGCGCTTACGGTTGGAAAAAATCGGTTATAAGATAGAATATCGATTTCGGGAAGATTATGATGATTTGAGATTGGGTAATGCCGGAAATGTGCTTTATTTTAAGGGATATTATAATTTCGAGCATTTGCCGGAGATAAAAAATGACGGACGCAAAAGAGTTTTATATCTTTACTATGTGGAAGGGCTTAATCCGGCTATTTTAAAAGAGGTTGATGCGGTGGCTTGTGCATCAAAGAAGTTGTTGCAAGAGTTAAAACAGGCTTATGGTGTTAATGGGGTTTATGTACCGCAATTTACTAATCCGGAGCGGTTTAAGCCGGCAGAAAAAAATGAAGCAAAAAAATATTCTGTGTTATTTGTCGGTTCAAACCATACAAAAAGAGGGCGAAAATCAGTTGATTATGCTTTACAAAGCAAGGCAGATTTAAGTGTATTCGGAAAGTTTTGGGAAGGATATTTGGAGCAGAAATATCTTAAGGGACAATATATCAATAATGATGAGCTTTATCAGTATTACAGTAATGCGGATATTGTTTTAAATGACCATCGGGAAGATATGCGTTATTTCGGATTTGTTTCCAATCGAATTTATGATGTAACGGCATCAGGTGGTTTTGTGTTGACAGATTATTTGCCGGAGATTGAGGAAATCTACGGAGATAGCGTTGCTACATATAAAGATTTTGATGAGTTTAGAGAAAAGTTGGATTATTTTTTAAGTCATCCGGAAGAACGCGCAGAAATGGCAGAAAAAGCACGACAGATTACTCTTGAGCGCTTTACAAATGTTCGGATAGCAGAGCTTTTTGATAATATTTTAAAAAATATCAAAAAATAATTTTGGGAACGCTTGATTTTTTTTAAACTAAACACTAACTAAAGTATTAGTTTTGAAATTTTGTTAGGAGTTTAATGAAATGCAAGTAAAACCATTGCGCGAGAATATTTTGATTAAGCGCGTTGAAGAAGAAAATAAAACTGCCGGCGGCATTATTTTGCCGGATACAGCAAAAGAAAAACCAAGTGAGGGTGTGGTTATTGCTATCGGTGAAGGGAGAGTTACACCGGATGGTAAAGTTTTGCCGATGAGCATTAAAGTCGGGGATACCGTTTTGTTTAGTAAATGGACCGGAACGGAGATTAAAGTTGACGGTGTGCCGCACTTAATCGTTAAAGAAGGCGATATTTTGGCAATTATTGAAAGATAATAAGAAAGGATAGAAAATTATGGCTGCAAAAGATATTAAATTTGGAACTGACGCCAGAGCAAAAATGCTCAAAGGCGTGGAAGTCTTGGCAAAAACTGTTAAAGTAACATTAGGCCCTAAAGGACGTAATGTGATGCTCGATAAATCTTACGGGGCACCGAAAATTACCAAAGACGGTGTGTCAGTAGCAAAAGAAGTTGTGCTTCAAGATAAATTTGAAAATATGGGGGCACAACTGGTTAAAGAAGTTGCACAAAAAACAGCAGATAAGGCCGGTGACGGTACAACAACAGCAACGGTTTTGGCAGAAGCTATTATTAAAGAAGGTTGTAAAGCAGTTGCTGCCGGTATGAACCCGATGGATTTGAAGCGCGGTATTGATGTGGCTGTTGAAACAGTGGTTGAAGATGTTAAATCACGTTCTAAAGAAATTAAAACATCCGAAGAAATTGCACAAGTTGGTACAATCTCCGCAAACGGGGATACAAGTATCGGCGAATATTTAGCACGCGCTATGGAAAAGGTTGGCAATGACGGTGTGATTACCGTTGAAGATGCTAAAGGATTGGAAACAGAGCTTGATGTTGTAGAAGGTATGCAATTTGACAGAGGTTATCTCTCTCCATATTTTGTTACCGATGCCGATAAGATGACAGCTGAATATGAAGCACCATATGTTTTGCTCTATGACCAAAAAATTTCTAATTTGCAGGCTATTTTGCCGGTGTTAGAAGCTGTTTTGCAATCCGGTCGTGCACTTCTTATTGTGGCAGAAGATATTGAAGGCGAAGCTTTGGCAACATTGGTTGTAAACCGTATCAGAAGCGGTTTGAAAGTTTGTGCGGTTAAAGCTCCGGGCTTTGGCGACAGAAGAAAAGCTATCTTGCAAGATTTGGCGATTTTGACCGGTGGCCAGGTTATTTCTGAAGAATTGGGCTTGAAACTCGAAAATACAACAATTGATATGCTCGGTACAGCAAAACGTGTTGTTATTACTAAAGATGATACAACTATTATTGACGGTAACGGCGATAAGGAAGCGATTGAAGCTCGCCGAACACAAATTAAGAAGGAAATTGAAAAGACAACTTCTGATTATGATCGTGAAAAACTACAAGAACGCTTGGGTAAACTCTCCGGCGGTGTGGCGGTGCTTCGTGTCGGCGGTTCTTCGGAAGTTGAAGTTAAAGAGAAGAAAGACCGTATTGATGATGCTTTGAATGCAACGCGTGCTGCAGTTAAAGAAGGCGTGGTTGCCGGTGGCGGTGTTGCACTTCTTTATGCTACGAAGGCTTTGGAAAAAGTTAATCCTCAAAATCAAGATCAGAGAGTTGGTGTTGATATCATTCGCAGAGCTTTGCAGGCACCAATTCGTCAGATTGCTGAAAATGCAGGAGTTGACGGAGCTGTTGTTGCCGGTAAATTGTTAGAGAGCAATAATTGTAATTATGGTTATAATGCGGCAACCGGTGAATATACCGATATGATTAAAGCCGGTATTGTTGATCCGACAAAAGTTGTGCGGACAGCTTTGCAAGATGCTGCATCTGTCGCTAGCTTGTTAATTACAACAGAGGCGATGGTAACCGAAATGCCGGAGAAGAATACTTGTCATTGCGGTGAAGGAGCCGGTGCTGGTGGCGGTATGCCGGGTGGTATGGGATTCTAATTTTTATTAGATTTATCTTTGAGAGCGGCTTTTATAGTCGCTCTTTTTTTGTGGCTTGACTTAATGTGTTTAAAATGTTATTTTATAAGTCTGTTTTTTTATTTTTATGAATTAATCTATTTTTTTATGTTGTATAAAGTTATTATTGAAGCCATTTCAAAGGCAATGGAACAACAACCGGAAGGTCGGTTAGATAAAGATTTTTTCTATCAAGCAGTGGATGTTATTCATTTTTTTAAGAAACAAGGTGTTTTAGAAAAATATAGAGAGATGTTGCAAGGCCTTATCAGCCGTATAAATCAAGAATCTATGTTTTATATAGCGCCGATGTTTGTAAACATATATTTTACGGAAAGATTGGATAGTCCGAATGCTAAAAAGATAGAGCTGATGCTGGAGGCTATGTCTGCAAGACAGCGTCAACAAGCATATAAAGAAACGGTTAAATTACTTGAAAAAAAATCTGAAAAGCATTTGCCGGCTTTTCATTTGGCAAAGCTCCAGGAAATTTTTGCGATTGATGCGGAAGATTAAACCTTCCGCATTTTTTATATTTGTCGCAAATTGTTGCTTTTAAATGAAATATTAAGTTTTGTTTGTTAGAATAAAAACAAGTTTAAGTTTATCAGGACATGTGTGATGATGATGAAACGTTTATTAGTGTTGGCTTTTGTGCTTTTGTGCTGTGGAGGAAATACAGCGCAGGCGGTAACTTTTGCGGATTATGCATATGCAAAAGTAAAGGACGGAGATGTTAAGGCTGTTTCTGATTATGTTGCTAAAGGTTATGATATTAATAAAGGTGATACGCATGGTATTACTGCATTGTGTAAAGCTATGGCAGATAAAGATTTTAATGCATATCGGCGATTGAGAAAACTGGGCGCTTCCGCAAAAGTTGATTGTATGGCTAAAATGGATCAAAGATTGGTGCAACAGTATGAAAATACTATCAGTAAATATCCAACATATGCAAAAATTGTACCGGAAAATACTTCTAAAACGGCAGTACCTACTGTAACGGCTAAAAAAGATAATACATTGCTGTATGGAGGCTTAGGTCTATTGGCAGCCGGCGGAGTGGCGGCACTGGTTTTATCAAATAAAGACGGGAGCAGTCATCATTCCGGCGAAAAACATAATTGTCCGGCAGGACAGAGTTGGAACGGTTTAGGATGTGTTTGTCCGACAGGGGAAGAATGGAACGGAGAAACTTGCGAAAAAATTGTTTGTCCGGATGGTACAGAATTAGTGGGTGATGCGTGTGTTGAACGTGGTAAATGCCCGTCCGGTCAACGATTAGTTAACGGTGAATGCGTTGAGATAAAATGCCCGAAAAATACGCATTTGGTTGGAAATATTTGTGTTGCCGATGAGGAAATAGAAATTGTTCACAAAAATGATAATGATTTATATGGTATAGCTTCTGATGCAGAAAGTATTTTTAATTTGTATTCTTCACCAAGTCATCCGGATGATGAATCAGAGATAATATTAAAAAATAAGGGCAATGGGGATGTGCGCGGACTTTATGGTTATAGTGGTGAAGTTTTTAACTCGTATGTTATCGGCGATACAAATTCCGGTGAATATATTAATAAAAAACCGATTGGTACGGGTACAATAGAAATTATTGATGAAGGTAAAGGGACTGTGTATGGTATGTATTCTCATATCTCTGATATTACACAGTATAAAGAGGCAATTAATGCTTCAGGATTTAATAACGGTACGGCATATGGTAATATTAAAATAAATCATACTGGCGGCGGGGCAACATATGGTTTGGCCGGTGATGTGCGCGCATATAATGCTTATGTCAGTTACGCCGGAAAAGCCTATGGAGATATTGATATTGTGGCTGATGGTGATATTTACGGTATTTATGGCTATGTTGCTGCAACAAATGCGGTTAATCATTTTTATGGTCAAGAAGCTAAGGGTGATATTAATTTGACAAGTAAAGGTGATGGAAATGTTTATGGAATTATGATTAATAAATCTGATATTCCAGGTGCCGGTGCCGGCGATCAAAATCTTGCCAGTTGGTTTGCTTTTAATGCTTATACAGAGGGTGGCAATGCTGAAGGTGTAATTAATATCACCAACTATGGAGATGGAAATGTATATGGCATGTATGGCGGACAGCAGCTTTATAATGCAATGTCTTTCGGCGGCCAAGATGAAGATGGAAATCCGACCGGCCATGCTAAAGGGGTCATAAAAATTAAAAATACGGGTGATGGTGATGTATATGGTATGTATATGCCGGAAGCAGATACACAAGGTGTTATTACAAATGAAAATAAAAACGGTTCAGAATCGGTTATTAATATTCAAAATGCCGGAACAGGTGTAGTGACGGGTATGCGCGGCGGTAAAGGTACGTCGATTATTAATTCTGGCGATATTATAATCAATCATGACGGAACGAGTGTCGGTATTTATGGAGAAAGTAAATCTAAAATAAATAATAGCGGCAAAATTGAAATTAACGGGTACAGATATAGTTCTGCAACAGGACCGGCTTATGGAATTTATGCAGAAAAAGAGGCAAATGTTATTAATAGCGGCGAAATTAAGGTTAATGCACGAAATGGCGCCGGTATTTATTTGGAAGAAGGGGCAACGCTTGAAAATACCGGTACGGTTATCTTTAGCGGAACGGGAGAGAGTATTGTGCAAGACGGAGCTGCTTTGGATATTTATGGAGAAAAAGCAAAAGCTTCTGCGGTTGATTTGAACGAATTGGGCGGCGGTGAAATTGTTTTGGGACAGAACGGTAAGTTTATTGCCGAAAGTTTGTCCGGTAACATGACTGTTTCTGAAAAAATTACTCAAGGCAGTTCTGAAGATTATTTTGTAGTAAAAAATGCATTGCAAGCTGATAATACAGATAATTTGACGCTTGCTTCTAAATCTGCCATGTTTGAGGCTGATAAACAAGAAGGCGAGAAGGGTTATGATGTTGTATTGAAAAGACATTCATTTGATTCGCTATTGGAAAATAAAGATGCAGCACAATTTTGGGAAACAAATTATCAGCAAGAACAGGCTAATGCTATTTTTGATGATTTGAAAACAGCGGCAACTGAAGCTGAATTGGAGCAGAAGGATGCAAATTATCGCGGAGAAGATGTATTGCCCAGTTTTAGAAGAGAAAATGCTTTGTTGTATAATCATTTGAGCCGGCAGTTTAATGAAAATTTATTTGATAAACCAAACGAAACTTTTATGGGTGGTTATAAATATATTGACATTTCAAGAAAAAGTGACGGACTTTTAGTAGGTAATGATGGACAGGTTTCTGCAGCGTATGCTATGCTGAAAGGAAAAACGCGTTCCGGAATGACCTATGGGTTAGGTGGTACAATTTCTCAGCTTAAAAGTGATTATGATAATGGTTCATCGCGTAAAAGCAATCTTTTCGGTTTGTGGTTGCCGGCCGGTTATGATTTTAGAAACGGTACACAATGGTATTCTAAACTTTATGCCGGTTATGAAGATGGTTCATATGATCGAAAGACACCACAAGGAAAGTATTCTTCTGATATTACATCTTATCAATACGGCGTAAGTAATGAGTTGCGGCATAATATTAATTTAGGCGGTGGTCTTCGTTTTACACCTGCGGCTGAGTTAAATTTGTTGGGTATTTATCAAGATGGTTATGATGAAGGTTCTCAACTTGGTGCATTACACTCTGATAAAGAAAATATTTTATCTTTGGAAGGCGGCTTGGGGGCATATCTTTCAAAAGAGATGAATATAGGTGAAAATCATCAGCTCGGTATTCAAATCGGCGGAATTTATTATGTTGAGTTCTTGGATCCGGATGAGGGAACAGAGGCAACTCTTAGCGGTATGCGCGGCCGTTATAAAATTAAGCATCAGTTTGATGATGATAGAGCTGTTGTTTCTGCACGGATTAACTATAACTATAAAAACCTGACACTCTATGGGATGATTGAGCGAGAGCTTAAGAATTATAAGGGTGTTGCGGTTGATGTCGGGTTGCAGTATAATCTTTAGGTTGGGCTTGGATGGTACCAATCAAAAAGAGGAATTTAAAACCTTTTTTAAATGCAGAAGGCATTAGTATGAAACTAATGCCTTCTTTGTTAGTCTTTGTTACTTTTTTTGCAAGTATTTTGTACGGTTGGGGAAGTGAAGTTATTTTAAACCAAAGATTTATTAAAATAGAGGTTGTAACTTTTTTATTTTTTTATATGATATAAGAAATTATGTTTCTTAGGAGAAAAATATGCGGTTTATTTGTGGTGTGATTGTGGCGATATTGATGGTTTTTTCTGTGCAAGCGGCGGAAATTGATGCAACAAGTTTGCAATTGACGGCAGAACAAAACCAAAAATTAGCGGAGCTGAAGAATAATTTGAAAGCAGAAGTTGAGCCGATTTTGGAAGAAATTGAAAGCGGGCGTGCGCGCGTTACGGAAATTGAAAAGAAATATTTTGAAGAATTTTGGAATATGTTGACCGAGGAACAACGGGAAACGTTTGCGAAACTTAATCAATAAAAAATGATTTAAGCAATAAAAAGGAGCAGATTTTCTGCTCCTTTTAGTAGAAAGAAGGTTTATATTATTTTACTTCTTCAAAGTCTGCATCAACAACATTGTCGTCTTTTTTTGCTTCTGCCTCAGGAGCACCTTGCTCTGCGCCTGCAGTTGCACCGGCAGCAGCTTCCGCACCTTGAGCTTTATACATCGCTTCGCCTAACTTTAAGGAAGCTTGCATTAAAGCATCTGATTTGGCTTTGATGGCTTCGGTATCTTCGCCTTCTATTACAGCTTTCAAATCAGCAATAGCAGATTCAATAGCGGATTTATCAGCAGAAGAAATTTTATCCGGATTTTCTTTTAATGTCTTTTCGGTGGTGTGAATCAAGCCTTCAGCTTGGTTCTTTGCCTCAACAAGTTCCTTCTTCTTCTTATCTGCTTCAGCATTGGCTTCGGCATCTTTTACCATCTTTTCAATATCGGCATCAGATAAACCGCCGGAAGCTTGAATACGAATGGCTTGCTCTTTGTTGGTCGCTTTATCTTTAGCAGAAACGTTAACAATACCATTAGCATCGATATCAAAAGTAACTTCAATTTGCGGCATACCGCGCGGTGCCGGAGGAATACCAACCAAATCAAACTGACCTAAGAGTTTGTTGTGTGCGGCAATCTCACGTTCACCTTGGAAAACACGAATAGTCACAGCAGTTTGACCATCTTCTGCAGTTGAGAATACTTGAGATTTGCGGGTCGGAATGGTAGTGTTTCTATCTATCAAACGCGTAAACACACCGCCTAAAGTTTCAATACCTAAAGATAACGGGGTAACGTCAAGTAAAAGAACGTCTTTAACTTCACCCATTAAAACACCGCCCTGAATTGCAGCACCGACAGCAACAACTTCATCCGGGTTAACACCTTTGTGCGGTTCTTTGCCAAAGATTTCCTTTACTTTTTCTTGTACTTTCGGCATACGAGTCATACCACCAACAAGGATAACTTCACTGATATCTGACGGGTTAATGCCGGCATCGGCCATTGCTTTTTTGCAAGGTTCTACCGTACGATCAATCAAATCTTCAACGATAGATTCTAATTTGGCACGGGTCAACTTGATGTTTAAGTGCTTTGGAATTGGTGAACCGGTGCTCATATCTGCAGTGATAAACGGAAGATTGATTTCTGTCTGTGTTGCAGAAGAAAGTTCAATTTTGGCTTTTTCAGCAGCTTCTTTTAAACGTTGCAGAGCTAAACGATCTTGCTTCAAATCGATATTATTTTCTTTTTTGAATTCATCTGCTAAGTAATTAACTAAACGTTGGTCAAAGTCTTCACCACCTAAGAAAGTATCACCGTTGGTGGATTTAACTTCAAATACGCCGTCTCCGATTTCCAAAATGGAGATATCAAATGTACCACCACCTAAGTCATATACGGCAATTGTGCCGGAAGCTTTTTTATCCATACCGTAGGCAAGGGCCGCTGCTGTCGGCTCGTTGATGATACGAAGCACATCTAAGCCTGCAATCTTACCGGCGTCTTTGGTGGCTTGACGTTGGCTGTCATTAAAATATGCCGGAACGGTAATAACCGCTTTTTCTATCTTTTCACCTAAATAGCTTTCGGCAAACTCTTTGATTTTTTGCAAAACAATGGCAGAAATTTGTGATGGGGCATATTTTGTGCCTTTCACTTCTACCCATGCATCACCATTGTCGCCCGAAACAATTTTGAACGGAACAAGATTCTTATCTTTTTCAACTTCCGGTGAATCAAATCTGCGACCGATTAAACGCTTAATTGCAAACAAAGTGTTTTCCGGATTGGTTACGGCTTGACGTTTTGCCGGATAACCAACCAATCTGTCTGTGTCTGTAAAAGCAACCATTGATGGAGTTGTGCGTGCGCCTTCGGAGTTTTCCAAAACTTTCGGCTCGCCGCCTTCCATAATTGCAAAACAAGAGTTTGTGGTACCAAGGTCTATACCTAATACTTTATTGCTCATTTTATAATCCTTCTTTCAGTTTAAAATCTTTCTTTTGGTTATATAGGGAGCGGATTTTTGTTAAGCAAGGGGGAAAGATGAAAAAAATGATTTTTTTTGATAAAAAGTTTTTTGGCAAAAAAATTAAAATGAAAATTAAAATGAAAATTTGTATAATAAAAAA
This sequence comes from Alphaproteobacteria bacterium, assembly GCA_045603405.1. Taxonomy (GTDB): domain Bacteria; phylum Pseudomonadota; class Alphaproteobacteria; order RF32; family CAG-239; genus CAG-267. The sequence continues at coordinate 37,817 of JAZUMA010000015.1, read as the reverse complement.
TTATTTATTTTTCAGGTTTCTTTCTTTTCTTTTTGTTACTTTTTCTTTTCTTTCTTATTTTAGCGACGCTCGGGCGACGCTACAGCGTCGCTAGAAATTTGCTTTTATGGAATTGATATTGACAAAATATCTATGACCATGTATAGTGTCGACAGAGATTTATTTTTAGGTTATTTAATTTTTAAAATTATGTATTATGAAAACTATGATTCCTGTTAAGGTAAAATGGTCAGAGGAGAACTATAACTTGATATTTACAGCTATGATGTTATTCCTTTCGTCCTATTTGATTTTTAATTGTTCGTATGTAACCTCTTTTGTATTGGGCGGGTTAGGTCTTTTTTGTGTTGGTAGGATTAGTTTTAAAAGTGACTATATGACAGTCTGTTCCTCTGAAACTTCTGTTTCTGTGTATCCTCAATTAATTTTCCTATTGCTAACGGTCTGGCTTTTGCTTGATGCAGATGCAAAAATATCGCTATTGTTAACATGGCTTAGGGATGCAACCATTATCGCTACGGTAGTACTCGTGTTTCGACCTATGGGAGAATATGCCGCAGATGAGATAAGGCGTATAATAAGCTTTATTATACCGTTTATCATCTTTTATGTTATTGCTATTAACAAGGAATATTCAGTCATAAATGCATTTTCTTTTATTACATGCTTTGTAGTGGTTGCGTATCTTGTATTGTTTTACATGTTGATCTGGAGCTTTTTTTTAGATGAGAGATCTCTTGTTGCTATGGATCTGTGGGAGCCATTCTTGAAAAGTCCAAGCGGTGTTGTTTATATGGTATCCGTGGTTTCTTTAGGGACACTGGTGTTCGTCAGTTTTTTATGAGATAAAGAGAGAGAAGATTTAGTTCTTCTCTCTTTTTTTTGTTAAAATATCGGATTGCCGCGTGTGTTAAAGTAAGTCATTAAGCCTTTTTGACAGAGTTTCTTAAATATCGGGCGATTGAGTTTAATTTCTTCTATAACACATTTCGGGCTGCAATTCGGATTAATGTTTGCGGTCTCTTCAATACCGTTTTTGATGGTTTTAATTACAGCGCTCGGTAGCTCGGATTTGCCTATGCAGGAAGAGAGATAAACAATACATTTATCATTGTTTTTTAAATATTGAATCGCCAGTTTGCGGGCATAAAGATTTAAGGTTAAATCAGCTTTGCTGGCATCTTTAGTCCAAGGTGAGCCGCCACCAACCGGACAAGCGGTTGAATAAAAATCACAAGCTAATTTGCGTCCGGTAATGCCGCAATCTGCAATTGAGGAATGACATTTGTAAGTACCGGTGCCGTTTACAATCAGATTTTGCGGTTTTTGCCCGAGAGTTTCGGTGATAAATTTGGATAAATTTTCTTTTTTTAACATCGGCACAGCGGCAATTGCGGTTTTGATATTGTCGTTTTCATCTAAAGTGATTTGGGTTTTAATATCTAAGCCTAAATTTTCAGATTTAAGAGCTTTTTGATAAAGAGCATTGTTTAGCTTTTTGGCTAGGTAAAGTTCTTGATTGATTAAGCCTTCGCCTTTTTCGGCATAACCGACAAATACGCCTTGATCACCCCAACCGTCTGCATCTACACCTTGTCCGATTTCAGGCGATTGGGCGCTGATTAAGTTGGTAATTTTTAAATTGGTAATGTCAATCGCATTTTCTTGCCAACGCTTGTGGTAATCTTCATCATAACCAATTTGGCGTAAAGCTTTTTTGACAATAGCGCGTAAGTGTTTTAGATTAACGTTGCCGGTAATTTCTCCGCCTAAAATAATGTTGTTGTTTTTGACCATAACTTCAACGGCGTAGCGAACTTTTTTATCTTGTTTGATACATTCATCCAATAAAGCACAAGAAATGAAGTCGGCAATTTTATCAGGATGTCCTAATGAGACATATTCAGCAGTTCTATTCATAATAAAAAATCTCCATTTTAGTCCAATAAATGTGTCGGACAAGTAAGGTTAAATCCACACTAGGCAAAAATTTGCCCTAACGCATATTAGATGGTTATTTATTTTGCTTGTCAATGTTTTTTATGCATCATTTTTTTCTTTTCCTCTTCAGGAACGACAATACCGCAGGAAACAACGTATTTTAGGGCATCTTCGACACTCATATCTAATTTCTGAATATCGTTTTCGGGGACTAAAATCAAGAAACCTGATGTAGGGTTAGGGGTGGTCGGAATAAAGACACTCAGCATTTTTGTGTGGGGAAGTTTTTCTTTTAGCTCACCACTTGTTTCTCCGGCTAAGAAACCGATTATCCAGATGCCTTTGCGCGGATATTCCAATAATACGGCTTCTTTGAATGATTGGGACTTGGGGGATAAAACCGTTTCAAATAGTTGTTTCAGTAATGAATAAATGCTTGAGATTAATGGAATCTTTGAAACAATGAAATCTCCAAGACGCACAAAGAAACGGCCGATAAAACCGGTGGTGAACATACCGATAATAATTAAGGCACCAATAAGAATGGCAACACCAATGCCGGGGATGTAGGGGATAATTTCTTTGGCAACGATTTTGGGAGGTATTAATGAACGGCTGAGTTTATCTGTCCACATAAAAAGTTCGTAGGCCATATAAAAGGTAATGGAAACAGGGGTGGTAACTAAAATACCGGTAAATAAATAGGTTTTTAGTTTAGATATAACGTAGCCGAAAAAGCTTGGTCTTTTCCTTTCTTCGATTGTTTTACGGAGTTTTTTTATCTTGGATTTTTTCATTGTGCCCTCTTAATATCTATGATAACGAATTGAAGTGATGTGGTGTTGTTCCAACGGTTAAAACGTAAATTGCCGACAACATCATAACAGTCTTGTGTGCGGCTTAAAATGTGGTTGCCCATTTCTGTATCTACCGCTTTAAAAGCAATGGCAGGGAGATGCTGTCCGGTTAAAGTTGACAGCTCGCATTTGATGTGTCCGGAACCAATAATATAAGTTTTTTTGAAATATACTTTAGAAATAAGAATTAATGGTTCTGTATTGCCCGTACCGAAAGGTTTAAGTTGTTCTATATCATTGCATAAATTGTTATTTGCTGCAGCTAAGCTGATACTTAAATCTATATTTAAGACCGGATGAGGTGTGGTGTTATTTAAGCTTTTTGCAACATATTCGCCGGCAAATTGGCGAAAAGCGGGGATTTGTTCTTCTGTCAGTGAGAATCCTGCTGCCATGGTATGTCCGCCGCCTTTAGTAATAACACCTTTTTCTTTGGCTGCAATAATCAGCGCTCCTAAATCTACACCGCTAATAGAACGGGCTGAACCCTTAACTTCATCTTCTTCAATGCTCATCACAAATGATGGTAAATTGTAGCGCTCTTTTAGCTTACCGGCAACAATACCGATAACGCCCTGATGCCAGCCAGTGTTAGCAACAAAGGCCATGGGCCAATTTTGCGGAGTGCCTTCTAAAATTTCTATGGCTTGTTGTAAAACAAAGGCTTCTATATCTTTGCGCTCTTGGTTATAAGAGTTCATTTCATCGGCAAGTAATTGGGCTTCTATCGGATTTTTGGTGCAAAGAAAGCGATTGCCGATTGAGGCTTTGCCGACACGCCCACAGGCATTTATGCGGGGGCCTAAAACAAAACCTAAGTGATAGGTATCCGGTTTTTCATTGACATCGGCAACGTCCATAAGCGTTTTTAAGCCTAAGTTTTGCCTTGCTGACATTACTTTTAGACCTTGAGTTACAAAAGCGCGGTTAAGTCCTAATAAAGTGACAACATCACAAACAGTGCCTAAAGCGACCAAATCCAGCCAGTTCATTAAGTTCGGCTCAGGCAATTCAGCAGTGTAAAAACCCTTGGTGCGTAAAATACGATTAACGGCAACGACTGTCATAAATACAACACCGACAGCAGCCATGTAACCTAAGTCAGGTCTGTCATCAGGTTGGTCCAAACGTTTGGGATTTACTACGGCATAAACTTTGGGAAGTTTGGTTTCTGCTTCATGGTGGTCAAGAATAATGATTTCAAAATTTTCGGCGGCTTTATCTAAAACTTCAAAAGCAGAAGTGCCACAATCTACGGTAATGACTAAATCTGCACCAAAATCCGTAAATTCTTGGAAAGCTAATTCACTCGGGCCGTAGCCTTCATCTCTTTCAGGAATGTGAACAGCTGTTTCTATGCCTAAATAGGTCAGAAAAAGGCGCATAACAGAAGTAGAAGTGGCCCCATCGACATCATAATCGCCGATAATGGCAATTTTTTGGTGTTTAATTATTGCTTCTGCAATACGCTCGGCTGCTTTTTCCATATCTTTTAAGATATAAGGATCGGGCATGAGTGTTGATAGTTTAGGATTAAGAAATGTTTTCACATCGGTTTCGGAAATATTTCTTAAAAGCAAAAGTTTTGCCATGTGCGGTGATATGCCGGTTTGCAAGCATAACAACTCTTCTTGGCGATCATTTGTTTCAGCCAAGTTCCAGATATTTCCGCAAAGCGAAAGATTTTCTATATTTTTATCAGTCATTTCCATTTGGTGTAAGTGTATTGCTATTGGCCTTAATTGACAAGTAAATTCTTTTTAATGAGGATAACCTGCGAAATTGTTATGAAACCAATTTCTGGCATCTTTTTTGCCGTCAGCTGTTAGTGTCAGAATAATTAAATTCGGAGAATAATAAATAGCGTTTTTGTGTGGCCAGGGAACAGAAGCTTCTGAAAGATATGTCGCTAATTCGTCTGTCATGTTGATAAATGACGGATTGACGTATTCCCAATAAACGTCAAAATCTTGCTTTATAAATATTTGCGGATAATAAAAGGTATAGGCTTTATAAGGTAAATGCCAAGGAATATAAGGAGCCGTTAGAGTGTAGGAATCGGGGTGAGAATAATTTTTTTCGATGTAATATTTGTGTCGGAAACTGATGGTGCCGCTTTGGATAAAAGTGTATTTCTTTTGTGAAGGGGTGAAATTTTCTTGTCCTTCTAAACGAGAAAGAAAACGTTCGGAAAAATCAGTTTCAGCTTTAAAGCCGAATAGCCAGACTTTGGCCGCATAACAGTTTGTTGTAATGTTGCTTAACAGTAAAGTGATTGCTATTAAAAAGACCATGTTGCGGAGATATTTGCGGCGACAGTTGTATAGGATGGTTGCAGAAAATAAAGTTATATAGGGTAAGGTGAAAAATTTTATACGCGGTTCTTGCCAAACATAATCTGTGTTTTGAGCAATGACTGTTGTGAAAACGGAGGATATGAATAAGCCCAAAATCAGAATAGCAAAAGTTGCTATATTGATTATGCTTTTAGGTAAGGATATCCATAAATAAATCAAACCGGAGACGCATAAAATTGAAGTCAGGTATTTATAGATGCTATTAATGAAACTCGTGGTGTATGTGAATTGAGTAAGACTCTCTGAAAAAGCAGTTTTTATTTTTTGAGGAAGCGTAGATAAATCTACACCTGCGGTATTATAAGTGCTGAATTGCAGATGATATATTTTTAGGCAATGCTGTATAAGATAAAAAAGTAAAGCGGATAAAATAATGGAAATAATATGCGGAGTGTATTTGCGTACTATTGCTAATGAGGATAAGTTATTTAAGCATAAATCATTCAGTATCAGCGTTGTTAAAATGGTACCTATCATATTAATTACGGGAGGATAGCCGCCAAGAGATAAGGTAAATAAAATAGAGGCGAATATTGTTGCTAATATGCAATTTTTATTTTTTTGCAGAATAAAGAAAGCTAAAGTTATAAATAAGGGCCATGTAAGACAACTTAGAGTTAAAAAAGCAAAGTAAAACCAAGATAGAGTGTATGGTGAGGTGATTGTGATTAGGGCAAGAATGGTTATTAAAAAAGTTTTTTTCGGAAAATTCCATAGTTTTAGCAAGAGGATTATTGCAAAAGAAAAAGCTGCCAAACCGGCGGCGGTTGATAAAAAAGGTAGTATGTGACCGGAAAATAATAAAATCGGGATAAAAAATTGGGAAAAACGTCCTTCAAATAAGCCACTCCATAAGGGTGTATATTCTTTTATCCATCCCCAATCATGATTGCCCCATAAAAAATAGAGTAAAAAAGGAGAATAGCACAACATCACCAAAATATAGGTTTTTGCCCATAGCTTAAAAAGAGAAGATGTTGATGCTCGATTGGTCATATTTAATCCAATTTTTTATCTATGATGTAAGTGGGGCGGTTTTTTACTTCTACAAATATACTGGCTATGTATTCACCGATAATACCCATAAACAAAATAGTGATACCACTGAAAAATGTTATGGCAGACATTAGAGAGGCCCAGCCGGTAATGGTTGAATTATTAAAATATCCTATAATTGTCCAAAGCATTAAAAGGAAACTTAAAAAAGAAATCAATATGCCGCAAAGGGTAATAAAATGCAGGGGTACGGCAGAGAAACTTGAGATACCTTTTAAGGCGAAAAGAATCATTTTTTTCAGCGGATATTTTGTTTCTCCGGCAGTGCGTTTTTGGCGGTCATAGTAAACATTGCAGGATTGGTAGCCTACTAAAGGAACAATTGCGCGTAAAAAAAGATTTTTTTCTTTGAAGGTGGACATTGTTTCTACAGCACGGCGACTTAATAGGCGAAAGTCGGCGTGATTGGAAATTAATTCAACGCCTAAAATTTTCATGAGTTTATAAAACAGCATGGCTGTGTTACGCTTGAAAAATGTATCTGTTTTGCGTTTTTTTCTGACACCGTAAACAATTTCATTGCCTTTATAATAAGCATCTATCATCTCTTTGATAACAGAAGGATCATCTTGGAGATCGGCATCGATGGTTACATATATATCTGCATCTGTGTTGTATAAACCAGCAAGTAGAGCTTCTTGGTGCCCGAAATTTCGTGATAAAGAAATACCTTTTATAATAGGATTTTGCTTATGAGCGGTTTGTATAATGTTCCAAGTGCTATCTTTGGAACCGTCATTAACAAAGATGATTTTACTTTGAGGATTAATCAGCTGTTTCTTTATCAATAAGTTGATTAAATTTGATAATGTTTTCATAGTTTGTGCAAGAACTTCTTCTTCGTTATAACAGGGAACAACAATAGCTAAAATGGCATCCTTTTTCATAATCTACCTCTTGTTTTTAGGGTTTATGTTTTTTTATAAGATATAAAGCGTAATTTTTTTATTAATAAGTGGTATTTTTTGGGTGTAGGGGAATTATTTTTTGCCTGAATTCCGTTAAGCCGGTTTGATTGTAAATGATAAGGATGATATTTTTGTTGATATAAACGGAATTAGGGTGCGGCCATGGGCGGGCATCTTCTGTAATAAATCGGTATACTTCGGTGGTTATATCGGTTGCAAGTAATGGTGTTTTTTTATCTATAAATGAAAACGGAGAGTAAAATTCGATTAAGTTTGCTCCTTGCCATCCGGCTAAATAAGGTAAGGATAATAAAAACGGTTCAGGATATTCATAGTTGTTTTGATAGTAGTTGCGGCGTAATGAAATGTCTCCTATTTGGTAAAATCTGTAGGTGCGCTTGGGATTAAACTGCGGGTGATTTTCAATACGCTCAATAATATCATCTAAAATTTGAAATTCTGCAGTAAAACCTTGTTGCCAATTTTTTTGCGCGCGGTAATCATTGGTGATATTCCAAGGAATAAGAATAAACATGGAAATGATGGTGATACTTTTGATAAAGGGTATTTTTTGATGTAGAAGCAGAGAGAAGGCAAAAAGATAAATGAATGCTAAACCGTAAAAATCAATGCGCGCAACAAATTCCGTGTGTGGAATGACGAGAAAAGTGGTTGTGGCAGCGGCGAGAATCGTGGTGAAAATCATTATAACAGAGATGATAAGGCGGCTTATATTCATTGTGTTGAGAAGTGTTGTTATAATGGCAATAATAACTAAACAACAAAGTGTCATTTTATAACTCTTTTCCATGTATGGTAGAGATAAGCTAAATTGTTGAAAAGAGATTTTAAGAATCGAGAGAAATTTTTGCGGCATTAAATTAAACGGTGTCGTTTCTAAATTGTAAACATTGTCATGCGGGATGAAAAGAAGTGTCAGCCTAAATAAAACGATGGCGATGATGATATTTAATAGAGTGTATTTATGGATTTGAAATAGTTCTTTTAATGATACATGGTAAAAGACGTAACTAATGGTTATTTGTGCCGAAAGACAAACAAAAATTGTGTTGATGACCGGCGGATAGCCGCCGAGTGATAAATAAAAGCATAAAACGGCGAAGAGGCTTAAAGTTAGTTTGTGTTTTTCTTGATGAATATAAGAGCAAAGGTGTAAGCCTAAAATAATCAGAAATGTCCATAATAAGCAGCTGATAGTGATAAATGTAAAATATAGCCATGAGAGGGTGTAGGGAAGGGTTGCAAAAAAAGTAATGAATAAAACAGTGGTTAGGGTGTTTTGCGGCAAATGCCAATATCTTGCCAAAAGCCATAAAGCGGATACTAAAAATGCAAAACCTATAAGATTGTTTACTATCGGCAGAATTTGACCATCGGTTAGCAGCCAATAAGGGATAAATTGCGTAAAACGTCCCTCAAATAAACCGGAACTTAGAGATAATTTGCTTTTTATAAATTCAACGTCATGATTGCCCCACATAAAATTAAGACTGTGATAAAGAAATGCTAAATTGACTATAAGATAGCTTATGAGCCAAATTTTTGCGTCTTTTGCGGTGGGGAAAAGGTTAAAATGTTGTAGTATCTTTTTCATCTTTTTGTTTCTCCCGTAAGTTGGCGGAATTGCTGTGAAATCATTTCTTTTCCTTCCGAAGTTAGAGAGATGATATAATATTTATCATCAACGTAAGTGGCATTGGGAGATGGCCAAATATCTATATTTTGAGTCAGATAATCATATATTTGCGGTGTAATATCTTCAGGATTAATGTGTCTGCTGTTTAAAACAAATTCGTAAGGGGCATAGAAATTATAGTTTTCATGTGGCAGCCAATGACGGCTGTAAGGTATTTTTAGGGTGTATAAACCGTGTTTTTCAAGTTTGCCGGCAGTATAATATTTGGAACGGAGTGATATTTCTCCGGCTTGAACAAAGTTATAATAATTATAGGGTCGATAATTTGAAGATTGTTGTAAACGATTAATTATTCGTTCTTGCAGTAAGTTTTCTGCATGAAATCCTAAAAGATGCGTTTTACAAAAAGAAATATCGGCATTTATGTTTAAGATAATTAAAATTGCGGCCGTCAGTGTAGCTATGTTTTGGGTTAAATGATGCTTTTGTACAGAAAGCCAGTTTAAACAAAATAGGACTAAGCAGGGAACGGCATAAAAATCTGCTCGTACCATAAAAGCGATTGGGTCATGAATATTGTAATATTCATCGGCTGCTTGGTTGGATAGCAAAGCAGAAAATTTGAGACAAAGAAGTAGACTGATTAAAAGGATAAAAGTTATTATTTTCTGACTATATGTCGGTTTGGAAATTAAAATCTTTATTGCCCAAAATAAAACAAGAAAACTTAGGGTGATTTTTAAGAAAAGACTTAAAAACGGTTGCGGTTCTATAAAGCTCTTAACGGATAGAATAAGGGTAGGGATTATTTGTGTCAGATAATAGGAAAATGAGCTATAGCGGTTGTTGTACATTTCTACCATGTAATTGTTTTGTTTAAGCCAGTTGTGGATGATGCAGAGACATAAAAAGGATGCGAATAAACAGATTATGTATGGAACGGATAATTTGATTAAACGTGAAAAGGAAAGGTCTTTTTTTGCAATTAGCCATAATGCCGTTGCAGTTGTATATAAATTGATGCTTGCCGGATAACCGCCGATAGTGAATAATAATAAAATAAAACCGGAAAAGATATAGGCAAAGAAGTGAGAGGAGGTCGTAGCTTGTTTGACACATAAAAGTGACAGCACAATAAAAAAGGGCCAAGTTAATTGGCTGAATGAGATAAATTGAAAGTACAAAATTTCGTTGATGTACGGCAGTGTGGCAACAGCAACTATGGTTAAGTATATGTTTTTGGATGGAGAAAAATTAAAGAAACGTGTGCAGAGAATGATAAGTGCCATAGCATAGAAAATGAAACCGCATAATATGTTGGTTAGCGGTAAAACATGGCCGGAAAATAATAAGCATTGAAGAATAAATTGACTGAAGCGCCCTTCTATTAAACCGGAGAAAATTCTGTTACCATAACGCATCGGTATCCAGTCGTGATTGCCCCAAATAAAGTGAAACAGTAATGGGGAAAAAATCAGGCATAGCGAAATGAATACGGTTAAGCCAAGTTTAATTTCTGTTTTGGTGTTAGATCTTATTTGCATTGATTTATCTTCTTGTCCAAGTACTTGACAGTGTAATTAAAAATTTCTAATATATGGTAAATTTTGGAGTGAGGCGATGCGTTATTTTTTCTTTCTTTTAGGGTTGCTATTTATTTTTTGGGGGCTTTTAGTTATGAATAAAAGTCGTACTGCAGAAATTTATATTAATAAAACAATTCGTTATGAAGCACCTGTTATGCAAACACAAAATGAGTTGAGAAAAGGCTTGATGTTTGTTAGAGAAATGCCAAAAAATAAAGGAATGCTGTTTGATTTTAACGGTTATAAAGATATTGCTATGTGGATGAAAAATACATATATTCCGCTTGATATGATTTTTATTGATTGCGCATTTCAAATTATAGATATTTTTGAAAATGCAGAGCCGCTTTCAGAAAAATTAATTAAACCGCGCGGTAAAGTATGTTATGTGCTAGAAATTAACGGTGGTGAGGTCGCAAGGCAAGGAATCGAAATCGGGCAGAGAATCGAAATCAGGTAATAATAAGGTTAGATTGAATATCAAGGAAAAGAGAGTATATCTTCAGTGTTTAACATTGAGGAGGAGTATATGAAAAAATTTGTGTTTTTTTTGATGGCTGCAACAATGCTTAGTGCATCTGCTTATGCGAAGCATGATTGTGATTGTGCGTATTGCACGGATAATGGCGGAAAATTTGTAAACAGAGGTGGTTTTAATGATGCATCAGCACAGCCGATGAGTGTTGCTAATGTGGCTAAACAAGCTGAAGATGCGTATGTAACGATGCAAGGGTTTATTACAAAACGTTTAAGTGATGATGAGTACCATTTTAGTGATGGAACAGGAAGTATTGTTTTGAAAATTAAGGATAAACTTTGGCGCGGACAAACTGTGTCGCCGAAAGACAAAGTCGCCGTTTTCGGAGTTGTTGAAGAAGACGACGGAAAAATGATGGTTGTTGCTAAATCTTTGAAGTTGATTAATTAATGTTGATAAATAAAGCAGGTATATTTTTATGCCTGCTTTATGCTTAGTCTTTATGACGGAACGTGATGCGACCTTTGGTTAAATCATATGGTGTCATTTCTATATCGACTTTATCTCCAACCATAATACGGATGCGAAATTTACGCATCTTACCTGCAGTGTGAGCCAAAATTTCAACACCGTTTTCTAAGCGAACGCGAAACATGGCATTTGGTAATTTTTCGATAACATCACCTGTAAATTCCAGTAGTTCTTCTTTGCTCATTTGATATCCTTTAAATATTCTTTTTTTAGCTATATATACTGCAAAATATTATTTTACAAGATTTTTTTATGCTTTTTGAGGCGGAAATGAAATTTCAAAGCAAGATCCTTTTTCTTTTTCGCTTGTTACGGATATGTCTGCGTTGAATTGGTTTATAATGTCTTTGACAATGGCAAGTCCTAAGCCGGTTCCTGTTTTTTTCTGTTCTGCGGAAACTGAGAAAAAGGGTTCGAAAATATGTTTTAAATTAGCTTTTTCTATGCCACAACCTGTGTCTTTGATCGAAATAACGGTTTTTTTAGCAACAGTGGACACCTTTATGGTTAAATTTCCGCCATTAGGCATGGCATTTATTGCATTTTGAGTTAAATTCAAGATGACCATTTTAAAATCTGTTTCGTTACCATATAATTTGCTGTTTTTAGCAGAGTAATCTTTAGTCAAAATGATGCCTTTGCGTTTTATTTCATAATCTAAAAGCGATAAAATATCGTTTATGCCGTTTATTATATCAAAATTTTCAGCAGTTTGGTTGTTGTTGCGTGCTAATTTTAATAATCTTTCAGGAACTTTTAAGCACTCAAGAATTTGGGATGAAATCATTTCTAAGTATTTTTTTTCTTCATTTTCTTTGTTGGTATAATATTTTTGTAAAATGTTGCTTAAAATGAGGTTTATTGCACCGAGATTGTTTTTCATTTCATGGGCTAAAGAAGTTGATAAAAATGCAAGAGATGAAATTTTTTGCTGATGCGAGTAATGAATGTTTTCACTTAAATCGCGAATAGCTTCAACAATGGCCGGTTTGCCATTAAAAGTGATGCGGGCAGAGTTGATGGAAAAAGGTTTATTATTGATGTTATGAATGAGTTTTATGGTCAGATTCTTTTTATTCTTTTTTAGTTCTTTCAAAGGGCAAATATATTGCGACGGATTACAAGGGCAATCAGCTTCTTTTTTGTACCCTTGATAACATTTTTCGGTTAACTTGAGGTTGTTTTTTTCCATTAATTGATTATATGTTTGATTAGATAAGGTTATATTATAATCATTGTCAATAATGCGGATGGCGTCAGGCAGGGCGTCTATTAAATTTTGTAGGAATATTTCTTTTTGTTTTATTTCATTGATGTTGTTTTCTATGTTATCAAGCATAAAATTCATAGTGTTCATTAAGACGTCAAATTCATCTGTGTAATAACCTTTATGTGATTTAAAACGTTGAGAAAAATCACCATTTGCAACTGCTATTGAGAGAATGGTCATTTTATCTAACGGGGAAATGACTAAATGGCGGAGCAAAAACCAAAGGATGACCAAGGAGGCCATGGTTAAAATAGCTCCTAAACTGATAATACGCAAACTTTCAGTTAAGGAGGCATAATTTTCATTGTAATTTTGATTTAAATCTTCATTTATGTGACGTTCTTTATTGAGTTCTTCTTGTTTTTGACGCAGAGTGGCGCTGAGCGAGCTAGATTCTATGGACGGGGTTATATCTCGCAAAGTTTTGCGTAAATCAATATTTTCATTGAGCAAATCGATGACATATTGATTTCTGGTGATAATACTACTGTGTTCGGCACGAATCTTTTTGCCGATAATTCCATCAAAAATGACGGTAAAAATAGCGGAGAAAAGTAAGAAAAACAGGGCAATTGTAATAAAGAATTTTTTATTTAAACTAAAATACATTTTTTTACTCCAAAGTAACTTCTTTCAGATGGCCTTTGTCTATAGTGTAAAGGTCATAAAAGGCGGTGATGTAATCTAAAATGCCGACAAAATTCGGTAAATTTGAGGCTTGTGACAGTGTGTATGCCAAGCTTTCCCCAATTAAAACTCCGTGTCTGGTTAAAGCTTTATTTCTGGCGTACCAAACATGACGAAATTTGATGTCAGAGTTGAAAGTTCTGGCAAAACTACGCATACTTTCAGTTAAATTTGCGAAAATTTTGAAACGATAATCGTCATCCTTATTTTCTGTTGGTTCTAATCCTTCATCTGTGTACCACACTTTTTCTTTGTATAACGAATTGGCTTGTTGCGCAACACGGGAAGAACCCCAGTTTGTTTCCATTGCCGCAGCAGCGATTAAAATTGATGGCGGAATAATGTTTATTCGCCATTTCAGATTTTCAATGAGATTGCTGATGCGAACGGTATCTTTGCTACGAGTGAAATAATCGTATTTTTGCGCTAAAGTTTCTAATAAAAGGGTATCTTCTTTATTTAATGTTTGGTTTTCTATAAATTTACGTTCCAGGCGTAAAAGAGTGTTTCTTTCATTTGTTAATTCTTTATTTATTTTGAGAGCTATCGGAGCTAATATGCGGATAAATAGTTCATTGCGGTATTTTTGTGATTGAATTTCATTATAATCTGATGGAAGCGCAGTTAAGAAAATTTGCGGATAAGCATCATCTTCAAGGATATTAAAGCGGCGGTAGTCGTATTTATCAAAAAATGCTTCCAGCTCGGCCACGGTAGCTTTGGTAACATAAATGTTTCCGCTTGATTCATGTACCAGTATTTCCGCATGAGCGGTTATGGAAAATGTAAGTGCAATTGTTGCGAATAAAAAGTGTGCTTTTTTCATACCAGTGTCGCCTCTCTTATTTGCGGTAGATATTGTATCAAAGTTTTTTCCACTTTTTCTTTTAATGTTTTTTGTGCATAAGGGCATTCTTGACATTTGCCCAAAAAACGTACTTTGGCAATGTTATTTTGATAAGAAACAAGGGCTATATCACCACCGTCTTTTTGTAAAAAAGGGGCAACGGCAATTTTTAAGATGAGTTTTATTTTTGTTTCTGATGCAGTTGCATCTGTTATTTGCGGTATTGATGACAGAGAAGCGTAATCATCTATTTCTGCTAAAGTGATTAATTCTAAATCTTCTAAATTATCGGCAATTTTGCTTTGCAGGTAAATGAAATCTTTGGTGAGTAAAAATTGCTGACAAGTGTCTTCTGAAAAAAAATTTTGTAGTGCGACAGGGAGAACTTTTTTTTCATCTGCGTATAATGTACCTACTACCGGTAAAGGAGTTGTGAAATAAAAAACAAGTTCTGTGTTACTTAATTGTTTTCGCTCGAGGTGCATAATTTAGTCTCCGCTGTCTTCATAAGAATATGATGATTTATTTCTTGCAGTTTGTTTTGTGTTTGTGATAAATAATAGGCTAAATAAGCCAAATGGTTAGCAGAGTAAGAATCTGCAAAAGAGGCATTTTTTACAATCAAAGGTTTTATTTTAGTTGCTTCGGCTAAAAATCTTAAGGCAGCAGTTAGGTTTTCGTATTGGTCAACTTCCAAGATTTGTGTTTTGAAGTCGTAAATAAGTGCTGAGAGAAGATAATGCAGAGTATAGACAGTGCCTTGAGTTTGGTAGAAAATATCATCAGCTCTAAGGTCAGTTATTTCAGAACTATGTTCTTGAATATGTTTGTCTAAAAGGTGTGTTTTTTGTTCAAGCAAGCGAACACAATCTTGTAAAATATTTGATAAGTCAGTATAAGAATTTTTGGTATTGTCGGATGCTTTAGAGATAAAATGTTCCATCTCAGCGAGAGCTTTGCGATATTGTTTTGCTGAACCGGGGGACAATTTATCATCTTTATTTTGGGAAAAAAGCCAAATATCTTCAGGGTAAGATAAGAGCTTGGCAGCTTGTTGTAAGTGTGTATTTTGCGTACGCTCTGCAAGGTGAGTAATGAAGAAATTCGCACTGTTTTTGACACCTAGTTGGAAGTTTGGTAAGTTGTCCAATATTGCAGCGGGAAAAATAATCGGTAATGCCGGTGTCCATGCAGCGCTATCTACTTGTGTTTTGATAACATGTGATAAAGCGGAAACAGAGTATTGTCCGGATGTCAGATTTGCCTTTAGAGGGATTTCTAAGCGATTGTTAAAACGTGAACTGATAATTGCCCCAAAACCATAGTAGCAGATAAGAAAAATAAATATGATATAAGATATTAATTTCCAGCGTTTATAGATTGATTTGATGAGATCAGGCGAATTTAATGGCGGAGAAATTTTTTTATGTGCGGAAGTAAATGATTTATGGATTTTATTTTTAAGAATATAACAAAAATATACACCACGACCAAGCCAATGTTTTACTATTATTTTGAGCTTAGTCAATAATTTGTTTGTCATATTCTCTTTCTCCGATTTATCAGATTTCTTATCAAAGTTGAAATATCAATTACACCTTTTATTTTAGCGGCGATTAAAAAAGTTGCAAGTCCAATTATACCGATTATAGATAACTTGAGGATTAAGTAGCCAAGGTGTTTAGCGGGGAAATAATGGGTTAAGAAAATTTGAACAACCAGTAGAGCTAAGCCTGTTAGGGCTGTGCAGAAAAAAATGTCGATGATTTTTTGTTTTAATGATGCGGAAACTTCCCAGTAGCCGCGTTTTTTTAAGCCATGAATATATTGATAAAGGGATACGAATGCGGCAAGGGATGTTGCCGTAGCAATGCCAACGTGTCCGAAAGGTTTCATTAAGATAAGATTTAGTATCAGATTGGCAATAAATACAACGGCGCTATATCTGACCGGTGTTACTGTGTCACCACGGGCAAAGAAATTAGGCATAAGTGCTTTAACCATAACGTAACAAGGTAATCCAACGGCGTAGGCTTTAAGTGCTAAAGAGGTCTTGATTGTGTCAGCGGTTGTAAATTTGCCATGTTCAAATAATAGTTCTACCAGAGAATCAGATAAACAGATGAAAATAACAGCAGAAGGCAATGACATAATAAGTCCATAAATAACGGCTTTGTCTTGAGTATCTGCGGCATCTTCTTTATCTCCGGCTTTGAGCTTTTTAGATAGTAGCGGAAGAAGCGCCACACTGATAGCTGCGCCGATAACACCTAAGGGAAGTTGTTGCAGGCGGTTGGCGTAGTAAAGCCAGGAAACAGCACCACTAGAGACTAAAGAAACTAAAATCATGTCAACAACCATATTAATTTGGTAAATGCCGGCGCCGACAACTCCAGGTGCTATGCGCTTAAATAAGGTTTTGATTTCAGAATCATGAAAAAGTTTGTTTATTTCAAAGTTCGGTTTAATGCGTATGTCTTCTTTGTTTAGAAAATACTTTAACCATAATATTTCTATAATACCGGAAAGGGTGATGCCCCATGCCATGCCATATACCGGAAAATCAAGATAAATAACTGATAAAAGTCCGGCAAGGATGATGCCTAAATTAAGGATAATAGGGGTCGCGGCGGGAGCAGCGAATCGGTCAAAAGAATTTAAGATGCCGGCTTGAAAAGAAACAATAGAAATGAATAATAAAAAAGGGAAAGTAATGCGACATAAATCTATGGTCAGGGCAATTTTTTGCGGATCGGAAATAAAACCAGGCGCAAGGATTTTAACGACTGTCGGCATAAAAATTTCAAATAAAATGACGAATAAAATTAAAATAAATGTTAAAAAAGAAACAGCTTTAGCGGCAAAACGAATCGACTCTTCTTTGCCGGCGCTGATCAATTTGGAAGAAAATAACGGTACGAAGGCGGCAGTAAATGCCCCTTCGGCAAAAAGGCTGCGAAATAAGTTCGGTAGTTTAAATGATACTAAAAAGGCATCAGAAACATTGCCGGCTCCTAAGAAATTTGCAATCAGCATATCTCGGATAAAACCGGTAATGCGACTAATCATGGTAAACCCGCCAAAGGTTGCTATGGAACGTATAAAAGACATATTTTTTCCTTTTTTTCTTATCATTTCTGTTGATTTGCTATCTTAATATGTAATCTGTTAATAGAGGATAAATAAATTTTGTTTTAGGATAAAAAAATCAAAGTTTGTTTTTTGTAAGAAATGGAATTTTAATGATGAAAAAATATGCAGATTATTTTACGAGGCAAATGTGGATTGTTTTAACGCTCGGATTTTCAAGCGGTTTACCGCTGATGTTGGTTTTTGGTACGTTAAGTTTATGGCTTAAAGATTATAATATTGCATATAGTGCTATAGGAGCATTTTCATTGGTACGCCTACCGTATTCTTTTAAATGGTTGTGGGCACCGTTGGTGGAAAATTTTAAAATCCCTCTTTTGGGACATTTGGGAAAAAGACGCAGTTGGGCGTTGTTGGCACAAATCGGGTTGTTTTTAAGTTTATGTTTACTTTCATGCTTAAAACCTTCTGAAAATGTTTTATATATGGCAGCTATTACACTTTTGGTCAGTTTTTTTTCTGCAACACAAGATATTGTTTTAGATGCTTTGCGTGTGGAGATGTTTGAAGGTAAAAATGAGGAAGAAGTTAAAGGAGCAACAATTTATGTGTTGGGATATAGAATCGGTATTGTTGTTTCCGGTGCAGGTGCTATCGGTTTGGCGGCGTTTTACTCTTGGAATATGGTCTATTTTATTAATGCGTTGTTGATTATTTTAGGAATGATTGCTGTTCTGGCAGTAGAGGAACCAATACATGAAAATCCCAAAAAACATAAAGGAGATAATAGACCTTTATGGCAATATGCTTTTATAGACCAGTTAAAAGAATTTATTAAGCATCCGTATTGGTTGGCGGCTTTGTGGGTTGTGTTCAGTTATCGATTAAGTGATGCTTATTTCGGGCCAATGGCGTATCCGTATTATGATGATTTGGGCTTTACGAAAGGTGAGATTGCGTATATTACTAAAATTTACGGTATGGCGGCGACAATTGTCGGTGGTATATTGGGCGGAGTGCTGTTGACAAGGATTGGTTTGATAAAAGGATTAATTTTGCTTTCGTTTGTGCAAGGTATGACAACTGCTTTATATATACCGCTTTATTATGTGGGGCATAATGTTTGGTTTTTGATGTTTACGATTTCTTTGGAAAATCTTTCATCCGGTATGGCAACAACAGCGATTATTGCGTTTATGTCTGTGTTATGTAATAGAGGATATACGGCTACCCAATATGCGCTTCTTTCATCGTTGACGGGGGTGGCAAGAGATCTTTTTGCTTCTACTTCAGGATATGTTTTGGAATTAACTTCATGGCCGATATTTTTCTTTATTAGCGCGTTAATGACGCTACCCGGAGCTGCTTTTTGTTTCTACTTATATAAAAAACGTCCGGAATATTTATTAAAGTCTTGAGTTTTCTGTTAAAGTGGTGTATACTAAGGCTGTTTTCAGGATAAAAGGTTTTTTTAAATGAGTGATTTGGAAAAACAGCAAAAAGCTAAAGTGAAGGAAGAAATTAAGGTTTCTTTTACACCAGTGGCGAAATATTCGGATGATGATGATTATCGTGATGAACCGATAGTATCTGATATACCGAAAATTATGGAATCATCTGAAAGAATGGAAAAACTGCGTGCTTATTACGGTGCGTTAGGACAAGTTCGGCAAGATATTAAAAAAGAATTGGAAAATATGCTGAACGGACGGGCCGTAGAAGGCGAAATTGAAAATAAACTATATGAGTTCAGCCATTCGTGGAAAACAGTGGCAGATGAGATTAATCGGATTGATGATTTAAACGGGCGGAGACATAATTTAGATAACTATGATAATCATATCGGTCAGAATCTGGTAGGGGCTGACTTTGCCGGTGTAAATTTATCACAAAAAGATTTTTCAGCGGCAAATTTGCAAGATGCTCATTTTAATAATGCAGATTTGTCCGGAGCTGATTTTACGGGAGCCGATTTGTCCGGAGCTGACTTCAGCAATGCTGATTTAAGAGATGTTATTTTTGCAGGTGCTAAATTAAAAGGTACGAATTTTACCGGCGCTAAGATGGAAGGAGTTATTCTGCGAGATGCGGATATTGAAGATGCAATCTTGTTAGATATTGAAATTGATGAATTGGCAATAGAAGAACTGCAGGCTTTAGTTGAATATTTGGCTGTTTATTATCCGCATAAATTAAA
This sequence comes from Alphaproteobacteria bacterium, assembly GCA_045603405.1. GTDB lineage: Bacteria > Pseudomonadota > Alphaproteobacteria > RF32 > CAG-239 > CAG-267. The sequence goes on along the minus strand of JAZUMA010000015.1, from coordinate 18,355 downwards.
TTTAAAAAGAATAAATCTTTCATTGTTGGACTTGAAGCGAATCGATTTAAGATGGGTTAATCTGCGCGGAGTTGATTTTACCGGCTTGGACTTTACAGGTGTTAATATAATGGAATTGGATTTAAGCGAATGCATTATTACACCGGAGCAGATTGCACAAGCCTTGGGACGCGTTCCCAATGCAGATGAACTAAAACGCATTATGGCACCGAAAAAGAAGAAAAAAGAGAAACCTTTTTATATCGATTTTTCAGATTTTTTGAGCAATGGTGAATTTAAGGGTTGGATCGATTTGACTAAAAGCAGTGTGAGTACGGATGATTTAGTAAAGGGGTTTGTGAAAGCGCGTAATTCTATTTTACAGAAACCGGAAGAAAAAGATGAGCTTATTTTTGAAAAAGCAAAAGCTTTTCATGCTGAGAGATTGGAAGTAGAACGGCAAATGCGTAATGAAGAACAGCGCCGTAATATTGAAGACAGAAAGCAGAAACTGCGTGAGGGAAAAGAGCAGGTGTCAAGGGCTGAAAAATATGTGCCGATTCAGGTGAATTTTGAAAATACGCGCAGAGATATGTGAAATTTAAAGAAATCAAAAATAATGCTTGCCAAAGAAAAAAAAAGGTTATACAAAACGTGCATTGTCTGAGTGGACAGATGACCGAGAGGCCGAAGGTGCACGATTGGAAATCGTGTGTACCCCCAAAGGGTACCGTGGGTTCGAATCCCACTCTGTCCGCCAGTTACAACAAAACCCGCCTTGTGCGGGTTTTGTTGTAACTGAGATAGAAAAAATGGGGATGCGAACCCACGGGGTGAGTGGGTTTGACTACCAGCGAAAGGCGGGCGGAGAACGCCGGTATGCTTTGCATATGAGCGCCAGTGCGATTGAGCGGAAGCGAAAATCAATCCCACGACTTGCCGCCAGTTACAACAAAACCCTGTGCCTTTATAGGCGCAGGGTTTTGTTGTTAATGCAAATTAGTATAAGCTAGCAGCCATTGTTCCATCTTTTTTTGAAGCTTTTGGGCTGCCTCTCCGGCAGCATGGGCATAAAAATAGGTGTTATCTGCGTAGAGGATACTAGCTGATGCTTCAACCAAAAGGCAACAGTCTTTGGTGATTGCATTTTGGACTACATCTTCCAACCATCCGCCTCGTTCACTTACATCGGGGACGAGCAAGAAATGATTAGGGGCAATTTTGCGGATTCTTTTGAAGTCTTCCAGATAGGGTGAAGTACTGATGGAGAACATTGTGGTGTACTTGGTTCCACCTTGTGCGATTATAGTTTCAATCATTTGTTCATGGAGAAGTGAAGGTTTTGCTTCCGGAGATGTTATGCATACACTCTTGTTTTTTCCGGGACAGGTGCGTGTTCTGATAACATTTGTTCCTTTAGGGAAGGTTACCAAATTTGCAAAACCTGTGTCTCCATGATGTGAATTAAAAGCAGAAACGATGAGCCACTTACCTCTACGCTTCAAAAACGGTGAAACGCTGTTTATGCCATGGTAAGGAATGATTGTCGCAGCATCAGCTTTAAGCGTATCAAATGCAAATGAAGCATACTTCTCAGCTGCGTTACCGGTTCTTCCGCTATTTTCATTAATGATTACCAGTTTGCCAGGGTAATAAAATTTGATGTAATCGATTATTTTTTGCATGACATCCAATCCAACTGTTTTTATACTTGTGTAGTACACAGGGTCGAGACTGAATGCTACGGCACCACCGGCTGTTGCATCAATGATGTTTCTAATGAAATTTAAGACTCTTTCAGCTTCACTCATAGAGAAGGGGAAACAATCCGGAATTTTCTCGGGATCAGGATTCAAACCGACGTATAGAAATGATTGCGTGTAATAAATCTTTTTTAATAATTCTGAATAGGTCATATTAATAATTTTAAGTGAAACAATAAAACATAATTGTAAAAATGATAGAGTGAATCTATATAATTTTTTTTAAATTGCAAGCATTTATTAAAAAAATATTGACAAAAATTTTTTGTTAGCTATTCTTTCAGGCGAGTTTAAAATATCATTAAAAAGTATTACAAAATGGAAGAATTTATAAGATGTCCGGCGGATGTACTTCGCAAAAAAACGAAATTATGTCTATCATATAATATCACTTGTTATGATGCTAAGCATTTGAGCCTAATCATGGAAGACAGCGATGCAATTCGTATCATGGTTCATAGCTACAATGATATGCGTATGATAGAAATATTTTATGACTATTATGTGGAGCACGATAAAGAGAAAATGTTGGATAGAGTGCAAAAGGTTATTACAGATGAAAAAGGGTGTCATCCTTTTGGCAATATATTTTCTGTTATTGAATTGGAAGGAAAGCGCATTCTTCGGGATGCGAGTTGTATTAATGGAAAAAAGGAATCATTATGGGCTAGTTTAGAAGAATATGAAAAGAAACATTGCATAAAAAATAGTGATGGATCTTTTGATGAGTATTATAATAATAAAAGTACTGTTGAAATTTTGCAGGAAGTGATGAAAAGGGAAAGAAAATCTAGTAAAATTGAACAATCAACCGGCAATGAAAAATTAGATTTATTGGTACGAAATCTACAAAATAATAGCGATAAAAAATTGCATATTCAGACATATGCAAGAGCTTTACATTTGATAAATAATGACTTGATTTTGGCGTTTGAAGGTAAGAAAGAGTATTTGTGTGCTGATACTTATGTTCCGGTGATTATTATGCTTGATGAAATGTCAGTAGGCGTGTTTAATCAAATTGGATATAGAGAACAACGCACTTTTTATAAATCAGATTTAGGCCAAGAGATGTTGCGTTTTTCTTACTTAACTACAAAAGGGTTGGCGGTAAAAGGACAAAAGGATGGTTTTTCTGAAATAAAAATGAATGCGTGGCTGGAAAAGGTTAAAGAGATTAATTTATGGCAGGTTGCGCAATGCAAAATTACAGAAGAGATTTTGGACAGATATTATCCTGTGGTTCGCAGTCTTTTAAATAATCGGATACTAGAATTGGGAACGATTAAGTCAAAACCAGAGGAATCAATGTATGATGGCTATTGGCTAGAAGATAAGATGCGTTCAATGTATATGGACTGGTATACAAAAGGAATCTTTAGCAATAAAGGTTAAAAAATAATTTTATTTTGCAAATTGCCTCGGCTAAAACTTAAGCATAGGTGGAAATGAGGGCGTCTTGTTATAGAGAAAATATTCGTGGTTGATATTTTTATTCTTTGGCTTGATTTTTTATTTTTAGTCTTTCATATTTAAACTAGTTTTTAATATAGGAGAGCAAATATGAAAAAATCTTATGTCGTTGCCCTGGTTATTGCAGGTGTATTATTAGCAGCTTATGGTCTTTGCAGTTTTTCTTGTAAAGGATCTAAAATCGCTGTAGTTGATGTTCAACGTATTGTTAACCAAGCTCAGCCGGTTGTTGAGTTGCGTCAAGATGTTCAAAGTCAAATGAGTAAATTGCAGGAATGGGTTAATGCTTCGAACGAAGAAATCAACAAGGAATCTTCTAAAGAGAAGAAAGATGAGTTGGCAAAGCAATATCAAGCTCAGTTGATGCAAAAGCAACAAGTTATCCAAAGTGACTATGCAAGTAAATTGCAACAATTGGATGCGAAGTTAACAAAGATTATTGAGAAAACAGCTAATAAGGCAGGTTGCGGTATTACCTTAATTAAAGGTTCTGTTGCTACCGGCGGTATTGATATTACAGATAAAGTTTTGGCTGCTATTGCTGCTAAAAAATAATTTTAGTGGTTGTTGCTACGCAGAGACATTATTTGGTTGACAAATGATGTCTCTTTTTTTATACTTCATGACAGTTTAGATAATTTTATGTTAAATTTTTATTGTATTATGCATATATTGTTTATTAAAAGAAATCCTGTAACAGGATATTGTAGGGTGTGTTTTGACGACGGACAAGGTCGTCGAGGAGTTGCTCTTTTAGTAGAACCTGGTGTTTTGAAGAGCGAGGAGTATGGTTATATTAGTTATCCTATTTAGTGAGGAAAGAACATTATTTGCGTGAAGGCAAATAGTGTTCTTTCTTTTTTTAGTTTTTTCTTCTTAAATACATTTCACTAATGCTTTCCGGCTCGGGACGTTCGTGGGCAAAATTTTGTTTCCACCCCGGAGGACAATTGGTAATGCCATCGCCTTTATAATTCAATATATCGATAATGCGCAGGATTTCGGTGGGATTGCGCCAGACTTTGTTATCATTTAAACTGATGTGTTTAATGGTTAAATCTTTATCTATAATAAATGTAGCACGATTGGCGGTTAGTTTTTTATTTAACACATGATAGGTCTTTGATATCTTCTTATCAGTATCAGCCACTAATGGAAAGCTGATATCAGCAATGCCGTCTTTATGCGGAGGAAGCTCTTTCCATGCCAGATGGGAATAAATGGAATCGGTGGAAATGGCTAATATTTTGGCATTACGGCGATTAAAAGCATTGAGTTCCTGATTGAGCATCAATAATTCTGACGGGCAGGTGAAACTAAAATCTTCCGGATAAAAGAAAAGTATACCAACGCGATTTTTTAAATATTGGTGTAAGTTAAAATGCTCAACTAAGGTATTATTGCTTAAAAGTGCCTCGGCGGTAAAATCAGGAGCAGTCATTCCCAGCAATGCTTGTGCGGGGGCATTGGCTGCGGTGGTTTGGTTATAATCAAAATTGCGTTCCATATTGTTGGGATAATCACAGCCGCAATTATCATCATCCGAGCAATCGCATTTGTTGGCATAATCATAACCGTAAGTTGTGTTGTTATCATTTTCTCTCATCTTTTTCTCCTAAAAAATAAAAGCCAGAAGTTTATTCCGGCTTTTATATAAGAGATTTTAATGAGATTTTTAGATATACGAAATTTCTAATATTTCGAAAGTTTTTTTGCCACCGGGGGCCATATATTCAACTTCGTCACCAACTTCTTTGCCAATTAAAGCTTTAGCTAACGGGGAAGAAAGAGAAATTCTGTTTTCATTAATATCAGCTTCATAGTCACCGACAATTTGATATTTGTTTTCTTTATCGGTATCAACATCAACAATGGCAACCGTGGCACCAAAACGGATAACATCGCCTCCTACTTCTGAGGGGTCAATGACTTGCGCACGACTGACAACAGCTTCTAACTCTTGAATACGACCTTCGATAAAGCTTTGTTTTTCTTTAGCGGCAGAGTATTCGGCATTTTCAGATAAATCACCATGTGAGCGAGCTTCGGCAATAGCTGCAATAATGTTAGGGCGTTCAATGCCTTTTAAATTTTTAAGTTCCTGCTCTAACCGTAAAAAACCCTTTCTGGTTAAAGGAAATTTTTCCATTTTATATCTCCTAACTAAAAAAATTTATCTGCAAAAGCAGATAGGATTAAATGTTAAAAGTTCGAAAAAATTTGACTGCAACCTCTAAGGTACAGCCAATAAGTTTTATTCCGTGATTTGAAATAACTATAATTCGATTTTAAAAAAAATCAAGTAAAAAAAAGTTTTAGTTGTAAATAGTTTGAAAAAATATTTTAAAACAAACAGCTCGTTTACTGTTAATTAGTTAAACTTTATGCTATACAATAAACTCGCGTGTGATATGTTTATGATGTTATGAATTAACAAGGAGAACTTTTATGAAAAAGAATTTACTTTTGGGTGCTGTTTTTGCAGCAGCAATTTTTGTTTCAGCGCCGGCAAATGCCATTGACTCTACCGGTGGTTGCGGCTTAGGTTCTATGGCATGGCGCGGCCAATCAGGTATTATTCCGCAAATTTTGGCTATGACAACTAATAACTCATTTGGTACAAATACTTTTGGTGTTACTTTCGGTACCTCCGGTTGTGATCCGAATGGTCGTATTACAGGCGGAACCGGTAAAATGGTTTTGGCAGTAATTGAAAATAATATGGAGCAATTTGCAATGGATGCTTCTGCCGGTCGTGGTGAAATACTTGATACAATTGCCGGTATTTTGAATGTTGATAGCGAAAAATTGGGTGCAGCAGCACAACAAAATTTTGCTTATCTGTTTACAGATGAAAATGTTGAAGCCGTTGATTTGGCTTTGAAAATGATGGAATTGGCTAACGCCTAATTTTGTTGTTAATAAAGGGTGTGGGGTAACTACACCCTTTTTGTATGGTTTTGATATGCGAAATTTTTTGTTAAGTTTGATAATTTGTTTGTTGCCAGTATCAGCGTTGGCAACAGATGTGGCTTTTGCACCACAATGGCTTAAACTTTTGCATTATCAAAAAAGCGGAAACGGTTATGTTTCAATTATTGAAAAAGGAAATTTCTTTTTAAGTAAAGAAGGAAGAGATAATCCTAAAGCTGAATATGATGAAGCTATTCGGCTTTTTAATGAAAAAGGAAATCTGCAAAAATGTGATTTTCCGGCACGATTTATGTTGCTTAAAAAAGAAGGGAGAGTCAGCGGGGATTTAAAAGACTGTAAAGAATATCAGCAATATTTGAGTGATGTGCAACCAAGGGCAGTAACGCTTCTTTTTACTGATGCGTATATGAATAACCCATCTTCTATGTTTGGACATACATTGTTTCGAATTGATACCAAACGTAAAGGAACACAACTTTTAGCGCACGGGGCAAATTTTGGTGCAGATACCGGCGATGAACACGGACCTTTGTATGTGGCAAAAGGTTTGTGGGGCGGGTATTACGGACATTTCGGGTTAAAGCCTTATTATGATGTTATCAATCTTTATAATAATATTGAGAATAGAGATATTTGGGAATATCAGCTGAATTTTAGTGATGAAGAATTGGCAATGTTTACAGCGCATATGTGGGAAATGAAAGATGCGCATATTCGCTATTATTTTGCTTCTAAAAATTGCTCATATGTGTTGTTGCTGGTGCTTGAAGCGGTAAAGCCGGAGCTTGAATTGGCTAAAGATTTTTCTTTTTATACCGTACCGTTGGCAACGCTGAAAGCTGTGCATAAAATACCGGAGTTTGTGGGGGAAGTAAACTATCGTCCGAGCAGGCAATCTAAACTTAAATATCGAGCGAAGCAGATGAATACCGAACAAAAGCGTGCATTTAAGAATATTACTAAAAATGATGAGGTGGATTTATCTGCGCTTAATGATGAAGAAAAAGCCGATGTGTTGGAAACAGCCTACCAGTATGTGCAGTATCAGTATGTGGCAAAAGATTTGGAACTGGCTGATTATCGGAAAAAAAGTTTTAAATTGCTTAAAGAAAGAAGTAAAATTGCTAATCAGCATCAGTATTTTGATGAATTAAAAGAAGGGAAGAATCCGGTAGAGGCACATGAAGCAAAGCAGATGGGGATGTCGTTTGGTGCGCGTAACGGAAAATCTTTTCAGGAAATAGAGTTTAAGCCGGTTTATAATTCGCTTATGGATGATAGTTACGGATTGCTTAAAGGCGCGGAGATTAATATGCTTGATGCGAAAATCAGGCATTATGATCGGAAGAATAAATATGTGTTGCATCGATTAGACTTACTGAAGGTTAAATCGCTTTCCGGACGAGATATGATGTTCAAGCCGTTTTCTTTTGAAATGAATGTGGCTGTAGAGCGGCTGTTTGATGCAAAAACAGAAAAAGAACATACGGCATTGACGGGACGTGTCGGTGGTGGAAATGCTTATGCTTTAACAGAGAATCTGTTATTTTATGTTATGAGTGAGCTTGGTGTCGGTTACAGCGGGGCAATTAAGCATAACGGATATTTGAGGGCAGATGTTAAAGCTGGGGTGTATTATAACCGTGATAAATGGCGGTTAAATGCTGAGGCAAGTGAAAATTTTGCAACAAATTATATGGGGCGTGGAGAGAAATATTCTGCGGAAGCAGCGTATGGTGTTACAAGAAACGTGATGCTTTATGGCGGATATGAGTTGTTTAATACCAAATGGCATGATGATGAAACTTTTATGTTTGGTGTTAAGGTTAATTTTTAAAACGATTTTTTGTTGCTAAATTAAGTTTTTTAGTTATACTTTTTTTATCAGTTTTTTTTTAGGACTATAAGATGAAAAAAGAGAGTTTTACAGGGCGCTGGGGATTTATTTTAGCGGCGGCAGGTTCGGCCATAGGGCTTGGTAATGTGTGGCGCTTTCCGTATTATTGCGGGCAATATGGCGGTTTATCTTTTATTTTGATGTATTTATTTGTACTGCTCGTGATTTGTAATCCGTTGATGGTGGCAGAAATTGCTTTGGGACGTGCTTCTAAGAGTAATTTTATTGATGCTTATCGGGTACTCGGGCAGAAAAACGGTGTGACGCATCTTAAATTATGGTCTTTCTTTGGCGGGTGGATGGCCTTTGCCGGACTTTGGATGATTATCTCTTTTTATTTTTTAGTGGCAGGATGGGTATTATTTTATTTTTTAGAAACGGTTAACCAGCATTTGTTTGCTCTTACGCAAGAAGGGTTTGCCGTGGAATTTGACGGTTTAACACATGATTTTTCTGTACAGTATGTGTGTGGATGCTTTTTTCTTTTGGCAACGGCTTTGGTGGTAACCGCCGGCGTAAAACAGGGAATTGAAAAGGTCGGCAAATATGCAATGCCGGTGTTGTTTTTGATTTTTTTATTGCTTTCGGTACGTTCGCTCACTATGCCAAATGCTGATGGCGGAATTAAATTTTTGACGCAAGTTGATTGGAAATTTTTAGGATTTACGGAAAGTGGGTTTGCCCCAATGATGTTGTTTGATACGTTTGTGGCAGCCTTAGGGCAAGCGTTTATTTCTCTTTCTTTAGGTTTTGGGGTATTGCTGGTATATGGTTCATATTTTTCACCGAAGGAGAATTTGTTTAAGGCGGCGTATCAAATTGAGATTTTTGATACGATTGCGGCGGTTTTGAGTGCAGTAATTATTTTGCCGGCAATCTTTGCAGTCGGTTTGTCGCCTTCATCCGGTCCGGGATTGACATTTATCAGTCTGCCAATGGTTTTTCAGCAACTTTCCGGCGGTTACTATTGGGGGATTGCTTTTTATCTATTGTTGATTATTGCGACATTGACCTCAACAATATCTATTTTTGAAGCCATGACAAATCTGTTTATGGATAAACTTAAATTTACACGTTTCGGAGCGGTTGGTTTGGTATTGCTCTTGAGCAGTATAGGTTTTACGATGGTGACGGCTTCTTTTTCAGGTGTGTGGGGAATTAAGGTCTTGGGGCGTGATATTTTCGGTTTGTTCGATTATCTTTCTTCAACATACACAGTGGCAATTGTTTCGCTGACAATGGCACTGTTTGTAGGCTATAAGACAATGAAGTCGATTATTTATAATATTCGCAAAAGTGCGGTGGTAACAACGGCTTTTACACGGTATTTTTTATTTACGCTACGGATATTGGCGCCGGTTGGATTGATTTTGTTGCTTATTTTAGCAGTTAAAGAGGCTTTTTTGTAAAGGTATAGAAAATATTTGTGTTCTTTTATGGTTGATGTTTTTTAGTAAAATGAAAGACATCAGCGGAGCCGATGTCTTTCGTGGTATGTTCCTTTTCTCCTTTTTTTTACAGTAGGAAGATTAAATTGGGGTTGCCTTCTTTTCCAGTTTATGGGGGTCTTATTTTGGCCATAATACATTTTTTGGGGTTCGCGCTGAAACAAGAGAGTTTCAACATTAATAGGCGGTAAAGCTACAGCAGTCTTTTCCAGAAAGAGAGTTGAAGGGATAAGCAGGTCCGTCTCACAGGAAACAGGAAGAACAACAGAACCATTGGCACTATCGTTTTGGAACACAATAAAAATAATTTTTCTCATAATAAATTTTTTAATAGTTTATTTCTTCAGATATTTTATTTATCTTTGTTTTTTTGTCAAGTTTTTTGATTTATAATATGGAATCTTGGAGAATGGTACAAATAATCTTTTTTGAATATGAATGAGCTTTGGTATAAAAAAATACTTCCATCTTTTGTTGATGAAAGTACTTTAAGGAAATAATTTACCCATGATTGTTAGAGAGACTATGCTGGTGATGATTAAAGTCCATGTGCAGCTGTTACGTTTTTCTTTTTCTATAGTAGGGAGAACCCAATCTATATAAATATAGGCAACAATCCAATAGATAATCAAAATGTTCTTAAAGGCTTCCGGCGGCTGTTTCCAAAAAGCAGTCAGCTTTTGTATGCCGGCCAGATGACAACTGACTAAAAGAAACATAAAACCTGTCAAAAAGGGAATTTGCCGGAAAAGTTCAATAATAAATTTTTTGATATTTTTCATATATAAAAGTTCTAATTTGGACATAATGATAATAAAATTAGGGGTAGAATATTGGAGAAAGAGATGAATGTCAATCAGATTCTTATGGGCAGAAAAATCAGGTATCTTTTTGTTGATATTATCTATTTATTAAGAAACTGTGCATTAGAATAGGTCAAAAGCAATTGTTTTTTATGGTCTTGTGATGAATATTAGAGCTGAAAAATATGTTTCTGCCGTTGTATTGGTTGCATTTTGTGCGGTGCAAGGTGCTTATGCCTATGATGGCGGTCTTTCGCCACAAGATTTTAACCAGATGTATCATTTTGCTTCTGCAGGACGCTTAGATGTGTTGCGAGAGGCTGTCGGGCGCGGTTTAAGAATAGATTCGGTTAATCCGGACGGAGATACCGGACTTTGTATTGCAATTAAGCGCAATAATCATGAGGCATATAATACTTTTCGCGCTGCAGGGGCTAATCCGAGGCATCCTTGTACTTTGAGAATTTATAAAAAATATCAGAGTTTTTTGGCTTCAGGTGTTGCAACACCGGTTGATAAAGAGGCAGAAGCCAGAGCAGCGACTTATTATTGGAATCAAGGGCACGGATGGTGGCCATGGATTTTGGGTGCCGCCTTGGTTGGCGTTGGTGTATGGGCTTGGTCTAAAAAAGGCGGAGGCGGCAGTAAAAAACATAAATCAACCCCAGATAGCGGTGGAAATGATTCGGGGGAAGATGTTGCTCCTGATGATTCGGTTACGACTACCGGTATCGGTTTGGGTGGCTATTTGCGTAGTTATCATAAATTGGTTAATAGCGGTAAGGTGGAAAATAAGGCAAGTGTCAGTGGGATTAATTCTAATTCTGAGTCCGTGGTTAATTTAATTAAATTTTTGCCGAATATGCTTAGTAATCATAGTTATCTGAAAGCATATTCCAAAGTAACTAACGGTGCTTCTTTTTATAATATGACGAGCGGAACAATTTCATTGGGTGATGCGGCTATCGGTCTGGCAGCGCATGGCGAATCTTCGTTTGTTTCTAATGATGGAAGTATCAGTATAGAAGCGCGGAACGGCGCTATAGGTATGGTTGCCAGTAATGGTTCGCAGGCAGTTAACGGTTCAAGTGTCGGTATAAGTGATCAAACATCTGATAGCGGTACGATACGCTTTATTTTTAAGGGCAGTAAAGAAGGCGATGCTGCAATAGGTATGTATGCGGATACGCATTCTTCTATTTTTAATTATGGTAAAATTATCGGTACTACCTCTATGCCGGAGGCAAATGATTCTGATGATGATTCGCAATATTCAGGATTGCTGATAGATGATAATCTTGAGGATGTTTTGAATATATCTCCTAATTCAGGTACTATGGTGGGGATGTCATTATTTGATTTTTATAATGGTACAAATTTAAGTGCTAATGCCGTTCATGCGCAAAATTACGGCGATATTATTTTACAAGCCGGTAATAATAATGCTTCCAGCGTATCAATCAGTTTAATCGGAATGGGCACATATTTGGATGATAATTTTCTAAATGGCAGAAATAATCCGGCATGGGCCGAGAAAATGTATCTGCAAAACTATGGAAATATTGAATTGTCTTATCAAAAATCATATAATATTATATCTGATGCGCTTAAGTTAGGGAACGGCGGCTTAATTGGTATGAGGGCTGATGCTTCTACTGAGGCGGTTAATCAGGGCAATATTAAAATTGATATGCAGGCGACGAATATAAAGACCGGAAATGATGTTGCAACAGGTATGCTCTCGGTACATGGTGCAGGATTGGTTAACGGAACGAGCGGATATAATTATAATGGGGCAAACAAAGCAACCGGCGGAACAATTAGCATTATAAATGAAGCAACTTCCGGCGGTGTTTTTTACGGGATGTTAGCCGCAAAAGGCAGCGGGGCACAGACAGGTTTATATAAGTGGCAAGTTCCTTCTTTACATAATTACGGATTGATTGATATGCAGGCCAGTAATTCTTATGCTATGGCTTCTTTTGCCGGTGGGGAAGTGGTCAATGACGGCGTTATTAATTTGGGAGTTGAAAACGGACAATCTTATTATAAAAATGCAAAAGGTCTTTTTGCTGATGGTGCTGATGTTACAGAAGAAGTTTCTTTAATTAATAATGGTAAGATTAATGTATATGCAGAGCAATCTGCTGCTATATATAATGTTTTTTCCGGTTCAGTAACACAAACAAATACCGGTTCTGTTTATATTTCTAATAAAGCAACCGGCTCAAAGGTATTCGGCGGTAATTATTCAACAGCGATAAATAAAGGAAATATTTTATATAAGGCAGGTAATAGTGAAATATTTACATTTGCCGAGGGATCCATGACAGAAATAGGGCAAAATGTAAAATCTGAGCCAGCGGCATCTGTTGTAACAGCCTCGTCGGGGGAAAGCAGTACCACAAAGCAAAATGTGGTTAATGAAAGAGCAGGTACTATTACACTTGGCGCGGTCAGAGATAAAGATATTGATTATGGCGGTACATTCGGTACGGCGGTGATACAGGTTTCTAAGCAAGGCTCTGCAGATAATAAAGGTGTTATTACATTAGAAGAGTATGATAAGGATATTTCACAATTTAATGTTGGAATGTGGTTAGATTCAACTGCAACGGCAGAGGCTTATACTAATAACTATAAGGATATTATTGTTAATGCAAACAATTCTATCGGTATATGGAACAGTTCCGGAGCTGTTTCTTCAGGGGGAAATGCTTCTGCTACGAATTTCGGTAATATTTATGTTAACGGCAGGTTTGATTATGGTATGGCCTCAACGGTTCATGGTGCTAATATATTTAATGGTCGGTATGAAGATAAAGGAGAAGATAAAAAAATCCATGTTAAAGGAGAAGGCTCTATCGGTATGTACACTAAAAGCGGAAATGTCTTTAATTATGGTACAATCAGTTTATTGGGGGATCATACGACGGCATTTCAGTTAGACGGTAAGAATGCAGGTGTTATTGAAACAGGTAATATTACACATGCGGACGGATTGAGGGATGTGACTTATTTTTGGATGGCAAATGAGGCATCTTATACGTTCGAGAATCTTTATTATAATCCTGATGCAGAAAATGAAGATGAAGAATATTCAACAATACCATATGTTATTAATGGTTATACTTTAGGAAAAGCAACACAAAAAGGAAAAGCATATTTTGCCGATACTTCAATCGGTTTTGTAGAAGGTCGGAAGTCGCATTTGTTTGTGGCTGAAGATTCCGGTTCTAAAGTTTATAATCGTGGTAAAGTCGAAGTTTCAGACGGTGCTATGGCGATGGTTGCATTTAAAGGAGCTGAGGCGTATAATGATGGCCAAAAAGCATTATTAACAGTCATAGGTGATAAAAGTATAGGTATCTATGCAGAAGACAGCGGTTCTGTGGCCGGTACAACTGCCGGTTCAAATATTAATGTCGTGGGCGGAACAGGGCTATATGCGAAGGCATTTGCTACGGCAGATAACGGTGGTAATATAAATGTTCAAGAAGGTGTCGGAATAGAGGTTTCTGATGGTTCCGGTAAAACTCAGACGTCAGGTATAAATAGCGGCAATATTGTTGCTGACGGTAGTTTAGCTCAAGGTGTTCGCGTTGTTGATGGAGCTAAGTTTGCCAATAATGGAAAAATTTCTGTTAAAGATGGGGCACGAGGTGTGTACAGTAACTCTAACGTTACAAATGAAGCAAGCGGTGTTATTAATGTTTTTGCTGATAGTGTAGGTATTTATAATGAGGGCGAAGAAGTATCAAATAGAGGTTCTATATATGTGAGTGGCAGTAATGCACTGGGGGTAGAAGGGAGTGTTGCGAATACTGGTTTGGTTGATGTCTCTGGCGGAACAGGTGTGGAAGGCAAATTGGATAATTTCGGTACTTTGCATGTGCAAGGTGGTGTTGGTGTTGATGGTACATTAAACAATAGTAATGATGTAATTGTTGATAATGGTGTTGGAGTGTATGGAACTTTGGATAACGGTTCAACGTTGGCTGTTAATGGTGGTGTTGGTGTTGTCGGTAACGGAAAAAACAGAGGTGATGTTATGGTTAACGGCAGTACAGGTGTGCGTGTAATGGGCAATTTTATAAACAGCGGTAGTATCAAAGGTTCCGGTGTCGGTGTTGAGGTTTCTAACGGATCATTTACAAATCTTGGGTCTATTAATATGGCCAGCGGTAAGGCTATTTTGGTTAAGGACGGAGGTTCAGCGACTAATCAAGGTACAATCAGTGTCGGCAGCGGTTGGGGCTTTTATGTGGAGAATGGTGGGTATGGTATTAATGATGTATCCGGTTCAATCAGCCTTTCAGGTTCGGGTTATGGTGCGGTTGTTGAAGGAGGAGGTGTTTTTATTAATAATGGATTGATTAGTTATGACAGTGATAAAGGCGGAAATTGCGCAAATATAGGGGTGGGCGGAATATGCAAAGATGCTGCAGAGGAAGAAGCAGAAACGACCTCTCTTAAAACTTTGATAAAATTAGATGAAAATGCTGTTTTTGCGAATAACGGTGAAGTTGATTTGCATGGTGTAAATGTCAATTTTGCAGATGATGGAAAATATGTCTTGGGTGACGGCGGTGTGTACAAAGCTGAGAGCTTTAGCGGTGAAATTTTAGCAGCTCCTGATATTGTGATGAAAGAACAAAAAGATACATATCTCAAAGAGAATGCTTTTGTAGGTAAAAATGAAGGATTAAAGGTTAGCTCTCAGTCATATATGTTTGATGCAACGTTGATTGATAACGGAGAAACATCTGATGTTGTTTTGGAAAGAAAAGGTTTTGATAAGCTTGTGAAAAAAGAAGATTTAGCGGAATTCTTTGAAAGTAATTATCAAGCACAGAATGGTAAAAAGATGTATCAGGCTTTGAAAGCAGCTCAAGATGAGAAAGAATTTGATAAGCAAGTTATAAATGAATCCGGAGAGCGTTTTTATGCTAACTTGGAACGCGAAAATATGGCTGTTTTGCGTGGATTGCAGCATGATGAGCAAAAGCGCGTTTTGGCAGACGGGCTAAGCGGTGTTAATGTCGGGGCTGATTATTTTCGTACCGGAAAAGACGGTGTTGATAATTTAAGCAGTTATGAAGATGATGTTTATAGTATTTATGGTGGTGTCGGCACACGGTTAAGTAAAAATTGGAGTATCGGCGGAACGTTAAAGGCAGCTTATGTCGATGCAGAGTATGATGATATTAAGTCTGAACGCGAAAATAAGGTTATTATGGCGTTTTTACCGATTTTATATCAACAGAATCGTCTTAAATTTTTGACAACACCGACTTTAGGTGTCGGGTTTGGTTCTTATGAAAGAAATACTTTGGCTAATAAGTATGATGCGGATACATTTGATATTTATTATGGAGTGTATAATCATGCCGAATATAGTGTTGATATGAAGGTTGCGGAATTAGTTGCTGAAGCAGAATTGAATTTGCAAGGAATGTCTATGCATGCGGATAATGAAAAAGGTGGTTTGAAACTACATGATACAGATTCAATGTCTTTGGAAGGCGGAATCGGAGTCAAAATACGCAAACGCATACAACTGGCGCGTGAACGTGAAATTATGTTGGCTTTAGGAACGAAATATTATCATGAATTTTTAGACCCATATAAAGATTTGACTGTCGGTGCGCGTGGTGTCACACAAACTTATCGTCTGCAAGGTTATGATGAAGATAAAAATCGCTTGCGGACAGCTGCAGAAGCAGCATATCGTGACGGAAACTTTACAATCTCGGCAGAAGTTGCGCATAATGCCGAAAGAGAGAGTAATGTTGAGGGGAATGTCGGCGTTCGATATAATTTTTAAGCTGTTATTTTTTAGTATCGGTTATGGAGAAATTTTTTCTATTTATTGTCTTGCGATAGCAGATGGTGAAGCAGGTTGGGTATTGTGATGCCAAGATGAAGAGGAAGGGAAAAAAGGGAGAAAATTTCTGTTGTGTTAAGGAAAAATTTATGGTATACTCTCGATATAGTTTATGAAAAAACAGGAGATTATTGCTGTCGAAAATTCTTTGTACATTTTGTTTATTTTAACTTTCTGTTTAAGGTTTCTTTCTTATAATTACTCTAACGTTTGGAGTGCATTGATGAAAACCATTAGAAAAATAATATTTTTGAGTATGAGCATCTATTTTTTCGGATGCTGTTGTGTTGTGTCTTCGGCGTTGGCTATTACGGTTAATCCATCCAGTATCTATATGGAAGCACAACAAAATAATCGTCATTTTTTGAGTTGGCTTAATCGTTATAAGAATGCTATTAATATGACAGATGGAAATGGCGATACAGCTTATTGTTTGGCTCTTAAAAACAACGATGTGCAAGCACAGAGATTGTTGGCTTCTTATGGAGCTGATCAGCAACATTCGTGTGTGCAGAAAATGACAGGACAAGCGCCAAGACAAAATTATGACGGACGATATAGTGCTCAGTCAAGTAATACTAAGATATCTTCAGGAGATAATTATCTTTGGTGGGGAGTAGGTGCACTTGCTGTTGGCGGTGGTGTTGCTGCTTTAGCTGCCGGTGGCGGCGGGGGTGGAAGTGGACATAAATCTGCTATGCCTCCTTCAGATGATGATCATGGTGGAAATACACCTGGTGACGGACAAGGCGGAAATACTCCGGGTGACGGACAAGGCGGAAATACTCCGGGTGACGGACAAGGCGGAAATACACCTGGTGATGGACAAGGCGGAAACACTCCCGGTGACGGACAAGGCGGAAATACACCCGGTGATGGACAAGGCGGAAATACTCCCGGTGACGGACAAGATAATTTAAGACCTGTTTCTGCTGCTTTTTTTCAAACAGATGAATATAAAAAAGGAAATTTCTTGGATGCAGTTCATGCTGCAGATGCATATAGTGTTATTTATAAGCAAGATGAAGATGGTAATCTTGTTGTTAATAATGAAGATAAAGCTTTAGCTAAAGTTAAAGTCGGGGTGATTGATACCGGTGTGTATCACCATAATGATTTGGATATTGTTGGTGAATATGATGGTAATAGTTTTAATTCGGCGGCAAATACATGGGGTTATGCGAAAGGAAATAGGCAGTTTTATGTTTTAGAAAGAAACAATAAATATTATTTAATTGCAGCCATAACTTATGGTAGTGAGGTAAAGTATTCACCGTTTGGCAATTTGGAAAAGACTGAGTTAGAAGAGTTGTTGAGCGGAAATTATGGTCTTCTTTTTAATCAATTTACGTTAATAAATGGGGGTGGGGCCGGAGGACCAGGTGTTTCTGATTCCGGTTTAAATTTGGCAAATAATGGTTATGCAACATGGTGGGATTTTATTCGTGATTTAAATCACGGATCACATGTTTCAGGAATTGTCGGTGCCAAAAAAAATGATAGCGGTATGCATGGTGTGGCTTTTGATAATGCCGAGATTTATTCAGCCAGTTGGGATTATCGTTCATCATTATTGCCAATGGTTAAAACCATGGTTGATAATGGTGTGCGCGTATTAAATAACAGTTGGGCTTATTCTTCAACAAAGGCATCTAATCCGACAGTACTTAATTCTAATCCGCGAAATGTGTTATCTGCGTACGCATATGCGGCAAAAAATAAAGCAGTATGGGTGCAGTCAACCGGTAATAATTCTGCTAAAGATGCAGGAGCGCAGGCAGCAATGGGCATGCTAGATCTTTCTTCTTATGGTTATGATGGGCCAGGCGAATATGAGGCTCCATATATAGCTGTGACAGCTTTGAGTACATATACTGCTGATGATACTGCACCTTCCGGAAAAGTTGCTTCTTATGCGAATTGGTGCGGAGCGGCTAGCGGATATTGTCTTGCGGCTACTGGAACGGATGTGATATCGACGATAGCTCTAAAAGAAGGTGTTATTGCTAAAGATGGTACATCAATGTCAGCACCGGTTGTTTCTGGAAGTATAGCGTTAATTAACGGATATTATCCATGGCTTTCTGCGCAGAATGTAGCATGGTTGTTATTAGAAACAGCTAATAATAAGGGTGAGTATGCCAATAGTCAGATTTACGGGCGAGGCGTAC